>JBGALT010000127.1:0-23313 GCA_044223665.1 Sandaracinaceae bacterium | reverse complement strand
ACGATCCCGTCCTCGCCCTCCACCGCGAAGCGCGCGCGCGCCGTCGCCTCGTCCCGGCAGACGATGATGATGGCGCGCGAGCCCATGTGCTTCTCCTGGCACACGACCTCGCCTATGCCGTGCTTCTCGAAGTACGCGAAGGCCTCGTCGGGGTGCTCGAGCATGCCGTCGCGCGCGCTGGTCTCGACGGGCGACATCGTCGGCGGCAGGTGCACGAGCCAGCGCGGGCTCGCGCAGAAGCGGCTCGTGACCTCCAGCGCGGCCGCGATCTCCTCGCTCGAGAGCGCGATCGCGCGGACGTGCTCGGTCGTGACGATGCGCTTGCCGAGCAGATCGCCGAGGTCGAGCAGCGCGTCGTGCGCCTGCTGCGCGTCGAGCGCCGGGCGCGGCGGCGCGAGCGGGCGGAGCGCCTCGTAGTAGACGCGCGCCGCCGGCACCGACACGAGCTCGCGCTCGGGCCAGCGCAGCGCCGTGAGCTTGCCGCCGAAGACGCAGCCCGTGTCGATGCAGATCGTGCGGTTGAGCCACTCGGCCTCGAGCACGGGCGTGTGGCCGTACACGACCGTCGCCGCGCCGCGATAGAGCGCGGCCCAGTCGGCGCGCACCGGCAGGCCGTACGCGTCGACCTCCCCCGTCGTCTCGCCGTACAGCGCGAACTCGCGGACCACGCTCGAGGCGCGCATCTGGAGGTCGGCGCGCATCCCGGCGTGCGCGACCACGAGCTGGCCACCCTCGAGGACGAGGTGCGAGACGAGGTCGTCGACGAAGCGCGCCATCCGATCGCGCTCGTCCGCGTCGACTCCTTCCATCTCGGCGATCGTCCGCTCGAGGCCGTGGCCGACCTTCACGCTGCGCCCACGGAGCCACTTCACGAGCTTCACGTCGTGGTTGCCGGGGACGGCCAGCGCCACGCCGCTCGCGCACAGGCGCATCACGAGGCGCAGGCACTCGACCGATCGCGGCCCGCGATCGACGAGGTCGCCGACGAAGACGAGGCGCCTTCCGTCCGGGTGCCGGAAGTCGGCCTCCTCGCGATAGCCGAGGTCGGCGAGCAGGCGGACCAGCTCGTCGTAGCAGCCGTGGACGTCGCCCACGACGTCGAAGGGACCACGCTCCTCGCGGCGATCGGCGTAGAGCCGGGTGCGCCGGATCGTCGCCGACGCGATCGCGTCCACGCCCGCGAGCAGGTACGCGTACCGGAATCCCTCGCGCTCGAGGAGCTTCGTGCCGCGCCCCACGCCGCGCCGGAGGTTGCCGTGCTGCCGCATCACCCAGCCGCGGCTGCCGGCGCGCTCCGGCCGCGTGTCGTTGCGGGCGACGCAGACGTCGGGGTCGACGTCGAGCACGATGGCGACCGGCATCGCGTGGTACCGCTTGGCGAGCGCGAGCAGCGGCACGCGATCCTCGGCGCGCGCGTTCGTCGCATCGATCACCGTCAAGCGACCCGCAGCGAGGCGCTTGGCCGCCGCGAGGTGCAGGAGCTCGAACGCGTCGGCCGTCGCCTCCATGTTCGTCTCGTCGTCGCGCACCATCGCGCGGAAGAAGTCGCTCGAGAGCACCTCGGTCGGCGCGAACCGCTCGCGCGCGAACGTGCTCTTGCCGGCCCCGGAGGCGCCGATGAGCACCACGAGCGAGAGCGCCGGGACGTCGAGGACGCGCGGCTCGGCGCTCATGGCGCGCCCTCCCGCCGCGTGAAGACCGCCATCTGCGTCGGGGCGCCGACGACGGGATCTTCGTCGCCGATCCCGGCGAAACGCACGTCGTAGCCGTGGGCGCGCGCGACGCCGGCCGAGAAGCCGACGAGCTCGTCGCGCGTCCACTCGAAGCGGTGATCGCGATGGCGGCGCTGCCCGGGGAGCAAGCCCGGCATCTTCGCGTTGGCCTCGACGTTGGGCGTCGTCAGGACGACCAGGCGCGGGCGCATCGCGCCGAACACGTTCTCCACGAAGAAGGGGATGCGATCGGGGTCGAGGTGCTCGATCACCTCGATGCACACCGCCGCATCGAGCCCGTCGAGGCGCCGATCGCGATACACGATCGAGCCGAGGAGCAGCGAGACACGCGCGCGATCGGCCTCCGAGAGGCGCTTCTCGAGGCGCGCCTCGCCGACCGCGAGCGCGGCGCTCGACACGTCGACCCCGACGATGCGCTCGAGCGAGCGCTCCTTCAGCGCGGCCCGCACGAAGCGACCGCTGCCGCAGCCGAGGTCGACCACCGACCGCGCGTCGGCCCCGCGCAGCACCTCGAGCACGGACTCGACCCGGCGCTCCGCCAGTCGCATCGGCTGCTCGATCGCCTCCTCGTCCCGGTCCTCGGCCTCGCGCTCGTCGTCGACGCCCTCTTCGTCGAGCAGACGCTCGAGCGCCAGCCGCGCCAGACGTCGCTGGCGGCGCAGATAGCCGTGCGAGATCGCCTCGCGCGCCGGATGCGCGGCGAGCCAGCCCTCGCCACGCCGGAGCAGCTTCTCCACCTCGTCCTCGCCGACCCAGTAGTGCGTCTGACCGTCGAGGGCCGGGATCAGGACCACGAGGTGCGCGAGCAGATCCCGCAGGCGCGCTCGGCCGCGCAGCACGAGCGTCGCCGTGGGCGCCGCGCCCCACGCCGGATGCGCCTCGTCGAGCGCCTTCCTCTCGATCGACACCTCGTAGCCGAGCGGCCCGAAGAACGCGCGCACCGTGTCGTCGCTCGGGCAGTGCACCGACGAGACCCGCGCCTCGAGCGGGATCGGGGTCTCGGCGAGCGCCGGCCGCTCGGGCGCCTTGCCCGCGAGCGCCGACGAGAACGCCGCGCCGATCGCCACCGCGAGGAACGACGACGCCGCGTAGGGGCGGTCGTTGACGTAGTGCGCGAGCGGCGCGCCCTCCCCGTCCGGCCCCCGGCCCCGCACGAGCGCGATCGGATCGAGCTCCACCACGAGCGCCGCCGTACACCGCGCCTCGCTCGCCTCCCGGATAGAAGACGAGCGCGCGCCCGTACGAGAGAGGGATCTCGTGGGGCGCCTCGACGAACGGGCTCTTGCGGAGCAGGTGCCCCAGATCGGTCGCCGGTGCGTGGGTCGTGGTGATCGTGAGGAGCACGGGCCGCGCATCGTAGCGCGCGCGATCCTCGCGCGCGTCACGGGCTACGTGCGCCGGACCTCGATCGCGGCGATCTCGCTCGCCGCGAGCACGTGCACGGCGGCGAACCCCTCGCTCGCGAGCGTCGGGAGCGAGGCGCGCATCGCCTCCTGCTGGCGCAGCACGTAGATGCGACTGTTGGGCCGGTCGCCGCGGGCGTCGTTGCGGGCCACGCACGTCGCGCCGTCCACGTCGAGCACGAGGCCGATCGTCGGCGCCCCGGAGCGCTTGGCCTTGGCCAAGAGCGGCGCGCGATCGCGCGCCCGGACGTTGGTCGCGTCCACGACCGTGAAGCGGCGCGCGGCGAGGCGCTTGTCGACGACGAGGTGGAAGACCTCGTACGCGTCGGCGCTGCCTTCCATGTTCGTCTCGTCGTCGCGGACGACACCGCGATAGAAGTCCGACGACACGATCTCGGTCGGCAGGAACCGCGCCCGCGCGAAGGAGCTCTTTCCCGAGCCCGACGAGCCGATCAACAGGAGCAGCGAGAACGACGGGACTTCCAGCGTGCGCATCGGTGCCGAGCGTCGCGAGCATAGTGCAAGCGCGCCCCGTGGCGAGCGTGACGAGCACGTGACGGCGACCGGCGCCGCGGCGCCTGCATCACGTCAGTGCGACGCCGTGCTCGAGCTCGCGTCCTGGCAGTAGCCCGCGGGCGCGTGCTGCACGTCGCGCAGGCGTGCGCGGGCGTCCCCGATCACGGGCGATCGCGCGAAGCCGCGGATGAGCGCTTGGAGCGAGGTGGTCGCATCGCCGCACGCGTGCAGGCGGTAGAAGGCGTCGGCCATCGAGAGGAGCGCGTAGGGGACGCGGTCGCCGCTCTGGTAGTCGGCCACGACGTGGCGCAGCTCTCCGAGCGCCGTCGCGGGACGGTCCTCCATCAGGTAGCTCTGCCCCACGAAGTACTGCGCGTCGTCGGCGCGGGCATCGTCGTGGTGGCGCTGGATGAACGCCCGGAAGAGGGCCCGCGCCGTCGAGTACTCGCGCGCTTCGTAAGCGGTCTGCGCCGCGTGGAAGTTCTCCTCGGCGCCGGCCGGCACCTCGGCGTCGTCGAGCGGCATGTCCACGCCGGCCCGGCGGGCGAGCTTCTTCATGCGCGACTCGTAGTCGGTCTGCTGCTCGACGAGCTCTTCCTGCATGCGCGAGAGCTCGTGCTGGAGCTCGGCGATCGTGCCTTCCTGCATCGCGATCTGCTGGGCCAGCTCCTCGACCTGGGCACCGGTGTCGGCGCTCGTGCGCGTCGCGAGCTCCGAGCCGCGGCGCACCTCTTCCAGCGTCGCCACTTGCGTCTTGAGGGCCTCCACTTCGCCCACCGAGGGCTCGACCGCCGTGACGCGCCCCTCGATCGCCTCCATGCGGCGCGTGAGGTCCGCGCCCTGGTCGGCGCTCGTCCAGAGGAAGCAGCCGCTCAGCGCGCTCGCGACGAGCGCGATGGCGATCAGCGTCGCCGTTCGTCCGACCTTGCTCACCGTTCTCTCCCCGCTCCGAAAAAGAAAAAGGGCGCCGCAGCGCCCTTCTCCTAGCACGAACGGGATCGCCAGCCCGAGCGGGCCAGACCCGCAATCAGCGCGGGGCGATCTCCGAGCGGCGGTCACGCGACCAGCCGTACTCGTCCGAGCCCGTCGCCATCTCTTCGCCGACCGAGCGCGTGGTGATCGCGCGACGCTCGACGCCGAGGCGCTGCAGCTGGTCACGGGTCGCCCGCGCGCGGCGATCGCCGAGCGCCATGTTGTACTCCTCCGTGCCACGCGGATCGGTCATGCCGGTGATCTGGATCTGCGTGATGCTGCGCTCGGTCATGCACGAGCGATCGGACGAGAGCGCACTGCGCGCCGTGTCGTCGAGCGTGCTCTCGTCGAACGCGAAGTAGACCGGCTGGAGCTGGCACTCCTGCGGGGGCGGCGGCGTCGTGTCGATCGGCGTCTCGACCGGGCGCGGCACGCAGTGGTTGCGCTCGCACATCTGGCCCGCGGGGCAGTCCGCGTCGCCGTTGCACCAGCCGGGGATCGGCACGCAGTCGTTCGACTCGCACATCTGGCCCGTGGGGCACTGCGTGTCGTCGCGGCAGTCCTCGCAGTGGCCGTTCACGCAGAACTCGCCCTCGTGGCACTGCTCGTCGTTGTCACAGTTCGGGTACGTCGGGCCACAGCCCACGAAGAGCGACCCCGCAAGGGCCGAGAGCGCTACGAGCAGCGCGCGCCTTGCCGAAGTCGAGCCATCGAACCGTCGATCCATGATCGTCTCCTCCGAACCTTGCAGCTCACCAATCCCGGTGCAGCGCACCCTGATCGCCGCCCCCAGGGCCCGCCACTCGGTGCCCCCGGTTAGACCAAGCCGGCCCGGCTGTCAACGCTGAACACCCCAAAAAGCAAAGTCGCGGCGGCCTGTCCCTCTGGCCCCTGCGGCCAGAACGCCATGCGTTGGCGGTCGCCAGGCCGGTCACTACAATCCACGGGCGGCCCGTGCCGTCTCCTCTTTTCTTCCGTCCGGATGGAGCCGCCCGAAGCGCTCCGAGAGGTCCGATGACCCGCAGGGCCCGGCTCGTTCTCGTCTCCTGCATCGGCCTGCTCGGCGGGCTGGCCTTCGGTGGGTGCACGGTCCCCGGCACGGCCGCCGACGCCGCCGCCGGGACGGACGGCACCGTCGAGCACTGCGGCGCCGCGGTCGACCCCGACGCAGACACGATCCCCTCGAGCGACGAGCTCACGGTCGACGCCGACGGCGACGGATCGCCCGACCTGGACATCGACGGGGACGGGACGCCCAACGCGAGTGACACCGACTCGGACGCGGACGGCGTGCCCGACGCCACCGAGGCCGGCGACACCGACTGCAGCACGCCGCCCGCGGACTCCGATGCAGACGCGATCCCCGACTATGCGGACGCGGACGGGAACGGGGACGGAGTGCCCGACGTCGGGCAGACGGGCGATCTCGACCACGACGGGATCCGCGATGGCCTCGACCTCGACGTGGACGGCGACGGCATCCTCAACGCGACCGAGTGCGGGCGCACGCCGGGCTGCGTGGACACCGACGACGACGGGGAGGTCGACGCTCGCGACCTCGACAGCGACGCCGACACGATCACCGACGCCCAGGAGGGCACCCTCGACGGCGACCACGACGAGATCGGGAGCTTCCAGGACCTCGACAGCGACGGGGACCTCGTCCCCGACGCCGACGAGGCCGGCGACACGCTCCTCGACACCCCTCCGGTCCAGTGCCCGAACGAGATCGACCCGACCGCGATCCAGGATCCCTCGCCGCCGGTCGCGCCCGACGGCGTGGCGGACTACGTGGATGCGGACTCGGACAACGACGGGCTCGGCGATGGCGACGAGCGCCGGGTGGGCTCGGACCCTTGCGACGTCGACACCGACGACGACGGGCTGCCGGACCTGGCCGAGGGCGCGTACGTCTTGACGCCGGGGAACTGCCCCGACGGAGCGACCGGGGAGCACTGCGACTGTGCGCGCAACCCGAGCTGCCGGATCCCGCCCGAGGACTTCTACGTCATCCTCCCGTACCGCGCCGCTCCGGTGACGCGTGACCTCGACTTCGGGACGACCATCCGGGTCGCAGACGTCTTCTTCCTGTCCGACACCACGGGGTCGATGGGCGGCACGCTGAACAACGTCCGCTCGACCGTGACCGAGCCCGGCACCGGCATCCTCGATCGGATCGTCATGTCGATCCCCGACGTGTGGGTGGGAGCCGGTGGGCACAAGGACGTGCCGTTCGGCAGCTACGGCGGCAGCCGAGACGAGCCCTTCTACCTGTCGATCCGGATGACCCCGCCGGACCACGTCGCCGACGTGCGCGCCGCGCTCGACGCGGCGTTCTGCGCGACGTGCGCCAACGGCGGCGGCGATGGCCCCGAGTCCGGGACCTTCGCGCTCTACGAGATCATGCAGGGCACCGGCGGGCGATGGAGCGCCGGGAGCGCCAGCTACACCATGCCGCGCTACGCCGGGCAGTGTCTCGACACCGGATGGGGCGCGCCGTGCTTTCGAGACGGGGCCCTCCCGATCATCGTGCACTTCTCGGACATCTGTCAGCACGATGGGCCGGCCGACGACTGCGACGACTACGTGGGCTTCTCCCCCGACGCTCCGTCGTGGGACGAGGCCCTGACCGAGATGGTCAGCCGGGGCGCCCGCTACGTCGGCATCAACGCCTCCACGCGCTCGTGCGCCACCGTCACCGCGCCGGCCGGGTGCACCGGGAACTGCAGCGCCTCGCCGTGCTGGTTCATGCGCCAGACGGCCCACCGCACGGGCTCGATCGACGTCGACGGCAACGACCTCGTCTACGACCTCCCGAACAGCGCCGACCATGCGACGTTCTCGGACACGATCGTGGGCGCCATCGACACCATCGCGCGCCGTGTCCCGCTCGACATCTCCACACGCGTCCGCGGCGACTCGACCGACCCGCAGCAGATCGACGAGCGGCGCTTCGTCTTCGATCGCGAGCCGGCGTGCAACGAGGGCATCGACCCCTGCTGGACCGAGCCTGCCGGCGTGAGCCACGAGCAGGCAGTCCTGCGCTACGACCGGTCGGCGTTCTTCGGGGTCGTCCCGGGCACGCGCGTGCTGTTCCGCATCACGTTCCGGAACGACTTCTTCGAGGGCGAGACCCGCACCACGCTCTTCCACGCGCGGATCGACGTCACCAGCGGCTCGAGCGCCGTGCTCGATACGCGCGAGGTGTACATCGTCGTCCCGGCCATCCCCGGCAACCTCGGGTAACGGGAGGGCGGGGGCGAGCCCCGGACGGCCCGGCGCCGCGGGGGCCCGCGCCGTCAGCTCGCGGCCGGGCCGTGCGCGGTCCGCGAGGGATCGCGTGTGCGGCATGGCTCGGCCTGCGCGCGGATGATAAGAGGCGCGCCGTGGCCGACGCCTCTCGCACGCTCCCGCTCGCGCAACGCCTCTCGACGATCGCGCCGTCGGCGACGATCGCGATCGCCGACCGCGCGGCGGCGCTGAAGGCGTCGGGGATCGACGTGCTCTCGTTCGGGCTGGGCGAGCCCGACTTCGACACGCCGGTGGCCATCCGCGAGGCGGCCAAGGCGGCGCTCGACAAGGGCGCGACGCGCTACACCCGGGTGCGGGGCATCGCGCCTCTGCGAGAGGCGATCGCCGCCGACTCGCTCGCGCGGCGCGGCGTGGCCCACGACCCCGAGGAGATCGTCGTCTCGACCGGGGCCAAACAGTCCCTCTTCGACCTCGCCCTCGCGCTGCTCGACCCGGGGGACGAGGCGATCATCCCGGCCCCCTACTGGGTGAGCTACCCCGAGCAGGTCACGCTCGTCGGCGGCGTTCCCAAGATCGTCCCGACCGAGGAGGCGCAGGGCTTCCGTCTCCAGCCCGACGTGCTCGAGGCGGCCATCGGGCCGCGCACCAAGGCGCTGATCCTCTGCACGCCGAGCAACCCCACCGGTGCCGCCTACGACGAGGCGAGCCTGGAGGCGCTGGCCGCCGTGCTACGGCGCCACCCGATCTGGGTGATCGTCGACGAGATCTACGGGCAGATCGTCTACGACGGGTTCGTCCAGAAGAGCCTGCTCACGGTCGCCCCCGACCTGAAGGAGCGCCTGATCATCGTCGACGGCGCCAGCAAGACCTACGCGATGACGGGGTGGCGCATCGGCTGGACCCTCGCCTCGCGCTCGATCTCGGCCGCCTGCGAGATGCTCCAGAGCCAGGCCACCTCCAGTCCGACCACGGTGGCCCAGCACGCGACGATCGCGGCGCTCCGGAGCTCGCGCCAGGCCCTGGACGAGATGGTGGGCGAGTTCGCGGCCCGCCGGACGCGGATGGTGGAGGGGCTGAACGCCGTCCCGGGCATCCGCTGCCGCAAGCCCGAGGGGGCATTCTACGCATTTCCTTCGGTGCAGGGCCTGATCGGGGCCCGGACCCCCGAAGGAAAGACGCTGGCAGACGACGTCGAGGTCACGGGGTGGCTGCTCGATGCGGCACGCGTCGCCGTCGTGCCCGGCACCGCCTTCGGAGCGCCCGGGTACGTCCGGCTCTCGTACGCGGCGTCGCAGGCGCAGATCCAGACCGGCCTCGAGCGCATCGCCGCCGCGGTGCGCACGCTCGCGCGCTGACTACGTCGACCGAGCCGAGGCAGCCCTCGATCGCCACCGCGTGCCTCCGAGGCAGCGCTGCGCACGGCGACTCGCACCTGCGTCGTCGCGCCGCGACGTGTCGGATTTCGAGACGCTGTCGCACGCGCGCACGCGAGCCGATCGCGTCATCGGCTCACGGCTGCTCGGCGAATCTCCTGCTCGGAATTCGATCGACGCGCGAGCGCGCGCGCGAGGCGTGCGCGCCTTTCGGCGGAAATCGAGCGACGCGCTCGCGCGGTGATCATTTTTTTTCGATCGACGCTCACACAAATGGATCGATGACCAACGTGTTGTGCTAATGGCGATCGAAGGTCTCGATCGATGTCTGTCTCGTATGGACTGCACATCGCACTCGTGATCGGCTGCATCTCGCTCTTCGCATGGGGATGCGACGGGGGAGACACCGACCCATCGGGCGCGACACGGAGAACGCCTCGGGCGTTGCCCTCCGGCTATCGCGTCACGGAGGTCGTCAACGGCGCGACGCTCACCGGGTCGATCGTGTGGATCGGTCCGCGGCCCGACGTCGTGATGACGACCGTGCTCCAGCACGCGAGCGTCTGTGGCGCCGAGCGCGAGCTGCACGCGCTCACCGTCGGCCCCCACGGAGGCGTGGCCGACGCCGTCGTGTATCTCGACGGAATCACGGAAGGAAGAGCCCTTCCCGAGGGCCCCTTCGAGGTTCGCTTCTCGGGCTGCGACCTGCATCCCTCGGTGCTCGCGATGCCGGTCGGAGCGACGCTCTCGGTCGTCGACGACGAAGACCTGCTCCACAACCTCCACGCGAGCTGGGTCGCGGGAAGCCGGGCCGACGGGAGCGGGGCGGGCGGGGCGACTTGGCTCGACATCGGGCTGCCCGCGCGAGGCATGCACGCCAGCGCGACGGCGGAGCACGCCGGGGTCGCCTCGATCGTCGACGACGCTGGTCATCCTTGGATCCTCGGTTGGGTCCACGTCATCGACCATCCGTACGTTCAGGTCACGACCGACGACGGGCGATTCCGACTCACGGGGATCCCGCCCGGTCAGTACACACTCCGTGTCTGGCACCAGGGAGTGCGTAGAGCCGGTGGCACCGAATCTTCGAGCGGCACCGAGTCTCCGGGCGAGCGTCCGAGAATGTCGGCGCCGCTCGTGCTCGCGCGCCCCGTCGCGGTGACGGCCGGGACCGACACGACCGTCGACTTCCAGCTCGACCTCGCCGCCGTCGACGCCGCTGGCGACTGATCGGCTGCTTGCCGAGCACCGAGGGTGTCGCCGGCGGGCCCGCGGCGCTCACGAGTCGAGGGGGGCGCGCGCCGCGTCGGTCTCGTCTTGGGTCAGCGGCGACCAGGAGATCCGGGCCCGGGCGCGGCCCTCGGGCGTGGCGGCCTGGGCTGCTCTCGCGAGGAGCACGGCCGCCAGCGCGAAGTCGAGCAGCTGGCCCGGCGCGCGCGGCGCGAAGCCGGCGGCGAGCCAGAGCGCGACCCCCGCGCCGACCTGGACCCGACCCGGATGCCGCGAGGCCAGGCCGAGGACGGAGCCCGCCAGGGCGACCCCCACCGCGAGGCCGTTGAGCCAGGAGAGCGACTCCGGGAGCAGCGTGAGCCGGAGCGCTCCGTAGACGAGCGTCGAGAAGCGGTGGGCGTGGAGGTGGCGCTCGAGCAGGAGCGCACCGACGACCGTGACCAGGATCAGGAGGACGGCGACGATCCGGCCGGCGGGCCCGAGCGGCGGACCCTCGGAGGCCGGCGCGCCGGCGCGGGCGCGCCAGAGCGCGACCAGCGCGGCCAGCGGGAGCACGTGCCACGTCACCTCGCCCGCGTGATGGCAGAAGAGGCCGATCGGCGCGGCGGCCGGCGACTCCGCGATGACCCGGACCGTCAGCGAGACGAGCATCACGAGAAACAGCGCGCCGCTCGCGGTCACGAGGCCTGCCACGAGCTGGTAGGCGCCCCCCCGATACTGGACTGCCACGCTCCCCACGAGCACGACGAGCACGTTCGCGCCGGCGAGCGCGGCGACCACCACGTAGATGGGCACCTGCTCCTTCACGATCACGAGCGCGAGCACGAAGGTGGAGAGCAGGATGCCGGCGACCGACGAGAGCCCGAGCCGGCGCCCCAGACCGCAGTAGCCCGCCATCCGGAGGAACCCGAAGAGGCCGGCCACGAGGCACATCAGCCCGGCCACGGCGGCGAGGTTGCGCGGGAACACGCCCGAGCGCTGGAGCGTGACGGCCGCCTCCTGGTCGGCCACCGCGAGCACCCGGACGACCACGCGATTCCAGACGAGATCGAACAGGGCCATGACGGCCGCGAGTCGGGCGAGCGGCGGCGGTCCCTCGATGGCGACGGGCGCTTCGGTGCCTTCCCCCGGGGAGCCGCGCTGCACGGGCGGGACCTTAGGGCCCAGCGGCGAAGAAGTCGATCTTCTTCGGCCGCGCGACGGAACGGCACCCGTTGCACCGGACCGTTGGCCTGGTAGGCCATCCAGCTCTAGAGGAGCGCCGATGCCGCAGCGAGACGACCTCCACCCCCGCCACGACTGGACGCTCGAGGAGATCCAGGCGATCCACGCCCTCCCTCTGACCGAGCTCCTGCTCCGCGCGCAGACGGTCCACCGGGGGAGCCACCCGCCGGACCAGGTCCAGCTCTGCACGCTGCTCTCCGTGAAGACCGGCGGCTGCCAAGAGGACTGCTCCTACTGCCCGCAGTCGTCCAAGTACGAGACCGAGGTCCACGCCGAGCGCCTGCTCACCGTGGAAGAGGTGCTCGGCGCGGCGCGCAAGGCTCGCGAGTCCGGGAGCACGCGCTTCTGCATGGGCGCGGCCTGGCGCGACGCCAAGGACGGCCCCGCGTTCGACCGCGTGCTCGACATGGTGCGCGGCGTGCGCGAGCTCGGCCTCGAGGCCTGCGCGACCCTGGGGATGCTGGACGACGAGCAGGCCAAGGCCCTCGCGGACGCTGGCCTGACCGCCTACAACCACAACCTCGACACCTCGCGCGCGTACTACGGCGAGATCATCACGACCCGCACCTACGACGAGCGCCTGCAGACGATCTCCCGCGTGGTGAAGGCGGGCATCAGCGTGTGCTGCGGCGGCATCCTCGGGATGGGCGAGTCCATCGAGGACCGCTGCGAGCTGATCCGGACGCTGGCCTCGCTCGATCCGCACCCGGGTAGCGTGCCGATCAACGCGCTCGTGCCGGTCGAGGGGACGCCGCTGTCGGCCCAGCCGAAGGTGGACTCGCTCGACCTCGTGCGGGCGATCGCCACGGCGCGGATCGTGATGCCCAAGACCCAGGTGCGCCTGAGCGCCGGCCGCACCGAGCTGAGCCGGGAAGCCCAGATCCTCTGCTTCATGGCGGGCGCGAGCTCGATCTTCTACGGCGAGAAGCTGCTCACCACCGGCAACCCCGACGTGAGCGCCGACCGGCAGCTGCTCGAGGACGCCGGCATGCAGCCGATGCAGCCCTACGCGTCGAGCGATCCGACGGTGCAGGCGACCAAGGCGCGCGGCCCGAAGGCCAAGCCCGGCGCGGTGCTGCTCGCGGCGCGCGCGATCCAGCCGGCCGAGCCCGACCCGGCCGAGTGATCCGCGGACGGCGATCGCGGGCACGGCCCTCGCTACGTGCGGGGGCATGACTCGAAATCACGTCGTTTCGCGGGGTGCGTTGCTCGGAGTGGCACTCGGAGTGTGGTCGATCGGCTGCACTTCGGGCGGAGGCGGCCGTGAGCCCCTGCCGCCCAGCATGACGCTCGTCGTCGCGCACATCGCTGCGCAGCATCCCGACAGCCGGTCCGGGGCCGCGTACGGGCTCGATCTCGACGACACGGTCAGCCACCGTGAGACGGCCCGCTGCGAGGACGCCCACGACGACGTCGGCCCGGACGGCACGCCCGGCATCGACAACCGCTTCGGCACCTTCGGTGTCGCGCTCTTCGACCTGACCTACGACCAGAACGAGAACCGCACCCTGCAGGCGGCGCTCGACGAGGCGCTCGCGCAGGGAGACTGGCTGCGGACGCTCCAGATCTCGGGGATCGACGATCCGACGACCGACGCGGACGTGACGGTCACGGTGGCGACCGCCACGAGTGGAGCGCGCCTGCCGCTCGCGAGCGACGGCTCGATCGCCGCCGGTGCGACCTTGACCCCGGGCACCGACCTCGAGACCGTCCACGGCCGGATCGCGGGCGGCGTGCTCTCGTTCGAGCTCGACTCGCTCTCGGTCACCCTCGGCGACCTCTACCCGGAGGCGACGATCCACGGGGTCCGCGTCGAGGGCACGATCACGCCTGCCGGCCTGGCCGACGCCAACGTCGGCGGCTCCATCACGGTGGACGACGCCTTCCAGCTCGCGATGGCGACCGGTGGCGCGTCCCTGACGCGCGAGGAGCTCGTGTTGGTCCTGATGCCGGACCTCGACCCCGACGCGACCGGCGGGGCATGCGCCTCGGTGTCGGTCGGCCTCGGCCTGCGCGCGGTGCCGGCCGTTCTCGCCGGCCCCTGACGCGCGGCGGCCGACCCCCGCGCCTACTGAACCAGCATCCCCTGGCTGTCGCGGTGGCGCTGCGGCGAGCGCACCACGGTGCCGGCCTCGGGGGTGGTCGCGTCGAGCCCGTCGGTGTCGAGCATCGCAGCGTCCTCGGCCATCGCGTCCTCGAGGGTCTGCGGGCCGCCCTCGACCTCCTCGAAGATCTCCGGCTCGCCGGCGACGACGAGCTCGGCGATGAGCTGGAAGCCCTCCCCCTCGCCGTGCCAGTCCTGGCGGACCGTCGTCGAGTGGAGCTCCATCGTGGCGTTGTCGATCCACTGGTAGGTCACGAGCGACTGCGCGTCGGCGCCGTTCTCGCCGGTGCCGAGCGCGAGGTTCGTGACCTCGGCGTCGCCGATCGCGATGTCGTGCCCCCAGCGCGCGTGGCTACGCACGAACGGAAGGCGGTAGCGGCCCGCGCAGCGCTGCGCGGCGAGGTCGATGCGGTGCCAGCGCGTCTCGTCGTTGAACTGGTAGACGATGTCCGCCAGCCGGTTCTCGGGCCGGAGGTTCTGCATCAAGGTGCAGCCGCCGAGGAAGAGGACCACGAGGGCGAGGGAGGCGCGCATGGGCCGACCCTATGCCCCCTGCCCGGGGCGACCAAGAAAGCGGCGGACCGAGCGGCGGCCCGCCTTCGCAGCTCAACCCAGGACGGGCTGGGCGCAGTGGCCGTTGATGCACTGCGTGCCGCGCGTGACGTCGCAGCAGTCGGCGCTCGTCTCGCAGGTCTCGAGCTCGTGCGAGCAGCCGCCCGGCGGAGGGACGCACTCGAGGATCGGCGTGCCGTCGGCGCCGGTGTCGGTCTGGCGGCAGAAGCCACCGCAGCAGTCGGCCGCCGACTCGCAGCTCGCGCCGTCGGCGCGGCAGGGGTCGAGCGCCGCGAAGCCGCGCATGTTGCCGCTCTCGAGCTCCTGGCCCGAGAGGTAGAACGCCGGATGCGAGCGGTCGGCGCCGGGCGCGCCCGACATGTCGATCGCCGCGATCCACAGCTTCTTGCGCACGCTCGGGTGCTCGCCGCCACCGCCGTCGGTCGTGCCCCAGCGATCCTCGCCACCCGGGACGGTGCCGCCGGGCGCGATGGTGTTGCCGTACGCGCGCCGGCTCGTGAAGACGACCCAGTAGTAGCCGCCGATCGCGACGGGGAGCACCGTGGGCTCGAAGTTCGAGTGCGCCTCTTCGCCCTCGCCGTAGGGCAGGTAGAACGAGCCGCCGCGGTACCCGTTGAGCGCGTCGAGCGTCGACATCGCGCAGCTCTCGCCGCTCCCGTCACAGCTCGTGAGGTCCACGAGGTGCACGTCGCCGTAGACCGGGTTGTTCGGCCTTCCGGCGCCCGCCCCCGTCGAGGTGTCGAAGCCCTGGGCCTCGCCGAAGAGCACCGAGTGACCGTCCGGCAGGAAGCTGGGCCAGCCCGCCACGTGCGAGTCGTCGGTCGTGTACACGCGGCGTGGCGCCCCGAAGACGGGCGGCGACATCGCGCCGTCGAACGACATCACCGTCAGCACGCGGCCGTTGCTCACCGAGGGGCTCTGGAACCAGCTGAACGCGAGCGCCGAGCCGTCGGGCGCGAACTGCGGCGTCACCGCGTACTGGACCTGGCTGGTGAAGCTCGGCGCCGGCACCATCGCGCCCGTCGCCGCGTCCCAGATCTGCGAGGTCATCGCGCCCGAGAGGCCGCGGATGCGGTTGTCGGGCGGCACGGCGTTGCTGAGCACCCACGCGCCGTCGGGCGTGAGCGCGCCGAACGAGTAGCGGCGCCCGTCGGGATCGGTCCACGCCGCCGTCGGCGGGCCGGCCGCATCGATGTTCACGGTCCCGCTCTGCATCGGGTTGCCGGTGCCCGTGATGGTCGCGCTGCCGCTCCAGCTCAGGCCCGTCGCGATGCGCTGGCCGTTCGCGCTCACGGAGTGACAGACGGCGCAGCCGCCCTGCACGAGCTCGACGTCTTGCCCGAAGCGCACGCGCAGGATCGCGCCGCCGCCCGCGAGGTGGGAGTTGTAGCTGTTGTAGTAGATGCTCCCCGTCAGCCGTCCCTGGGCCACGAGGAAGTGCTCGCTCGCGGGGCCCACGACGGCGCCGCCCGAGATCTTGGTGACGCCCACGTTCACGCGCTGGCCCGCGCCCGCGCTCGCGGTCGCCCCGTTCCAGACGTCGGTCGGCAGCGTGATCTGCACCGGCGTGCTCGCAGCGAAGAATCCTTCGTAGTGGAAGCCCGATTCTTCGATGTCGATCGTCACGCGCGTCGCGTCGGCGCCGCCCGCGAGCTGCAGCACGGGCGCCGCGAGGCCGCGTGGGAAGACGGTCTCGTCGTAGGGATAGAGCCAGCGGAAGCTGGGATCGAGCGCGCCACCGCCGCGGAGCATCGACTGCACGTCCGCCGCGACCCCGCCCGGGTTCTGCGTCGCGTGGACGGTGACCGTCACGTCGGTGCTCGCCTCGTAGGCGCCGTAGCGCGCCGTGACGTGCGCGACGCCGGCGACCAGGCCCCGCGCGGTGTAGAGCCCGCCCGGCGAGAGCGTACCGACCACCACGTCGTCCACGAGCCAGCTCGCTCCGGTGACCTCCCGCCCGTCGAGGAGGGCGTGGAACTGGAGCGTCTGCGGCGTCCCGTCGGTGTCGATCGTCGGGCTCGGCGGATCGATCGTCAGCGTCGAGGGCGTGTCGCCGCGCGGCGCATCGACGAAGGCCGCGTCGGGGAGCGACCCATCCGCGCGCCCGGCGTCGCGTCCGACCGAGCAGACCGAGTCGAGGCACATCTGGCCCAACGGGCAGTCGGCGTTGGTCGTGCAGTGTCGAGCCCCCACGGGCGAGCCGCCGCACTCGCAGCCGACCGAGAGAAAGAGGTATAGGACCAGGCCGAGACCGACGAGACCGCGCGTCATCGGGCCATCCTATTCGATCGGCGCCCCCGCGCTCCCGTGGGAAACCTCAGGGACACGCGCCGGACGCTCTTGACCCGGGGCGGCCCGCGATCGAATCTTTCGCGTCCGAAATATCTCCCCGCGAAACAAATCAGCGCGGCGCGAGCAGGCGCGGGACCCGCGAGGGCCTGCAGGCGAAGAGAAAGAGGAGCGATCGATGAGCAAGGATCTCCGGTTCGACGGGAAGGTCGTGGTCGTCACGGGCGCGGGCAACGGCCTCGGTCGCTCGCACGCGCTCGAATTCGGCAAGCGCGGCGCGAAGGTCGTCGTCAACGATCTCGGCGGCGCGTTCAACGGCGAGGGCAAGGGCAGCGCGGCGGCCGACAAGGTCGTCGACGAGATCAAGGCCGCCGGTGGACAAGCCGTCGCCAACTACGACTCGGTCGAGGACGGCGACAAGATCGTCAAGACCGCCGTCGACGCGTTCGGTCGCATCGACGTGCTCGTCAACAACGCCGGCATCCTGCGCGACGTCTCGTTCCAGAAGATGACCGAGGCCGACTGGGACCTCGTCTATCGCGTGCACGTGAAGGGCGCCTTCAAGTGCAGCTACGCGGCGTGGCCGATCATGCGCGAGCAGAAGTACGGCCGCATCATCATGACGAGCAGCGCGGCCGGCATCTACGGCAACTTCGGCCAGGCGAACTACTCGATGGCCAAGCTCGGCCTCTACGGCTTCGGCAGCACGCTGGCGATCGAGGGCAAGAAGAACAACGTGATCGTGAACACGATCGCGCCCATCGCCGGCTCGCGCATGACGGAGACCGTGCTGCCCGCGAACCTGCTCGAGGCGCTCAAGGTCGAGTACGTCACGGCCCTCGTCGTCAAGCTCTGCCACGAGAGCCAGGAAGAGGGCGGCGGGCTCTACGAGGTCGGCGGCGGCTTCTACTCGAAGCTGCGCTGGGAGCGCACCAAGGGGAAGATCTTCCGCCTCGGCCGGGCCATCACGGCGGAAGACGTCGACGGCGCGTGGGGCGAGGTCACGAGCTTCGCCGAGAGCACGCACCCGGCGAACATCAACGCGTCCATGGAGCCGATCATGGACAACGTGAATGCCGGCCCGAGCAAGGGCGGCAACGCCCTCGTCGATGTCGACGCGGCGCTCGGCTACGAGTTCCCCGAGATGCGGAGCAAGTACGACGAGCGCGACTTGTCGATCTACGCGCTCGGCATCGGCGCTGCCGAGGATCCGAACAACCCGAGCGACCTCAAGCTCGTCTACGAGATGCACGGCGAGGGCATGGTCGCGGCGCCGACCTACGGCGTCATCCCGGCCATCAACTGCGTGCTCACGATGGGCAAGGAAGGCAAGCAGGCGCCGGGCCTCAAGTACGGGCTCGATCGCGTACTGCACGGCGAGCAGTACACGGAGATCGTTCGCCCGCTGCCGCTCCACCAGAAGCTCACGCACAAGGCGCGCATCTCGCAGATCTGGGACAAGGGCAGCGAGGGCGGCAAGAAGGGCGGCGCGGTCATCGTCACCGCGATCGACACCTTCGACGAGGACGGCAACCTCCTCGTGAAGAACGAGATCAGCACGTTCGCCAAGGGCGCCGGCGGCTGGGGCGGTGATCGCGGGCCGGACGAGAAGAACCTCAACGCGCCGCCGGATCGCGCGCCCGACAAGTCGGTGGAGCAGAAGATCCACGCGAACCAGGCGCTGCTCTATCGCCTGAGCGGCGACTGGAACCCGCTGCACGCCGATCCGGGCTTCGCGAAGGCGTTCGGCTTCGCGCAGCCGATCCTGCACGGCCTCTGCACGTTCGGCTACGCCGCGCGCCACGTGCTCAACGCGTTCGCGCCTGGCGGTGACTACCGCTTCTTCAAGAGCATCAAGGTGCGCTTCGCCGATCCGGTGCTCCCGGGCGAGACGATCGTCACCGAGATGTGGAAGGACGGGAAGAACAAGGTCCTCTTCCGCGTGAAGAGCAAGGACCGCGACAAGGTCGTGATCAGCAACGCCGCGATCGAGCTCTACGAGGAGATCCCGAAGGCCAAGGAGAAGCCGAAGGCGGCGGCCGCGGCGAGCGCGGGCGGCGGTGGCGGAGGGCCCGTGGTGCCGAACAGCAGCGACGTGTTCGAGGGCATCAAGGCCTTCGTCGCCAAGAACGGCGCGGACGCGGTCGGTCAGGCCAAGACCGTGTTCGGCTTCAAGCTGAGCAACCCCACGAGCGAGTGGACGCTCGACCTCAAGAACGGCAGCGGCCTCGTCGCGCAGGGCTCGCCGGTGCCCGCGGAGTGCACCTTCGAGATCAGCGACGCCGACTTCATGGACATGGTCAGCGGCAAGGCCGACCCGATGAAGCTCTTCACGACCGGCAAGCTCAAGATCGGCGGCAACGTCATGGCCTCGCAGAAGCTCGGGCCGATCCTGAAGAAGGTCGACCCGAACGACGTGATGGCGGCCGCGCAGAAGCGCGCGGGCGCGAGCGGTGGCGGAGGTGGCGGCGCGCCGGCAGCGGCCGCGGCCGCGAGCGTCGAGCCGAACAGCGCCGACGTGTTCGAGGGCATCAAGGCGTTCGTCGCCAAGAACGGCGCCGATGCGGTCGCGCAGGCCAAGACGGTGTTCGGCTTCAAGCTGAGCAACCCGACGAGCGAGTGGACGCTCGACCTGAAGAACGGCAGCGGCCTCGTCGCGCACGGATCTCCGGTGCCCGCCGAGTGCACCTTCGAGATCTCGGACGCCGACTTCATGGACATGGTCAGCGGCAAGGCCGACCCCATGAAGCTCTTCACGACCGGCAAGCTCAAGATCGGCGGCAACGTGATGGCGTCGCAGAAGCTCGGGCCGATCCTGAAGAAGGTCGACCCGAAGGACGTGATGGCCGCAGCGCAGAAGCGCGCGGGCGTGAGCGGCGGCGGCGGTAGCGCTCCGGCCGCAGCAGCGGCGCCGGCGGCCGACGCGACGCCGAACAGCGCGGACGTGTTCGCCGGCATCGGCGCCTTCCTCGGCAAGAAGGGCGCCGACGCGGTCGCGGCGGCCAAGACGGTGTTCCAGTTCAAGCTGAGAAACCCCGACGCAGTCTGGACGCTCGATCTCAAGAACGGAAACGGCGCCGTCGCCAAGGGCGAGTCGGTCCCGGCCGAGTGCGTCTTCGAGATCAGCGACGCCGACTTCATGGACATGGTGGCCGGCAAGGCCGACGCGATGAAGCTCTTCACGACCGGCAAGCTCAAGATCACCGGCAACGTGATGGCCTCGCAGAAGCTCGCGCCGGTGCTCAAGAACGTCGACCCGAACGACGTGCTCACGGCCGCCAAGGCCCGCGCGGGTGGCGGTGGTGGTGGCGCAGCGGCGGCGGCTCCGGCGGCAGCGGCCGCGTCGAGCGCCGCCGCGAAGGCGCCCTCGATCGTCGAGAAGATCGGCAAGCGCATCGCCGACAACGCGAGCCTCGCGAAGGAGGTCGGCGCCGTCGTCGAGCTCCGCGTGAAGGATCCGGACGGCGTCTGGACCATCGACCTCAAGAACGGCGCCGGCTCCGTGAAGCAGGGCAAGGCCGACAAGGCCGACGTCGTGCTCACGCTCCGCGACGACGACCTCGCCGCGCTCGCCGCCTCGAACGGGCAGCTGCAGAGCTTCTATCAGCACGGCAAGGTTCGTCTCGACGGAGACGCGCACCTCGCCTCGCGCCTCACCTTCCTGAGCAAGCTCGGTTGATCCAGTCCACGAACGACGAAAGAAGAAGGAGCACGGACATGGGACGCAGAGTGAACGTGATCGGCGTGGGCATGGTGAAGTTCCAGAAGCCCGGCGCGAGCGACGAGTACAACGTGATGGCGGCCGGCGCGATCCGGAACGCGATGAAGGACGCGGGTGTCGACTTCAAGGACGTGGAGCAGGCGATCGCCGGCTACGTCTACGGCGACTCGACGTGCGGCCAGCGCGCCGTCTACGAGGTCGGCCTCACCGGCATCCCGGTGTTCAACGTGAACAACAACTGCTCGACCGGCTCGAGCGCGCTCATGCTCGCCAAGCAGATGATCGAGGGCGGCATCGCCGAGTGCGTGCTCGCCGTCGGCTTCGAGCAGATGAAGAAGGGCGCGCTGGAAGCGCAGTGGAACGACCGCACGAACCCGCTCGACAAGCACGCGAACGTGATGAACGAGGTCCAGGGCGTGACGGGCGCGCCGGGCGCCGCGCAGATGTTCGGCGGCGCGGGCCGCGAGTACCGATGGAAGTACGGCACCAAGCGCGAGACCTTCGCGAAGGTCGCCGAGAAGGCGCGCAAGCACGCCTCGAAGAACCCCTACGCCCTCTTCCAGGAGACGTACTCGGTCGACGAGATCCTCGCCTCGCCCGAGGTCTTCGATCCGCTCACGCGCTACCAGTGCTGCCCGCCCACGTGCGGCGCCGCGGCGGCCATCCTCGCGAGCGACGACTTCGCGAAGAAGAAGGGCATCACGAGTCCCGTGTGGATCGCCGGCCAGGCGATGACGACCGACTACCCGTCGAGCTTCGAAGAGAAGTCGATGATCAAGATGGTCGGCTACGACATGACGAAGACGGCGGCCGCGAAGGTGTACGAGCAAGCGGGCCTCGGCCCGAAGGACGTGCAGGTCGTCGAGCTGCACGACTGCTTCACGGCCAACGAAGTGCTGACCTACGAGGGCCTGGGCCTGGCGAAGGAAGGCGAGGCCGAGAAGATGATCTGGGACAACGACAACACCTTCGGCGGCAAATGGGTCACGAACCCGAGCGGCGGCCTCCTGAGCAAGGGCCACCCGCTCGGCGCGACGGGCCTCGCGCAGTGCACCGAGCTCGTGTGGCACCTCCGCGGCCAGGCCGGCGAGCGCCAGGTCCCGAACGCCAAGGTCGCGCTCCAGCACAACCTCGGCCTCGGCGGCGCCTGCGTCGTGACGATGTACCGGGTCTGAGCCCACGCTGGCTCCGAACAGGACGCCGGTCTCCGAGAGGAGGCCGGCGTTCGCGTTTTCCGTCGCGTGGTATCGTTCCGACCATGCGGGGATGGGCCCTCGTCGCATCGATCGTGCTCTTCTCGGGCTGCGCCGAGCCTTCTCGCGTCGACGACGCGAGCTCGATGGACGGTGCCGTCGCGTGCACGGTCTCGGCCGACTGCGACGACGGAAGGTTTTGCAGCGGCTTCGAACGCTGCGACCCGTCCTCCACGTCGGCGGACGCGCGCGGCTGCGTGCCGGGCGTCGCCCCGTGCATGGACGGCATGACGTGCGACGAGGCGACGAGGCGATGCGGGTGCGACCGCCCCGACGCCGACGGTGACGGCCACGAGTCGACCGAATGCGGTGGTGACGACTGCGACGACAGCGACTCGAACCGCGCGCCGGGACGCGTCGAAGTGTGCGACGTGAACGCGCACGACGAGGACTGCGACCCGGCGACGTTCGGCGTGCGCGACGCCGACGGCGACGACCACGCCGATGCGGCCTGCTGCAACGGGGGCCTCGGCGGGGCGCGCGCGTGCGGCACCGACTGCGACGACACGCGTCGCGGCGTCCATCCGGACCTCGCCGAGGTCTGCAACGCGGTCGACGACGACTGCGACGGCGCCATCGACGAAGGTCTCGCGGTCTCGCTGTGGCCCGACGCCGACGGCGACCAGTTCGGGGACCGGACGGCGTCGCCCGTCACGGGTGCCCCGCGAGCGGCTTCGCCACGAACGGCAGCGACTGCGACGACGGGAGCGTGGCGGTCTTTCCCGGCGCCACCGACACCTGCAACGGCGTCGACGACGACTGCGTGGCGCCAACGGATCCGGCGGCTGCGCCTGCGTCGACGGCAGCCACGCCTTCTGCGGTTTCGACGCCAGCACGTGCGCTCGCACGGACGGGACCTGTCGAGGCGGTGCGCTCGACTGCCCGCCGGGGCTCCGAACCGGCGCGGAGACCGACGTGTGCAACGGCCTCGACGACGACTGCAACGGACGCATCGACGACCGGCCTGGCGCGACGTGCGCGATGAGCGCGACGCGCACGCTCGCGGTGTGCGGGGTCGATTGCGCGCAGACGTGCGACGCCACGTCCTGCACTTGGCCATCGACCTGCCGCCCGACGACGACGAGCTGGTCCTACGGCGCGCTCGACCCCGCGATGACGCACTCCTGCGGATTCGCGTGCAGCCCGGACTGGTGCACGCCCGCGAACACCGCGTGTTGGGCGATGTTCGGACCGAACGCCCAGTTCCCCGGCGGACGATACGACGTCACGTTCGAGTTCTACGCAGAGCCGAGCGGCATGGGGTCACGGCTGAACCTCAGCGTCTACGACTCCACCGCGGACAGTGAGCTCGAAGCGGCGGAGATGAACTGGTACGTGCCGGGAGGCTGGACGTCGTACACGCTTCACGACGTCGCGGTGCCTGCCGGCTGCCATCTGCTCCAGTTCCGCGTCTATCACGTGAGCGGGAGCTACGCGCAGCTGCGCCGCACGACCGCCATGTTGCTCGGCGACGCGCAGCTCTGACCGAGTCGCGAGCGTTCGTACGCGCGTCTCAGGCCTCTCCGACCGACGACCGCTCGAGCGGCTGCGCGAGCTCGTCGAGGAAGCCTAGCGAGACGAGGGGGCAAGGCGCGTCGCGAGTGCACCGAGCTCGTGTGGCACCTCCGCGGCCAGGCCGGCGAGCGCCAGGTCCCGAACGCCAAGGTCGC
>JBGALT010000126.1:0-22946 GCA_044223665.1 Sandaracinaceae bacterium | reverse complement strand
CCTCAAGGCCGCTGCGCTCCGTCCTCGGGCTCGGCGACGCCTGAAGGCCGGTCTCGCGACGCGACATGCAGCAGACCTCGACCGTTCTGCGCAGCAGCCTCGCGGCAAGACTTCACCCCCTCCCTGGATCACACCCCTCAAGGAGCCCCTCCGAACGTCCGAAGCTCGGGATGCAACGGAGCATTCGTCCGTCTGCCACGGGAATGGAACAGGCGGCCCCCAGCGTAGGTTGCTGCGAAGCCCACGATGTCCCACACCGACGATCCCAGCCTCCCGGACGCGAGCCGGCCCCACATCGTGGTGGTCGAGGACGATCCCGAGACCCAGAGCGAGCTCGCCCGCGCCCTCGGCGACACCGGCGCCCGGGTCGTCGGAACGGGGTCGGGGGAGGCGGCGCTGGCCCTGCTGGAGCAGTGGCC
The DNA here is from genome assembly GCA_044223665.1 of Sandaracinaceae bacterium. GTDB lineage: Bacteria > Myxococcota_A > Polyangia > Polyangiales > Sandaracinaceae > JBBSAT01. Next base: position 22,527 of record JBGALT010000126.1, on the reverse strand, counting down.
GGCCGGCCTGGTGGTGGTCAGCGACGGGATCGCCGGCATCGGGGGGCTGGAGGTCGCCCGGCGGATCCACGCCAGCAGCCCCAAGACGGCCATCGTGCTGATGAGCGAGCGCCCCGAGGCCGGTGACGAGACCGTGACCGAAAAGAAGGCGCTCGACGCGCGCCTCGCGGGCGTGTTCGCGACGCTGACCAAGCCCTTCGACCGCCGCATGCTCGCCGAGCTCGTGGTCGCCCTGGTCGCCGCCACCGACTTCGCCGTCGGCTGACCCGAGCCGAGGGCCCCGAAGAAGGCCCCGAAGACCCAGGGGCCCGACGTCTGCGCCGGGCGCCTTCGTGGTCAGTCGCGCGAACGGTCGTCGGCCCCCTGGAAATCAGCGCAGCTCTTGCTCCATGCCCGCGCGGATGCGCAGGGTGGCGCGTGCGGTCCGCAGGTCCGCGATCGCGGCGATGAGCGCGACCTGGGCCTGCAGCAGATCTCGGTCGGCCGTGATGACCTCGAGCTGCGTCGCCGCCCCTGCCTCGTAGCGGGCGTGGGCGTCCTGGTCGGCGCGCTGCAGCGCCGCGAGCGCGCCTTGGGCGGCCTGGGCGCGGATGCGGAGCGACTGCACGCGATGCCACTGCTCGTAGATCCGGGTCTCGGCGACCTGGACCGCGCCGTCCTCCTGCGCGCGCGCGCCGGCGAGCTGGTCGCCCGCGAGCCCGACGGCGGCGACGTGGCCGAAATCGAGCGTCCACGACGCGGTGACGAGGATCGCGTACTGCGAGGCCGCGCTGAAGCCCGCCGCGTTCGTGGCCGACTCGCGGAACGCGCCGGTCACGGTCGGCAGCAGGGCCTCCCAGGAGGCGTCGATGTTCAGCTCGGCGGCGCGGACCGCGTGGGCCGCCGCCCGCACGCCCGGAGAGTCGTGGGCGCGGGACATGAAGTCGTCGAGCGCGGCCTCCGCGTGCAGATCGTCGGTGAGCGTCTGCGCGTCGGCCGAGGGGTGGATGCCGGTGATCAGCTCGAGGTTGCGCTCGGCCAGCACGATGTTGAGGTCCGCCTCGGCGATCGTCTGCTGCGCGCGGAGCACCTCGGCGTCGGCGCGCGCCAGCTCGAGCTGCGGCGCGACCTGCGCCTCGACCCGGGCGGCCACGTTGTCCCGCGAGGCCTGTACGACCTCGAGGTTGTGCTGCGAGGCGTCGCGCACGGCGCGCGCGGCGACGAGCCCGTGCCAGAGCTGGACGACCGTCGCGTGCACGTCCTGGCGCGATCCATCCAAGCGCTCGTCGGCGGCATCGGCCGACTCCTCCGACGCGAAGAACGACGTCCAGGCCGAGACGTCGAGGAGCGGAACCTGGAGCGTGAGGGCGCCGACCAGCGAGTCGTGCAGCTGCAGGGTGAGCGTGGAGCCCGGCATGAAGGGGCTCGGGAACTGGATCTGGATCTCGTTGTATTGGTAGGTGCCGGTCGCGTTGAAGGCCGGGAGCAAGCGCGCGCGCGCCTGATCGACCTGCGAGTGCGCCACGTGCCGCTGCGCGTCCTGGCCTCGTAGCTCGACCGAGGCCGAGTCCGAGCCGGCGAGGAAGTCGGCGAGCGGCTGCTGGGCCGACACCGACGCCGGCGCCGCGAGCGCGAGCGCGAGTGTGGCGAGAGCGAACGAGGAACGTACGAAGGTGGGGAAAGAGGAGGCCATCTCTGCTCCGTGGGCTGGGCGGCCCTTGACGCCGGTCGATTCTGGATCCATTGACTGACGCGTCAACCAACGATCGACGTCGGGCGGATGATTTTCCACGCGCTCCCGCCCGGCGCGACTGCCGAGGCCCCGTGCCGCGCTCTCCCGAAGGCAACCAGCAGATCAAGGATGCTCGGCGGACGGACATTCTCCGGGCGGCGACGCGCGTGTTCGCGAAGAAAGGCTTCAGCGACACGAAGATCTCCGACGTCGCGAAGGAAGCCGGCCTCTCTCACGGGCTCGTCTATCACTACTTCGAGAACAAGGACGCCGTGTTCCGCGCGATCCTCGAGGACAAGCTCGAGCGCTCGCGCAACCTCATGGAAGAGGACGACGCGCTCGGGGGCACCGCGCTGGATCGCATGCGCGCGAACCTGTCGCTCTGGTTCGAGCGCATGCGTGCCGAGCCCGACATGTCGCACGTGATCACGCAGGCGATCGTCAGCGACAAGATCGACGACGCGACGCGCGAGATGGTGCGCGCGCACATGCGGGAGAGCTTCGAGAACGCTGCCGAGCGCATCGCGCGCGGGCAAGAGGCCGGTGAGATCGGCAAGCACGCCTCGGCGCGCGAGCTCGCGACGTTCCTCGTCTGCTTCATGCGCGGCCTCGCGTTCGCCACGATCGTCGACTACGGCTTCCCGCTCGAGCTCCCGAGCGCCGATCTGCTCGCCCGCGTGCTGGTGCCCGCGCCCGCGCTCGACGCCCTGACCGCCGCCGCTGCGGGCTCGTCCCCGCCGGCTCGCCCGGCACCGCGCGGCCCGTCGCCGCGAGGGCCCGCGACCCGAGGCGTGCTCGCCCGCTCTGCCCCGAAGAAGAAGAAGACCGCCGACCGAAAGGCCTCCCGATGAACCGCACGTTCCTCTTCGTTCTGCTCGCGCTGGCCCTCGGGGCGTGCCACGGCGGTGAGCCATCGTCGGTGGCCGTCCGCGCGACCGCCGAGACGACGGCGATCACCGCACCTGCCAGCGCCACCGCCGAAGCCCGCGACGTCGCGGCGACGATCGACCTCTCGGGCACGCTGCTCGCCGACGAGGAGTCGCACGTCAGCCCGATCGTCGCCGGGCGCGTGGTCGAGGTGCTGGTCGAGCGCGGCGCCGTGGTCGCGGAGGGAGATCCCCTCGTGCGCCTGCGCGACACCGACTATCGCCTCCAGCTCTCGTCGGCGCGGGCCTCGCTCGATCAGGCGCGGGCGCGCCTCGGCATCGACGAGGGGGGCGCGCCGCCGGCGCCCGATCAGACGCCCGAGGTCCTCTCGGCCCACGCCCAGATGGAGATGAACGACGCCGCCCTCGAGCGCGCCGAGGGGCTCGCGCAGCGGGGGGTGTTCACCCAGGCGCAGCTCGACGAGGCGCGCGCTCGCGCGACGTCCTCGCGCGAGTCGTACGCGTCGGCCCTTCAGAACGCGCGCGCCTCGATCGCCTCGCTCTCGAGCGCGCAGACGGCGCTGCGGCAGGCGAGCACGTCGGTCGGTGAGTCGGTGGTCCGAGCGCCGTTCGCTGGCGAGATCGCCTCGCGCGAGGTCTCGCCGGGCGAGTACGTGACCGCGGCGAGCCACCTCGTGACGCTCGTGCGCACCGATCCGCTGCGCATCGAGGTGCAGATCCCCCAAGAGCGCATCTTCGAGGTGCACGAAGGACAGGCGGTCGAGGTGCGCGTGGACGCGACCGATCACGTCTTCCCCGGCTCGATTCGCTACATCAGCGCGTCGCTCGACGCGACCAGCCGCGGCCTGGTCGTCGAGGCCGTGATCCCGAACTCGGACGCCGAGCACCGGCTCCGCCCCGGCATGTTCGCCCACGCGCGCATCCAGCTCGGCCACACCGAGGTCATGGCGTCGGTGCCGGCCTCGGCGGTCCTCACGCAAGCCGGCGTGAGCCGCGTCTTCCTCCTCCGCGACGGCCGCGTCGTGGAGGCCGTCGTCTCGATCGCCCAGCGCGACGGCGATCGCGTCGTGATCTCGCAGGGCGTCTCGGCGGGCGACGTGGTGGCGATCGAGCGGCTCGAAGAGCTCGCCGACGGCATGCGTATCTCGGGCTGAGAGCCGACACGACGAGCGTCGGAGCCCCGCGCCGATCCTGAACCATCGAATCGAGGCAACCCATGCAGTGGCTCGCCGAAATCTGCGTCAAACGCCCGGTCTTCACCTGGGTGCTCGTCCTGCTCATCACCGTCGTCGGTGGCTCGAGCTTCTTCGGCCTCGGCGTCGACCGGTTCCCGAACATCGACGTCCCGATCGTCGTCGTCACCACGGTCCTGCCCGGCGCCTCGCCCGAGCAGGTCGAGCGCGAGGTCTCCGATCCGATCGAGGAGGCGATCAGCTCGGTCTCCGGCATCGACGAGCTGCGCAGCAACTCCTACGAGGGCCTGAGCGTCGTCATGGCGCGCTTCCTCATGGAGAAGGACATGGACGTGGCCGCGCAGGAGGTGCGCGATCGCGTCAATCGCATCCTGTCGCAGCTGCCGGAGGGGATCGATCAGCCGCGCGTCGAGCGCGTCGACCCCAGCGCCGCACCCGTCATGCAGATCGCCGTCATCAGCGATCGCTCGCCCCGCGAGGTCACCGAGTACGCGGACACGCGCATCCGTCGCATGGTCGAGTCGCTCGACGGAGTCGGCGGCGTCGCGATCATCGGCGGCCAGGAGCGCATCATCGAGATCCGTCTCGACACGCAGCAGCTGGCAGCGCTCGGCCTGACCCCGCGCGACGTCCAGATGGCGCTGGCGCAGGGCAACATCGAGATCCCGGGAGGTGACATCGAGGAAGGCGCGCGCACGATGCAGCTGCGCGTTCGCGGCCGCCTCACCGATGCCGCCCAATTCGGCGATCTCGTGGTCACCACGCGCGACGGTCGCCCGATCCGCATCCGTGACGTGGCGAGCGTCGCCGACACCGACGAGGAGCCCGACTCGCTCGCCACGCTCGACGGCCGCAGCGTCGTCATCGTCCAGGTCCAGAAGCAATCGGGGACGAACACGGTCGCGATCGTCGATGCGCTGAGCGCGCGCGTGCAGGAGATCCGCGCCGCACTACCGCCCAGCTACGACGTGCAGATCGTCCGCGACGAGAGCGAGTTCATCCGAAACGCGATCGCCGCCGTCGAGGAGCACCTCGTGCTCGGCGGCTTCTTCGCGGCGCTCGTGGTGCTCCTGTTCCTCTGGAACGGGCGCTCCACGGTCATCGCCGCCCTCGCGATCCCGACGTCGATCATCGGCACGTTCGCGCTGATCAACGTGATGGGGCTGACGCTCAACATCATCACGCTGCTGGCGCTCACGCTCGCGGTCGGCATCGTCATCGACGACGCGATCGTCGTCCTCGAGAACATCGTCCGCTGGATCGAGGAGAAGGGCTACGACCCGCGCCGTGCGGCCGTCTACGCCACCAAGGAGATCGGGCTCGCCGTCCTCGCGACCACGCTCTCGCTCGTCGCCGTCTTCCTCCCGATCGCGTTCATGAGCGGAATCATCGGCCGCTTCATGTCCTCGTTCGGGTTCACGATGAGCTTCTCGATCCTCGTGTCGCTCTTCGTGAGCTTCACGCTGACGCCGATGCTCTGCTCGCGCTGGCTGACCGGGGCCAAGGCGCCCGACGGGACCAAGCCGCATGCCGAGCCGCCGCCCGAGGAAGACGAGAAGGACTCGCTCGAGATCCCGGACCCGCCGCCGGGAAACCGCGCCGAAGAGCAGGAGCAGTACCTCGCGTGGGCCCGCGGCAACCGGAACGTCGCGACGACGAGCGGGCACGGGCACGGCGGCGAGCGCGGCGGCCTCTACGGGCGCGTCGAGCGAGCGTACATGTGGCTGCTCGGCCACTCGATGCGCCACCGTTGGGTGATCGGAATCTTCCTCGTGATCGCGCTCGGCTCGATCCCGGTGCTCGGGCGCGCGGTCTCGAAGACGTTCCTTCCGCTCGAGGACGAGTCTCGCTTCGAGATCTCGATCCGCGCGCCCGAAGGCACCTCGCTCGCGCAGACGCAGCTGCTCGGCGAGCGCATCGCCCGCGACGTGCGCGCGCTCGACGGGGTCGCCCACACGCTCGTGACGGTCGGCAGCGCGCAGGGCGACTCGAGCGGTCGCGGCCCCAACCAGGCGACGATCTTCGTCGCGCTCACGCCGCCGACCACGCGCGACGTCACGCAGGACAACGTGATCACCACGGTCCGCAACGACGTCCTACCGCCCTACGCGGGCGAGCACCTGCGCACCATCGTCAGCCCGGTGAACGCGTTCGGCGGAGGAAGCGCCGCCGACTCGGCGTCGATCCAGTTCGTCATCAACGGGCCCGACATCGATCAGCTCGCCGAGTACTCGGCCGCGATGCTCGAGCGCGTGCGCCAGATCCCGGGCGTCGTCGACGCGGACGTGACGCTGGTCACCGGACAGCCGGCGTACGAGGTGCACATCGACCGGACGCGGGCGTCCGACCTCGGTGTGAACGTGGCGGACATCGCCAACGCGCTCCGGCTGGTGGTCGCGGGCGTCGACGTCGGCACGTTCGCCGACGCGGGCGAGCAGTACGACGTCCGCGTGCGTGCCGATCTCGAGGATCGGACGCGCGTCGCGGACCTCGAGCAGATCCGGGTACCGAGCACGGTCCCGGGGCGGACCGTGCGCCTGGCCGACATCGCGGAGATCGTGCCGGCCGAAGGCCCGGCGTCGATCCAGCACCTCGGTCGCCAGCGTCAGGTCACCGTCTACTGCAACACCATCGCCGGCACCTCCGAAGCGACCGTCATCGAGTCGTTCACCGCGGCGTTCGACGAGCTGCACGTCGTCCCCGGCTACCGGTCGGCGTTCACCGGTCGCTCGCGCGAGCTCGGCCGCGCGGCGCGCAGCTTCGGCATCGCGGTGCTGCTCTCGTTCATCTTCATGTACCTGGTGCTGGCGGCGCAGTTCGAGAGCTGGATCCACCCGATCACGATCCTCATCTCGCTGCCGCTGACGATCCCGTTCGCGCTGCTCTCGCTCTTGGTGCTCAACCAGTCGGTGAACATCTACTCGGCGCTCGGCATCCTCGTGCTCTTCGGCGTCGTGAAGAAGAACTCCATCCTGGTCGTCGACCACACCCGCGAGCTGAGACGCAAGGGCCTCTCTCGCGCCGACGCCGTCATGATCGGCAACCGGGATCGACTGCGCCCCATCCTCATGACGACGATCGCGTTCGTCGCCGGCATGCTCCCGCTGCTCGTCTCGTCGGGCGCCGGCGCTGGCACCAACCGCGCGATGGGCTCGGTCATCGCCGGTGGGCAGGTGCTCTCGCTGCTCCTGACCCTGATTGCGACGCCGGTCGTGTACACGTGGTTCGACGACCTCTCGCACTCGCGCTTCGTCGCGCTCGTCGGCAGCGTGCTGACGTGGCCCGTGCGCAAGATCGATCAGCTCTTCGGGGGCAACAAGAAACCGGCCGCGGCCGCCGCGCCGTCGGAGCCGGCAGGTGGTTCCGTTCCCGACACACGCGCCGACGCGAGCGGAAGCGCCGCCGAGTAGGTGCCGGCGAGCCGATCCGGCCCCGGCGCGGAGGAGCCCGCGCCCTGCGTCCGGTTCGTGCTCGTTCACGGGGGCTTCACGCTTCTTCGTGCCTGGGCCCTTGTAACGGAGGGCTCCGGACGAAAGAATCGGGAGCCATGACGCAGACGCTGGAGTACGCCACCTCCGGAGTGAACGCTCTCGAACGAACGGTCGCCGACGTCCCCAAGACGCTCACGGTCGAGCTGGGGGCCACGCTCGCTGCGCCGCTGCCCACCGTCGACCCGGCGCAGAAGGATGCCGGGATGTCGCTCCGGACCACGAACGCGAGCGTCTTGCCGCGCGTGGACCAAGGGCGAGAAGGCGCGCGGCTCGTTCCCAGCGAGGGCCGTCGCTACGAGACCCTCAAGACGCTCGGCCGCGGCGGCATGGGCGAGGTGCACCTGGTCGAGGACCGCGACATCGGCCGGAACGTCGCGCTGAAGAAGCTCCTCGGCGAGGCCCACGGCGCGGCGGCGGTGGCCCGTTTCGTCGACGAGGTGAGGACCATCGGGCGCCTCGAGCACCCGAACATCGTCCCGATCCACGACGTCGGCGTGGACGAGTCGGGCTCGCTCTTCTTCGTGATGAAGTACGTGGAGGGCGAGACGCTCGAGAGCGTGCTCGATCGGCTGAAGGCGGGTGACGCCCCGACGCTGCGGGCCTACGACGTGACGCGGCGCGTGGAGATCTTCGTCGGCGTGTTGCGCGCGCTCCAGTTCGCCCACGAGCGTGGGGTGATCCACCGCGACATCAAGCCCGCCAACGTGATGATCGGTCGCTTCGGCGAGGTCGTCCTCATGGACTGGGGCGTCGCGCGGCCGGTCGGAGGAGCCCGAGAGGGCAACGCGGCCGATCCCTCGGCCCTGGTCACGAACGACGGCCGGGCGAGCTCCACGAGCGTCGGCTCGCTCATCGGCACGCCGCTCTACATGTCGCCCGAGCAGGCACGTGGTCAGAACGACGCGCTCGATGCGCGCAGCGATCTGTTCTCCGCGTGCGTGATGTTCTTCGAGATGCTCAACCTCGGCCACCATCGCTTCGAGGACGTCACTTCGCTGCCCGCGCTGCTCGCGGCCGTCCAGACCACGGGCCCGGCGCCCGTCACGCGGATGTTCCGGGGCGACGCCGGCGTGGGGCCCGAGTACGGGCACTTCCTGCGGCGCGGTCTCGCGCTCGAGCCGGCGGGCCGCTGGTCTTCGGCGAGCGAGATGATCGACGAGCTGCACGCCATTCTCGATGGCCGGTGCCGGGTGCAGTGCATGGCCACGTTCAGCAAGCGCATGTCGCGCGAGGCGGGCCACGCGGTGGATCGCAGCCCGCGGCTGGCGATGACGGTGATGGTCGCGACCACGCTGCTCTTCCTCGCGCTGGCAGCGAACGGCCTGCACGATCTGCTGACCGGCTGATCCGGCCTGCTCGCGGCGGATCGGGACTGCGAGCCGCCTGACCAGACGTCGCTCAGGCGCCGACCGTGCCGAGCTCCTCGCGGTCTCGTCGGGCCGCGGGGAGAGCGTCGAGGGCGGCGAGCAGCTCGCGAACCGCCGCGCCGTCGGCGATCGCGTCGAGCCTGCTCGCAGCCTCGACGGCCGTCGGGCGTGACGCCGGGTCCTTGGCGAGGAGCTGCTCGAGCAGCTTCGCCATCGCCGGGCCGACGCCGAGCGTACCGAGGTCGGGCACCGGCTCGAGCGCCTGGGCCGCGAGGACGGCCGCGAGCGTCGCGCGATCGAAGGGCAGGCGTCCCGCGAGGAGGCGGAACGCGAGCACTCCCACGGCGTAGAGGTCGGTCGGCGGTCCCACCGCGCCCGCCTCGAGGATCGCCTCCGGTGCGAGGTACGCGGGCGTCCCCACGATCACGCCGGAGCGGGTCATCTCGCCGAGCTCGGCCGGCGCCTCGTGCAGCTTCGCGACGCCGAAGTCGAGCAAGAGGACGCGGGCGGGCGCGCGCGTGATCATGATGTTGGACGGCTTGACGTCGCGATGGGTGACGCTGCGCGCGTGTGCCGCGGCGAGCGCCTCGCAGATCGCCGCCAGGAGGACCGCGACCGCCTTCTCCGGCAGCGCCTGGCCGTCGGAGAGCGCCCGATCCAGCGAGACGCCGTCGACGAGCTCCTGCACCTGGAAGAGCTGCCCGCTGGTGCTCCAGGCCACGTGCTCGGTGCGCACGATGCCGGGATGGCTCACCGACGCGGCCGCGAGCGCCTCGCGGATGAAGCGTTGCACGTGCTCGGCGTCGCGCGAGATGGAGCGGTCGAGGAGCTTCACCGCGACGAGCGTGTCGAGCTCGCGGTCGTAGCCCTCCCACACGACGCCCATGGCGCCCGCGCCGATGGGCCGCCGCAGCTCGAAGCGCTCGTCGAGCACGGTGCCCGCCTTCACCTCGACGCTCTCGCCGAGGCGCGAGAGCGCGTCGGCCAGCGCGAGCGCCGAGTGCTGGACCCGGAGCTGGAGCGCCGCGTTGAGGCGCTCGATCTCCTTCGTGTAGGCGCGCAGCTCGCCGACCTGATCGGCCACGCGGCGCTCGAGCTGGCCGTTGAGGGTCGCGAGCGAGCGCTCGGAGAGCACGAGCTTGGCCGTCTCGGCTTCGAGCGCGAGCTTGGTGCGCGCCTCGCGCACGAGCGCGCCGTGCGTGATGCGGAAAGAGAGCACCTCCAACACGACCGCCGTCATGCCGTTCAGGAGCGCGTTCACCAGCCCGGCCCGGTCGGCCGGTGTGAAGAAGAGGCCGACCACGAGCGGCAAGAGCGTCGTGACGAGGGGCAGGTAGCTCGTGCGCGAGCCCGTCAGGAAGACGAGCGCCACGCCCATCGACGCGAGCATGAGGTCGCTCGTGCCACCGTCGTTCCACTGGCTCGCGAGGGCCAAGCCCACACCGACGATCGACGCGTAGAGAATCCCGAGAACGTCGAGGTGACGCTGGAGCGACACGAGCGGCCCGCGCGGGGCGTAGGCGACGGCGAGGATGAAGAGCCCCAGCGGGAACGAGGCGAAGTGCGGGTAGTTCGCCAGCCGCGCGTAGGTCGCGGCGAGTGCTTCCGTCTTGATCAACGCGCGTACCAGATCATCGCGACGAGCTGGAGCACCGTCGCGACGGCGTGATCGCGCGATGCGCGACGTTGCGCTCGGTCTGGCCGCGACGCCGTGCTGACCTCGTCCTTGCTAACAGGCGTTGACCGACATGACGCCCCGCCGCGGGGCGCTGGATCGAACGGCACCTGCCTAGGCTGCGGACTGCACCCCGATCCGGTCAGCCAGGCCGGTCTGGGGGTGTGATCGCTGGCGGTGCTCAGCGGCGACGCCCACGATCAGCCTTGGTCGCGTCGAGCAAGCTCGGACGCTCGCCCTCACCCTGCGGTCGGTGCTCACGGCCCCAGGCCACCGCTCCAGTTCGGGAAGGCGAGGCCTATAGCCAATTGGCTATAGGCCCCGCCGCCAGGCGACGCCTGAAGGCCGGTCTCGCGACGTTGCATGAAGGCCTCGACCGTTCTGCACCAGCAGTCTCGTCGCAAGAACTCCACCACCGCGTTGATCACACCCATTCTGGCGGTTCCGACCGTCTTGGGTCAATCGGCGCAGCCTCGGGCTGGATGCCGTGCCTGAGCCATGTCGTACCAGGTGCTGCTCAGGGCGATGATCGCCGCGCTCCGCGGGCGGCGTGTAGTCGAACGTGCCGGCCTCGACCTCGCGGTTGAAGTGGAAGCCCGAGAACGCGAAGGTGTTCCAGTTGCCGTCCGGGTCCTCGATGGAGAGGCGCTGCACCACGCCCAGCGTCTCGGTGCGCGCCGACACGTAGAGGCGCACGCGGCGGTAGTGCGGGTCGGCCGCGCGCGGGCGCAGCTCGAGGCAGACGGTGCCGGCGGGCGCAGTCGAGCTCGTGACGAGCGCGAAGCGGAAGTCGCGATCGAGGCGCGAGGTGCCCATGAGGAAGCCGAGCGCGCGCGAGGTCGCGTCGGTGTCGCCCGTGTAGTACTGGCCGGCGCCGCCGCCCTCGCCCGGCTCGTAGTACGTGAAGTGGCCTTCGCTGCCGACGACGACCTTGCCGCTCGGCTCGCTGTAGTCGAAGCGAATGCGCCCGGGGCGCGCGATGCGCAGCCGGCCGCGCGAGGTCGCCGTGCGGTCGTAGACGCGCGTCCAGAAGAACTGCTGGAAGTCGGCCTCGACCGAGGTGGTCCGGTCGTAGAACGTCTGCACCCACGAGGCGACCGTCGGGGCGTCGTCGTGCCCTGCAGCGAGCTCCTGTGCCTGGGCGAGGCCGGCGTGGGCCCCGAGCGCGAAGGAGAGGAGCGCGAGCGCGGTGAGACGAGCGAGCGAAACGCGAGTCATGTCGGGGTCCTGATAGCGGAGGCCGTCCCTGGTTTCAACGAACGGAGGCCCCCGTTGATTCACGCTCCGGCCCGGGGTCCTCGGGCTCGCCGAGGCAGCCGCCGTGCCCGCCGGTGGCGCCGTCCACCACGGTCGTCACGGCGGGGGCGATCCACACGCGCACGGCCGCCAGCACGAGCGCATCGGCGAGGACCACGACGGCCATCGCAACCAGAGTACGCGCGTCGGATCGCGCGCGACAGGGCGCCATCGCTCGCGCGCGGCGGCTCGGCGAGCGCCATCCAGACGGGCAGGGCGAGCACGAACGACACACCGTAGGACAGCGTGCCGAACCAGAGCATGAGCGGCAGGTCGTCGTAGCAGAACAGGCGCGTCATGAACGGGTTCGCGTTCAGTACCGTCTCGAGGAGCGCGAGCCCAAAGGGGACGACCGCGTAGACCGCGCGCCCGAGCCATGGCGCCCTCGATCGCGCGAACCGCACCGCCACGCACGCGAGCACGGAGTACGTCGCGAAGTACGGAATCGTGACGAGGTAGAGGAAGAGCGGGTTGTGCTCGAGCGTCCAGCTCGCTCGGAACCCGTAGCGCATGTGCAGGACGTCGAAGAAGTACGGCGTCTGGAGGTAGTTGAGGCCGAACGCGAGCACGACGGTCGCGAGCGACATCGCGGACGCGTGCCGGCGGGCGCTCGCACGATCCGCGGCCGCCGCGGGCGAGGCCAGCCAGGGAGCCACGAGCGCCCCGAGGGCGAGCACGACGCCGAAGAGCATCAGCGGCGTGTCGCCCCAGTGCTCGGCGAATCCTCCCAGCATCACCACGCCCGTGATCGCGCCCCAGACGGGCGTGTAGAGCAGCCAGGCGCGCTCGACGGCGCGCGCGCCGGGGTCGGCGGAGAGCATCGCCGCCGGTGTACCGCATCCGGCCACGCCTTCGTACCTCGAGGCGGCCGAACGAGGACGAAAGACGTCTTCGGGCACGTCTGCGCGCCGCATCCCCACGGCGCGCGCCGCGCGCGGGCCCGTCAGGCGAGCCCGAAGAGACCGAGCACGGGAATGGTGAAGAGCGGGCTCGTCGCGAGCAGCACCGTGACGGTGATCATGTGCCCGAGGCGCCGCCAGCGAGCGACTCCGAGGCGCGCTTCGATCAGGGCGAGCAGCGCCTGCGCGACGAAGAAGCTCGCCATCATCAGCGCCGGCCCGATCCCCAGCGCGACGAGCACGGGCCAGAAATGAAGAACCGCGCTCGCCACGAACGCGAGCGCGAGGCCCGCCCTCGGGCGGCCGCGGCGAGCGAGCGGCGCGAAGCAGTGCTTTCGCAGCCAACCTCCGACCGCGCGGTTCCAGCGCCGCCCCCAGAACTCGCCGAGGCTGCGCGAGAGGATCGGATCCTCCTGCACCGCCGGCACCTCGATGCCCATCGCGAGCAGCGCCGTACGGAGCGCCGCCGAGAGCGTGTCCATCGCCCCGAGGAGCACGAGGGCCGCGCCCACGCAGCGCAGCGGAAGCTCGAGCGTCCCGGACGGTGCCAGCGCGATCAGGGCGATCCCCAGCGCGGTGACGCCGCCGTAGAGGACGGTCCGCGCGATCCCGCGGGGCTCGAGCCGTGCCGGCACGCGGCGGGCGGCGAGCGTGTCGAGCGGGGCGATGTAGGTCAGGGCGCGCTGCACCGTACCGAACGAGCGGCGATCGAGCCAGAGCTCGATCGTGCGCAGCACCGGGAACATCGAGGCGAGCGCGAGCGGCGCGCGCACGAACGGCACGTCCGGGAGCGCCCAGGGAAGCGCCAGCGCCAGGGCGGCGAGCGCGACCGTCAGCGCGAGGCGCGCGCGGCTCTTCCCGAACGCGACCTTCGCCAGGCGACCACGAGCTCCGCGAGCGCCACTCGCTGTTGCGCGTTCGGCTCGGCTCACGGGAAGGCTCACGGGACCGTCATCGTCACGGTGAAGGCGCCGAGCCGCCCACCTGCGTCGTCGCTGACCGAGAGGCCGTTCGTGTTGAAGATGAAGCACGGGTCCGGTGTCGATGCTCGACGTGTTCGGGTCGAACATGAGCGTGCCCGCAGGCCAGGTCGCGTCCTCGCAGTGCTGGTAGCCGCCGGTGCCGAGCCCGTAGAGGACGTACCCGCCGCAGGTCACGTTCCAGCGACAGTCGTAGGTCGATTCCACGATCCGGTACTCGACGTACGAGCACGTGGTGCCCTGCGCGACGCCCGCGAGCGTCCCGCTCACGGTCTGCGCCGTGGCGGTGCCGGAGCGGACGATCGCGCCCTGGGTCCCGCGCGCGGCGAGCGGGTCGGGGTAGGGCGCCTCGACCCCGGCGAACAGGACGGCCGGGGTCGGGAGCTGCCCCTCGCCGTGGGTCGCGGGATCGTACGCGGCGGTGGGCGTCGTGGTCGTGGTCGCGGATGGATCGGTGCTGCGGCCCCCGAAGCAGCACGCTCCGAGCCCGAGCGCGAGGCAGACGAGGACCAGCCGGCGAATCTCTCTCATGGCCGGCGAGCTTCGCCTCCGGGTGACCCGCTCGTCAATGCAGCCGCCGCCCTCGGCGCGCGTGCCTGGAGCACGGCCTGGCGCGAGCGCGCGGCAGCGCTACCGGCACGCTCTGCAGTCGCGCCGTGCCCGATCGTGGACATGCCGGCGATCGCGTCGAGCTCGGCGCGCCGGGCGTCGACGAGATCGACGATCTCGACGCGATCCGCCAGCGCGTCGCGCGCGTCTTGCGCACGCCCGCCGATGCGCTGCCCGCGCTGGCCGTGGTGCGGCGCGCGATCGACTACGCCGGGCGGCGCGTGGTGTTCCACGTGGTCGTGGGCCTGGAGCGAGGCGGCGCGCGTGCGCGAGCCCGAGCAGCGGCCTCTCCGCGAGGTGTCCGGCGAGCCGGTGATCGTCGTCGGCGACGGGCCGGCCGGCCTCTTCTGCGCGCACGAGCTGGCGCGCGAGGGGATCGCTTCGATCGTCCTCGAGCGCGGCAAGACCGTGCAGCCGCGCCGCCACGACCTCGCGGCGCTGCAGAAGCAAGGCGTCGTCGATCCGGACGCGGCACCACGTTTTCGGGCGAGGGCGGCGCCGGCGCCTCCAGCGCGACGGCGAGCTCTACGCGCGCCGACAAGCGGGCTCTCGCCAACGACGTGCCAGGAGCTGGTCGACGCCGGCGCGCCCGAGGACGTACTGGTGGACGCGCGGCCGCACATCGGCTCGAACCGACTGCCGCGGGTCGTCACCGCGCTGCGGACCCAGCTGGAGGCGGTCGGCGTGCGCTTCGAGATGGGCGCGCGCGTGGTCCGGCTGCTCGTGCACGACGGAGCGATCCGCGGTCAGTCGCGCTGCGCGACGGCCGGGTGATCGAGGGACGAACGGTGGTCACCGCCACCGGGCACTCGGCGCGCGACGTGCTCGAGATGCTGCTCGCGATCGACGTGCCACTCGAGCCCAAGGCCTTCGCCCTCGGCGTGCGCATCGAGCATCCACAGTCTCTCGTGAACCGGTCGCAGTACGGGCGCGACGCGGATCATCGAAGGCGAACGCCGCCTATCGGCCGCGCGCAGACGCGCGAGCGCGAGGGCGAGCGCGGCGTGTTCTCGTTCTGCATGCCCTGGCGGCTGGATCGTGCCGGCGTTACTGAGCCCGGCGCGGGTGGTCGTGAACGGGATGAGCCTGGGCCGCGACTTCTACGAGCTCGGGGCTCGTCGTCGCGATCGAGCCCTCCGACTGGGAGGCCGCGGGCTTCCGCGGGCCGCTCGGCGGCGTGGCGCTCCAAGCAGGCATCGAGCAGGCCGCGTTCGCCGCGGGCGGCGGGGCGATGAAGGCGCCCGCCACGCGCGCGAGCGACTTCCTCGCCGGCCGCACCAGCCAGGACCTGCCGGACACCAGCTACATCCCCGGCATCACGGCGAGCGAGGTCGGAAGCGTGCTCGACGTCGCGGGGCTCCCGATCGCGGCGCGCCTGCGCTCGGCGCTGCGTGCCTTCGACCGACGGCTGCACGGCTACGCGTCGCGCGAGGGGATCCTCTTGGCCACCGAGTCCTGACCAGCTCCCGGTCCGCACGCCGCGCGATCCGCGGACGCTCGAGTGCGCGAGGTACGGCCTACCCTGTGGCGAGGGAGCCGGCTACGCGGGAGGAATCGTCAGCGCCGCGCTCGACGGAATCCGCGTCGCGCAGGCCATCACGCGGGCACGCGCCGGGTGAGGGCGCGCCGGGCGGCCGGTGCCCTCACCTAGCCTCTCCCACGGACCCACGTCGTGGAGAGAGGTCGGAGGTGACGGGGCTCCCGGCCAGCGGGCTGGTGTCGTGGGAGAGGCCTGGGACGAGCGGCTTCGGTGAACCGGCCATGCGGGCTCGGGGCTCGGTCCCTCTCCCACGTCGTGCTCGGCGAGAGCGAGCCGCCGGTCTCAGAGGGGGCGCTCACGGCGGGTCTCAGAGGGGGCGCTCACGGCGTTGCGCGCGCACCTCACGCGATCAGCCTGCGTCGCGAGGTGTGAGGTAGTGCTCGAGGACGCGCACGCTGCGGAGCAGCTCGAGGTCGGTCGGCCACTGCTGGCGCGCCTCGCGCAGCCGGCGGAGCAGCTCGAGCCACTCGCCGGCCTGGAGCATCGCCACCGCCTCCTCGCGGGGCAGGAGCGCCTCCCAGCGCCGCCTGCGCTCGGCGGGGATCGAGGCGGTCGCGGTACCGGCGGCGGTGCGAGGGGAAGGGACGTACATGGTGGTTGCCGGTTAGAGCGGACGATCTCGACCGCGTCTGAAGGGCGCCGATCGTCGTGGCGCGGGCGACGTCGACCGAGCGCGCAGAATTGCCGGAAAGTTCCGCGGAACCGGGCGATACGATCGGATCGAGGGGGCTCGACTTGTCTCCGCTCGCGCCTTTAGGATGACGGGATGCCGACGACGCTCCGCCCTCAGGGTCGCGCCCGCCGTGGCCTCTTCTGCTCGCTCTTGCTCACCGCGCTCGTCGTGACGACGCTGGCCGGCCTCGGCACTGCACCGCTCGCCGCGCAGACGGTCTCCGTGCCGCCCATCCTCGCCGGACAGTGGCAGCACGACGGCGCGCTCTCGCGAGGCGTACGCACGATCGACGCGGCCTTCGCGCCGAGCCTCGCCGTGATCCCCGAGATGCTCCAGGGCTTCGCGCGCGATCGGATCCGCACCGACATGGCGCCGCCGCGCACCGTGGACGTGACGCTCGAGAGCGGGCGCATCCGCGTCGCGCTGCACGCCGAGCGCGAGGCGACCATCGAGGGCGCGCTCGACTCGCATGCCCGGACGACCGGCGTCGACGAGGGAACGGTGGTCACGCCGCGCCTGTCGAGCGGCTGGCTCGAGCTGCACTACGAGGGCGAGGGCTCGGAGCTGCGACAGCTGCTCTCGACCGAGCCGGACGGCGCGCACATGCACGTCGACTACACGATCGTCAGCCCGCGCCTGCAGGGCCCCGTGCGCTACCGGCTCGAGTACGTGCGCGCGACCGCCGCCGCCGCCGGGCACTGACCCACCCGGTCAGTGGGGACCGAACAAGCTGCCCGAGCGGATGCCCGTCGGCTCGGGAACGACCTCGCGTCGGGTCGGCGGCGGCGCGCAGTCCCCAGACGACTCTCACGCGGCGTTCGGCTGACGCTGGAGGCCCGGCCGTCCAGGGCCGACGCGCGAGGCCTCCTCTCGTGGCGCGCGTGCGCGCGCCGTGGCACGAGCGCGTGACCGAACGCGATGGCCATCTCTCCGGAGCTCCTCGTCTCCCAGGTCCGCGGGACGGCCCCGTACGTCTTCGACGAGCCGCCGAGCGCGCCGGCGATCGCCGCGAGCACGCCGGTGCGCCTCCTGCGGGACCACGACCGCGCGCCGCCCGCGGTGCCGACGCCGTTCGAGTACTACCGGCTCTGTCTCTGCGCGCACTACGTGACCTGCGCGACGCCGGTCCCGACGGACGTCGACATCGCCATCCGGCAGAAGCTCTGGCCCGCCTCGCTCGCCCTCGAGACCACGCTCGCCCAGGCGCGGCTCGTGCTCGAGAGCCGCGCGTGGGACTTCGTCCCGCTCACGATGCGCGCGAGCTACGGTGCGCGCGGCTCGGCGTTCGAGCACGCGGTGCTGCACGGGCACTTCGGCGAGTGGTTCACGGTGGCCGTGGGCGCCTACGCCGCGCTCGGCCGCCATCGCGCTCCCGAGGCAGTGGCGCTACGGGCCGAGCTGCTCGAGGCGGTGGACGACGAGTCTCGCCGCCACGCCGACGTCTTCGGATCGGTCTGGCGTGCGAAGGACGGGCTCGGCGCCCTCCGTGCGTCGGTGAGCATCGCGCACAACTTCGGCGATCTCGATCGCGTCGTGGACATGTGGGATCTCCCGGTGACCGATCCGCTGCGTCAGCGCTGCTACAAGCTCACGGCGTCTCCCTTCGACTCCGAGCGGCGTCTGCGTCACGAAGGACGGCTCTGGACGGCGGGCGAGCTCTACAAGTCGTCGATCGACGGCTCGTCGATGGCGCACGAGAACCACCGGCACTTCGCGCTGCGCAAGCCCCGGGCGCTGCGGACCGATCCGGCGCTGCGCGTGCCGGCGGGCCCCTTCTTCGACGACTTCGGCGGTGCCGTCGCGCGGCTTCTCGACGGCGAAGCGCTCGACGAGGTGCTCGCCGCGCTCGTGCACGGCACCACGCGCCTTCCGGGCCGGCTCGGCTATCCGCGCGCGCTGCACGCGATCGCCGCCGAGCGGCCCCAGGCGTGCGCACGCCTGGCATCCCTCCGTGCCGACGCGCGCCTGCGCAAGCGCCTCGACACGCCGCGAGAGACCTTCGAGCGCACCTGGGAAGAAGGTGCGCTCCGCCAGCTCGACGACATCCCGTCGCGCGCTTGATCCGATAGGCTCGTCTCCCAGAGAGGCCACCATGACCATCGTGCTCCATCACCACCCGCACTCGCGCGCGTCGAACGTCGTCTGGATGCTCGAGGAGGTCGGGGCGCCCTTCGAGCTCCGCTTCGTCGACATGCGCGCGGGCGCCCACAAGTCGTCCGACCTATTGGCGCTCAACCCGATGGGCAAGCTGCCCGTCCTCGTCGACGGCGACGTCGTCGTCACCGAGTCGGCCGCGATCGCGCTCTACCTCGCCGACCGCTACGCCTACGGGACGCTCGCGCCGCGCGTCGACGATCCCGCCCGCGGCACCTACCTGCGGTGGAGCTTGTTCGCGCCCTCGGTCATCGAGCCCGGCTCGATGGCGAAGGCCGCGGGCTGGGCGTTCAAGCCCGGGCAGGCCGGATGGGGCACGCACGAGGCGATGATCCTGGCGATCGAGAGCGCGATCGGCGGAGGGCCCTTCCTGCTCGGCGAGCGCTTCACGATGGCCGACGTCGTCTTCGGCGGCACCGTTCGCTACATGCTGACCTTCGGCATGCTCGAGCCACGCCCGGTGTTCCAGGCCTATGCCGAGCGCCTCGCGGCCCGGCCTGCCTTCCAGCGCGCCCAGGCCCGCAACCAGGCCGTCGCCAGAGAGCACGGCATCGGATGAGGCGGGTGCGCGCGGGCGCGCTCACGGCGCTGGTGCTCGCGGGATGCTGCGTCGGTGGCCCGGCCGCGGGAGACTGCGCCGAGCTCGTGCGGAAGATCCGACGCTGCGACCCGGGCGCCGCCGGCGTGCCCGACAGCGTCCTCGAGCTGCAGTGCCCGGGCACGGCGGCGCGCTGCTACGACCTCGACGTCTCGACGCCCGAGGCGTGCACGGCCTTCATGGGCTGTCTCTACGACGGCTGAAGGCCGACGCGACTGGGCCCGCGTGCGGTCAGCGCGACCAGCCGGGCGCGCGATCGGTGAAGGTGCCGATCCACTGCTGGGAGATGCTGGGCGCGCCGCTCGCGCGATCCCACTGGACGAGCAGGAGCATCTGCTGGCCCGGATCGCCGCCGTCCGGAGCGCGCTCGGCGCGGAACAGCACGCGCCCGTCGGGGCGACGGGTGCTGGTGATCACCGCCGTGCTGGCGAGCGCGGCCGGGATCTCGACGAGCTGCGTGGCGGCGCCGGCGATGGTGGCCGAGATGACGAGCACGCTGCCGCGCGTCTGCGTCGCGAACTCGACCGGCTGGCCACCCCGGGGCTCCCACACCGCGACGGTCGGCGTCGTGATGCCGGGCGCGTAGAGCGTCACCGGCACGCGGGGGCTGAGCGTCACCCGGATCGCCGAGCTCGGCGGCGCGACGATGACGGGCGGCGCGACGACGACCGGCGGCGCGACGACGACGGGCGGGGGCGCGACCACCACCGGAGCCGTCAGCGTGTCGTAGCGAATCCCCGGGATCGTGGTGACGCCGAGCTGGTAGCCGCCGCCCACCGACGAGCTCGAGTACGCACCGACCCAGACGCGCACCGGCCCGGGGCGAGCATCGCTCTGGATGATCGGGTTCATGCCGCCGCCGCTGTCGTCGTCGCACTGCACGCTGCCGTCGGCGTACTGCACGATCATCGTCGTGTCCGCCGGCGCGGCCACCACGAAGCGGAGGCTCGGCATGTACGACGGGACCATCACGACGTGGCTCGGCTGCGGCGTGATGTAGCCGCGGCAGCCGGGGAACATCGACGAAGCCTGGACCGGCCCGCCGAAGCGCCCGGCGAGGATGGTCGGGTCGCTCCAGCGACCGCCGAGATCGAGCGTGCCGAAGAGCGGCGCGCTGGGGATCGAGGGCATCGCCGGCGGGCCGCCGATCTGCGAGACGGTAAGGTCGTAGGGGAAGGTCCCGCCGCTGTAGGAGCCGACCCACACGTAGACCGGGCCGGAGACGGTCGACGTGTCCACCTGGGCGTCGAGGCCGTTCGTGTCGTCGTTGCAGAGGCGGCGGCCGTCGGGCAGCAGGACCATCAGGGTCGAGTCGTGCTCGGAGTGGACCGAGATGCGGAGGGCGCCGCCCGAGACCGTCACGACGTGGCTGGGCTGGACGGACGCCGTCCCGCGGCAGGAGCCGTCGACGGCGCTCAGCGAGATCGGCCCGCCCGCGACACCGCGCAGCACGCCGGGCGAGTAGTCGCCGATGGAGATCGAGACGCTCCCGTAGATCGGGGGACCAGGCACCACGTACTGGGCCTCGGCGAGGCTCGGCGCGGCGGCCAGCGCGAGCAGCGCGAAGAGCGACAGGGCGCGGGCGGTGAGGGAACGAGCGGACGACGACATGCGGGAGCCTCCGGGCGACTGCGATTTACGTCTCTCTGGGGCCTTCGGCCAGCCGACGGTGCTCGCCTGTCTCGAGGGATACGCGTCCAGGAAGGCCTTCCTTCCTGGACGTGCGATCCGGGCGGAGGATTCAAAACGCCCCCACGATCGTCCGAGCGGCGCAGGGGGCGCCGCGCGCGGCGCCTCAGCAGCGACGGCCGGCGCCGTACGGATCGCTCGGATCGCTGTCGCTGCAGCCGCGCCCGCTGCCGCCGCCACCGCCACGACCATGACCGACCGGATCGCTCGGGTCGCGGTCCGTGACGCCGGTCGAGCCGTGCGCGCCGCCGCCGCCGGGGCACCAGCGACCCTGGCCCACCGGATCCGTCGGATCCACGTCGCTGCACGGGCCGCCCGTGTGGCAGGTCCGTCCCTGGCCGCCGGGGTCGGTCGGATCGACGTCGCTGCACGGATGGACGCCGCCGGCGCCGCACGAGCGCCCTCGCCCGTAGGGGTCGGTCGGATCCGCATCCGAGCACCCGCGGTCCTGTGCGCTCGCGATCGAGACGACGCCGAGCGCGGCGAGCGCGGCGGCCGAGGCGCCGACGATCCCGAGCGCCTCGCGGCGGCTCGTGCGGCGGGTGGAGATCTCGCCCTCGTCGAGCGTGAGCTTCTTGGTGTGCGTGGAACGGGGTGCGTCTTCGTCGTCGTGCTGCATGGGTCCCTCCGATCACGTTCCCGACGTGATGCGAGCGTGAGGTCGCTCGCACGTGAGGACGCCACAGCGCCTGCGCGATTCAGCGAGATGCACCGAGGGAATCTCGTCGTGATCCGGGTGTTGAGCGAGATGCGCTCGCTCCCTCGTTCGCCCGGCGGGAAGGTCGCCCTGCGCCGGCGGGTAGAGTGAAGCGCGGCGCGCTGGCACTCTCTCGGGCGATGCGCCCGCTCCTCCCCCTGTTCGCGCTCTTCGCGCTCGCGTGCACGACGACGCCCCTCGCGCCGTGGTCCCCGCCCGAGGACGACTTCGTGCGATCGGATCGCCACCACCTGCGCGACGCGACGGGGCGCGTGATGGTGTTCCGCGGGGTGAACGCGCGCGTCGAAGGCATCTTCGACGTGACCCTCGATCCCACGCGCTGCCCGCCGCCGACGGACGTGCTCGAGGACATCCCGGCGCTCGAGGCGGCCGACTTCGCGCGCATGCGCGAGGTGGGCTTCGACGTGCTTCGCTTGCCGATCCAGTGGTCGGCGATCGAGCCGGCCCGCGGTCGCTACGACGAAGCGTACCTCGCGCGAGTCGAGGGCCTCGTCGCACTGGCCACGAGCCACGACGTGCGCGTGCTGATCGACTTCCACGCCGACGCGTGGTCGAAGGATCTCGGCGAGGACGGCGCGCCGCTCTGGGCGACGCTGCCGCCGCCGGCGCCGGAAGACCTGCTCTGTGGGCCGCTCGACGGCTCGCTCGACGCGCGGCGCACGGCGACGCTCGACGAGTACGCGGCGTTCTTCGATCCGAGCGATCCGGCGGCGCTCGCGCTGCAAGACGACTTCGGGCGCATGGCCGCGCACGTGGCCGAGCGCTTCGCGAGCGAGCCGAGCGTGATCGGCTACGACCTGTTCAACGAGCCGCTCCCGACCGACGCGAACATCCAGCGCTTCTACGCGCGCATCCTGCCGGCGATCCGTGCGGTCGATCCGCGGCACCTCGCGTTCTTCGAGCCCTCGGCGCTGCGCAACCTGACCGACATGGGCCCGCGGCCGAGCGGCGCTTTCCCCGACGAGGGCGGCGTGTACGCGGTGCACCTCTACACGCTCTCGTTCTCCGATCCGCGCCACGAGCTCGACACCGTAACGCGGGCGCGTC
>JBGALT010000125.1:0-22157 GCA_044223665.1 Sandaracinaceae bacterium | reverse complement strand
GCGTCGGCCACGTCGGGCGCGAGGCCCTCGCGGAGCGCGTACCAGCGGCCCATCAGGCCCTGCAGCTCCGGGAACTCACCGACGATCAGCGAGACGAGGTCGGCCTTGGCGAGCGCGGCCGTCGACCTGGCCTTCGCGTCGCCGCCGATCGAGGCCGCCAGCTCGCCCACGCGCGCGACCTTCTCGCCGACGGTGCCGAGCTTGGCCTGGAAGACGATGCCGCCGAGCTTGGGGATGCGCTCTTCGAGCTTCTTCTTGCGGTCCTCGCCGACGAAGAACTCGGCGTCCTTCAGCCGTGCGACGAGCACGCGGTCGTTGCCGCGCGCCACCTGCGCCTCGTCGAGCGCGGTGTTGGCGATGGCGAAGTACTTCGGAAGGAGCGTCCCGTCGGGCGTGCGCAGGGCGAAGTAGCGCTGGTGACCGCGCATCACCGCGACGATCACCTCGTCGGGGAGCTGGAGGAAGCGCTCCTCGAACGAGCCGAGCACGACGAAGGGCTCCTCGACGAGCGACGCGTTCTCGTAGACGAGGAACTCGTCGGGCTCGACCACGGCGCTGATGCGCTTGGCCCGCGCCTCGAGCGCGGCGATCATCGCCTCGCGGCGCTGGTCCTCGTCGGCGAGCACGTGCGCGTCGCGCAGCACGGAGAGGTACGCGCTCGCGGTGGGGATCGAGACGGGCTCCGGCGCGAGGAACCGGTGCCCGCGCGTGGTGCGCCCGCACGCGATCCCGCCCCAGCCGCCTTCGACCACTTCGTCGCCGAAGAGCGCCACGATCCAGTGAATCGGGCGCCCGAAGCTCAGCTCGCCCGCGCCCCAGCGCATGGACTTCGCGAACGGGATGCGCGGGGGGAGGGCGCTCGCCATCTCGGAGACGACGGCCTTGGCGTCGCGCCCCTTCTCCTTGCGCACGACCGCGGCGTACTCGCCCTTGTCGGTCTTCTTCACGAACACGTCGGCGAGGGCGGCGTGGTTCTTCTTCGCGAACCCCTCGGCGGCCTTCTTCGGTGTCCCATCGGCCTCGAACGCCGCGCTCTTGGGAGGCCCGAGCACTTCTTCTTCGAGATCCGGCGTGCGGTCCGCCACCCCGTCCACGAGCACCGCGAGACGCCGCGGCGTCCCGTACGCGCGCGCCTCGCCATGCGCGAGCCGGGCGGCGTCGAGCGCGCCGGTCACGAGCTCCGGCAACACCTCGAGCGCACGCTTCACCCACGACGCGGGCAGTTCTTCCGTTCCGATCTCGATGAGCAACGAGCGAGTCACGCGGCGGACGGTACACGAGCGGCGCGGGAGGGCAAACCACAGAGAAGCCTGCCCGTTCTCGGCAAGCACTGCGGCCTTGTGGCTCGAGACGAGCCCCGCGCGCGGCGAGCCGCGGCCCCCTCTCCCGCGGGAGCGGGAGAGGGTGGGGTGAGGGACCGCGAAGGAACGGACGCGCCCTCGTCACTGCGATCGGAGACGCGCCCGCAGCGCAGGGCGCCGCGCACTTCAGCGGTCGGTGTCGAAGAGCCGCTCGAGCGCGGCATCGACTGCTTCGGCAAACGCCGAGAGGCCACAGCCTCTCGCGCTCTCGGCCGTCAGCTGCGCCCACTCGCACCCGTCGAGGAGCGCACGCCGATCGCCGACACCGAGCAGCTCGTCGGACACCGTCTTCGCGTCGGCGGGATGACCCGAGGCCGTGGAGGTCAGCCGGTGCGGCTCCCGGCAGGGGTCGAAGCCCAGTTTCATCGCCGCCGCGCGCGCCCGGACTTCGTCGTCGCGCACGAGGGCGAGGTGCCACGCCTCGGTCTCGGGCTCGGGCAGCGCGAGCACGACCGCGAACGGCAGCGGAGCGCCGCGGAGCTCTTCGGCGGCCCGGATGGCGCGGTGGTGGTCGTCTTCGCGACCCTCGACGCGATCGAGATCACGCGCGACGACGGCCAGCTCGACGCCGCGCTCCTCCAGCGCGACGAGCGTCTTGCGCACCGCGAGGTACTCGTCCGAGTCGCCGCGCCGCGGCTGCAGGCGCACGCCCTCGGCGAGGTGCTCGCGCCGGTGCCAGCCACGGTCGTACTGCCCGAGGAGCCACTCCCGCGCCCACTCGAGCTTCGCATCCTCGTCGCGCACCCAGGCGACACGCTCGCGCAGGCGCTTGTCGATCAGCGTGGAGGCGACGTCGAAGTGCGCGCGGTCCTCGCCCACGACGAGGAAGCGCGCAGGCTCACTTCGTCGCGGCACTCGCGCCCCCCGACGCCCAGTCCTCTCCGACCGCGGACCAGAGCTCGCCCGTGCGCAGCATTCCCTTCGAGCTCGCGGCCCGCGGATGCTCGGACAAGAGACGCGCGCTCGTGTGGCCGGTCTTCGGATCCGCGCTGAGCACCACCACGTGTCCGGGCTCGAACGAGTCGAGCAAGTAGGGCGAGTGTGTGGTCGCGATGATCTGAACGTCGGGCTTCAGCTCGAGGATGCGTCGGAGCGCGACGATCAGGTCGGCCTGCGCGGCGGGATGCAGCTCCGCGTCGATGTCGTCGATGAGCACGACGCGCGGGCACTCTGGCCCGTGGAGGACGGTGAGGAGCGCGAGCGCGAGCACGGTGCCGTCGCTCAGGAGGTCGGCCGGAACCGCCTCGGCGCCCGGCATGTCGAGGCAGAAGGTGTGACCCGGGACGGTTTCTCTGCGGGCGTGGGTGAATGCATCGGCGCCGATGACGATCGGCTCGTCCCGCATCGCTGAGACTTCGGCGCTCGGCGTGGTGATGGTTCCCGCGCCCGGGACCACGGACGCCAGTGCCTCTTCGATCGCTGCTTTGGTCCTCGGTTGATTGCCAGCAAGCCAAGCGAGCACGGTAGCAAGCCCGTATCCATCCGACCGCAGCGCTGGCGGGTCTCGTCTCGCGGCCGCTGAAGCTAACGCTGCATTGCGCGCTGAAAGGCGGAGGCGAACCGCGCGGCCCGCTCCGAGACGCTCGACGAAGGCATCGATTGGCAGCGGCTCTGGCGAGTTGCTCGTCGCCTGTGGCCAATACGCCAGCGATTCGGTTTGACCGGCAGCGGTCCATGCGACTTCGTAGGTGTCTTCCACGCCAGCTGTGACGGACAACGCGCGCCCGTCTGCGTAGTGGAGTCCTATGCGGAGGTCCTCATCGCTGCCCCTAGAGCGAAGCCGACGGGACCTGCGCGCTTCAGAAAAGACCACGCCTGCTCGCCCCCGCCGACGCTGGCGCTCGTTTTCGAGGGGGACCAGCATCTGCGTGGCGATGTCGATCCCATCGAGCACGCTCGACTTGCCGCTCGCGTTCTTGCCCACGATGAGCGTGAACCGCGACGGGATCGGAACCGTCACGTCCGCGAGGCACTTGAAGTTCTCGAAGCGCGCCGCCTCCAGGATCATCGGTGCCGCAGCGTTCGTGCCGCTCATGGGTGCAACCTACCACGCGAGACGCGCCCGCCCTGAGCTTCCCGCAACGCGCGACGCAGGCGCCTCGGTGGCCCAGACGCGCGTCGCAGGCTCCGCGGCGCCTGGGTCGGCCATCGATCCGCGCCCCGCGCTCTCTGCGGTGGCCGTCTCGGTCGCCGAGACGCGGAGCGTACGCGCTGCGGCGCCTGCGGGCGCCGCCGAGCCGTGCGCCGCAGGGACCGCGGAGGCCGTCTCGGTCGCCGGAACAGCCTCCGCAGTCCCTGCGGACGGGCGCTAGGCGACCGAAACGGCTCCGGAATGCGCCCCGTACAGCGCGGCCGTCGGAATCGACGGCGTTGCGCTCGTGCCGGGGCCAGAGTCGCCGTCCTCGGCCGGCGCCCGCCGATCAATGCGCGTCGGGCGCGGCCGGCGTGGCGGGGTCGGGCGGCGTCACGACGGGGATCCCGGCGTCGTCGCGCCGCGTGGCGATGAGGTAGCTCGCGACCCGACGCGCCTGGCCGGGGAAGCGCGTCTGCAGCGTGCCCTCGAGCCGGTCGATCTCGAGGTTGATGTCCTCGACGAAGAGGTACTGCTCGCTGAGCGAGGGGCCGAGGTCGCGCACGGCCTCGCGCCGCGTGGTGCTCGCGGCCGCGAGGCCATCGGTGACCGTGGTGAGCTTCGGCCGCCATTCGTCGGCGAGCGTGTCGCGAACCGCGGGCCCGTGCGTGAGCTCGCCGATCATCGCGCGGCCCACCTCGACCTCGCGGTCGATGCCGAACGCCGTCACCTCGCTCGGCTTGCCCGCGCGCCAGAATCGCGTGTAGCTCGGCGAGAGCTTCTGACCTTGGTAGAAGACCAGCGCCGCGCGGTCGAACGCTCGTACGGAGAGATCCCAGAGCGCGTCGCGCACGGCGACGAGGGATCGGGCGCGTCGCGCGGCGCGCCGCTTCGCACGCAGCGTCGCTCCGAGCGCGTCGCCGCGCGTCACGAGCGCGTTCCAGGACGGCGCGAGGTCCGCGGTCTCGGGGTCTGCTTCGAGCGCGGCGGCGATGGAGTCGACGATATCCGTCGCCGCGTCGGCGGACGTGTCCGAACGAAGATGCGTAGCCATGAAACCCCCTGTGGTTGCGAGAACGCGCGGGGCATCCGCGAGCCCGCCGACGGATGGCAAGCCCGAAATGACGCGAAATGCCACGGCGGTGTCACCGCCGCGAGGGCTTCGATGAGCGTCTGAACGACGGTCCCGAAGCGGCGAGAACACGGGGCGTGGACGTGCTCCGCCGACGGGAGCGCGAGGGCTCCGCCCTCGCATCAGGGCGAGGCTGCGGCGCAGCCTCGTGGCGCACATCGCGTCGCAGACGCGTTTGTCTCACTGAGCGAGCGCCCATCACGAAGAGGAGCGGCCTGGGGAGGGGGGCTCGACGAGCGCCTGCGCGCGCCCGTCGTTCGGCGCGTCAGCAGCAGCGAGGAGCGGCCCCCCTCCCCAGGGCGCGGCCGCTCTACCACCAACCTCGCACCCCTCGTTCCCCTTGCGCCCTACTTCCCGAGGAGCGGGAACCCCATCGCCTCACGCTGCGCGAGATACGTCTCGCACACCGCGCGAGCGATGTGCCGGACGCGCCCGATGTAGCGCTGGCGCTCGGTCACGCCGATGGCGCTGCGCGCGTCGAGCAGGTTGAACGTGTGGCTGCACTTGATGACGCAGTCGTAGGCAGGGAGCAGCAGGCGCTTCAGCGGATCATCGACCGCGAAGATCAGCGCGTTGTTCTTGCCCTTCTCGCGCGAGAGGCCGAGCAGCTCGTGCACCTGCGTCTCGTAGTCGTCGAAGAGCTTCAGGTGCATCGGCACGTCGGCGCGCTCGAAGTTGTACGTGCTCCACTCCCACTCGGCGCGCTTGGCCATCTCGCCGTAGCTCACGCCGGCGCCGTACTCGCATTCGTAGATCGTGGGCTTGTCCTGCAGGTACATCGCGATGCGCTCGAGCCCGTAGGTGAGCTCGCCGCTGATGGGCTTGCAGTCGATGCCGCCGACCTGCTGGAAGTAGGTGAACTGCGAGATCTCGAGGCCGTCGAGCCAGACCTGCCAGCCGAGGCCCCACGCGCCGAGCGTGGGCGACTCCCAGTCGTCCTCGACGAAGCGCAGGTCGTGGCGCCTGGGATCGGTGCCGAGGGCGCGCAGCGAGTCGAGGTAGAGCTCCTGGATCTCGAGCGGGGAGGGCTTGAGGATCACCTGGAACTGGTGGAACTGCTGCAGGCGGTTCGGGTTGTCGCCGTAGCGGCCGTCGGTCGGGCGACGCGAGGGCTCGACGTACGCGACGTTCCACGGCTCGGGTCCGATGGCGCGCAGGAACGTGGCGGGGTTGAACGTGCCCGCGCCCACTTCCGAGTTGTACGGCTGGACGATGAGGCAGCCGCGCTCCGCCCAGAACGCGGTGAGCTTGAGGATCAGGTCCTGGAACGTGCGGGCGGCCGTCATTCGTCCTCGTCTTCGTCGTCGTCGTCTTCGTCTTCGTCGTCTTCGTCGTCTTCGTCGTCGTCGTCTTCGTCTTCGTCGTCTTCGTCGTCTTCGTCGTCGCTCGACGCCGGTGCAGACGCCCCGTCTTCGACGGCGCCTGGCGTGCTCGCGGCGTCGCCTTCGAGCGGAAGGTCGGCCTGAGGCTCGTCACCCTCGACGCGGGCGGCGGCCTCGGCGGCCTCGATTTCTTCGTCGGTGTAGTGGTGCGTGTCGCCCTCGATGTCCGCGATGGTGTCGATGCTCTCGCCCATGCGGCGCTCGAACAGCTCGCGGCTCTCGTCGCTCAGCTCGGCGTGCTCCCGCAGGGTCGGCAGCTCGGCCAGGCTCGGCAGTCCGAAGAACTCGAGGAAGTGCGGGGTCGTCCCGTAGAGCAAGGGCCGTCCCGGCTCGTCGCGCCGGCCGAGGATCTTCACGAGCGACTTCTCGACCAGGATCTTGATGGCCGAGCCCGAGTCGACGCCTCGGATCTCGTCGACCTCGGGCCGCGTGATGGGCTGGCGGTAGGCGCAGATGGCGAGCGTCTCGATCTGGGCGCGCGTGAGGCGCACGGGCTTCTTGGCGACGAGGTCGCGGACGAAGGGCGCGCTCGCGGCGGACGAGCGGAACTGCCAGCCGCCGGCGACCTCGGCGAGCTCGAGGCCGCGGCCCTCGTAGAACTTCGCCAGCTGCTCGATGATGCGCGCGGCTTCCTTGGTGCTCGTGCGCGCCAGGCGCGCGACGCGCAGCGGCGTGAGCGGCTTGTCGGAGACGAAGAGGAGGCTCTCGATCACCGTCTCGAGGTGCTTGTCCGAGACGAGCAGGGGCGGCGCCTTCTCGAGGCCGGGGCGAGCGTCCGTGTCGAGCGGCGCGTCCTCCGTGTCGGCGTCGGGATCGACGCGAAGGGCCTCGAGGGCGCCGGCGTCGGTCGGCGCGCGTTCATCGGCTTCGCCGTCGGGCGGAGATGCGTCGGCGCTCGACTCGGCGTCGGCGTCGGCCGGCGGGGAGGTGGCCTCGGCTTCTCCTTCGTGGTCCCTCTCCCCAACCCTCTCCCGCTCCCGCGGGCGAGGGGGACCGTCGTCTCCGGCTTCGCGATCCGGGATCCCGTCGGCCTCCGTTGCTTCGCGATCCGGGGTCGCGTCGGCCTCCGTCGGCTCGGGCTCGGGGGCCTTCTTTCCGCGGCCGCGGCCGCGACCACGCGCGGGCTTGGCGGGCGGCTCGGCCGAGACCTCGCCCTCGTTGGCCTCGCCGGCGCCGCTCGGCTCCTCGACCGTGGCGCTGTCCAGGACCGTCGTCTCGACGACGACCTCCTCCACGATCTCGACCGTCACGGCGCCGATCACGCCGACGCTCGACTCGGCGGGCGTCGGCACCTCGGGCGGCTGCCCGCCCGAGCCGGTCGTCTTCTTCCTGCCGCGCCCGCGCGTCATCGCAGGCGTGTGTGCTCTCGCCGGAGCACGCGGAGGAGGGCGCGCGCGGCGCGCGTGCGGGGGAGGGCGGAGTGGACGAGCCTGTTCATTCTTCGTCGTCGCTCGCGTGCGGGTCGGCCGAGGGCGCGCCACTCTGGAGGAGCTCGTCCTCGGGATCAAGCGCGGCCGGTCCGAGCGGATCCTCGCCGGGCGCCGCGACGGCCCGGTCCCGCTCGGCCTCGTCGGCCTCGGCGCGCGCCTCGTCGCTCGTCTCGCCGGCATGGGGCTCTTCGCCGCCGGCCGTCGTCGGGGCCTCGAGCGCCTCGTCGGCCGAGCCCTCGGCGAGCACCGTGTACTCGAGGTGGATCGGCGCGACGGGCTCGCTCTGGTAGATCCGCGCGAGGCGGCGCTTGGCCATCTCGAGGATCGCGAGGAAGGTCACCACGAGGTCGTAGACGTTGGCCGCGTCGTCGAAGAGCTCGTCGAACGTGCAGCGCCGCTTGAGCGCGAGCCGGTCGACGAGCTGCCGCATGCGGTCGTGGATGCTGATGCCCTCGTGCGTGACGGCGAACGAGGCCGCCTTCTGGTTGCGCTCGAGGACCGCCTTGAACGCGTCCAGCAGCTTGAAGAGGCCGAACGGCGCGAGCGGCGCTTCGCCGAGCGCTTCCGGCGCCTCCATCCCGCGCAGGAACACGTCACGCCCCGTGACACCGCGCGAGGCGAGCGCTTCCGCGGCCTGCTTGTACTTCTGGTACTCGAGCAGGCGTCGGATCAGCTCGGCCCGCGGATCGATCTCCTCGGCCTGCTCCTCTTCTTCGACCGCGCTCGGGTCGGGCGGCAGGAGCATCTTGCTCTTGATGTAGGCGAGGGTCGCCGCCATCACGAGGTACTCGGCCGCGATGTCGAGGTTCATCTGCTGCATGAGCCCGAGGTACTCGAGGTAGCGCTCGGTCACGAACGCGACCGGCAGCTCGAGGATCTCGAGGTCGTGCTTCTGCACGAGATGCAGCAGCAGATCGAGCGGCCCTTCGAACGCAGGCAGCCGGAGCTGGAAGCTCGGATCGAGGGGCTCGGGCGCGTTGGTCATCGGTGGGCGGCCGAAGGCCGGAGGCGGCTGATACCGCCGGGCGCGAGGGCCGTCAACGTCGCCGGGAGACGAGGGGCGCGCGCGTCAGCCGGAGGTGGCCGCGTCGTCGCCCGCGTCGTCCGTGGCGGCGTCGTCCGTCGCCGCGTCGTCGCCGGCGTCGTCGACCGTGCCGGCGTCGTCGGATCCGGCGTCATCGCTGCCGACGCCCGCGTCGGGGCCGGGCGGGGCGTCGAAATCGGCGTCGCACGCGACGATGAACGCGCCCTCCATGCCGCAGCGGGGCGCCATCCCGAGGCGCTGCACGCACATCATCGGCGCCATGCACGCGGTCCCGCAGCCACCGCAGTTGTAGTCGTCGGTCTGGATGCAGGTCCCGCCGCAGCAGACCTCGCCGCACCCCATGATGCCGGCGTTGCGGCAGTGCGTGCCGGGCGTCCCGCAGCCGCACATGCCGTTCGTGCACGTCTCGCCGGGACGGCACGTGGTCCCGATCGCGCCGCAGTTCATCGGGTCGGTCATCGTGTCGGTGCACCCCGTCGCGGTGCAGGCCTCCGTGTCCGCGCAGCGCATGCCCACGCCGAGCGCCGCGCAGCCGCACATGCCCTGCATGCACGCCTCGCCCGCGCGGCAGGCGACGGGCGGGTCGCCGCAGTGCATCGGATCGGTGTTCATGTCGATGCAGGCGAACGTCCCGCCGTTCAGCACGCACATCCCGGTGCCGGCACACGGGGGCGAGTCGCCGCAGAGGCACTGCGGCGGGTCCGTCGGCCGCGAGCGCGGCGCGCCGCAGCGGCTGGCCGTCGTCCTCGCGCACGCGAGGCCGCAGCTCGAGCTGGTCGCGCCGCAGTGCTCGAAGCTCGGATCCGTGCGCCCGTCGCCCGACGCGACGCCGCTCGTGCTCACGCACAGCGCCCCGCAGCACACCGATCCCGAGGAGCACTGCGGCCGGCAGTCGCCGGACTGGCCCGCGTCGCGGCCGCCGTCGCGCGGCGGAATGCCGGTGTCGCCGCCGGCCGCCGCGCATCGACCGAGCGAGCACGTCATGCCCGCGCCGCAGTCGATGCCGCAGCCACCGCAGTTGCGGACGTTGGTGAACGGGTCGACGCACACGCCGCTGCCGTCGGCCGCAGCGCAGCACATCTGCCCGCCGCTGCAGCTCGTCGCGCAGGTCACGTCGGGACTGCTCGGACAGCCGGGCGCGAGCGCGAGCACGGCGAGAGAGGCGAGCGCGAGAGCGAGACGACGATCGAGCATTCTACACCTCGAAGCGGGGAGGGTACGTCGGAGGCGGGAAGCGCTGGAAGCGGGTCGCGGTGAGCAAGCTCGCGGTGATGCGCGATGGCGCGCGAGCACGAAGCGTCGCGTGACGCGACGCCGCCGCGGCGCGGTCGATCAGAGCGTAGCCAACACCGCGTCCACGTGCCCCGCGACCTTCACCTTCGGAAACACCTTCTTCACCTTGCCATCGGGGCCCACGACGACCGTCGTGCGGACGATGCCCATCGACTTGTTGCCGTACATGTTCTTCTCGCCCCACGCGCCCCAGCGCGCGATGACGTCGGCGCCGGGATCGGAGAGCAGGGTGAAGCCGAGGCCGTACTTCTCCTTGAACTTGCAGTGCGAGGCGATGGAGTCGCGGCTGACGCCGAAGACGACGGCGTTCTTCTTCGCGAGGGTCTTGCTCGCCGCGGCGAAGTCGCGCGCCTCGATGGTGCAGCCGGGGGTGTCGTCCTTCGGATAGAAGTAGACGACGACGCTCTTGCCGCGGAGCGCGGCGAGGCTGTGCTTCTGGCCGTCGTCGCCCTCGAGCGAGAAGTCGGGCGCGGTGTCGCCCTCGGCGAGCGCGCCGATCTTCGGTGTCGGCAGCACCTTCGCGGGCTTGGTAGCGGCCGGCTCGGGCTTCGCGGCGGTGGCGGGCTTCTTGGCGGCGGTCGTCGTCTTCTTCGAGGTGGCCATGCGCGCGACGCTGCGCCGTCGCGTCGGGCCGCGTCCGTGAGCGCGCTCACGAGCCGCGGGAAGGTTCGAAACACCGATCTTTTCCTCGGCCCGCGAGCCGAGTAGCGTCCGCCGCTTCCCGATCCGGTCTCGCGCGCGCCGCGTGCACGCGCCCCCCAGAGGAGTGACGAGATGAAGAACGCAGCTTGGTGTGTCGTGGCGGTGGCTCTCGGAATGGTGGCCGGTTGCGGCGGCAACGCCCGTCCCGCGACGGACGGCGGCGTGACGACGCCGGACACGGGCACGACCCCGGGGAACGACGCGGGGATGCAGGTCGACGCGTTCATGATGAGCGGGCCTTGTGGCTCGTGGACGGCGAACTTCCAGCCGCTTCCCGCGGGCTGCCTCCCGCGCTGCAGCGCCGCGACGCTGGCCGCGGTCGGTGCGTGCGCGCAGACCGACACCGCGTGCATCCAGGCGGCGCTGAGCGCCGACACCACCCCGGCCGCGACGATCATGGCCGGGACGCAGTCGATCATGGTCACCTGCGCCGGCAGTGGAAGCACCGTAGCGGGCTGCATCAACGTCCAGGGGATTGCTGCCGAAGCGATGTTCTGCAACGCCGAGCTGACCGCGTTCGCGCAGTGCCTGAACGCCCACGGCGGTGATGCGACGATGTGCGCCACGGAGTCGACGGCCCGCGAGACGTGCAACACGACGAACGAGACCGCGATCGGCACGGCCGCGAACTCGCTCATCGAGATGTGCTTCGCGAACTGAACCGCGAGAGCCATCGGTCCTCGAACGGCGGCCCAGGGGCCGCCGTTCGCGTTCGAGGTGCGCGCCTGCCGGGGAACACGACCCGCACCCTCGGCTGTCACGGATCGGGCTGCGGTTGCGCGGAACGCCCGCGGGCCGCACATCCAACGGCGTGTCTCGCATCCTCGTCGCCATGTCGGGAGGCGTCGACTCGTCGGTCGCTGCGGCTCTCCTGCACGAGCAGGGGCATGCGTGCGTCGGGGTCACGCTGCACCTCTGGGATGCGAGCGGGGAGAGCAAGGTGGGGCGCTGCTGCGCGCCCGAAGACCGCGAAGATGCGCGGCGCACCTGCGATGCGCTCGGCATCCCGCACTACGTCATCGACGAGCGCGAGGCCTTCCGCGCCACCGTCGTCGACCCCTTCGTCCAGGGCTACGCCGCCGGCGCCACGCCCAGCCCCTGCGTCGCGTGCAACCAGCACGTGAAGCTCGGCCGCCTCGCGCGCCTGGCCGACGCGCTCGGCTGCGAGCGCATCGCCACCGGCCACTACGCGCGGACCGACGGCGGCGGCCTGCTCCGCGGCGCCGACGTGCGCAAGGACCAGAGCTACTTCCTCTTCGGCGTCCCCGACGCGATCCTCGCGCGCCTCGTCTTCCCCGTCGGGCACCTGGACAAGCCCCGCGTCCGCGAGGAAGGGCGGCGCCTCGGCGTCCCCAACTGGGACAAGCGCGACTCGCAAGAGCTCTGCTTCGTCCCCGACGGCGATGTCGCCGGCTTCGTCGAGCGCCAAGGTGCGCGCGGCGCTGCGGGCGCCCTCAAGGACGAAGAAGGGCGCGAGCTCGCGCGGCACGAGGGCGTCCATCGCTTCACCGTCGGCCAGCGCCGCGGCCTCGGCCTGGGCGGCGGGCCTCCGCGCTACGTCCTCAAGGTGCTGCCGAGCACGGGCGACGTCGTCGTCGGCCCCGAGCCGGGCCTCTACACACGCGCGCTCCACGCGACGGGCGTCCGCTGGATCGGCACCGATACGCCCCAGGGGCCCTTCGAGGCCGACCTCCAGATCCGCCACCACCACGCGCCCGCGCGCGCCCGGATCGAGCTCGACACGAAGGGCGGCTTCGTCGCGCGCTTCCTCGAGCCGCAGCGCGCCGTCGCGCGAGGCCAGGCCGCGGTCGTGTACGATGGAGACCGCGTGATCGGCGGCGGCGTCATCGAGGGAGCGGTCGAGTGAGGCGCGCCGCGCAGCTCGCGGTCTGCGTCCTGCTCTCCGCGTGCTCGGTGGGGCAGGGCAGCGGCTCGGTCACCGGCGAGGTGAGCTTCCCCGAGTGCCGCCTGGCCACCACGACCTACGACCTACGCCCGGACTTCTTCGCCGCCGACTTCGTCGACGACCCGGCGACCGTGAGCGGGCACCTGCGACAGATCCTCGACATCCGCGTGCAGCGCGGCAGCTACGGCGAGTGGTCGAGCGACGGCGTCTCGTTCCTCGTGCGCAACGTCGACGACATCGCAGGGATGCTCGGGACGCCGCTCCCGGTCGGACAGGGCGAGCCAGTCTCGATGACCCTCTACCTCGGCGCCTCCTGCGAGTCCGGCGTACCGCGTACGCGCTACTTCGCGCTGCCGGCCATCCTCGATGCGACGAGCGGGACCATCACGTTCACCGCGATCTACGCGCCCGACATCGACCCAGGCTCGCTCCACATCGAGGCGAGCTTCGAGGACGTGCGCTTCGAGGATCCGCAGCGCCCCACCGAGCGCTTCGCGCAGCTCTCCGGCAGCTTCTCGTTCTTCTACCAGCGGGGGCGACCCGCCCAGCACTTCCCTTGAGCGCGCGCGAGGGAACGGTCCGGGCGATCACCGAGGGCGGGGAGGGCGTCGTCGACGTCGGCGGAGGCCTGGACGTCCTCGCACCGGGCGTGCTCCCGGGCGAGCGCGTCCGCGTCGGCGACATCGTGCGCGGCCGCAAGGCGCGCGCGCGGAGCGTGGAGATCGTGGCGCCCTCGGCCGAGCGCGTGGCGCCGCCGTGCGCGCTCGCCGGTCGGTGCGGCGGCTGCCCGCTGATGCACGCGTCGGAGTCGCTAGCGGCGCGCATCAAGCTCGATCGTGCGCGCGCCGCGCTCGCGAGCGTGGGCGGCGACGCCATCGAGATCACGATCGACACCCCCGAGCGCCGGCTCGGCTACCGCCGCCGCGCGCGGCTCGCCTTCGCTCGGCCACCGGGGAGCGCGCGCGCGCTCGTGGGGTACCGGGCCCAGGCGAGTCGGGACGTGATCGACGTCGAGCGCTGTCTCGTTCTCGATCCGGATCTCTCTCTCGCCCTCGACGCAGTCCGCGAGCGCCTCGCCCCCGACCTCCACGGCGCGGGCGAGATCCGGATCGGCGTCGGCCCCCGCGGCGCCACCGCGCGCATCGAGACCGAGAGCCCTCAGCCCGCGTCGCTCTACCGCGTCCTCGAGGCTGCGACGCGCGACGGATCGCTCGGAGGGGCTGCGCTCGCGGCCGCCGGCGCCGGGCCCGTGATGCTCGGCGTCGAGGCCGAGTCCACCGACGACGCGGAGGGCCGTCCCCTCGCGGCGCCGCTCGGTGGGTTCGGGCAGGCCCATGCCGAGCACAACCACGGGCTCGGCGCGTACGCGCTGGCGCAGGCAGCGCCGGAGGGGCGTCGCGTCCTCGAGCTCTACGCGGGGCACGGCAACTTCACCCTCGCGCTCGCGGCGCGCGCGGCGTCGGTCGTCGCGGTCGAGCTCGCCGCGACCGGGGCGGCCTGCCTGCGCGCGAACCTCGAGCGACACGGGCTGCGGGCCACGGTCCACACCGCAGACGCCGCCGCGGCGGCGCGGGCGGTGCCGCGCGGCTCGATCGATCTCGTCTTTCTCGACCCGCCGCGCGAGGGCGCCGCCGCAGCCATCGGGCCCGTCGCGGCCATCGCGCCAGCCTCGATCGTGTACGTGAGCTGCCACCCCGAGTCGCTCGCCAAGGACCTCGGCGGCCTGGCGCGCGCCGGCTACCGGGCCCGCGCGGCGCGCGCGTTCGACATGTTCCCTCAGACCGCGCACGTGGAAGTCGTGGTGGCGCTGGCGCGGGATCCGTCGCGGGCCCAGCGCGAGTAGCAGCAGGGCGCCGCCGATCCCATGTGGCGCCGGTTGCCCGCGGTCCGCCGGGGCGGTAGAGGACGTCGGTGCGCTGCCCGTTCTGTGCCACGCTCGATAACAGGGTGATCGACTCCCGACTCTCGTCCGGGGGTGAGGTCACGCGGCGCCGCCGGGAGTGCGAGGGGTGCCAGCGTCGCTACACGACCTACGAGCGCGTCGAGCAGGTGATGCCCTTCGTCGTGAAGAAGGACGGCCGCCGGGAGCCGTTCGACCGCATGAAGGTGCTCGCCGGCCTGCAGCGCGCCTGTCAGAAGCGTCCCGTCTCGAGCGAGGCGCTCGAGCGTCTCGTCGACGCGATCGAGCGCGGTCTGGTGGAGTCCGGGGAGAAGGAGACGACCTCGCGCGCCATCGGCGAGAAGGTGCTCGTCGCCCTGCGCGAGCTCGATCGGGTCGCGTACGTGCGCTTCGCGAGCGTCTATCGGGAGTTCGAGGACGTCGAGCAGTTCATGGCCGAGCTCCGCGCGCTGGCCGAGCGCAGCTCCGAGCGGCCGCGGGCCGCCGAGGAAGCGCCGCGCAACGCGCTTCCCGATTGATCCTCCCCGCGAGGTGCCGGCGTGACGAGGACCGAGGCTGAGCTCGATGCGCGCATGATGGCGCGGGCGCTCGACGAGGGGCGTCGCGGCCGCACCGCGCCCAACCCGCACGTCGGCGCGCTCGTCGCCGACGGCGAGCGCGTCGTCGCGCTGGGGCATCACGCGCGAGCCGGAGCGCCTCACGCGGAGGTGGTCGCGCTGCGGGCGGCCGGCTCCGCGGCGCGGGGCGCGACGCTCTACTGCACGCTCGAGCCGTGCAACCACCACGGTCGCACGCCGCCCTGCACCGATGCCATCCTCGCAGCGGGGATCGCGCGGGTCGTCGTCTCGGTCCGCGACCCGAAGTCGCACGGCGCCGTCGCGGGCATCGAGCGGCTTCGAGAGGCAGGCATCACGGTCGATCTCGGCGTGCTCCCCGACGAGGGCGCGGAGCTCGTGGCCGACTTCGCCACGCACGCGCGGCTGGGCCGCCCGCTCACCGTGCTCAAAGCCGCGGCCACGCTCGACGGGCGGATTGCGACGCGGACCGGGAGCTCGAAGTGGATCACCGGCGAGCCCGCCCGCGCCGCCGGCCACGCGCTCCGTGATGCATCGGACGCGATCCTCGTCGGCGTGGGGACCGTGCTCGCCGATGATCCGCGCCTCGACGTGCGGCTCGTCTCCGGCCGCGATCCGGTGCGCGTCATCCTCGACACGCACCTGCGCACGCCGGCGGGAGCGCACGTGATCACCCACGAGTCCTCGGCGCCCACGTGGATCTTCCACGCCGCCGGTGCCGCGGGCGGGGAGCGGCTCGCGCGGGCTGGCGTGGAGCTCGTGCCCTGCGCGCTGGATGGCGCCGGGCGGCTCGATCCGCGGGCGGTCCTGGCCGAGCTCGGGCGGCGTGACGTCTGCCGGCTCCTCGTGGAGGGCGGCGCGCGCGTCCACGGAGCGCTGATCGCCGCCGGCCTCGCCGACCGCGCCGTGCTCTTCCTCGCGCCGCTGGTCCTCGCCGATCCGCAGGCGCGGTCTCTCGCCGAGCGCGACGATGCGCCGGACACTGTGGCCGGTGCGACCCGGCTCGAGCGGATCCGGGTGAGCACCGTCGGCGACGACGTGCGCATCGATGCGCGCTTCGTCGGCGCGCCGTACTGAGCGTCCCGGAGTAGGCTCGGGGCGTCCTGGAGTAGGTTCGGGCGATGTTCACCGGGTTGGTGCAGACGGTCGGGAGCGTGGTGCGCGTGGAGCGGCGCGGCGTGGACGCGAGCGTGCGCATCGCGTGCGGCTTCACCGGCTACGAGCACGGCGAGTCGATCGCCGTCGACGGCTGCTGCCTGAGCGTGACGGCGAGCGGTGAGGGCTGGTTCGAGGCGCAGGCCTCGGCCGAGACGCTGCGCCTGACGGTGCTGGGCGACCGCGCACCCGGCGACCCCGTGCACCTCGAGCGCGCGCTGCGCTCCGATCAGAAGCTCGGCGGGCACCTCGTGACGGGCCACGTCGACGGCGTCGGCACGGTGGTGCGCCACGAGCGGCTCGGCGACGCGCTCGAGGTCGGCTTCGAGGTGCCGCCGGCGCTCGCGCCCTTCCTCGCGCCGAAGGGCTCGATCTGCGTCGACGGCGTGAGCCTCACCGTGAACCGCGCGAGCGGCACGCGCTTCGACGTCGTGCTCGTGCCCGTCACGCAGAAAGAGACGCGCCTCGCCGCGCGCGGCCCCGGATCACGGGTGAACCTCGAGGTCGACGTGCTCGCCAAGTACGTCGCGCGCCTGCTCGGCCGCCCCGGTGTCGACGGAGTGGATCCGGGCGGCAGCGGCGGGGTCACGATGGAGCACCTCCAGAAGCACGGCTTCGCGTGAGCGAAGCGTAGAAGGATCGAACGGGAGACCGTATGCGAACGAGCGCCACCGAGCGAGTCCACCGCGCCCTCGAGGACATCCGAGCCGGCCGCATGGTGATCCTGGTCGACGACGAGGACCGCGAGAACGAGGGCGACCTCGTGCTCGCGGGCGAGAAGTGCACGCCCGAGGCCATCAACTTCATGGCCAAGCACGCGCGCGGGCTCATCTGCCTGACCCTCACCGACGAGCGCGTGCGGCAGCTCGATCTGCCGATGATGACGAGCGACAACCAGTCGGCGCGCACGACGGCGTTCACCGTCTCCATCGAGGCGCGCACCGGGGTCACCACGGGCATCAGCGCGGCGGATCGCGCGCGCACGGTGCAGGTCGCCGTCGGCAAGGACGCGCGGCCGGACGACCTCGTCACGCCGGGCCACATCTTCCCGCTGCGCGCGCGCCCGGGCGGCGTGCTGCAGCGCACCGGGCACACGGAGGGCTCGGTGGACCTCGCGCGCCTCGCCGGCCTCGAGCCCGCGGGCGTCATCTGCGAGATCATGAACGACGACGGAACGATGGCGCGGATGCCCGACCTCGTCTCGTTCGCCGAGACGCACGGCCTGCGCATCCTGACGATCGCCGACCTCATCCAGTACCGGCTCTCGCACGAGCCGATGATGGAGGAGAAGGTCGCGGGCGAGGTGATCCTGCCGAGCGGGCGCAGCTGGCGCGCGCACGTGTTCTCGCCCGCCCACGATCCGCGGGAGTTCCTGGCGCTCTCGCTCGGGGAGATCGACGAGCAGCCGACGCTCGTGCGCATGCACACCGGGAGCGTGCTCGGCGACGTGTTCGGCGTGGCGACGCCGGGGCGGATGGAAGTGCGCGAGGCGGTGGCGCGCATCGAGGCCGAGGGGAAGGGCGTGATCGTGTTCATCACCGGGCCCATCGATCTGGTGGCCGACCTCGGCGTGCGCGTGGGCAAGCCGCCCGCGCCGCGCACGCTCGAGACGGGCGAGGTGCTCCGCGAGTACGGCCTGGGCGCGCAGGTGCTGCGCTCGCTGGGCCTGCGCCGCATCCGGCTCATCACGCAGCGCCCACGCAAGATCGCCGGCGTCGACGGCTACGGCCTCGAGGTCGTCGAGCAGGTCGTGCTCGACGCGGCGTCGGTCGCCGAGGGCGACGCGGTCCGTCATTGATCGGATCGCCCTCGGACGGACCGAACGCTGCATCGGCGGATGAGCGCCGGAGGTCGGCGCGGGGCCCGGCTCACATCGCGTCGGGGCCTGCGTCGGGCGGCTCGCTCGCATCGAGGAGGAGCCCCGCGTCCTCGGCCGCCCCTGCATCGACGGCGCTGTCGAGGAGCGGCGCACCGAGGCGCGCCCAGTTGCCCGCGGCGCGGCGGCCCGTCTGCCACGCCGGGCGTAGTCCCGTTTCCATCGCGACCACGCCGTACGCGGTGAGCCCCCCGCTGACGCCGAAGTAGAGCGTGCCGTCGGGCATCAGTACCGCCGCCTCGTAGATGGCTTCGTCGCCGGCCTCGTCGCCGAGGTCCTGATACCAGCCGAGGGTGCCGTCGGCTTGGACGTAGATCGCGCCGGGGAAACGACACACGCCCAAGAAGCCGCCTCCGGCCACGGGGATCAGCGTCTGCAGGCTGGCGCACGTGTCCGGAAGCGGATACCGCCATTCGAGGTCGGGCTCGGTGCCGAACGACTCGAGCGTATGCGGGGCATGACTACCGTCGAGATGCCCGAATTGGCAGCGTTCACCCAGGAGTCCGGGATAGAAGAACTCCGCACGATTCGGAAGGGCATCGCCGCTGATTTCAAGCGTACCTGGGTCGAGCCAGACCGCGTGGGTAGCGTCGATGCTGGAATAGAGCCCACAAGGCGCTGCGCGCGAGAAGCTCCGGCCCGTCGCGAGAATCTGCCCGTCCGGCCCAACCCGCACGCCGATTCCAATGCTCGCCACCACGCTTCCATCGGCGAGGCCCATCAGGGTCGGGTCCGCGACGACCATCGTTCCGTCAGCCAGGTGACGCGGGTCGTACTCGAGGATCCAGCGGATGCGGCCGTCGAGGCAGGTGCTGACGAGCCATCCTGCATACGCGAGCCAGACGGCATAGCCGCGATCGGTGAAGATCGCTGCGCGGCTCTCGGCGACGGCCTGGACGAACTCAAAATGTTGTGGTCTCGGGAGGTCAGGCATGTCGAGTGGATGCACCGACGCGCCGCCGAGGAACCCCATGTCGCGCCCCCAGAGATCGCTCCCCTCACGAACGACAGGATACGGTCCGGGGTCCATCCAGTAGTCGTGCTGTGGGTCGGCGGTGGGGCCCAGCCGCACGAACGAGACGCTGCCGCCGGGGTCGAGGCCGATGAACGCGGCGTCGAACCACAGGAACGGTCGCTCGCCGCCGTGCGTGGTGATGGCGACGCCGCCGTTCGGCAGGCCCGTGAACGCGACCTGCGAGATCTCGGGCCGTGGAGGGACCTGACCCCCCGCGCTGAACAGCTCCACGAGGCCGGCGTACACGTCCGGGTCGGCGGTGATGGAGCGGATGAACCGCACGGTCCCCGGGGGGGCAGGCGGGCGGCCGGGATCGCGAAACACGATCGGCACGGAGGGCTCGCAGACCACGTCGGGCCGGCTGACGATCAGGCGAGGCTGGAACGCCGGCCAGGGCCCGCCGTCGTTGGGCACGAAGGCGTCGTCGTCCGCGTCCGGCGCGTCGGTGCCCGCGTCGGTGGGCGCGGTCTCGCCGCTGCAACCCGGAGCCAGCGCGAGCAGCAGGGCGACGAGCGCCCACCCGAGGCTCGCTTCACCGGCGCGCATAGGTGGGGCACGCTCGCATGGCGATGCCGACCGCGCTGGCGCTGCCGGGCGCCGGACAGCGCGGGCCGGTGTCGGCGTACATGCATGGCGCGAACGACGCCTGCTCGTAGCGCATCCCCTGGCAGAAGCCGGCTAGCATCGCGGGCCACTCGTCGAAGTCTTCCGCAGTGAACGGCACGACGCCCTCGGCGCCGATCGGTAGCGTGCGGGTCGCCTGGACCAGATGAATGCCCGTGCTCCCGATCGGGTCGGCGAAGCAACCACGCGGTCGCTGCGCCTGTTGCGGGCTGGACGGACTGTTCGGCAGCACGAGACAGCTCGCCCCAAGAGCGCAGCACGTCGTGCCGACCGGGCATGAGCCGTCACTCACCCGATTGCCGTTGCAGGGGTTGACCGAGGTGATTCCATACTCCGCGCGCAGCCCGTGCGCGGCTCCGCCGGTCGCGTCGTCCCAGACGATCGCGACGGCCGACGGGCTCGCCGTCGACACCGCCCCGCCCGCGTTGAAGTCCTCGATGAGGTCCCACGTGCCGAGGTCGTCCCAGTGAGAGAAGAACAGCTCGGCGGGCCTGGGTAGCTGCCCGGACGACGCGTTCACGAGGCCGTCGACCTGGTAGCTCAGCGCGAGGCGCCAGCGCGTGCGTGAGGTGGCGTCGCCCGCCGAGGAGCCCACGCGATAGGGGCGCGCGGCGATGGCAGGTCGCCCGCGGATGCCCGCCGTGTCGAGGCGCGAGCCATTGGGCACCTCGATCGGCCCGAGCGCGTCCCACGCTCCGCGGCCCGTGCTGCGCGCGAACAGCTCGAGCGCGAGCCCTTCGCCTTGTGTGCGCCCCACAGCCAGGATCACGCCGTAGTCGGCCGGCAGCAAAGTGGTGACAGGCAGGCTCGCGGTCGCCACGGCGCTTCGGAACGCGAGCGTGCCCGAGGCGATCGCGGCCTCGCCGCGCGGTGTCCACGTAACGTCCGTCGCCGTCGGTCGACCGACGACGTCGCCGATGTCGCCGTTCGCATCGCGGAAGGTGAGGACGAGGTCGTCGGTCTCTCCGATGCGCGCGAGCGACGGGATGCCCGAGAGGTCGTCGAGGCTCGCGAGCCCGGCGGCACCGAGCGGGATCGCGGTCGGGCTCGCGCGGAACTGCCCGAAGGTCTCCATCAGACCGTAGCGTAGCGTGCTCGGGGCATCGAGCGGCACCCACACGACGACGAGCACGGTACGGCCGCCGAGCCTCGTCGATGCCGCCGCGACGGCCAGCGGCTCGATCGCGCGGCGAGACGCTTCGAGCGGTCCGAGCTGCGAGCCCTCCCAATCGCAGTCCGGCCAGCGAAACTGGCCGGGCCGGAGGTCGGGGTTCGGATCCGGACTGCACGCGAAGCTGCGCGTGAGGTTGACGAGCAGGCGAGGTCGAATCGCCGCGCCCACAGCAATACCCTCGACGCGCACGCGGAATAGCACGCCGCCGGCTGCGACGAGCTGCGTCCCGGTCTCCGAAAGCCAGCGCTGCGGCGTCCCACCGAAGGTCCCCGGTGTGCGCTGGACCCGCGCGAAGCTCGTGGAGAGCACGGGCGCCTCGACCGTCGCGCCTCGCGGCGCGATCTCACCATCGCCGTTCCAGTCGACCGCGCCCCGACACGTCGGGTCGCTCACGTGTGGCTCGCAGACGGCATCGTGATCGTCCTGCGTGCACACCCGGCCACCCGCCGCGAAGGCGATGCCGTCGGGCGCCGTCAGGCCCGAGCCGCGGAAAGAGTAGTCACCGACGAGACCGTAGGGTGAGCGTGGGCCGGACTCCGCATTCGCGCCGTACGCGCACGCCTCGGGGGCTGCCAGGCTCGGCACGGAGCCGTTGAGGCCGAGCGAGAAGCCGATGCGGGCCGCCTCGATCGAGTCACCGAGATCGACGCCGCCGACGTTCTGGAAGTCGTACTGGATGCGGGACAGGTGCACGAGGCTGAAGTTGGCGGTGTCGGCGTCGAAGCGCGCTTGCTGGGGCCCGCCGTGGTCGAGGGCGGCGGTGTGCGCGAGCTCGTGGACGCTGTCGGAGGCGTTGCCGACCGACATGATCATCCCGAGGGGACGCGCGCTGCCGCCGCCGTCCCAGTGCATGGTGCGGAACAGCCAGCGCCTCGGGCCCGCGTCGTAGGCGCGATCCTCCCCGGAGGAGTCCGGGCCGACGTTGATCTGGCAGTGGCCAGGCGGGATCCCGCCACA
Source organism: Sandaracinaceae bacterium (assembly GCA_044223665.1). Taxonomy (GTDB): domain Bacteria; phylum Myxococcota_A; class Polyangia; order Polyangiales; family Sandaracinaceae; genus JBBSAT01. Next base: position 559 of record JBGALT010000125.1, on the reverse strand, counting down.
CGCCTGCGAGCGGAGCGTGCCGCCCGGGCTACAGCACGAGCCCGGTCGTGCATTCGGGCACGAGGCATCGCTCGTGCACGGCGGGTAGTTGAAGACGCAGCTCGATCCACCCCAGTCGCCCGCGACGGTCTCGGTGCGGGCGGCCGGGCCGTCCAGCAACGAGTCGAAGTGCGCTGCGATTCCGGAGGTCCCGTCACGGTTCTGGACGTGCGTGTCGCGCGAGAACGTTTGCGCCATCGCGCGCAGGTGATCGAGGGACTGGGCGCCGAGGTTGTTCGACTGCGCCGCGGACGCCGATTCCCCGGCGAGAAAGGCCCGAGCGCCGTCCCGTCGGGCGCGACTCTCACCGCCCCCGTCGCGCCTCGCGGCGGCGGTCGCGCGAGCGCGACCGCCTTTTCTTGACCACATAGGCGCACAAGACCTACATCCATCTACATTGGCTCTACCGAGCCAGTGCGCGGAGGCGGCGATGGATGGATCGATGCGTGATCTGGACCTGATCCGGGAGAAGGACGACGCCGAGTCGGGCGCGCGGAAGATGGCGCTGCTCGGGCTCGCG
>JBGALT010000124.1:0-22965 GCA_044223665.1 Sandaracinaceae bacterium | reverse complement strand
GGTCGTGGCGAGAGGCTTGGCGAGCAGGAGCACGACGAAGGCGGCGCCGATGACGCGCCCGTCGAGCATCTCGCGGATCACGTCGGCGCCGTTGCCGGCGACCTCCGGCAGCTGGGTCGCGAGCAGGCCCACCACCACCCCCCCCAGCGCGGCCCGCAGGGGCCGGGCTGCCGGGACGCGCGCGAAGAGAAGCTCACCGCGGGCCAAGAGCGCCATGAATCCGACCGCGACCAGGCCGCCGAGCGGCCCGAGGAGGATCGAGCTCGCGAGCTGCGGCGTCGTCACGAGCGCGTAGGTGCGGATGCCGAAGACGGGCTGGTCACCGAGCGCGCCCCGGCTGATGGCGGTGGCGACGGCGGCCGCGATCGCCACCGGTACGACCAGCTCGAGCGCCACCACGCCGACGACGATCTCCACCACGAAGAGCGTCGCGGCGATCGGGGTGTTGTACGCCGCCGCGAACCCGGCCGCGGTTCCGGCGGCGTAGAGCGTCCGCACGGCGACCCGGTCGAGCAAGAGCCAGCGACCGAGGGCCCCGCCGAGCGCGGCGCCCATCTGGATCACCGGGCCCTCGCGGCCGAGCGAGCCGCCCGACGCGATCGCCGCGAAGGACGAGAGCGCTTTGGCCAGCGCGGCGCGGAACGAGACGCGGCCGCGACCGAAGACGACCGCTTCCATCACGTCGCCGACGCCGTGGCTCTTCGGAAAGCGCTCGGCCGCGACCGCGACGAGGCCACCGACGAGGGCGCCGAGCGCGGGAGCGGCGATCGTCCACACGGTCGAGGTGGCACGCCGGAACCCGTCGACGGGGTCGTCGGCGCCGAAGAGCGCCCGGGTCGCGTGCGTCAGGGCGATGCGCACCAGCACGGCGAAGCCGGCGGCGAGCACGCTCGTCCCGACGAGCGCGAGCCCGAAGCGCGCCGACGTGACGGCGGCAGACGAGGGTGAGCGCGGCTCGCTGGGCACGATGGGCTCCTACCTCGGATCCGAGGCTCGGTCCGCTCCGCCGAGCGTCCGCGCTCGCGAAGGACGGGCGCTCGCCTCGCGACGATCTGCCTCGTGCCGGTGGCGTGGTGGCACGGTGCCCCGCCGTGGCCGTCGGGCCGGCCTCGAGGGCGCGCCCACGAGGCGATTCGACGGCGCGCGGGGGCGCATCGGTCGGCGTACACTCGGCGCCGAAGCCATGACCTCCCGCTCGCGCACGCCTCTCGTCTGTGGAAACTGGAAGCTGCAGCCCGCGTCGATCGCGCTCGCCGAAGCGCTCGCGCGCGATGTGGTCGCGGCCTTGCGGTCCCCCGAGAGCGCATCGCCGCCGGGAGTCGAGGTGGCGGTGGCGCCGCCGTTCACCGCGCTCGCGTCGGTGGCGCGCGTGCTCGCCGGCTCAGCCGTCGCGGTATCGGCGCAGGACACCTGCGCCGAGGAGAAGGGCGCGTTCACCGGCGAGGTGGCTCCGGCGATGCTGCTCGATGCGGGCTGCACGCTCTGCATCGTCGGCCACAGCGAGCGCCGGCAGTACTACGGAGAGACCGATCCCGTCGTGAGCCGCAAGCGACAGGCGCTGCTCGCGCGCGGGCTTCGGCCGATCGTCTGCGTGGGCGAGCAGCTGGCCGATCGCGAGGCGGGGCGCGCGGTCGAGGTGGTGCTCGGGCAGATCGAGGGCTCGTTCGCCGGATCGGATGCGGCGCAGCTCACGCGCTGCGTGATCGCGTACGAGCCCGTGTGGGCCATCGGCACCGGCAAGGTCGCCTCGCCCGAGGACGCCCAGGCGATGCACGCCGCCATCCGCGGGCGGCTCGATCAGGAGTTCGGCGGGAAGGCGGCCGAGTCGATGCGGATCCTCTACGGCGGCAGCGTGAAGCCCGACAACGCGGCCGACCTGATGGCGGAGCCCGACGTGGACGGCGCGCTCGTGGGCGGCGCCTCGCTCGACGGGGCCGGATTCGCCGCCATCGTCCGCGCGGCCGTCCGGCCCTGATCGCCCTCGATTTTGCGCGCCTCGGGCGCGGCGCGCCGAGCGCCGATGCCGCTCGCCACGCCTCGTGGCAACCGTCACGTTCGGCATGGGGCCGCCTCGTTCGACTGGGTCGCTGCACGAGCAAGCGGGGCCAGCCCACGTGGATGCGAGCGACCAGGCTCGCCGGTCTCGGGAAAGGTGATACGAGGCTCTGCATGACGACTCCGCCCAGCCTCTCGAGCTCTCCGAACGCCGCCCAGGTCGAGCAGTGGAACGGGCCGGGCGGTGCGGCCTGGACGGCGCTCCAGGCGCGCATGGATGCGCAGTTCGAGCACATCACGCCGGCGCTCCTGGCGGCGGCCGCGCTTCGGTCGGGCGAGCGCGTGCTCGACGTCGGATGCGGCACCGGCGAGACCTCGCTGCTCGCGGCCGACGCGGTGGGGCCCACCGGGACGGTCCTCGGGGTCGACATCTCGGCGCCCATGCTCGGCCTCGCGACGCAGCGGGCCGCGTCTCGGCCCAACGTCACCTTTCGGCTCGAGGACGCGTCGATCGCGCGCTTCGAGGCGCCCTTCGACGTCGTGCTCTCGCGCTTCGGCGTGATGTTCTTCGCCGATCCGGTGGCCGCGTTCGCGTCGCTGACGCGCGCGCTCGCGCCGAACGGGCGCGTCGTCTTCGTCTGCTGGCAAGAGCTCGCGAAGAACGACTTCATGACCGTGCCCATGCGGGCCGCGGCGCCCTTTCTGCCGCCACCCGTGCCGGGCGATCCGCTCGCGCCGGGGCCTGGCGCCTTCGCGGCGAAGGACCGGGTCGAGGCGATCCTCGGCGCCGCCGGGCTCGTCGACGTCTCGGTCGAGCCGCACGAGCTCCCGATGCCCATCGGCACGAGCGTCGAGGACGCGATGGTGACGGTGGACCGCATCGGGCCGCTCTCTCGTGCGCTGGCCCAGGCCGACGCCAGCACCCGGGAGGGAGCCCTCGGTGCCGTGCGCGACGCCCTGCGCCTGCGCTTCCCCAGTGGGCCGGTGGTCCTCAGCGGGCACGTATGGATCGTGCGGGCTCGCCGCCCGGCCTGAGCGACGACCATGGCCGCGCCTGCCCCGGTCGATGGGTGGGGAGGGCGGAATGTCCTCGTGATCCGAGGTGCTGGAAAACGACCCGAGCCCTGCTAGGGTCCGGCCCCTTCCCCGGGAAGTGCCCTCATGTACACGTTCCTCTCGATCGTCTACGTCCTCGTCTGCTCGTTCCTCATCATGGTCGTCCTGCTCCAGCAGGGCCGCGGTGGCGGGATGGGCGCTCTGGCGGGTGGCGGCCAGACGGTCTTCGGTGGCTCCGGCGCCGGCAACCTGCTCACGCGCCTGACCACGGTGAGCGCCGCGCTGTTCATGATCCTCTCGGCGACGCTCGCGTACCTCTCCTCGAACGGCGACTCCGCCCTCGAGGACGCGATCGAGGCCCGCGAGGCCCACAACCGCGAGGAGCTCGAGGACGCGCTCGACGACGAGCACGAGGGCGACGACGGCGACGAGGGCGACGACGCGGCGGACGATCAGGGCGGGAGCGAAGGGGAAGAGGCGCCGCCGAGCGACGACCTGGCCCCGCCGAGCGCGCCGCCGACGACGGACGCGCCCGAGGCCGCACCGGCCCCCGAGGCTGCGCCGGCCCCCGAGGCCGCGCCGGCCCCCGAGGCGGCGCCGCCTCCCGAAGCAGCACCGGCTCCCGCTCCGGCCCGCGTGGCGGCCCCGGCTCCCGCGCCCGCTCCGGCTCCCGAGGCGGCCCCCGCCCCGGCTCCCGAGGCGCCGCCGTCGACCGAGGCCGCTCCGGACTGAACGAAGCGCGTCGCGCGTCGCGACCCGATCGCGGCGCGCGTGCCTCGTGGCCTGAATCTAGGCGAGCAAGGGGATCGCGCGACCCTCGTCGAGCGCCCGCAGCCCACCCTCGCACGAGGCGGCGTAGGCGTCGTAGCCGTGCTCGGTCGCGAGGCGCAGCGCCTCGCGCAGCCCGGCGCGCGCTTCGTCGATCTGACCGCGTTGCTGGTCGATCATCGCGAGCAGATAGCGGCCCTGGACGAGCTCCCAGACGTGGCGCCGCTGCTCGGCGTGTCGGATCGCGTCCACCACGTGCTGCCGCCCCTCGTCCGAGCCGAAGCGCATCGCGTCGATGAAGCCGAGCACCCGCATGTTGGCGACCTGGAGGTGCACGATGCCGTGGTCGCGCGCGACCTCGTAGCTGTAGCGGAGCGAGGCGAACGCGCGCTTGTAGTCTCCCAGCCGGACGTAGCCCTCGCCGATGTTGTGCGCATTCACCGCCTGCTCGTACGGGAAGCCGTACTCCTTGGCGAGCTCGAGCCCGCGGCTGGCCGCCTCGATGGCCTGCGCGTAGTCGAGCGCGAAGAAGTGAACGAGCGCTTCCATCTTCTCGATCTCGCACTCGGTGTAGCGGTCGGGATGCCGCGCCAGGAGCTGCCGTGCCGCTTCGATGCGGGCCAGCCCCTGCTCGAACTGGCCCGCTTGCGCGTGCGTGAGCGCGAGGTTCACCGTCGCGCGCTGCTCGGCCTCCACGTTGCCGGCCTGCCGCGCGAGCGAGAGCGCGTGCTCGAGGTGCGCGATCGCCTCGCGCCGCTCGCCGAGGCGCACGTCGGCCTCCGCGCGCGCCAGGACGATGTCGAGCATCAGCGCGGCATTCGACATCCGGCTCGCGATGTCGAACGCACGCTGCAGCCAGCCGCGGCCCTCGTCGACGCGGTGGCCCTGCGTCAGCAGGCGCCCGCGCATCATGCTGAAGAGCGCCACGTAGTCTTCGCGCCCGCTCGCCTCGGCGAGCTCGAGCGCCGGCACGAGCCGCGCGAGCCCTTGCTCGACGTCGCGCGCCTTCCACTGCACGTCGCCCAGGCGTCGGTAGGCCGAGAGGATCCGATCTCGGTCGACGCCCGGCAGCCGCGTGAGCAGCTCGATGGCACGCTCGAAGGCCGCCGTGGCCTGGGCGTGTGCCTGGTCGGCCTCGAGCCGCTCGGCCGCGCGTAGGACGTAGTCGACGGCCTTCTCGCGCTCGCCGCTCTCGCGGAAATGCGTCGCGAGCCGCTCGGCGAGCTCGTCGAGCTTCTGCGGATAGAGCCGCTCGAGCGTGAGGCCGACCGCGAGGTGGATCTCGCGGCGCGTGTCGATGGTGAGGCCGTCCCGGAGCACGTCGCCGACGAGGTCGTGCGCGAACCCCAGGTCACCGCTCGGCAGGCGCACGACGAGCCCGCGCGCCTCGAGGCTCGTGAGCGACTCGAGCGTCGTCTCGAGCGGCTCGCCCGCGACCTCGGCCAAGAGCTCGCCCGAGAAGCGACCGCCGGCGACGGCGGCGATCTGGAGCAGGTGTCGATCGGCCGGCGTCAGCCTCGCCAGGCGCGCGGACACCATGCCGCGCAGCGTCTTGGGGACCTCGACCTCGGCGATCTCCGGCCGGTACGTGACGCGGCCCTCGAACACCTCGACCGCGCCCGCTTCCGTCAGGGCCTTGAGGTACTCCTCGACGTAGAGGGGGTTGCCGGCGCTCTTGGTGGTGACGCCGCGCAGGAGGTCGAGCGGGACTTCCTCGGCCCCGAGGCGCGTGGCGGCCAGGCGCGCGACGTCGTCGTCGCTCATGGCGCCGAGGACGAGCTCGTGGTGGTTCGGCTGGCCGACGAAGGCGTGGGTGAGCCCGGGGCGATACGCGAGCACCACGGCGACGCGCGTGCTCGCCACGTCGCGCATCACGCCCTCGATGATCGCCTTCGACTCGTCGTCCATCGACTCGGCGCCGTCGAAGCAGAGCACGGTGAGGCGATCGGTCGCGAGCTTGCTCGTCATCCGGGCGAGCGCCGGCCCGAGCAAGCGACCGAGCGACTCGGTGGCCTCGGGGAAGGGGGCCGCACCGAGCGCGGCCGCGAGCGCGCCGAGCTCTTGCGGCGCAAGCCCCAGCTCGCGCAGGCGCGCGACCTTGTCTCGGATGACGTCTTCGGGGTCGAGCTCGTCGATGCCGACGATGACGCGCAAGAGCTCCTGCACGCCCGAGAGCGGCAGCGAGCGCGCGGTGCGCTGGCACGACGCGATGGTGACGCCGACGTCGTGCCCGCCCAGGCGCAGGCGACGTCGCGTCTCCACGAGCAGGCGGCTCTTTCCGGTCCCCCCCTCGCCGACGAGCGAGACGACGCGCAGGCGCCCGCGATTGGCGAGCGCGAGCAGCTCCCCCATCTGGCGCAGCTCGTCGCGGCGCCCGACGAACTTGCCGCCGGCATCGCCCGGCGCGTGCTCGCCCTCGAGGACGAAGGCCGCGCCGTCGCTCGCGGGCAACGTCGAGAAGAGATCGGTGACCGCGTGCTGGGCCTCCGGCGAGAGCCGGATCTGTCCGTTGGCCGCGCGCGCCGCGAGATCGCGCGCGGCGCGCCGGACCCCCTCGTACGACTCGTCGCGGATGGCCTCGCCGCTCAGGTCGACGAGGATTCGGCCGGTGTGGATGCCGATCTGGAGCGTGGTGTCCCGGCTCGCTTGCGCGGCGCTCGCGGCCGCATGCGCGACGCGCAGCGCGAAACGCGCGGCGGCCTCGGTGTCGCGCCCGTCCGGCTCGCGCAGGCCGAACGCCAGCACGATCTCGAGCATCCCGTTCGGCGACTGCGCGGTCGAGAGGCGAGTGCCGCCGAAGCGGCGCAGGGTCCGCTCCATCGGCGGGTCGGCGAGCAGCGTGGAGGACGAGGTGCGCACCACGAGCGCCGTGACGTCGCGCCGCTCGGCCGTCGCTCGCGGGATCCCTCCCGAGCTCCGCGACGTCACGCTCGGCCGCGCAGGGGGCCGTGACGACCGCCGGCCGAAGGGGATCTCGATCGGCGTACGGACGCGGGTGACGTCGGCCTCGCCGTCGAACATCGCGATCAGCCGCATGCCGTCCTGATCGCTCGAGACCGACTCGCTGGCGGTGCGGAGCTCGACGAGGTAGCGCGAGAGGTCGTGGCCGCCGACGCGCCGGCCGCTCGAATAGAGGAACTGGACGAGCTCCTCGTACATGCGGCCGGCGTTCGGGTGGCGGTCCTCGGGCCGCAGGCTCAGGGCCTGCTCGACGATCGCGCAGAGCTCCTCCGGAACGTCGCGGGCGACGCTCTTCAGCGGCGGCGCGGCCCCGCTCTGCACGCGGCGGAGCGTCTCGGTGGGGCTCCCGGCGTCGAACGGGCTCACGCCCGAGAGCGCCTCGTAGAGGACGACGCCGAGGCCGTAGAGATCCGCGCGCGCGTCCACGGGCTCGCCGCGGGCTTGCTCGGGCGACATGAAGGCGTACTTGCCGCGGGCGCCCAGCTCCTCGGCGGCACCCGACAGCGCGTAGCGTGCCTTCGCGATGCCGAAGTCGGTGAGCTTCACCTCGCCCTCGAAGCTGAGGAGCACGTTCTCGGGCGAGACGTCGCGGTGGACGATGTTCAGCGGGCGCAGGCTCGCGTCGCGGCGACGGTGCGCGTAGTCGAGGCCCTTGGCGAGCTCGCTGACGACGAAGACGGCCAGCTCCTGCGAGAGCGGGCGACGCAGCTGGCGCCCGCGGCGCAGCACGGTGCCGAGGTCGAACCCGGCGACGTACTCCATCGCGATGAAGTAGCTCTCGCCCGTCTTGCCGAGGTCGAAGACCTGCACGATGTTCGCGTGCGAGAGCGTGACGGCGATCTTGGCCTCGGCGATGAACGCATCGACGAAGCCGGGCAGCGAGCCGAGCTCCGGCAGGATGCGCTTGATGACGAGGATCTTCTCGAAGCCCTCGACGCCGTGCGACTTGGCCTTGAACACCTCGGCCATGCCGCCCCGAGCGAGGAGCTCGAGGAGCTGGTACTTGCCGTAGACGACGGGGCTGGGCTCGACCGACATGCGGAGACGCTTCGGCTTCGAGGCATGCGGCCGCCCCCCGACCGAGGACCGCGTCAGCTTACCGCACTTCGGCTCTCGATTGCGCGGTTTGCGCCCGACGAGGGCTCGTCCCGTGCCGCCGGCCGGGGCCGGCGCGGTAGGTCAATGAAGGCTGGCCGTCGACGCCGGCTCCCCGCTCGGGCTCGTCGCGGCCGCGGGCTCGTCCTCGTCCGGCGGGGCGGCCAGCTGCAGCTCGTACAGACGCGCGTACAGGCCGCCGAGCGCGAGCAGCTCCTCGTGCTTGCCCTCCTCGACGATGCGCCCGCGGTGGACGACCACGATGCGGTCGACGGTGCGGATCGTGGAGAGGCGGTGCGCGATCACGATCGCGGTGCGGCCCGCGAGCATCGCCTCGGCGGCCTCGGCGAGCTGGTGCTCGGTCTCCGAGTCCACGTGCGCCGTGGCCTCGTCGAGGACGAGGAAGGGCCGGTCGAGATAGATGGCGCGCGCGAAGGCCACGAGCTGGCGCTCGCCGGCGCTCAGGTTCGCCCCGCGCTCGTCGATGCGCGCCTCGAGCCCACCGCGATCGGCGAGGCGCGCCTCGAGGCCGACCTTGCGCAGCGCCTCGCGCGCCCGCTCGAGATCGGGATTCGGCTCGAGGGCGGCCACGTTCGCGAGCACCGTGTCGTTGTAGAGGAAGACGTCCTGCGGGACGCAGGCGAACTTCTTCCGGAGCTCGACGCGCGGCACCTCGCGCACGTCGCGGCCGTCCACGAGCACGTTGCCCTTCGCCACGTCGTAGAGGCGCAGCGCGAGGGCCGTCACCGTCGTCTTGCCCGAGCCCGTCGGGCCCACGATGGCGATGCGCTCGCCGCGCCGGATCGAGAGCGAGACGCCGTGCAGCACGGGATGGCCCGCGCGGTAGGCGAACTCCACGTCGCGCAGCTCGATCGCCGCGCCCTCGGTCGCGACGTAGGGCGGCACCTCGAGCCCGGCCGGCGCGTCGCGATCGGGCATGTCGAGGAGCGCGAAGATGCGCTCGGCCGCGGCGAGCGAGGACTGGAGGATCGTGTACTTCTGGCTGAGCTCGCGGATGGGCACGAAGAAGCGCTGCACGTAGTCGTAGAACGCGACGACGGTGCCCACGAAGAGCGCCGATTCCGTCGCGTCGAGCCCGGCGGCGTGCACGGCGGCGTACCAGAGCACGATGGCGACGGTGACGGCCGCGATGGACTCGACGATCGAGTAGAGGAGCGCGTCGTACCGGATCGAGCGGTAGTTCGCGTCGCGGTGCGCCGCGTTGATGTCCTCGTACTCGGCCAGGCACGCGTCCTCGCGGCCGAAGGCCTGCACGATCGCGATGCCCTGCACCTGCTCGGACATGTACGCGTTCAGCTGCGCGATGGTCGCCCGGATCGCGCGGAAGGCCTCGCGCGCGCGCCGGCGGATGCGGTCCACGGCGAAGGCGAGCGGCGGGATCGCCACGAGCGCGACCAGCGTCATGCGCACGTCCAGGTAGAACATCATCCCGAGGCAGCCGACGAGCATCACGACGTCCGAGATCGCGAGGACGGCGCCCGACGCGAAGAGCTCACCCAGCGCGTCGGAGTCGTTGGTGACGCGCGTGACGACCCGCCCGACCGGCGTGCGATCGAGGTACGAGAGCGGCAGGGACTGCACGCGCTCGTAGCTCGCGGTGCGGATCGCCGCGACGATGCGCTGCCCCGCGAGCTGGAGCGTGTACGTCTGCCCGAATCGGGCGAGGAACTCCGCGGTGATCGCCAGCCCGAACCAGAGGGTCACGCGGCCCAGGGCGCTGCTCGAGCGCTCGACGAGCGAGACCTGGATCGTCTCGCGGATCAGCATCGGCTGCGCGAGCGACGCGGCGGCGACGATCGGCACGAGCGCGAGGGTGGTGAGCAGCAGCGCCGCGTGGGGGCGCGCGAAGGGCCAGAGGCGCGCGAGGAGCGCGAGGTCGTAGGTCTTCTCGTCGACCGTGTCGCCCGAGGGCGGGCGCACGTTCGCGACGCGACGCGCGGGGCTCGTGCCGACGGCAGGCGTCATGCGAGCTCCGCGATCTCCTGCTCGAGGCGCTGCCGCGCCGCGAGCCTGGCGTAGAGGCCTTTTCCCTTCACGAGGTCGTCGTGGGTTCCCTGTTCCACGATCTTGCCGTGATCGAGCACGATCACCCGATCGCAGCGCGCCGCAGCGGCGATGCGGTGCGTGACGAGGACCATGGTGCGGCCCGCGGCGGCGCGATCGAGCGCCTCGAGGATCGCGCGCTCGGTGCGAGCGTCGACGGCCGAGAGCGGATCGTCGAGGACGAGCACGCGCGGCGCGCCGAGCAGGGCGCGGGAGAGCGCGACGCGCTGCTTCTGCCCGCCGGAGAGCTGCACGCCGCGCTCGCCGACGATCGTCGCCCATCCCTCGGGCAGTGACTCGATCTCCTCGCGCACGCTGGCCTCCGAGGCGGCGTGCTCCATCGCGCCGCGCGCGGCGGCAGCCTCCGGATCGGCCTGGGCGAGCCCGAGGTTGGCCGCCACCGTCGTCGAGAAGAGGAAGGGCTCTTGCTGCGCGAACCCGATCGTGCGCCGCAGGTCGGAGAGCTGCAGGTGAGTGACGTCGTCGCCGTCGAGGAACACCGCGCCGCGCGGGGTCTGGAGCAGACGCGGCAGGAGCGCCGCGAGCGTGCTCTTGCCCGAGCCCGTCGCGCCGACCACGGCGAGCGACGTCCCGGCGGGCACCTCGAAGGACACGTGATCGATGACGCGACGGCCGCCGATCTCGTAGGAGAGCTCGCGCACCGCCAGCGCGCCGACCTTCTTCGCCGGGATCGCGTCGGGGTCCTCGGCGACGTCGGGCGCCGCGACCAGGATCTGGCGGACGCGCTCGTAGGACGCGCGCCCGCGCTGGACGATGCCGAGCAGATAGCCGAAGGCGAGCGTCGGCCACACGAGCTGCGCCAGGTACGCGTTGAACGCGGCGAACTCGCCCACGGTCAGCTCCCCGTCGAGGACCATCTGCCCTCCGCGCCACACGACGATCAGCGTGCCGACCGAGCTCAGGCCCATCATCACCGGCCACATCAGCGCGCGGAGCGAGACCAGGCGCAGGTTCTTCTCGATCGCCTGCTCGTTGACCTTCTCGAAGCGGGCGCGCTGGCGATCCTCGAGCCCGAGCGAGCGGAGCGCGCGCGTGCCGGCCACGTCCTCCTGGACACGCTCCGAGAGCGCCGCGATGGCCACCTGGGCCTCCCCGCTGCGCGCGAACATCGCGCGGCCGAAGCGCCGGGCGGCGATGGCCAGGAACGGGTAGGGGATGAGCGCCAGCAGCGTCAGCCGCGGCGAGACCACGAACATCAGCGCGATGGCGCTCACGAACGCGAGCACCGAGTTGACGACGTTGAGCGCGCCGAAGCCGACGAAGAGACGAACCTGGGCGAGGTCGTTCGTCGCGCGGCTCATGATGTCGCCCGTCGACGTGCGCCGGAAGAACGAAGGGCCGAGCAGGTGCACCCGCGCGAGCACCTGGTTGCGCAGATCGAACTCGACGTCGCGACCGACGTTGAAGACCTGGATCCGCGACTGCGTCCGCACGACCCACGCGAGGGCCGAGAGCACGATGACGCCCACGGCGGCGTTCCGCACCACCGCCATCTGCCCGTCGTGCAGCCCATCCAGGCCGACGCGGAAGAGCCAGGGCGTCGCCTTCTCGGCCACCTGCGTCAGGAGCAGGAGCAGCGCGCCCCAGGCGATCCGGCGCGCGTAGGGGCGGACCTTGTCTTCGAGGCGCTCTCTCCTCGCGTCGTCTGGCGGCGCCTTCTGCACGAGCTTCGCAGCGCGACCTAGAGCGAACCGGCGGAAGAGGCAAGCCCCAGCTCCCCGACGTGGGAGGCGCGGCGCCGGCGGCGCATCGCGGCGATCCCGAGCAGGAGCGCGACGCCGGCGAGCGTTCCGCGGGCCGGTCGAGCACCGTCGCCCGCGCGGCAGGCGCAGCTCGCGGGGGGCGGGCGAGCCGCGCACACGGACTGCGCGCCGCGGGCGAGGCAGTCGTAGCCCCGCGGGCAGGGCGCGGCGATGCCGCAGGTGCGCGTGCACGTGCCCTCGCTGCAGTGCGCGCCGAGGCATCCATCGTCGCTCGTGCAGGGCGCGCCGAGCCCGCCGAGCATGCTGGTGCAGACTCCGTCGTCGCCGCGCGGGCTGCAGTCGAAGTCGGCCGGGCACGTCCCGCTCGCGCCGGGATCGCAGCGGACCGAGCACGCGCCGTCGACGCAGAGCCGGCTCGCGCACGACTCGCGCGTCGTGCACGCGTCGCCGAGGGCCAGCGCGCGCTGGCAGCTGCCGCAGCTCGGGCTGGTGCCGACCTGGCACTCGTAGCCGAGGGGGCAGTCGGCGCTCGCATCGCGCGGCGCGCAGGGCTCCGAGCACACGCCCTCGGCGCAGAAGAGCCCCGCGCAGTCGGTGCTGCTCGCGCACGGATCGCCCGGCAGGCCGGGCCCCGCCTCGCCGGCGCGGCAGAGGCCCATCGCGGTGCAGGTCCCCGTGCGCTGGGCGTCGCAGAAGAACCCCGGTGCGCACGAGCCAGGCACGAGCCAGTCGCAGAACGAGGCGCATGCGCCGTCGACGCAGAGGCCGGCGGCGCACTCGCCCGGGCCGGTGCAGGCGGCACCGAGACCTCCGCCCATGCCCGTGAGGCAGCTACCGCTCGTCACGTCGCATCGCTGGCCGCTCGTGCACGCCGCATCGGAGGCACATCCGGCGTCGGCGCTGCAGCGGGGAGTGTCTCCTTCGGTGCGCACGCACTGCGTGCCGACGTCCGGGAAAGGAACGCATCGCGCGCCGGGGCCGCACTCGGTGTCGCTGCCGCAGCGCGTCCCACAGAAGCGCGCGCCGTCGGGGTACGAGAGACAGGCGCCGGCCGCGCAGTCGGCGTCGTTGGCGCACGGGGCGCAGAGGCCGCCGCTGGTGCTCGGGCCACAGGTGCCGTTGGCCCGGCAGGTGAGCGGGGCCGTGCAGCCGGTGATGTGGCAGTCGGTCGGGAGCGGATCGCCGTTCGGATAGAGCGTGCAGATCGCGATCTCGTCGTCGACCGCGATGGCACTGATGCCGCCACGATAGGCGTAGTACATGACGGCGCCGGCATCGCGCGAGTGGCCGAGCCCGAAGAAGTGGCCGGCCTCGTGCAGCACGATCGAGGTCGTGTCCACGCTCTGCGCGCTCCCCGGCCCGCGGATCCACGCGTAGTCGACGCCGTTCAGCTCCATGTCGGCCTCGACGATCACCGGGTGCCCGTCGATCGCGCGGGCGCCCCACTGGGGCTGGGTCACCGCGATGGCCGTGGGGTCGTAGCGCCAGCGATCCTCGTCCCAGCCGATCGCCGAGATCCCGTCTCCGGGCGTGGGCCGCGCATCGACGCGCCCTTCGTAGCTCGCCACGAGCGCGGTGCACGAGACGCGGGTCCACGCGTCGAAGGCTTCGGTGATCGCCGACTCGGTGGCGTCGGGCCCGAGATCGCTCGCGCCGCCCGCGCTCATCGCGAAGGGAACGGTCCCCGACCAGCGCGGGGCGGACGGGTCGATGGGATTCCACGCGTGCGCGAGCGCCGCGTGGGCGAGGCCGCCGAGGAGGGCGACGCTCGCAGCGACCCAGGGAACGGCTCGCCCGCGGCCGGGGCCCCTCATCGAGGACGCTCGACGCTGGAAGCCGAGGGCGCACCGCCCTGCGCGAGGACCGATTGCACGAAGGAGACGAAGACGTCGTAGTCGACCTCGGCGTCGGGCCCGCCGTCGTCGACCTGGGCGCGGCCGTCCCGCATGCGCACGAACGAGAGCTCGCGCGTGTCGCGTGTCACGACCGTGCGGCCGACGAAGTCCGCGCCGACGGCGTGGCGGATCTCGAAGCGACCCTGCGAGAGCCCGAGCGTGCGGTACGCGCCGCCCGGCAGACGGCGCAGGAAGACGACGACCTCGTCGCCCGCCGCGTAGCGCGGCGTACCCGCGATCCAGCGATGCCCATCGGGCACGTCGCCGCCGAGCTCGTCCACGAACAGACGCTCGCCGCCCGCGCCCTTCAGCCACTCGAGCGGGGCGAGCTCGCTCGTCGTGTGGGGGTCGAGGTGCCCCTCGTACGTCTCGAGGTGCGAGCCGGTGCGCAGGACGCGTGCGCGCACGATGGCGTCCGCTCGCAGGACGAGCTCTTCGAGCGAGAGCTCGACCACGACGGTCGCGCGCGCCGCCGCGGGGATCGTCAGGCAGACGAGCAGGAGGGCGGCCGTGGCCCACGCGCGCGGCACGCGACCCGTCACGCCTTCGCGCGCGAGGCGAGCAGGCCGCGCTCGATCACGCCCCACGTCTTGTGTGCCTTGCCTGCCTGCGGCGTGTCGCCGAGCAGCTCGTGGAGGCGCGGCAGCGCCAGCAGCACGCCCGGGTGCTGGGCGCGCGCAGCGTCGATCGCGTCGCGCGTCGCGCGCAGATCGATCGAGGCCGGCACCACGAGCTTGCCGTACACCGCGCGATGCTCCTCCGGCGGTAGGTGCTCGTGCTTCTGCAGCGCATCTCCGGCCGCGCAGCGCGGGCACACGCTCTCGACGCGCGTCCCGTGCACGTACCAGAGGCAGCCTTCGGGGAGCCCGGCGCCGAGGGCGGCGACTTGGCCGGCGGCCTGCTCGAGCGCGACGAACGGGATGCGGCGCTCGTCGCCGGGGGCGAGCACGCCGAGCACGCCCAGGACGGCGCGCCGCTCGCCACCCTCGGTCGTCGTCGCGACGGGCGCGGGATCGAGGAGCAGCACGTCGCCGAAGTCTGCGTTCGAGCTCCCGCGCATGGGCGTCCGCAAGACGCCGTGCACGGGCGAGAGCAGCTGCACCCACGCACGCTCGAGCTCGACGGGGGCCGAGCTGGACGAGGGGTCGCGTGTCGTGAGCCGGACCGCGGTCTCGGGCAGATCGGGGACGAACGGGCGATCGCTCCCCTCGACCGTGAAGCCGAGCGCGAGGAGCGCCTCGCGTGCGCTCGCGTGCTCGCCGGTCGCCATCGCCGCCAGCGCCACGTGGAAGAGGAGCGGGCGGAGGTCGCCCAGCTTGGCGCGCGCCTTCTCGAACGCGATCAGCGCCGCGCGAAAGCGTCGGGCCCGCTTGTGGGCGACGCCGAGATCCGAGAGCCACTCGCCGCGCGGCTCACGCCGCACGGCCTCCTCCAGCGCGGCGACGGCCGCGGCATCGTGGGCCGGTCCGAGCCGCACGAGCGCGTTCCCCAGCGCGGCGTGGAGCGCAGCGTCGTCGGGCCGCCGCACGAGCGCCGCTCGGGCCTCGTCGGCCGCGATCTGCGCCGCATCCCCCGGGGGACGGGGCTCGTCGAAGGGCGTCCGATCGGCCACCGCCAGGAGCGCGGCGAGCGCGGCGTGCACGATCTCCGCGTCGGCCGGGTGGCGCGCGAGGATCGTGCGCGCCTGGTCGGCGGCACGCGCCCGCGACGGAGACGCGGCCAGCAACGTCAGCCAGGTGAGGGCCAGATCGCGATCGCCGGCGAGCGCGCCCTCGAGCGGCTCGAGCGCCTTCCACGCCTCGTCTCGGCTCCGGGCCGCGAGCGCCCGCTCCATCGCTGCCCGAACCGTCGTGTCCACGAGATCGCTATAGCCCGAAAACGCCGGGGCATGGATGGGCGCCCGTGCTGGAGGCGACGACGGAAAAGGACGACGGAAAGGGCGAAGGCTCCACCCGCAGAACGGGGGAGCCTTCGACTCTCGCGGGAGGCCGCTCGCCCAGGCCGCGGAAGCCGCGGCCCTAGGGAAGCGCACACCCGAGCGTCAGCAGTGGCGGCCCGAGCCCGCCGGATCGTACGGGTCGCTGTCGCTGCAGTGACGGCCGCAGTGACGGCCGCCGCCACCCGGATCGTACGGATCGCTGTCGCTGCAGCCACCGCCGCAGTGACGGCCGTAGCCGCCCGGATCGTACGGGTCGCTGTCGGAGCAGGCCGGCTGGGCGCCTTCCTGCGCGGAGGCCGTGGCCGCGACCGCTCCGGTCGCGAGCACCGCGCCCGCCGCGGCGATGGTCTGCATCGCAGCGCGCCGGCCGCTCCGCGTGGTCGTGATGTCGTCGATCTCGAGGGTCTTCTTCGCCATGTCTTCTCCGGTAGAGGTTAACCGCGTCCCACCGACGCAACAGGTCGAGCGCCCGCACCCCGTGCGCCCGGTCGTGATTGTATCACCGCCCCGAGACGTACGTGCCCCGGTTGGTATTCTTCCTCGAATCGATTTTCTTCGAAGGCGGGTCAGAGGGCGAACGGCCCGAGTGTGCCCATGTCGGGAATTGGCGCACTTCCACCTCCACTCGAGGCGGCCACCGCCACCCCGATCACGATCCCGAGCACCAGCGCGGCTCCTCCGCCGACGCCGACCCAGAACCACGGCGAGCTCGTGATTTCTTCGTGCTCGCGCTCGGTGATCAGCGAGTGACGCGCGGCCGCGCCGTCGGGGTCGGCATCGGGCGTGGGGTCCACGCCCGGCAGCGTGACTTCCACCTCGTGCCAGTCGCTGGCCGCCAGCGTGAACGGCTCGGAGTGCAGCTCGGTCTCGCCGCGCCGCACGACCACGACGTGATCGCCCGGGTTGGCCGGATGCGCCTCGCCGGTGGTGATCGCAGCGCCGTCGAGCTCCACGGTGTCGCCGGGGATCGCGCCGTGCAGCGTCACGACCACCTGGGGGATCTCGCGCTCGAGCGACGCCAGCTCTTGCTCGATGGTGGGCCGGAACTGCGCATCGCGATCGGTCGCCTCGCGCAGCCAGCGCTGGTAGCTCACGCGCGCCTCGACTAGCTGGCCGGTGTGCCGCTGCGCGCCGGCGAGGTTCATCAGGACCCGTGTCGAGGGCACGAAGCCGTAGGCTTCGGTGAACTCCGCGCGCGCGGCCTCCCAGTCGCCCGCCTGCGCGGCGGAGATTCCCGACTGCAGGTGCGCGAGCGCCGAGGCGCGGTCGGCCTCCGTGGGCTCGGTGCTCTGCGCATGCGCGCCGCTGCTCGCGAGCACGAGGCAGAGCGTTGCTGCGAGCGCGGCCAGCCGCCTCATCGGCAGCTCTCCATCGGCGTGAGCGTCACGACGCCCGTCGAGCCGTCCCAGCCCGTGAACACGATCGTGTGGTCGGCGCCCCGCACGGAGGTGATGGTGCCGGGCATCCCGTCGGTGCGCGGTGCCGGCGCGAAGGCGCCCGAGAGCGTCGCGCCGGTGAAGCGGATCGTGCCCGTGGCGCCGGCCGGGCCCGAGAGCGTCATCGTGTCGGCGCTCGCCGCGACCGCCGTCAGCTCCGAGAGCGGCGCGGTGCCGCTCGCGGTCACGCCGTCGCCGAAGGTGAACGTCGTCTGCGCCGTCCCCGTGCCGTCGCTCGTGCTGACCCAGAAGCTCGAGCCGCTGGCCGAGATCGCGGTGACGTAGAGCGCGCCCGCCGGCAGCATGCCCGTCAGCGTCGGATCGCTCTCCGAGCAGTCGAGGCACGAGCCGCTGCGGCAGGAGAGGCTGCCGTTGCAAACGTCCCCCGCGCAGCACGGGTCGTCGTGGCAGCCACAGGGCCGGCCCGCGTCCATCAGCGACGCATCGCGAGGTGGGCCCGCATCGCGGATGGTCGGTAGGCCCGCGTCCTCGCCGCTCACCCACGTGCCGAGATCGACGGCGCGCACGCGGCGGTCCGTGCACGCGCCGTCCTGGCAGGTCTCCGTCGCCGCGCAGGTGACGCACTCGCAGCGGGACGAGAGCGAGAGCTCGATGCGTCGTCGCTGGCCGACGACGAGCTCCGTCACGGCGTCGGCGGCGTATCCACCGCCCTCCACGTGGATCGTCACCGGCGCGTAGGGCTCGTGGTCGCGCGTCATCACGATCGCGATCGGGAACGACGGACGCACGATGTGCTCCCGCACGGCGGTCGACCCCTCGGGCCCGGTCACGCGCACCTCGAGCTGGTCGACCGGCAGGTCGGCGCGGATCACGAGCACCAGCTCGGTCAGCGCCGGCGCGGCGCTGGAGCAGCCCGCGAGCGCGCAGGCGCAGAAGGCGATCGCGAGGAAGGGAAGCAGGCCGAAACGCAAGAAGGACCTCGATCAGAGCTCGGTCGACAGCGTCGTGCCGTCGACCACCGAAGCGCGACCTCCCCGCCCACGCGGCGTCGGGCCGGCGGCAGGGCGCGTCTCGTGGGGCCGCGGGGCCGGGCGATGCGCGGGCGCGCGCACGTGAGGGGGCGAGGGCCGGGTCGGCGGCGGCGCGGCGGAAGGGGGCGCGGCGGCATGCGGCGCGGGGGAAGGCAGCGCGGGGGAAGGCAGCGCGGGCGCCGTGAGCACCGCGGTGCGCTCGACCGGTCCCGCCGGCATCGTCTCGGAGCGCTCGACCGGCCCGGCCGGCAGGGCGGCGACCGGGATGGGGGCCGGCGCGAAGGCCGTGGACGGGACGGGCATCGAGCTCGCGGTGGGGGCCGGCGCGTCCGAAGGCCCGGTGGTCACGAGCGTCTGCGTCGCCGTAGGAGCGAGCGACTGTGCGCGCATCTCGCCTCCCACGCTGTTCTGTGTGTGCACCAGCACCGCGACACCGAGCAGGGCCGCGATCGCGACGATGCCGGCGCCGAGGAGCCACGCGTTGCGCGTCGCCTCCTTCGAGCGCGGCTGCGGAAGCAGGATGCGCCCCGTCGTCACCGCCGAGGGCGCCAGCCGATCGAGCACCAGCGCGCCCAGATCGGGCGCGAACGTCGGCGCGTCGGTGCCATCGACGACTCCCACCCCGGTCGCGGTGATCGCGCGCGTGAGGTCGGCGATCTGCGCTGCGCCGACCTCGCGCGTGCGCGGGATGGCTTGCAGGAGCAGCTCCGCGACCTCGGCCATCGTCGACGGGCGCGCCTCGGGATCGACCGCCGTCATCCGTGCCATGAGCGTGTCCACGGCGGCCCCGAGCTCGGGCGCGAGGAAGGTCGGGGCGACCACGCGCGGATCGCGCACGCGATCGAGCAGCTCGGGGTCGCTCGCGCCGTCGTAGATGCGCTGTCCGGTGAGGAGCTCCCAGAGCACGATGCCCAGCGCGAACACGTCCGTGCGGCGATCGAGGTGCCCACCGAGCTGCTCGGGCGCGAGGTAGCGGAGCTTGCCCTTCAGCGTGGGCTGGCGCGTCTCGTGGAGTCGCTCGGTCGCCTTCGCGATGCCGAAGTCGATGAGCTTCACGCCGCCTTGCACGCCGAGCAGGATGTTGTCGGGGCTGACGTCGCGGTGCACGAGGCCGAGGAACTGCCCTTGGTCGCCGCGCAGCTCGTGTGCCGCGTGCAGCCCGAGCGCGATGTCGCGCACGATGGCCGCGGCGAGCTCGGGACGGAGGCGCGCGTTGCGCGCGGCGAGGTAGGTCGAGAGGTCGGAGATGGAGCAGCCCGCGACGAGCTCCATCACCATGAAGTACGAGCCGAGCTCGAGGCCGACGTCGAAGACCTGGATCACGTGGGGATGCGCGATGCGCGCGGTCAAGCGCGCCTCGTCGAGGAACATCCGGACGAAGTCCTGGTTCTCCGCGAGGTGCGGGTGGATGACCTTGATCGCGACGTGCTTGGCGAAGCCACCGACGCCGCTGCGTCGCCCGACCCAGAGCGATCCCATGCCGCCCGCCTTCACGCGGCGCACGAGCTCCCAGCCCGCGACGGTGTCGCCCGGCTCGAGCAGCTTCTTGCCGGGCACGATGGGCCCGGCGGCGGGGAGCACGTCCGAGGTGATCAGCGTCGCCTGTCCGGTGAGCGGCGCGGTGGGATGCGGCCCGCTGATGGCGGCCGCCGGAGGCAGCGCGATCTCCGGCGCCGTCGGCGGCTCGGCGGGCGGCGCGGGGGAGCTCGTGCGCGCGGGCGGAGGCGGAGGCACGGACGGCGGCGCTGGCGGCACCACGGCTCCGGTCGGCGGCAGGCGCCCGGTGACGGACGCCGGTGCAGACGCCCGACCGGGCGGCGGCGGGGGGACGGCGAGCCCACGCGAGCGCATCGCGGGAAAAGATATCGCATCCCCCGGGAACGCTGAAGCGCGCCGTGCGCTCGGCGGCCGAACGGGTGGCGGCCCGGGCGCATCGGCCTTGTCCCCGGCCGGGGCGCCGCGCGATGATGCGCGCCGCATGACGGCCCATTCCCGCAACGACGGCACGCCCCTCCACCTCGAGTGGGTCGAAGAGGTTCGCGCCAACCGCACCGCGATCGAGCGCCGCGCCGCGACGATCGGCACGCGCCGCTCCATCAAGAAGGAGTGGCAGATCGCCTGGCTGCTGAAGGCGATCACGTTCATCGACCTCACGACGCTCAGCGGTGACGATACCGAGGGCAACGTCAAGCGGCTCTGCGCCAAGGCGCGACGGCCGGTGAAGGACGAGGTGCTGCAGGCGCTGGGGCTTCTCGACGGCGGCGCGCCCAAGCTCCCGATCCACACCGGCGCGGTCTGCGTCTATCACGCGCTCGTGCCCACGGCGGTCAAGGAGCTCGAGGGATCGGGGATCCCGGTGGCCGCCGTCTCGACGGGGTTCCCGGCCGGCCTGACACCGCTCGACACGCGCCTGGAAGAGATCCGTCGGTCGGTGGCCGCGGGCGCGCGGGAGATCGACATCGTCATCCACCGCGGGCTCGTCCTCACCAACGAGTGGGGCCGCCTCTACGACGAGGTGAAGGCGATGCGCGAGGCCTGCGGCAGCGCGCGCCTGAAGGCGATCCTCGCGACCGGCGAGCTCGGGACGCTGAAGAACGTCGCGAAGGCCAGCTGGGTGTCCATGATGGCGGGAGCCGACTTCATCAAGACCTCGACGGGCAAGGAGTCGATCAACGCGACGCTTCCGTTCACGGTCGTGATGCTGCGCGCGATCCGCGAGTACCAGGAGCGCACGGGCTTCGAGGTCGGGTTCAAGCCGGCCGGAGGGATCAAGACGGCCAAGCAGGCGCTCGACTGGATGGCGCTCGTGAAGGACGAGCTCGGGAGCGACTGGCTCGATCCGTACCTCTTCCGCTTCGGCGCCAGCAGCCTGCTCTCGGACATCGAGCGCCAGCTCGAGTACCACGTGACCGGTCGCTACGCGGCGTTCCACCGCCAGCCGATGGCCTGATCGCGCCTGGCGCGGGCCCCGGGCCGACGGACCTGGCGGCGAGCCGCCGCCGGTACCACATTGCGCGTCCCGATGGCCGCCAGGAAGAAGACGAAGAACGACGCCCCCGCGCACCGCGAGGATGGCGAGGCGCTCTCGGGCGAGGTCGTCGACGAGAGCGAGGCGCCGCGCGAGCGCGAGCCGATCGAGGGCGACGAGCCGCTCGAGGCGGAGGTCGTCGAGGCCGAGCCGGCGGGGCCCGGCGAGGCCGAGCTCGAGGGCGAGATCGACTTCGCGGCCGACGGCAGCCGGAAGGGCGCCGCGCTCGCCAAGCGCGAGTCGGCCTCGATCGGCCAGAGCGACCCGCTGCAGGCGTACATGCGCGACGTGCAGCGCTACTCGCTGCTGACGCCCGAGGAGACGCACGACCTCGCGGTCAAGTACGTCCAGACCGGCGACGTCGAGGCCGCCAAGAAGCTCGTCACGAGCAACCTGCGCCTCGTCGTCAAGATCGCCTTCGACTACCGGCGCGCGTACCGGAACATCCTGGACCTGGTCCAGGAGGGGAACATCGGCCTGATGCAGGCCGTGAAGAAGTACGACCCGTACCGCGGCGTGAAGCTCTCGAGCTACGCGGCGTGGTGGATCCGCGCGTACATCCTCCGCTTCATCCTCAACAACTGGCGCCTCGTGAAGGTCGGAACGACGCAGGCGCAGCGCAAGCTCTTCTTCAACCTGAAGAAGGAGAAGGCGCGCCTCTCGGCGATGGGCATCGACCCGACGCCCGAGCTCATCGCGAAGAACCTCGACGTGCCGACCGAAGAGGTCGTCCACATGGACCGGCGGCTCTCGGCCGGCGAGGTCTCGCTCGATGCGCCCGTCGGCCAGGCGGACGGCAAGCCGACGTCGCGCCTGGAGTCGATGCCGAGCGCCGAGACCGGTGCCGACGTCCAGCTCGCCGAGGGCGAGCTGAACGAGCTCCTGACCGAGAAGATCCACGAGCTCGGGCGCACGCTGAAGGGCAAGGAAGACGTCATCTTCCGCGAGCGCCTCATGGCCGAGGAGCCCAAGACGCTGCAGGAGCTAGGCGACCAGTTCGGCGTCTCGCGCGAGCGCGTGCGCCAGCTCGAGAAGCGCCTGCAGAACAAGATCAAGGCGTACCTCGAGTCGACGGTCGAGAAGGGCGCGCTCGAGTGACCGGCGGCGGCTGCCAGGCGGCCGCGCGCGAGCGTCACGGCCCCTCGTAGCGCTCACCGCTCCAGCTCTCGGCCACCATGCGGTGCGCGTCGATCCGCACGACGATGCCGCCCATCGCGTCGGTTCGCATCACGCGCGTGCCGCTCGCTTCGAGGCGCGCGACCACCTCCCCGTGGGGATGGCCGAAACGATTGCCCACGCCCGCGCTGACGATCGCCAAGCGCGGGCGCAGCGCGTCCACGAGCGGCGCCGTGCTCGACGTGCGCGAGCCGTGGTGCCCGACCTTGAGCACGTCGATCGGACCGCGCAGCCCCCGCGCCAAGAGCTCGGCCTCGGCGTGCGCTTCGGCATCGCCGGCGAGGACCACGGTGCGTCCCGCGTACCGCACGCGCAGCACGAGCGAGTTGTCGTTGGCGTCCCAGCCCGGATCGAAGCGAGGGCAGGGCCAGAGCACCTCGATGCGCGCTCCGGCGTGCTCGCGCGGGCGGCCGCAGAGATCGTCGGGACCGCGGACGCGTGCTCCGAACGCGCGCAGCGCGCGGGCCCAGCTCCCCTCGGGGTCTTCGTCGGCCGCTTGCCCGTCGTCCCAGAGCTCGCCGACCGGGAAGCGCGCCGCCAGCGCGCGCACGCCGCCGTAGTGATCGGGGTGCGGGTGCGTGACGACGAGGACGTCGACGCGCGTGCGCCGGCGCGCGCGCAAGAGGGGAACCAGGACGCGAGCGCCGGGGTCGAGGCTCTCGCCGAACGCCCCGCCGGTGTCGACGATCATCGTGGTTCCGTCGGGCAGGTCGAGGACCGCCGCGTCGCCCTGTCCGACGTCGAGGAACGTGGCGCGCAGGGCGCCGGAGATCGTCTCGCGCGCGCGCAGGGATCCTTCCGCGGCGGTGAACAGGAGCAGCCCGAGCACGAGCGCG
>JBGALT010000123.1:0-23223 GCA_044223665.1 Sandaracinaceae bacterium | reverse complement strand
CCGAGCGCGTCGGGCGCGCCGCCCGGCGGCGAGAGCGAGACGCTGCGCGGCAGGACGAACGCGCCGCAGGCCGTGCGCTCTCCGTTGCAGCTCTCGGCGGCGCCGGCGGCGGCCGTGACGTTGTTCAGCGGCCCGGCGGAGGTCTCGCCGATCGGCGAGACGTCGAAGGCCGCGCGCGTGCCGGACTGGATGTGGATGCCGCCGCCGCTCGGGCGCACGACCAGGGCGTCGCCGATCGAGAAGGGCAGCATCTCGGCGGGCGCGCCGCAGACGAAGTGGCTCACCCGCACGCTGCTCGCGTCCTCGACGACGATCGCGACGCATCCGTCGGGGAGCGTCTCGATCGAGCGCAGCGTTCCGTCGACCCCCGGGCCGCCCACGGCGAGGAAGGGGCGCGAGCCGCGGCACGTCGTGGGTGCCGCGAAGTCGAGCGCGTCGGCCGAGACGAGCTGCTCGCCGATCGTCCACGATCGCTCGTTGCCGCTCTCGTGGAGCTGCACCCCGACCTCGGGGAAGGGTGGCTGGCCCACGGTGGTCGGCACGTTGGCCAGGAAGCTCGTCGAGAAGAAGACGATCGTATCGGGCACGCCGTCTGCGCTCACGCGCGCGAGCTGGCACATGCCGCTCGAGGGGATCCCCACGCCGCCGTCTCGCGTCCCTGCATCCCCGCGGAAGCGCCCGACGGCTGCGCGCGCGTCGACCTCTTCGAGCGGCACCGTCTCGCCCGGATCGAGCCGGAACGTGACCGCGTCGCCGAACAGGTCGGGGCTCACCACGCGATCGAGCGTGATGCCCGACGGGAGCGCGGCGAGCGCCGTGCAGTCGGGGATCGCGGCCGTCCAGGCGATGCGGACGTCCTCCTGCGTCGTCGTCGCGTTCACCACGTACGCGGAGGTCGACCACGTCGAGCCGCCGCGCGGAGGCTGCGGGCTCGCGATGCACGCGAGCGCCGCGAAGCCCAGCGCGACACGCGGCAGCGCCCGGCCGAGAGTGCTCGCCCCGGAGGCGCCGGACGGGAGCGGGCGCAACCCGCGGACGGAAGGCGCCGGAGCGGGCGAGCCGATCACCGCGTACGGCACGGGCAGGAGCGCGAACGCCCAGAGATCGGAGGGGTCGGCGACCAGGCGCGCGCCGGTGAGGCCGAGCCCCGAGAGGGCCGAGGCCACGAGGTCGGCGGTGCTCTGCGAGAGCTCGGTCGCGATCATCCCGAGGGCCACCGCGAAATGGACCGCGAGCTTGGCGCGGCTCGAGCGCGCCCGGAGGAGCGCCCCGAGCACGATGGGCGCCACCACCACGCCCGCGAGGTCGCTCAGCTTCCCCGTCACGTCGGCGGGGAGCACGCCGGCGCCCTTGAGCCAGCGATCGTTGACGACGAGCAGCGCGAGCGCCCCGAGGAAGACGGGGTGCACCAGCGCACGCCGATACGGCGTCGCGTCGTGGGAGCGGGGGCGTGGGTTCGTCGTCGAGCGCACCGGTGAGGCTTTCAGCAACGGGCGTTCCACCGCGGAGCGCCAAGGAAAGAAGCATATCCGAGCCCGAGCGGCATGGTCCGGCACACCTGCGCGGCGCCGGCTCGGGCATGGACACCCCACCCGGCGAGGGAAGTCGATCGACTTGTTCGTCCCGGGGCCCTAACGTGCTGGGTGGCGCAGGAGCAGGCCCGGTTCGGGTTCGCGGTCGTGAATGTCGGCGCCGAGAAGGCGCTCAAGGCGGAGCTCGGTCGCATCGAGAAGGGCGCGCGCCTGGCGTTCTCGCGGCCGGGCCTGGTGACGTTCAAGGCGCCCGGCATCGACGAGCGCTTCGCGGCGGCGAGCGTGGTCGCGCGCGTGCGTGGGCTCTCGCTCGGGATGGCCGAGACGGTGTCCGACGTGCGCGCGCGAACGGGGGAGCAGGCGGCCGTCCTGCACGTCTTCGCGCGGGACGCCGACGAGGACGGCCCGAGCCCCGAGAGCACCGCGCTCGCCGACGACGTACGCCGCGCGCTCGAAGCGGCGCCGGGGTGGATCACCGACCGGGCGCCTCGCGAGGGCGAGCGCGTCGTCGACGTCATCGTCGCGGCCGGCGAGCCGCTCTTCATCGGCGCGCACGCGCACGCCAAGGGCCGCTGGGCCCAGCCTGGCGGGCGCGTGACCGTGGAGGTCCCCGAGGGCGCTCCGTCGCGCGCGTACCGCAAGCTCGAGGACGCGCTCGCGTGGGCGGATCTGCGCCCCCAGCCCGGCGGCGTCGCGGTCGAGCTCGGAGCCGCACCGGGCGGTGCCGCGCTCGCCCTCGTGCGCCGCGGCATCCACGTGACGGCCGTCGATCCGGCGGCGATGGACGCGGGGGTGCTCGCCTTCGAGGGGCCCGGCGGCGCGCGCGTCACCCACGTGGCCAAGGCGGGCGGGGCGCTCGAGGCCGGCGACGTGCCGCCCGAGGCCACCATGCTGCTCGTCGATGCGAACCTCGCGCCGCCGGTCGTGCTCCGCTACTTCGCGCGCCTCTCCTCGCTGGCGCCGCGCGCCTCGCTCGCCGTGCTCACCCTCAAGCTGAACGACGACGCCATGCTCTCGGCGGTGCCCAAGCACCTCGCGCGGCTCGTGGCCCTGGGCTGGGCCGACGTGATGGCCACGCGCCTGCCGTCGAACCGCAGCGAGATCTGCGTCGTCGCGCGCCGCAGAGCTCGATGAGCGAGGCGTGCTCGCTCCGGAGGCCCCGGACGGAAGCGGGGGAAGGGGCCGCAGCGGGCGAGCCGATCAGCTGATTCTCGCCGGCCTCCGGTGCGCTCGGGCCTTCAGGCGTGGACGGCGCGCAGGCGCGGCGCCGTGACGACGTCGGCCATCGCCAGCATCGCCGGCCGGAGGACCATCACGAGCTCCTCGTACTCGCTGAAGAGGACGGCCTCGAGCCCGATTCCATCGCCGGTGCGCTTGCTCCACGCGTAGGTCGGATCGACCCCGGCGAGGTCCTTCCGATCCTTCGGCGCACGCCAGCTGATCCCCGCGTGCTCACCCTTGTTCGCGCACGCGCGCAGCATCTTCTCGAGGCCCTGCTCGTCGATCATCTCGCTCGCCACCGTCACGCGCGCCTGGTCGAGCTCGTTCAGCTCGGTCACGGGATCGGCGCCGCCGCCGACCTCGGCCTTGTGCGCGTAGGGCATGCGCGCGAGCAGGCGCTCGGGGCTCGCGCACTGCTCGACGTGCAGCGCGACCTTGCCGCGGCCTTCCTTCTCGACGACGCCGACCACGACGAGCCCGTCGCGCATCGCTTCGCCGAGCAGATCGACGTCGCCGTCCTCGAACATCGCGGCCAGCTCGGAGCCGATGTCCTCGGGCAGCACGAGGTAGCAGTCGTCGTCCGAGACGTGGAAGGGCGGCAGGAGCGGGATCGAGGCTCCCTCCCCGATCGCGAGCGCGCGGGCGATGGCCTCCGCCTCGGCGAGCACGATGGTGAGCGGGGCCCCGGCGATGTCCCGGGCGAGCGGTTCGACGACGTTCGAGCGTTCCATGCGCGGGAAGCTATGCCCGCCCCCGGATCCATCCAAAAAACCGAGCGATGGTGCGATCTTCCCCTACAGATCGCACATCTCGGGCAGGGGTAGTCCCCCGGCAGGCCGCGCGAGCGGGCGGGGCCTGCTCCCCTGGCACGCGCGCTTGCGCTATACGGCGCCCTCCCATGCGCTTCAGCCGAGTCTCCATCGCCAGCGTGGCCGCGATCGATGCACCGCATCGCGTCTCTTCGTCGGCGCTCGAAGAGATGCTGTCGCCGCTCTTCAAGCGCATCTCGATGCCCCGCGGCGTGATCGCGTCGCTCTCGGGGATCGCCGAGCGGCGCTTCTGGGACGAGGGTGTCGCTCCGAGCGAGGTCGCCGCCCTCGCCGGCGAGGAAGCCCTCCGCCGCGCCGGGATCTCGCGGCAGCGCGTCGGGGCGCTGGTGAGCACGTCGGTGTGCCGGGACTACGTCGAGCCCTCGGTCGCGTGCCTCGTCCATCGCCGCCTGGGTCTGCCGAGCGAGTGCCTCAACCTCGATCTCGGCAACGCCTGCCTCGGGTTCGTCAACGGGATGGACTTCGTCGCGAACCTGATCGAGCGCGGCGAGCTCGAGTTCGCGCTCGTCGTGGACGGCGAAGGCAGCCGCCACGCCGTCGGCGCGACCATCGAGCGCCTCAACGCGAGCGGCGACGCGCGCGCCTTCGCCGACAACTTCGCCACGCTCACGCTCGGCTCCGGCGCCGCCGCGATGGTGCTCGGGCGCAGCGACCTCGTGGGCGCGCGCGGGCACCAGTACACGGGCAGCGTCTCGCTCGCCGCGACCGAGCACAACCAGCTCTGCCGCGGCCAGATCGACGGGATGATCACCGACGGCCAGAAGCTGCTCGTGGCCGGCGTCGAGCTCGCGCAGCGCACCTTCGCGCGGGCGTGCGAGGTCTTCGGCTGGACGCCGGGCTCGCTCGGCGAGGTCGTCATCCACCAGGTCTCGCGCCACCACACCGAGCGGCTGGCCGGTGCGCTCGGGATCGACCTCGCCAAGATCCACGCGATCTATCCGGAGCACGGCAACGTCGGCCCGGCGAGCGTCCCGATGGTGCTGGCGAAGGCCGAGGAGCTCGGCCGCCTCGTCCCCGGCCAGCGCGTCGCGCTGATGGGCATCGGCTCGGGGCTGAACTGCGCGATGGCCGAGATCGTCTGGTGAGCGGGCCTCTCGTTTCCACGGCGCTCTATCCCTGGACGGGGCGCTTCTTCGATCGCGGCGCCGCGCGCATGCACTACCTCGACGTCGGCGTGCCGAGCGGCGAGCCGGTGCTCATGGTGCACGGCAACCCCACCTGGTCCTTCCACTTCCGCGAGCTGGTGCGCGCGCTCGAGACGACGCACCGCTGCATCGTCCCCGATCACGTCGGGATGGGCCTGTCCGACAAGCCGCGCGCCGATCGCTACGACTACACGCTCGGCACGCGCGTCGAGGATCTGACGGCGCTGATGGCGAAGCTCGAGGACACGCGCAAGGTGCACCTCGTGGTGCACGACTGGGGCGGGATGATCGGCTTCGCGTGGGCCGCGCAGCGCCCCGAGCGCATCGCGTCCCTCACCGTGATGAACACGGCCGCTTTCCCGCTGCCCAAGACCACGGCGTTCCCGCCCGCGCTCCGCCTGACGCGCACGCCGCTCGGCGCGCTGCTCGTCCGTGGCGGCAACGCGTTCGCGGAGACCGCGGCGCGCGTCTGCGTCAGCAAGCGGCCGCTGCCCGCCGACGTGCGCCGTGCGTACGTGGCGCCCTACGGCAGCTGGGCCGATCGCATCGCGACGCTCCGCTTCGTGGAGGACATCCCGCTCGCCCCCGCCGACCGCGCGTGGTCGATCGTCGCCGAGACGGCGGCGCGCCTGCCCGAGCTCGAGGGCGTCCCGATGCTGATCGGCTGGGGCATGAAGGACTTCGTGTTCGACGCGCACTTCCTCGCCGAGTGGGAGCGACGCTTCCCGCGGGCCGACGTCCGGCGGTTCCCGGACGCCGGGCACTACGTGATCGAGGACGAGAAGGACGTGCTGGTCCCCGCGATCGCCGCGTTCGTGCGCGGGTGACGGCGCCTCGGCCGCGACGCCCGCTCGATGAGCCCGCCGCGATCCGCTTCCGAGCGCGCCGCGCTCTCGCCGACCGTGCTCCGGCTCGGGTGGGTGAGCCTGCTGACGGACGTCGCGGGGGATCTCGTCACCACGCTCTTGCCGTTCTTCCTCGTCGGCACGCTCGGCGCGTCGTTCGGCCTCGTCGGCGTGATCGACGGCGCCGCCGAGTCGCTCTCGAGCGTGCTGAAGGTGGTGAGCGGGCGGCTCGGCGATCGCCACGTCTCCAAGAAGCGCCTCGTGCTCGTGGGCTACGCGATCGCCGCGCTCTCGCGCCCGCTGATCGCGCTCGCGGCCTCTCCGCTGCTCGTGCTGCTCGTCCGGCTGAGTGATCGATTCGGCAAGGGGCTGCGCACGGCGCCGCGCGACGCGTGGATCGCCGACGTGACGCCGCCCGAGGACCGAGGGCGCGCGTACGGCATCCATCGCGCGATGGACAACGCCGGCGCCTTCCTCGGCCCCGTGCTCGGTCTCGCGCTCTATCGCGGCCTCGGCCTGCCGCTGCCGTGGGTCTTCGCCGCGACGATCGTGCCCGGCGTGGTGGCCGTGGGGCTCGCTTGGGCCACGCCCGACGCGCCGCCCGCGCGCGCGGAGCCCGCGGCACCGAGCCCGGCCTCGGCGCAGGCGCGCGCGCCGCTACCGCCACCCCTCCGGGCGTTCCTCGCGATCGTGTTCCTGTTCACCCTCGCGACCTCGAGCGACTCGTTCATCCTCTTGCTCGGGCGCTCGATCGGTCTCGGCGACACGGTCGTCCTCGCCACGTGGATCGGCTTCGCGGGGCTGCGCACGCTGGTGACGGCGCCCGGCAGCGCGCTCGGCGACCGCATCGGGCGGCGGCGCTCGCTGCTGCTCGGCTGGGTGCTCTACGCGGCCGTCTACGTCGGGCTCTCGCTGGTCGGGGCGTGGTGGCAGTGGGCGCTCGCGCTCGCGGCGTACACGGGGTTCTATGCGCTGACCGAGGGCGCGGAGCGCGCGCTCGTCGCCGACCTCGCGCCCGAGAGCGCTCGCGGCGCCGCGTTCGGCTGGTTCCACGGCATGGTCGGCCTCGCGGCGCTGCCAGCGAGCTGGGGCTTCGGCTGGCTCGCCGATCGCTTCGACATGGCGACGGCATTTCGCGTCGACGCCGGCCTCGCGCTCGCGGCCGCCGCGCTCCTCGCGCTCGTCTCGCGCGGAGACGGGGCCGAGCGCCAGCGCCCCCGCACCGCGGCCTGACGCCACGATCGGGACGGCGCGGAGGGCGACCCGCTCGTTCACGCGCGCAGGGCACGCGGTTCCCAGGCTCGCCGCTTCGTGCCACAACACGGCCCCGCATGAGCGCCTACCGCGCCGCCGAGACCTCGTTCGCCAACGTCGCCGAGCACCTGCCTCGGATGGCGCGCGAGCGTCCTCACGCGCTCGCGATCGTGATGCCGGGCCCCCGTGCCGCGGCCGGGCGCAAGCGGACCTACGTGCACACGACGTTCGCCCAGCTCGACGAGCGCTCGGATGCGATGGCCGCGGGCCTGCGCGAGATCGGCATCGGGCGGGGCACGCGGACCGTGCTGATGGTGCGCCCGAGCCTGCCCTTCTTCGCGCTGACGTTCGCGCTCTTCAAGGTCGGCGCGGTGCCGGTGATGGTCGACCCCGGCATGGGCACCAAGAACCTCGGCCTCTGCCTGGGCCGGGCGCGTCCAGAGGCCTTCATCGGCGTGCCCGAGGCGCACGCGGCGCGCGCGGTCCTCGGCTGGGCGCGATCGACGGTGAAGACGCGCGTGCTGGTCGGCTCGCGCGCGCTCGCCCTCTGCTTCGGTCCCGGCATGCACACGCTCGAAGGGGTCGAGAAGCGTGGCGCGGGACAGCGGCCCGGCGTGGAGCGCATGCGGCAGGGCGAGCTCGCCGCGATCCTCTTCACGAGCGGCTCGACGGGCGTCGCGAAGGGCGCGGTCTATCGCCACGGGAACTTCCTCGCGCAGGTCGCGGCGATCCGCGAGATGTACGGCATCCAGCCCGGCGAGATCGACCTGCCGACGTTTCCTCTCTTCGCGCTCTTCGATCCGGCGCTGGGGATGACGACGGTCATCCCCGACATGGACTTCGCCAATCCCGGGACGGTCGAGGGGGCGAACATCGCCGAGGCCATCGCCGACTGGGGCGTCACGAACATGTTCGGCTCGCCCGCCGTGCTCGATCGCGTCGCCCAGTGGGCCGAAGGCAAGGGCGTCCGGCTCGCCACGCTGCGCCGCGTGATCAGCGCGGGGGCACCGGTCCATCCGCGCATCCTCGAGCGCTTCCGCAAGCTCCTGCCCGAGGGCGCTCGCATCCACACGCCGTACGGCGCGACCGAGGCGCTTCCGATCGCGAGCATCGACGACGCGACCATCCTCGGCCGCGGCGCCGACGCGGCGAGCGCCGACCAGCTCGGCACGCGCGCGGGCACCGACGAGGGCCGTGGCATCTGCGTCGGAACGCCGGTGCCGAGCGCGAGCGTCGAGATCATCGGCATCGAGGACGGCCCGATCGAGCGCTTCGATCCCGAGCTGCGGGTGAGCCGGGGCGTCGTCGGCGAGATCACGGTCGCCGGGCCCCAGGTGACGACGCACTACTGGGAAGACGAGCCGAGCACGCGCGCGCACAAGATGCAGGACGGCGATCGCATCCGGCATCGCGTGGGCGACGTGGGCTACTTCGACTCGAGCGGGCGCCTGTGGTTCTGCGGGCGCAAGTCGCACCGCGTCGAGTGGAAGGGGACGACCTACTTCACCGAGATGGTCGAGGGGCCCTTCAACGCCCACCCGCACGTCAGGCGCACCGCGCTCGTGAAGGGCCGCTTCGTCGGGCTGGGGCTCCCGCCCGAGGAGGCGCTCTTTCTCCTCGTCGAGCCGATCGACGACGAGCTGTGGCGCCGCGAGGCCGTCCCCGTCGGCCGCTTCGGCGCGCCCACCTCGTCGCTCGCGCGCGCGCTCGAGCGCATCCGCGAGCGCCACGGGCTGCCGCCGCTCGTCATCCAGGTCCGACCCACTCTGCCGGTGGATCCGCGGCACAACGCCAAGATCCTGCGCGAGGTGCTGGCGCGCGAGGTCGCGGCCGTGGAGCGCACGCGATGACGGTCCTCGTCACCGGGGCCTCGGGGTTCGTGGGGCTGGCGCTCACCGAGGCGCTCGTCCGGCGCGGCGAGCACGTGCGTACGCTGAGCCGCGGCACCACCGAGCGCCTCGAGCAGCTCGCGCACGCGGGCGCGATCACGATCACCCGCGGCGATCTCGCCGAGCGCGATCCGGTGATGCGGGCCGCCGAGGGCGCACGCGCGATCCTCCACGTCGGCGCGAAGGCGGGCGTGTGGGGACCGCGCGAGGAGTACATGCGGACCAACGTCGGGGGCACCAGCAACGTGCTCGCGGCGGCGCGCGCGCTGAGCATCGACCGGATCGTCTACACGAGCACGCCCAGCGTCGTGCACGCCGGCGCGGACGTGGTGGGCCTGGACGAGCAGGCGCCCTACGCGGAGCACTTCTCGACGGCGTACCCGGAGTCGAAGGCGATCGCCGAGCGCGCCGTGCTCGGAGCGAACGGCACGGCTCTCGGCCACGGTCACACGCTCGCCACCGTGGCGCTGCGCCCGCACCTGATCTGGGGCCCGGGCGACACGAACCTCGTGCCTCGCATCGTCGAGCGGGCACGCCGTGGACGGCTGGCGCTGGTGGGCGGCGGGCAGAGCATCATCGACGCCACGTACATCGACTCGTGCGTGCACGCGCACCTGCTGGCGCTGGACCGGCTGGCGCCGGACGCGGCGTGCGCCGGCAAGGCGTACTTCATCGCGCAGGGCGAGCCGACCCCCGTGCGGGCGCTCGTGCTCGGCATCGTGGAGGCGTACGGCCTGCCGCCCGAGGCCCGCTCGATTCCGCTGCCTCTCGCCAAGCTCGCGGGGACGCTGATCGAGGCGGCGTACCGCGTGACGCGCCGGCGCGGCGAGCCGCCGCTGACGCGCTTCGTCGCCGAGCAGCTCGGCACCTCGCACTGGTTCGATCTCTCCGCGGCGCGCCGCGACCTCGGCTACGAGCCGCCCGTCTCGACGGCCGAGGGGCTCGCGAAGCTCCGCGCCCACGCGCAGGGCGAGCGCCGCGCCCCGTGGCCCTGATCTACTACGTCCCAGAATCGTCGCGTGACGCGACGATTGGGACGATGGTGGTGGGCGACCCGCGCGTCGTGCGCGCGCAGAGCTGCGGCAGCCTTCGATCGCCACCGCGTGCTTCCGAGACAGCGCGCCGCGCTGCGGCGCCGATGTCGTTGGGCGGCGGGCTTCGCCCGCGCTGAGGCCCGCGGCCCCCTCGACGTGACGGCGGGCGGGTACTAAGGACGAGCCACGATTCGTGCGAGCCGCGAGTCGGATCGCCCGTCCCGGGCCCCTCGCTGCGCCATGTCCGCTCCGTTCCTCTCCGTGCGTGGCGCTCGCCAGCACAACCTGAAGAGCGTCGACGTCGACCTGCCTCGCGACGCGATCGTCGTGCTCACCGGCCCGAGCGGGAGCGGCAAGAGCTCGCTCGCGTTCGACACGATCTACGCCGAGGGGCAGCGCCGCTACGTCGAGTCGCTCCACGGCTACGCGCGCCAGTTCCTCGAGCAGCTCGACAAGCCCGACGTCGAGTCCATCACCGGGCTATCGCCGGCGATCGCCGTCCGGCAGGAGCCCCTCCGGCCGAGCCCGCGCTCCACGGTCGGGACGATCACCGAGGTCCACGACCGGCTGCGCGTGCTCTTCGCGCGCGTCGGCCAGGCGCACTGCCCCAAGTGCGGCCGCGCCATCCGCGCGCACACCGCCGAGCAGATGATCCAGCGGGCCATGGCGCGCGGCGAGGGCGCGCGGCTGTCCATCACCGCGCCCATCGCCCGCGGCGTGAAGGGCGCGCTGAAGGACGAGATCGCGGCCCTGCGCAAGGACGGGTTCGTGCGGGCGCTCCTCGACGGCGCGCCGGTCGACCTGGGCGAGGACCCGCGGGTCGATCCCGCCGCGCAGCACGACCTCGACGTCGTGATCGACCGGATCGCCGTGAGAGAGCAGGCGCGCAGTCGCCTCGCCGACGCGATCGAGCTGGCGCTGAAGAAGAGCGGTGGGCTGGTCCGCCTGGTGCCCGTCGAGGGCGAGAGCGAGCTGCTCTCGGAGCGCCCGATGTGCACGGTCGACGGGATCGTCCTGCCCGCCATCACGCCGCGCACGTTCTCGTTCGTCACGCCCGAGGGAGCCTGTCCGCGCTGCGAGGGCATCGGCACGATCTCGCCGGTGAAGAAGGCGGCGCCCAAGCGCGCGAAGGGGAAGGGCGAGGACGACGAGGCCGTCGAGGCCCCGCGCGACGAGGAGCGCGAGGTCTGCCCCGCCTGCGCCGGTGCGCGTCTCAACGAGACGGCGCGTCAGGTGACGGTCGCCGGCGTGACGCTGCCCGAGCTCGACGCGCTCGCCACCTCGCGGCTGCGCGGTCGCCTCGCCACGCTGCCGCTCTCCGGGGTCGATCGCGAGATCGCGGCGCCCTTGCTCGACGAGGTCGAGATGCGCCTGGCCTTCCTCGACGAGGTGGGGGTCGGCTACCTCTCGCTCGGGCGGTCCAGCCAGACGCTGAGCTCGGGCGAAGCGCAGCGGCTGCGCCTGGCCACGCGCTTGGGCGGGCCGCTCGTGGGCGTGCTCTACGTCCTCGACGAGCCCTCGCTGGGCCTGCACCCGCGGGACACGGCGCGCCTGATCCGCTCGCTCGAGCGCCTGCGCGATCAGGGGAACACCGTGCTCGTCGTCGAGCACGATCTCGACGTCGTGCGCGCCGCCGATCACGTCGTCGACATGGGCCCCGGGGCGGGCGTGCTCGGCGGTCGCGTGGTCGCCCAGGGCAAGGCGGCGGACCTCGCGGCGAGCGCCGCGAGCGTCACGGGACCCTATCTCCGCGAGAGCCGCAAGGTCGCGCGCCGGGTGCGGGCCGGGAAGGGCGCGCTCGAGCTCGAGGGCGCGAGCACGCACAACCTCGAGTGCGTCGCGGCGCGCTTCCCGATCGGCGCGCTCACGGCGGTGACGGGCGTGTCGGGCTCCGGCAAGTCCTCGCTCGTCATGGGCACGCTGCTGCCGCTCGTGCGCGCCGAGGTGCACCGCACTACCTCGCGCGTGACGGCGACGCTGCGCGGCGGGAGCGCCATCGCGCGCGTGGTGGCGGTCGACGAGGTGGCGATCGGCCGCACGTCGCGCTCGACGCCGGCGAGCTACGTCGGCCTGCTCGCGCCGCTGCGCGAGCTCTTCGCGTCGCTGCCCGACGCCCGCGCCCGCGGCTACGGCGCGACGCGCTTCTCGTCGAACGTGAAGGGTGGGCGCTGCGAGACGTGCAAGGGCGAGGGCGTGCTCTCGATCGAGATGCAGCTCTTGCCCGACCTCGCGATCCAGTGCCCGGAGTGCGGCGGGCGCCGCTACAACCGCGAGACGCTCGAGGTGCGCTGGAAGGGGATGTCGATCGCCGACGTGCTCGTGCTCTCGGTCGACGAGGCGCGCCCGATCTTCGCCGTGCAGCGACACGTCGCGGTGCGCCTGGAGACGATGCACGAGCTGGGGCTCGGCTACCTGCGCCTCGGCCAGAGCGCCACGACGCTCTCGGGCGGCGAGGCCCAGCGCCTGGCGCTGGCGCGCGAGCTCTCGCGCCGCTCGACCGAGACGACGCTCTACGTGCTCGACGAGCCGACCACCGGCCTGCACGCGACGGACGTCGAGCTGCTCGTGGCGGTGCTCGATCGCCTCGCCGACGAAGGGCACGCCGTCGTCGTCATCGAGCACGATCCCCTGGTGATCGCGCGCGCCGATCACGTGATCGATCTGGGGCCCGAGGGCGGGGAATCGGGCGGCCGCGTGCTCGCGACGGGCACGCCCGAGGAGATCGTGAAGGCGAAGACCGCGACCGGCGCGGCCATCGCCGCCCTCCTGGGCTGAGGCGGCCTGCGGCGCCCCCGCGATTCGAAGGCCGTCGCCGAATCGGTAGCGCCAGGTCACGCGGCGGCCGTCGATCGAGAGGTGCCGCTCAGGAAGGCAGCCGCGCGCGCAGAGCTGTGATCGCACGGCCATCGCCTCGAACCTCACGCAGCACCGCGCAGCCTCGCCGGCTGAACGCCCAGCTCGAGACGGCCCGCGACCGCGCGCAGGTTCCGTTCCTCGCTTCCTCCCTTCCTAAGCGGAAACTCTCGCTCGGCGCCGCTGCGCAGCTGCACCGCCCCGCACCCCCGCGATTCAGCGCAGCGACCAGCGCCGCCGCAGCGCCCACTCCGCGCCGAAGAGCGCCACCGCGAGCACGAAGGCCCACGCGCTCGCGAAGGGGCGGCTCGTCTCCACGCCGAGCGAGCGCACGCGCCGCGTGTCGAGCGCCGCGAGCGTGGGCACCGAGCGCGCCGCGAGCGCGGTGCCCCCGGTCGCGCGCGCGATCTCGGCCAGGAGCGCGTGGCCGGTGCGCGGGTCGGCCAGCTCGGCGCCGCCCGCCTCGACCAGGAAGGGCTCCTCGGCGAGCACCGCGGTGTCGCCGCGGCGCGAGACCTCGACCACGTAGCCACCGGGGTCGGCCGGTGCGGCGAGCTCGGTGCGGAGCTGGCCTTCGGCGTCGGTGCGCACCTCGAGCGAGTCGAGGGCCTCGCCGGTCTCGGCGCGCACGGTCAGCGTCATGGCCTCGCCCGCGAACGGGACGTACCGCCCGTCGGCCAGCGTGCCCGTCACGGCCATGCGCGCGCCCGGGCCGTAGCTCTCGCGATCGGTCGTGACCCGCGCCGGCTCGAGCGCCGGATCGCGCGCGAGCCAGCGGATCGTGCGATCCCAGAAGCGCTCGTAGGCGCTCGCATCGCCCGTCGTCCCGCCGGTCGTCAGCCCCCAGCGCCACGAGGTGTCGCTCGTGAGCGCGACGACGCGACCGCGCCCCGCCGAGCCGCTCACCAGGACCGGGAGCGGGCTCCCGTCCGGCGCGTGCGCGCTCGGATGCCGCAACAGGACCTGCCCTTCGTGCGCCAGGCCTCGCACCACGTTCACGCCGATCATCGGCGCCAGCGCTGCCCATGCGGCCGCGTTCGCCGACGGGTCCGGCAAGAGGCCGACGAGCGGGTGGTGCTCGGCGCCGTCGGCGATGACGGGACGGAACCGGTCGGTCGTGATCGCCTCGCTCTCCGGCGTGCCGCGGGGCATCACCTCGACGGGAAGGATCTCCGCGATCGGGGTCTCCGCGTAGCCGGCCGCCGCGTACGAGAGCGGCCCGCCGATCATCGCGAACGAGCCACCTCGCATCACGTAGTCGCGGATGCGCGGCAGGTGCACCGCCATGTCGTAGGGCGCGTAGTCGAAGTTCTGCAGCAGCACGATGTCGAAGCTGCCGAGGTGCTCGCTGAACAGCTCGTCCACCGGGAACGGGATGAGCGCCAGCTCCTGCGGGTCGGCCATCGTCATGTCGGCCGTCTGCCGCAAGATGAAGAACGAGATGAGATCCGTGGTCGGGTCGCGCTCGAGGAACGCGCGCAAGAAGCGCTGATCCCAGCTGGGCTGCCCGGCGACGAGCAGCACGCGGAGATCGTCGCGCACGGTCCGCACCAGGAACGCGCGGTCGTTGTTGGCGGGCACCACGTCGCCGTCCTCGAGCGGGATCTCCACGTGGTAGAGCGCGCGCCCGAGCTCGCCCGGGACGAACGTGAGGTCGACCTCCTGCTCGCCGCCGTCCTCGAGCTCGACCGTCTGCTCGCGGAGCACCCGCTCTCCCCGCGAGAGCCGGACGGTCCGCGTCCCGCCTCCGCCCAGCGCTCGCACCGTCACGCGCACGTGCGCGGTGCGCCGCAGGAAGCCGACCGAGTCGGCGGCGAGGCGGGCGATGGCGTCGTCGCGCGGCGGCTCGTCGGCGCCGAGCGCCAGCGTGTGGATGCGTGCGCCGGTGCCGGTGGCCGCCTCGAGCGCGCCGCCGCCGTGATCGGCGCCGTCGGAGACGAGCAGGATCGCGCCCACGTCGTCGGTCGCGGCGCTCCGCAGCGCGTCCGCGATGAGCGTGTCGTCCTCGAGCCGGGCCGTGCCGGCCGCGACGTCTTCGAGCGTGCTCGGGGTCGCGCGGTCGCCGAAGACGATCACGTCGGGCGGGACGGCGAGCGGCTCGGCGGCGAAGCGCTCGGCGAGCGCGCGCACGCGGTCCTGGCGAGTCCCGTCGCCGTCGTCGGCGACGGTCGTGCTGCGCGAGACGTCGAACAGGACCGCGAGGCGTCCGTCCTCGGCGTCGAGGCGCTCGCGCGTGCACGTCGGCTGCACCGCGAGCAAGAGCGCGATGGCGGCGGTCGCGGCGCGCAGCGCGCCCAGGGTGACGGCGCGCGGTCGCGGCAGCGCCCGCACCTCCCGCAGCCCGAGCGCGATGGCGGCACCGAAGAGCGCGGTCAGGAGCACGGCGAGGGGCACGCCGCCGGGGAGATCGAGGGCCCAGGAAGACAACGCCGCCGAGGATGGCACGCGCGCTGCGCCTCCGCGAACGTGGCATCCTCGGCGCGATGACTTCGATCGTGGTGCGGGCCGCCGAGGGTGAGGACGAGCGGGCGCGCCTCGAGCGCATCCTGCAGGAGAGCTTCGGCACCGACGATCTCCCGTGGTCGCTCTGGATGGAGCGCCTCGGCCACGAGAACCTGCGCGTCCTGATCGAGGACGGCGCGATGCGCGGCGGCTACGGGTTCTATCGCTTCGGTCAGTACTGGGGTGGGCGCTCGGTGCCGATGATGGGCCTGGCCGGCGTGGGCGTGACGCCCGCCGCGCGCGGTCGCGGCCTGGCCCGACGCTTCCTCGTCGACGGCCTCGCCGAGCTGCGTGCCGAGGGCGTGCCCCTCGCGGGCCTCTACGCCTCCTCGCTCTCGGTGTACCGATCGGTCGGCTTCGAGGCGGCCGGCACGCTGCTCCGCATGTCGGCGCCGATCGCGACGCTACCCACGGGCGATGCGCAGATCGCCTGCGAGCCCTTCGCCGCCGACGACGTCGGCCCGCTGCGCGCGCTCTACGAGGATCGGGCCCGTCGCTGGAACGGCCACCTCGATCGCAGCGAGGCGATCTGGTCGCGCATCGGCAAGCCCTACAAGGGCGTGACCCGGGCGTATCGCTTCGGCCCGGAGAGCGCGCCCGAGGGCTACGTCATCTACATGCACGCGCCCGAGGAGGGCTCGCTGCACTTCGGCCTCACGATCCGCGACCTCGTGCTCGCGACGCCCGCCGCCGCGCGCCGGTGCTGCGCGCTGCTCTCGGGCTTGCGCTCGCTGGCGACGGACGTGCGCTGGCTCGGCTGCGCCAGCGATCCACTCGTCTCGCTCCTGCCCGAGCAGACCTCGAAGATCCACGAGCACAACCGCTGGATGCTGCGGATCCTCGACCCGGCGCGCGCGCTGTCGGCCCGAGGCTACGCCAGCGATGGCGAGGCCCATCTCGACGTGCGCGATGCACAGCTCGGCGACGTGGGCCTGTTCGTTCAGGTTCGAAGCGGTCGTGCAGAAGTGGAATGCAAGAAGGCCGGCTCGGCCCCCGCCCGGATCGACGTCCGAGCCCTCGCGGCGCTGTACTCGGGCTTCGCGCACCCGAGCGCGCTGCGAGCGGCCGGCCTCGTGGAGGGCGACGAGCGCCAAGTCGCGGCGCTCGCGAGGCTTTTCAGCGCCCACGAGCCCTGGCTCTGCGACTGGTTCTGATCGACTCGCGGCGCTCCGTTCGCGCGTCGCGCTCGCTCGGATCCGGCCCCTGCTCGCGCGCTGGCACGCCTGCTGCTCGGTGCCGCCGCGGGCCGGGGCGACCCCGGGGGAGCTGGGTATGGATGAGAAGAACGTCGCCTCGGAGGGCGACGTCGCGGCGTGGCTCGTCGACGCGATGACGTCGATGTTCGAGTCGCCTGCCGTCGCCGAGCGACTGCTCGAGGACGTGCGTCGCAATCGCTTCGGCGAGCCGCTGCCGCTGCGGCACGCCGACGTGCGCCGCATGCTCTGGCACGAGCTGGCCCCGGCCGCCTCGGGCCTGCTCGGGGTCGGCGCGTCGGCGCTGGCCGTCGAGCTGGAGCTCCAGCTCGAAGTGCTCGCTCCGATCGCCGACGAGCCTCCGGCGCCGAGCATCCGGGTGGTGACGACGTGTCGGACGCAGGCCATGGCCGATCACGTCGGCAGCCTGCTCGGCGCTTCCGAGGTCTGCTGGGCGCCCGAGCTCTGGCAGCTCCTCGTCGCGCTCGAGAGCGACGAGCGAACGATCCTCGTGCACGACGTGGGCGGAAGCGATCTCGACGTGGGGCTGCTCGCGCGCCTCGTGCCCGACTTCGCGCCCAACGTCGTGACGTTCGTCGCCGGTGCGGGCGAGGCGACGCGCGCGCTCTTCATCCAGACGGGGGCCGCGTTCCGCGCGACGCTCGGGCCCGACCCGATCGAGCATCCGAGCGCGACGGAGCTGCTCTGCGACATCGCGCGCAAGACGATGCCCGCCCCGGTCTCCTCGCGCGCGCGCGAGGACCGGACGACGATGACGCAGCTGCGGACGGCGTGAGCGACGAGCAGGGGCCGGAAGAAGGGCGGTGATGACCTGACGGCGACGAGCCTCCGAGCAGGCGAGGCACCCGAGTCGCACGACGAGCGCTGCGACGCCTCCTCGCTGAGCAGCCGTCCGCGATCACGGCCCCGCACCCCGCGTGGGTCGAGCACCCGACCGCATGGTAGAGTCGACTCGTGCGCGCGCGAGAGAGCACCGTCCGTTCTTCCCGGGAGCTGACGCTCACGGCGTGGGCGGCGCTCGAGCCCGAGGTGCGGGGCGAGCTCGTCCTCGGGGCGCTGGTCGAGGAGGAGAAGCCGACGTTCATCCACGAGACGGTCGTCAGCTACCTCGTGCATCTGCTCCACGACTTCGTGGCGGCGCGCGGCGGCTACGTGTTCGGCTCGGAAGCGAAGATCGCGGTGGGCGCACGGAGCGGGCGCAAGCCCGACGTCTCGGTGTTCCTCCCGGGAGCCAAGCGCCCGAGCGGCCGCGACTCCGTCTCTCGTGTCCCGCCGTCGATCGTGATCGAGGTGGTGACGGGCACGCCTCGGGACGGGCGCCGCGATCGAGTGGAGAAGAAGCACGACTACGCGCGCGCGAAGGTGCCCTGGTACTGGATCGTGGCTCCCCAGCTGCGGACGTTGGAGATCGCGCGCCTCGTGCGTGGCCGTTACGTCGACGCGCTGAGCACGGCCGAGGGCCGCCACGCGGTGCCCGGCGTCGACGGCCTGGCGATCGACCTCGACGCGCTGTGGGCGCGGCTCGACGAGCTCGACGCCAAGCGCTGAGGCCCGCCCGGCGTCGTGGCGTGCGTCCCAGCTCAGACGGCCTGAGGCCCCATGGGCGCCGTCTCGAGGAACGTCCACCCGTCGTTGTCGCGCTGGATGCGCAACAGCTCCCACTGATCGCGCAGCAGCGC
Source organism: Sandaracinaceae bacterium (assembly GCA_044223665.1). Lineage (GTDB taxonomy): Bacteria > Myxococcota_A > Polyangia > Polyangiales > Sandaracinaceae > JBBSAT01. The sequence goes on along the minus strand of JBGALT010000123.1, from coordinate 5,225 downwards.
GACGGCGTGCCCGTCCACGTCCGTGACGCCGAGCGGGACGCGGCGCGCCTCGAGCGCCTGCGGGTCGAGCACCTTCTCGTCGTTCGCGCGCACCCAGCGCGCGAAGGCGTAGGGCAGCCGGTCCATGGCGACCTTCGCGCCGTACTCGTGCTCGAGGCGATAGGCCAGCACGTCGAACTGCAGCTGGCCGACCACGCCGAGGATCGGGTCCTTCTCGCGGCCGGGCTGGAAGAAGAGCTGCAGCGTCCCTTCCTCGGCGAGCTCGTCGATGCCCTTCTGCATCTGCTTGCGCTTCATCGGATCGAGCAGCGTCGCGCGCGCGAAGAACTCGGGCGAGAAGCGCGGCACCGAGTCGAACGTGACGGGCGGGCTGCCCGTGCTGATCGTGTCGCCGATGCGGAAGACGCCGGGATCGTGCAGGCCTACCACGTCGCCGGCCCAGGCCTCGTGGATCGTCTGCCGCTCGCTCGCGAAGAGCTGCTCGGCGCGCGCGAGGCGGATCTCCTTGTTCAGGCGGTAGTGCCACACGCGCATGCCGCTCTCGAACTTGCCCGAGCAGATGCGCACGAAGGCGATCCGGTCGCGGTGGTTCGGGTCCATGTTCGCCTGGACCTTGAAGACGAACGCGGTGAACCGGTCGTCTCCCGGCCGCACCGTGCCGCCGCTCGTCACGCGGGGCTGGGGCGCCGGACAGATGTGCTCGAAGCTCTCGAGGAAGGGCTCCACGCCGAAGTTCGTGAGCGCGCTGCCGAAGAACACCGGCGACACGTCGCCCCTGAGGAAGGTGTCGAGGGAGAAGCTGTCGCCCGCGCCCGTGATGAGCTCGACCTCGTCGCGGAAGTTCTTGGCGAGCTCCTCACCCGCGAGCTCGTCGATCTTCGGATCGGACAGGCCGCTCGTCTGCGTGGGCACGCGCGAGGCGTTCTTCGCCGTACGGTCGAAGGTGAGCACGGTCTTGTGCTCCACGTCGTAGACGCCCTTGAAGCGGTCGCCGCTGCCGATCGGCCACGTGCGCGGCACCGTCTTCATGCCGAGCACCTCTTCGATCTCGCTCATCAGCTCGAAGGGATCGCGCGCCGGGCGATCGAGCTTGTTGACGAACGTGACGATGGGCGTGCCGCGCATCTTGCAGACGTGGAAGAGCTTCTTGGTCTGCTCCTCGACGCCCTTGGCGGCGTCGATGAGCATGATCGCGCAGTCGGCGGCCGTCAGCGTGCGGTAGGTGTCCTCGCTGAAGTCCTGGTGGCCCGGCGTGTCGAGCAGGTTGTAGCGGATGCCCGAGTAGTCGAACTGCAGCACCGAGCTCGTGATCGAGATGCCGCGCTTCTTCTCGAGCTCCATCCAGTCGCTCGTCGCGGCCTTCTGCGCGCGGCGCGCCTTCACCGCGCCGGCCGAGTGGATCGCGCCTCCGTAGAGGAGGAGCTTCTCGGTGAGGGTGGTCTTGCCCGCGTCGGGGTGGGCGATGATGGCGAAGGTGCGGCGCCGCTCGTGCTCGGTCTGCATGGGATCTCCCGGCCTCGAGCTCGGCGAGGCCGCGGGGCGCGAGGTGTAGCAGCGTTTCTGCCGACGGGTCGACGCGGCACCGGCCACTCACCCACGTGCGCCTGCTGGGCCTGCTCGTATCGGCCGCTCTCGCTGCGTGGATCCCCGCGCGGTCGCAGGCGCAGTCGACGGCGAGGAGCGCTCGGTCGGAAGGCCCAGCCCCGTCGCTGGCGGTGGCCGCGGTCCAGGCCTCGCCGTGGGGGCTCGGGGCCGCCGTCACCGCGGGCGCGATGGCTTCCGACGACCAGCGCGGGCCGCTCCACTTCGGTGGCGGCGGCGGGATGGCGCGGCTCGAGCTGCGCGCGCGCCCGTTCGACGCCTTCGACTGGCTGGAGGCGGACGTGCGCGCGAGCTTCGCCGTGGTCGGTCCGGGGGGCGAGACGGGAGTGGGGGGGATCCTCGACCTCGGCCTCGGCGTGCGGGCCGCGCCGCGGGTGGGCGATGCGCGGCTCTGGGTGGGGGTCGCGATCGGCGTCGGTCTCACGGGCCCGTTCGTGCGTCCGACGGGCACCGCGGGGCTCGGGATCGCGTTCCTCCTCGGCGACGAGGTCACGCTGGGCCCCGAGGTGCAGCTCCATCACCTGATCCAGTGGGACGTCCCGGGCGCGAGCAGCGATGCGATCTTCCTGTCGGGTGGCGCGTCGTTCACGTTTCGCCCGGTCTCGCGCCCGCCGGCGCCTCGATCGGAGCCGCCTCCCGTGGTCGTCGAGCACCACGAGCACGTCACGCACCGGCATCCACCGCCCGCGCCCGAGCCGAGCCCTCCCTACTTCGAGGAGCTCGACGCGCTGATGAGCGCGGCCGTGTGCGGACCGCCGCCGCCGGCGCCCGTGGTGACGCTGCTCCCGCCCGTCCTCTTCGAGCACGACCAGTCGGTGCTGACGGCGGCGGGCGAGGTCGCGATGCACGACGTGCTCGCGCGGATCCTCGCGGCGGACGCGACGCTGCAGGTCGTCGTGGAGGGTCACGCCGACGCGACCGGCACGGACGACTACAACGAGCTGCTCGCCTTCGATCGGGCCCGCACGGTCGCCGACTGGCTGATCGCGCACGGTCTCGGGCCGGCGCGCGTCGAGGCGCGAGGGGAGGGTGAGCGCGCGCCGCTCGTGGACGGCGCGTCGCCCGAGGCGCTGGCACCGAATCGTCGCGTCACGATCCGCCTCGACCCCGCCCGCATCGACGAGCCAGGCGCTGGCGCGTCCGAGGCCGCGCCCGAGCCGGCGTCGCAGGAAGAAGAGGACGAGCCCGACGAAGCCGACGCCGAGCCCGAGCCCGAGCCCGAAGCCGAGGGAGGCGACGCGCCGTGAGACCGCTGCTCGCGCTCGCCCTCGTGCTCCTCGCCGGCTGCGACGTGCTCGCCCCGGTGATCGTCGAGCAGCGCAATCCCCCGGGCCGTGGAGGCACGCCGTGCGAGCTCGCCGAGACGTGCGCGCAGCTCGGCGATCCCGCGCCCACCACCGTGACCGAGGCCGAGGTGCAGGCGCCCTCGCCGATCTGCTCCGGCCCGCTCGCGGCGCGGACCCTCGTGCTCGACGGCGAGCGGACGGTGATGGCCTCCTCGCTCGAGTGCACGCAGACCACCGTCGTCGTGGTGCTCGCGCCGGGAGAGCATCCGCCGACGCCGACCTTGCACGTCACCGGCGGGCCGATGCGGGACGCCGTGCTCGCGATCTCGAGCGACGACGCCATCACGGAGCTCGTGCTGGACGCGCCAGCGATCGATCGCGCCACGCTCGAGCTCGAGGGCGCGATCCGGGCCCGGATCGTGGGCGCGCGCATCGCCGAGACCGCGGTGCACCTGCGCACGCACTTCCCGATCGCCCCGCCCGAGCTGCTGCTCGACGGCGTCAGCGCCGCCGACCTCCGCGTCGACGCGTCGGGCGCGATCGTGCGGGCCCGCGACGCGACGCTGCGCCAGGCCGTCCTCGACGCGCGCACGGTCGCCGTCGAGCGAGGCTCGCTCCGCGCCGTGCTCCTCCGCGGCGAGCACGTCGAGCTGCTCGACGTGGTGGCGGCCAGCGTGCGCATCGACGCGTCGCGCTTCATCGCGGCGGGCGGCACGCTGACGGCGTCGTTCCTCTCGCGCTGCGACGTCGCGACGCTCGCGCTCACCCACGTCGCGAGCTCGCGCTTCGCCGCCTGCGCCGAGCCGATCGACCTGGAGGCGGCCAGCATGGCCGACGTCGTCCTCGAGGGCGACGTCACCGGTCGTGGCACCCTGATCCACGGCGGCGTGCTCGGCGGAGCGTCGGTGACGCTCGAGGAAGGGACGCTCCAACACGTCGCGCTCTGCGACGTCTCGGCGCTCGAGACGGCGGCGCTCGAGTGCTTCTCGTGCGCGCCCGACGCGCCCGGCGAGGTCTGCGCGGGCATGATCGGCAACGCGGTGCGCTGCCCCGGGCTCTGCCAGAGCCAGTGCGATCACGGCCCCTCCGCCGCGTCGGTCGCCGAGAGCTGCGGCGAATAGCCCTCTCGCGGCGTGGCGCCGCGCTTGCTAGGCCAGCGCTCATGGCCGAGACGGAACCGTTGCCACGCGGGCTCGAGCGCTACGCGCTGGGCGAGAAGCTCGAGGGCGAGCCGACGCGATGGCTCGCCACCGATCGCGACCGAGCGCGCGACGTCGTCGTCACGCGTGTGGCGTTCGGCCCGTCGCGCAGCGCCGAGCGAGACGAGCGCGTGACGCGGGCCAAGGCGCTCTTCGCGGTCAACGCGCCCGCCCTCGTCGCGACGTACCACGCAGGACCCTGGGGCGACGATGCGTTCGTCGTCGAAGAGCGCCGGATCGAGCCCGAGCCGCTCGGCGCGCGCGAGCTCGACCCGCGTGAGCGCGCGCTCGCCGCCCGGGCCATCGCCGAGGGCATCGCGACGCTCCACGCGGCGGGGTGGTCGCTCGATGAGCTCGACGTGCAGATGGACGCGTATCGGCAGCCCAAGATCGCCGCGGCGCTCCACACGCTCCCGCGAACCGCAGAGAGCGAGGCGCGCGATCTCGCCGAGGTCCGCGCGGCGCTCACGCGTCTCGGCATCGACGCGCCGGACGCGGCGAGCGCGGCGGCGCTGGCGGCGGCGATCGCCGTCCCGGTCGCAGGTCCATCGACGCCGCTCCTGCACGCGGAGAAGCCCGCGGGGAGAGCCGGCGCGGCCTGGGTCGCCGTGGCCTTGGCGCTGCTGCTCGCGCTCGCGCTCTTCGTGATGTCCCGCGGGGGCTGAGCCGGGGCGCAAGCACGAGCTTCTCGACACTCCGCCACCGCCCTCGCACCTGGGCGGGCGACGGGCGTCGCCGATCGCGCGCAGCGCGCGGCGGTCGCGTACGACGATCGCGCGCACCTGACGTACCGCTGCGGGTAGCTCGCAGCACCCCGTGAAGGGACTCGCCTGTGGGCGCCTCGCCTACAGGACTTATGTCCTGTTGTGCTCGTGGACGCCGTCTGGCGGGATCGAATGCGGGAGGCGCTCGGATGTCACGCGATGCGGAGGAGTGCGCCCGGAGCGCCGGAGCCGAGGGCGAGCGCGCGCGGCGTCGAGCCACGCGCCCAGAAGACGCCGCTCGCCCGTGCGTCCACCGCATCGCGACCTCGCCGCCTTCGCCGCTCACCGCTCGCGCGTCCGGCCTCGCGGTCTGCGCTCGTCTCGGCGCGCTCGTCCTGCTCGCCTCGAGCTGCGGCACGTCACTCTCCGCCGAG
>JBGALT010000122.1:0-23584 GCA_044223665.1 Sandaracinaceae bacterium | reverse complement strand
GGTGGACGCGGTCGCGCCGACGTACGTCGACCACTCCTTCATCGACGGCATGAACGAGTACACGTTCGCCGCCTACTGTCGGAGCATCGAGTGCACGCAGTGGGGTCTCTCGGTGTTCGACGAGGCCTACGCGCAGTCGCCCGAGGTCATGGTGCCGGTCCAGGAAGCGCAGCAGGTCGGCGTCGGCGCGACGTGCGACGACACCCACCTCTGCGCGGCCGGTCTCGCCTGCACGAGCAGCACCTGCGCGGTGAGCGCAGCGGCGGCCATGGCGTGCATGCGCGCGCAGGATCTCGCCATCCCGACGCCGACCACCGGCGCGACGTCGGTGACCGTCTCGTACAACATCGGCACCGGGGCCGGCGTGTTCGAGGGCTCGTGCGCGCCGACGGCGGGCAAGGAGAGCATCTATCACCTGGTCGTCCCCGCCGGTGACTACGACGTGCTCGTCACCACCGACATCCCGGCGACGACCTCCGATACCGTTCTCTACGTGCGCTCCGCCTGCGCCGACGGAACCACCGAGCTGCCGATGGGCTGCCACGACGACGTGGCGTACCCGTCCAACCCGCAGAGCACCCTGACGTTCCGGAACCTCCCGTCCGGCGACTACTGGGTGTTCATCGAGGGCTACGGGAGCGGGAGCGGCGCCACGCCGTTCAGCCTCACGGCGACGCTGACACCGGTCATCCCGTCGGGCGGCACGTGCGATCCGGCGCTGCACGACTACCGCTGTGCGACCGGGACCTGCAGCGCCACCACGATGACCTGCCCCTGAAGGTCCGACGCGGGCTCGCGCCGGCTCGAGCTCGAGCGCGCGCCCGGCCGGCTCCTTTACACGCGGACGCGGAGGGCCGTGGTGCCGTCGCCACGGAGGGAAGGCATGCGCCGGACGCGGAGCGCGCCGCGCGTGACGTCGATCGTCTCGCCGTCCTCGGGAACGCTCGCGCTGGTGAGCAGGAAGAGCGCGACGTCGGTGACGCACTCGAGCACGTGCTCGCCGTCGCGCTGGCTGCCCTCGACCTCGACCTCCATCGCGCCGAGCGCCGCGAGGCCGTACGTCCGCATCCCGAGGGTGCCGTCCGGGCCCTTCGTTCCCTCGAAGGCCACCCAGAGATAGAGAGGGAGGTCCTCGCGGGTCGCGTCTTGCGCCTGATCGACGAACGACGCCGCGTCGTGGGCCAAGCCCGTCGACTCCCAGACGACGGCGATCGCCCCGAGCTCCCGCGCCCGCGCGGCGGCGGCCTTCGTGAGCGCGAGAGCAGCGTCGACGGGGCCTCCCGTCGCCTCGGGAGCCGAGAGCCGGGCCGCGCGGGATGCGCGCGCCAGCGCCTCGGCTGCCTCGGGCCAGTACCACGCGCGCGCCGCCAGAGGCGCGAGCGCGGCCGCATCGACGGGATCACCGGCCGAGCCGGGGAGCAAGAGGAGCGCGGTGAAGGTCACGCGCGGACTGTAGCGACCGTTCGCGAGGAAGGCACCGATTCGATCGCTCGCCTGCCGCGCTCGACAAAAAGCCGGATATCGGTTCCGATCCGCCTCGTTCGAGCACGAAGGGGAACGGGGAGCGAATGGCCATCGAGCGAGGGTTCCGAGCGAAGCTGCGCTACCGCATCGACGAGTTCATCGGCGGAGGCGCCGGCAAGCAGCTCGCGTTCCTCGCGTTCCTGACGTTCGGCATCATCGGTGCGTTCACCGTCGTCGGCGTCGCGCTCGGGCTCGGCGGAACCGAAGGCGGGTTCTTCGAGCGCCTCTTCGAGACGGCGTGGTTCTACTTCGGCCGCGTGATCGATGCCGGCACGTTCGTGGACGACGAGGGGATCGTCAACCGCGCCGTCTCCACGCTGGTCTCCATCCTCGGCGTCATCGTCGCCGGCCTCTTGATCTCCGCGCTCGCCGGCAACTTCCAGGAGCGCCTCGAGTCCATCCGCCGCGGCGGCGCCCCGGTGATGGAGGACGGCCACTTCCTCGTGCTCGGATGGAGCGAGAAGATCTACTCGGTCATCGATCAGCTCGCCGAGGCCTACGCCGCGCTGGGCCACATCACGGTCGTCGTGATGGCCGAGGGCGACAAGGTCGCGATGGAGGAGAAGCTCCACGACGGCGTCCAGTACGGAGATCGCGTGAAGATCGTGGTGCGCTCGGGATCGAGCGTGTCGCTGCACGATCTCGAGAAGGTCAGCTTCGCCTTCGCGCGCGCCATCGTCGTGCTCGTCGACGAGCGCGACGTCGAAGACCCCGACCGCGCCGACGCGCGCGTGATGAAGACGCTGATGGCGATCTTCAACCACGAGCTCGCGCGCGGGAAGGAGGCGCAGCTGCGCGTCACCGCCGAGGTGATGCAGTCGGACAACCAAGACCTCGCCGTCATCGCGTCGGGGCACCACGCGAAGGTGGTGAAGACCAACGAGATGATCTCGAAGGTCATCCTCCAGACCGCGCGCATCAGCGGCCTCTCGCTGGTCTACGACGAGCTGCTCCGCTTCGAGGGGAACGAGATCCACTTCAAGAAGTTCCCCGCGCTGGCCGGCCGCCGCCTCGGCGACGTGCTCCTCGACTTCTCGAACGGCCTCGTGGTCGGTGTCGCGAAGTCCGACGGATCGGGGCACGTGCTGAACCCGCCGGCCGATCACGTGCTGGCCCCGGACGAAGAGCTGCTGATCCTGGCCGAGGACGCCAACGTCGTGCACGCGCCCTACCGCGGACCCCTCTCACCGGCGCAGATCGCGCCGATCGAGTCGAACGCGAAGAAGAACGTCGAGCACATGCTGGTGCTGGGGTGGAACCCCAAGATCTTCCCGATCGTGAAGGAGTTCGACGACTACGTGGCGCCCGGCTCGACCCTCACGTTGGTGAACAGCCTCGCCGGTGCCGAGCGCGACGCGCGCATCCGCGACGCCTGCGGCGACCTCGGGACCATCGAGGTCCGTCACATCGAGGGACAGTTCACGAGCCGCTCGCTCATGGACAACCTGCACCCCGAGCAGTACCCGCTCGTCATGGTGCTCGGCGACACGGTCGACGGGAAGAGCGCCGAGGACGCCGACACGCGCGCGATCATCGCCCTCTTGCTCCTGCGCGACGCGCGCCAGCGCGCTGGCTCGACGTCGGTGCAGCGCGTGTGCAGCGAGATCCTCGACCCGAAGAACCGCGAGCTCGCGGCGACCACGCAGATCAACGACATCGTCATCTCGAACGAGATGGTGTCGATGGTGCTCGCGCAGGTGACCTACGAGCCGCGCGTCCAGGCCGTGCTCGAGGATCTCCTGCGGAGCGAGGGCAGCGAGATCTACCTCAAGCCGCTCTCGTTCTACGTGCCCGAGGGGCAAGCGACGACGTTCGAGTACCTCGTCCTCGCCGCCAAGGCGCGTGGCGAGCTCGCGATGGGCGTGCAGATCTACGCGGACGACCCGTCCAAGAAGTACGGCCTCGTCCTCAACCCGCAGACGCGCAACACGCCCATCGTTCCCAAGCCCGGCGACCGGCTCGTCGTCCTCGCCGAAGAAGACGGCTGATCCAGGCGAGAGCGGCCCGAGCGAGGCCGGGACCGAAGGCCTCCGAGCGATCGGGGGCTCAATGCCCGGCGCGCTGGCGCGGGTAGCGGCGCTCGAGCTGGGTCACGGCGTGATTGCAGCGCGGGAACAGCTCGCGTGAGCGTGAGATCGCATCGTCCGAGTGATCGATCGCCGCGTTGATCTCCAGCGCGACCTCGGGCGGCACGTCCATCTCGGTGGTCCCGCCCGACTGCACCAGCAGGTGGCGCGCCAGGGCGTGCTGGTCCTCGGCCTCGATGAGCGCGTCGTAGGCGTCCACGCAGGCATCGCGCGCCGCGTCGACGTCGTGATCGGTGATCACCATCTCGCGGATCTGCGCCATCGCCGTGCGCCGCTCTTCGAGCTCGTCGTCCACGTCCACGTCCTCGAAGCGGTCGAGGAAGAGCATGGCTTCGTTGCGCGCCGTCTCGTCCTCGCAAGCGGTGAGCGGGGCGATGGAGGCGATCAAGACGAGGGTGGTCACCAAGCGCGGCACGGGCGGCTCTTAGCGCATCCGGCGCGCGAAGCGACCATGGACCGTGGCCACCTGGCCCTCCTCCGTGCGGAGATCGCGCACGCCACGCACGGCGGGTGACGGCCGCTGCCGTGTACGCTTCTCCGATGCGCCGCGCGCTCGTCGCTTCCCTCGCTCTTGCTTCCTCGTGCTCGAGCCCGCCACCCGAGGCGCCCGCGCTCGACGCCGGTCTCGACGCGGCCGAGATCGACGCGGCCGAGATCGACGCGCCCGCTCGTCCCGACGCGGGCCCGGCACCCGTCTGGCCGGCCACCGCACCGAGCACCGACACGCTCGGCACGCGCCGCGGGTACTCGTTCGCCCGCGCGATCCTGCATCTGCACTCGCCGCTCTCGCACGACGCGTGCGACGGCGAGGGCTTCGCCGACGGCGTGCTCCTCGACGCCGAGTGCCTCCAGCACTTTCGCGACGCGGCGTGCGCGCTCCAGATGGACGCGCTCATGGTCACCGACCACGCGACGCACCTCTCCGAGGTGGCGTTCGAGGACGCCTTCTGGATCGACTCCACGCGCGGCGACGAGGCGGTCACCGCGAGCGACGGAAGCGTCATCGCCTCGCGCATGGCGTGTCCCGACGGCCACCGCGTGCTCGTCACGGTCGGCAGCGAGAACGAGCTGATGCCAGTGGGCCTCTTGCACCATCCGGGAGGCACCACCGATCCGGCGATGCTCGCCGACGTCTATCACCAGGACGGCGCGGCGGCCGCGGCGAGCTTCCGCGACGCGGGCGCGCTCGTCTTCTACGCGCACACCGAGAGCAAGACGCTCGAGCAGATCCGAGCCAGCCAGCCCGATGGCATCGAGATCTACAACACGCACGCGAACATCGACCCGCGCATCCGCCCCGAGTACCTCGGCCTCGAGAGCCTCTCGTTCCTGCCGCTGCTGACGCGCTTCACCGACGCCCGCAACCGCATGGCGCCCGACCTCGCGCTGCTCTCGTTCCTCTCGGCGGCGACGCCCGATCTCGTCACGTGGGACACGCTGCTCGCGGAAGGCATGCGCCTGACGGGCACCGGCGGCTGCGATGCCCACGAGAACTCGTTCCCGCAGCGCATGCCCGACGGCGAGCGCGGCGACGCCTACCGCCGGATGATGCACTGGCACTCGCTCCACGCGCTCGTGGCGAGCCGCGATCGCGACGGCGTGATGGAGGCGCTCGATCACGGGCGCCTGTTCCTCGTCTTCGAGGTGTTCGGCACGCCGATGGGCGTCGACTTCCGCGCCGAGTCGAGCACCGGCGTGACGTTCGAGATGGGCGACACCGCGCCCACCGGCGCCACGCTCCACCTCGTGCGGCCCTCGCTGCCCGAGGGCTTCCCGAGCGATCCCGCGCCGACGATCACGATGCGCATCGTGCGCGCCGCCGCGGGTGGCGGCGTCGAGGTCGCGCACGGGAGCGACGCCGAGCTCACCTTCACCACGACCGAGCCCGGCGTCTACCGCGCCGAGATCCACATCGTCCCCGAGCACGCGCGCCCGTATCTCGGCGCCTCCGCGGACGCCCTGATCCACGAGGTCCCCTGGGTCTACGCGAACCCGATCTACGTGGAGTAGCGCGGGCGCACCCGTCGCGTGGGAGTCGTCACGCCGGGCCCGGATGCGCGTGCTAGCTTCGGCGCGCCATGGCGAACGCGAACCTGCCGATCCTCGAGCTCATCCTCGTCAACTACAAGAACTTCAACGCGCGCGCGACGCGTGACGCCACGATCGCGTACTGGCGGCACGTCGAGGGCGGCGGGAAGATGTTCTGGACGCTCGCCGGCGCGATGAGCTCGGCGCAGCTCGGGATCACGCTCGTCCCCGCCATCCGCGCCGGCCTCATCCACGGCATCTCGTCGACGGGCGCGAACCTCGAGGAGTCGCTCTTCCGCCTCGTCGCGCACCACAGCTACAAGGACTTCCCGGACTACCGCTACCTCACGAAGAACGACGACACGAAGATCCTCGAGCAGCGGATGCGCCGCGTGACCGACACCAGCATCCCCGAGGACGAGGCGTTCCGCGCCGTCGAGAAGTACGTCGTCCCGATGTGGAAAGAAGCACAGGCGAAGGGCACGCGCCGCTTCTGGCACGAGTACTTCTACGCGCTCATCCAGGCGCTCCCCAAGGACGCCTACGAGGGCGACCCCGAGGCGTGCTGGCTGCTCGCCGCCGCGCAAGCGAAGCTCCCGATCGTCGTCCCGGGCTACGAGGACTCGACCTTCGGCAACATCTTCGCCTCGCACGTCGCCTACGGCGACTGCGGCGCGCAGATCGTGAAGAGCGGCATCGAGTACATGGTCGCCTGGTACGACCAGTACCAGGAGCTGAGCGCCGGCAAGGGCGTGGGATTCTTCCAGATCGGCGGCGGCATCGCCGGCGACTTCCCGATCTGCGTGGTGCCCTCGATCAAGTACGACCTCGAGAAGCCCGTGAAGCCGTGGGCGTACTTCTGCCAGATCAGCGACTCGACCACGTCGTACGGCAGCTACTCGGGCGCGACGCCCAACGAGAAGATCACCTGGGACAAGCTCACCGAGACGACGCCCATGTTCGTCGTGGAGAGCGACGCCACGATCGTCGCGCCGCTGATGCTGCGGGCCCTGCTCGAGTGCAAGGCGCACCCGGCGGAGGCGAACGCGCTGATCGCCGAGCACGTCGGCTGATCAGCGAGGAGTGCTTGCTCCGGAGGCTCCGGACGGGAGCGGGCGCAGCCTGCGGACGGACAGGCAGCGGGCGAGTCGATCGCCCGGCCGATCAGGTGATCGCGATCGTGTCCCGCTCGCACGGGCCACGGTACGCGCGTAGCATCGGGGGATGCGCGCCACGCCGTCCGTGCAGCTCGCCACGTTGGGTCTCGTCGCCGTGCTCGGCGTGCTCTCGGGCACGGCGGGATGCAGCGAGTCGCATGGCGTCCCGTCGCCCGACGGCGGTGGGATCGACGCCTCCGACGCGACCGTGCCGATGGACCACGCGGCACCTCCAACCGACGGCGGTGGCGTCACGTGCACGAGCGACCTCGCCTGCGCGCCGGGCGAGGTGTGCGACCACGGGCACTGTCGCCCCCGCGTCGTGTGCATGGTCGACGGCGACTGCCCCGCGGGCGAGACCTGCTCGGCCGGCACGTGCATCGGCGCCTGCGCCGGAACGGCGTGCGAGTGCGCGAGCGACGATGCCTGTGCGACCGGCTACCGCTGCCGCGACGGCCGCTGCGTGCCGACGACGTGCGCGCGCGATGCGGACTGCGGCGCGGGCGAGGTCTGCGACCTCCTGAGCCGCGGCTGCATCCCCGACGTCCCGTGCACGCTCGATGCGGACTGCCCCGCGGGCGAGCTCTGTCTCGCGGCGCGGTGTCGGCCCTTCCGCCGCTGCTCGACCCACGCCGACTGTCCAGCGCCCGAGCGCTGCGACGGGTTCCGCTGCACGCCGCCGCCCGAGTGCGTGGCCGATGCCGACTGTGCCGCGCAGGAGCGATGCGATTGGAACCGCTGCGTCCCGTGGTCGTGTCGCGCGGACGCCGAGTGTCCCGGCGAGTTCCGCTGCGTCGTCGGCCGCTGCTTGCCGCCCTTCGTGTGCGGCGCGGACGCGGACTGCCCCTTCCCCGGCCAGCACTGCGTGAACCGCGCCTGCGTCGTCGAGAACGGCTGCACGAGCGACGTCGACTGCGGGGGCCAGACGTGCCTCGACGGCGCGTGCGTGCCCGTCGGTCCGCCCAACTGCGAGGTCGATCGGCAGTGCGGCCCCAACCAGGTCTGCGACTTCGGCTACTGCAGCCCACGACACGACTGCACGACGGACGTGCCGTGCGCGACGGGTACCGTCTGTGATCAGGGCGTCTGCGTGCCGCCTCCCGAGTGCACCACGAGCGCCGACTGCGCCGCGAGCGGCTACGCCTGCCAGGCCGGCCGCTGCGTGTTCACGGGCACCTGCGCGAGCGACGCGGACTGCCCGGCGCTGAGCGCTTGCGTGAGCGGAAGCTGCGTCTTCGTGGGCGCCTGCAACCAGGACTCGGACTGCGGCACCGGGGGTCGCTGCGTGCTCGGCGCCTGCACCACCGGCGGCTGCGCGAGCGACGGCGAGTGCGCCATGGGCGAGCACTGCGTCGTCGGCGTCTGCCAGACGATGCCCTGCCGCGCGAACCGCGACTGCCCGGCGGGAACGATCTGCAGCGTCGGCACCAGCTCCTGCATCGCCGACGTGAGCTGCCGGACGAGCGCCGACTGCCCGAGCTCGTGGCAGTGCGTCGGTGATCAGTGCTTCGCGCTCCCCTTCTGCGTCGCGCCACCCACCCTCGACGGCGGCGGCGTGGACGTGGGCGTGCCGGACGCCGGCACGAGCGGCGGCTGCCCCGCCGGGACGACCTGCACGACGGCCGGCTTCTGCTTCCTCGCGCCCGACTGCGCCACCGACGGCGACTGCGCGAGCGGCGAGCGCTGCGAGGGCGGCTGGTGCCAGCCCATCTCCTGCACCGGCGACGTCGACTGCAACCGCGGCTGGACGTGCGCCGCGCACCGCTGCGTGCCCTGGCTGCTCTGCGGCAGCGACGCCGACTGCTCGGACGGCCGGCGCTGCGTGAACAACGAGTGCCAGAACCCGGGCGGCTGCACGAGCGATGCGGGATGCCCGCCCGGCCAGAGCTGCTTCGCCGGGCTCTGCTACGTGCTGCCGCCCCCGAGCTGCACGCTCGACTCGGACTGCTTGCCCGACGAGCACTGCGACATCGGCTTCTGCATGCCGACCGCCGCGTGCCGCATCACGCGCGACTGCACGGAGCCGAACCGGTTCTGCGTCGACGGCTTCTGCCGCCTCCCGATCGAGTGCACGAGCGACGCCGACTGCACCCCACCCGCGACCTGCGACGGCCGCGGCCAGTGCGGCTGAGCGCGCGAGCACGACGCATCGCTAACATATAGTTGATCGGAACCCCCATTCTGGTCATGTTTATGTTGCATGCCGCGCGCGTCCGCCGCCACCGCCTCTCTGCCGCCCGCCGCGACGTCCGCGCTCGCCCAGCTCGGCCGGGATCTGGCGACGGCGCGCCTGCGTCGGCGTGAGTCGCAGCGCGTCTGGGCCGAGCGCGTCGGCGTCTCGGTTCCGACGCTGATCCGAATGGAGCGCGGCGACCCGCGCGTGGCGATGGGCGTCTACGCGACCGCGCTCTGGATGGTGGGTCGCACGGCGGCGCTGGCTGGGCTCGCCGACCCCTCGCAGGACCGCGGCGCGCTCGAGCTCGAGATCCGCAACGCCCGTGCCGCGCGAGCGCACCGTTCTTCCTCCGCGCCCGCGACGGGGCGATGACCGTCCGGGACCGAGCGCTCGCCCCGGAGGCCCAGGACCGGGGCGCGCGACGCGCGCGGACGGATCGTCCGGGAGCGGGCGGGCCGATCCCCGCGACGAGCTCCGACGAGCTCGCGCTCTGGTTCCTCGGCGATCCCGCCACGCCTCGCCACGTGGGGACGCTCCACCTCCTCGCGTCCCGAGGGGTCTCGCTCCGATACTGCGCCGCCTGGCTCGAGAGCGGCTTCGCGCTGAGCGAGGATCTGCCGCTCACGTCGCAGGAGCATCTACCGTCCGAGCCGGCGAGCGCCGCGGGGGCGGTCGACGACGCGCGCCCCGACCGATGGGGCGAGCGTGTCATCCGGTTCCTCGACCGTCCGCCTCGCCTGTCGTTGCTCGAGTACCTCTTCTTCGCGGGGGACGGTCGCTTCGGCGCGCTCGGCGCCTCCACCTCTTCGAGCGCGTATCTGCCGTGCCCACGTGACCCTCTGCCTCCGCTGGGCGAGCTGCGCGCATTGCACGCCACCGTGGAGAAGATCCTCGCGAACGATCCCGTCAGCGAGCGAGAGAAGCGCCTCTTGCAGCCGGGGAGCACGCTCGGCGGCGCGCGGCCGAAGGCGCAGGTCGTCATCGACGGTGCGCCGTGGATCGTGAAGTTCGATGCGGGAGACCCGACCGACGTTCCGCTCGTCGAGCACGCGTCGATGACCCTCGCGGAAAAGGCATCGATCCGCGTCGCGCGAACCCGCGCGATCCCACTGCCGACCGGCCACGCCGTCGCGATCGAGCGCTTCGATCGGGCTCCCACCGGGCGGCGCCACGTGCTCTCGGCGCACGTCGCGCTCCGCGCCGCGGGCGAGCGCTACGGATACCCCGAGCTCGCACAGCTCCTCCGCCGCCGCGGCGTCCCTGCCGCGAGCGCCCGCAAGACGCAGATGCGCGAGCTGTTCCGGCGAATGGTGCTCAACATCCTGATCGACAACACCGACGACCACGAGAAGAACCATGCGCTGGTCGTCGAAGGGGACCACTTCACGCTCGCACCCGCCTACGACGTGCTCCCGTCGGGCCAAGGGCTCGGCTTCCAGCAGATGCGCGTCGGCACACACGACGCCGACGCGACCCTCGAGAACGCCGTCTCGATGTGCAGGCACTTCGATCTCGACGAGGCCAGCGCGCGCGGCGAAGTGCGAGAGGTCGCACGTGTCGTGGCCGGATGGAAGGAGCACTTCCGGGCGTGCGGCGTCCGCGCTCGCGACATCGAGGCCTACGCGGTGCACGTCGACCGGCCGTTCTTGAGAGACCAGCGCGACGACGCGATCGGCGCGGTCAAACCCCGCTCGAGGACAAGAGCACGACGCTGACGCCGCGCGAGATCCCCTTGGCGAGGTTCTGGTAGCCGTGGGGCACGTTGCCCGGGAAGGCGAGGAGCTCGCCGGGCAGGAGCTCGTGCTTCTCGCCCGCGACGATGATCGCGACGTGGCCCTCGAGGAGCGTGAAGAACTCGCGCGTGCCGGGCAGGTGCGGCAGGCCGGGCATCACACCGCCGCGCTCGAAGGTGACGATGGCCATCACTTCGTGCGGCGAGGGGCCGACCACGATCGGCTTCATCGACACGCCGCGGCCCGCGCGACGCAGCTCGGAGAGCTCGGCCGGCGCGTACTTGCGGACCTTCTCGCGGGGCGCCGCGAGCAGCTCGTCGATCGGCGCCCCGAGCGCGCGGGCCACCTTCACGAGCACGGCGAGCGAGGGGTTGCCGTCGCCGCGCTCGAGGTTCGCGATCGTCGAGCGCGGCAGATCGGCCTTCTTGCCGAGATCGAGCTGCGACATCCCGCGCGCGCCGCGCAAGGACACGAGGTTACGCGCGAGGTGCGCCGAGACGTCGTCCTCGTGCTCGCCTGCGCTCACCTCAATCGTCTCCGCCGCCGCCGAGCAGCGCGGGCGGGCCACCGTTCTCGTCGATCCGGAGCCACATCGCCGTCTGGTCGCCCTCGTAGATGATCGTCCCCTTCTGGAAGAAGCGGAACGCGTAGCGCGCCACGACGCGGGTCTCGCGCTTGCGGATCTGCGTCACCGTGCACTCGAGCTCCATCGGCTCACCCGGGATCGCGAGGTTCTTGAACTTCGCCGAGTGGATGCGGCCGCCGTAGCCGATCCAGCCATCGCGGTGCGCGAGCCCGAGCACGTAGTAGGTGTGGATGAACGCGACCATCCCCGTCATGTGCACCATCAGGCCACCCGAGACGTGGCGTGGGTGCTTGACGGGATGCACGCGCTGTTCGCGCGTGATGGGCAGATCGTCGTGCGTCGGCATGCGCACCACCACGACGTGCTTCTCGGGGTCGATCGACAGGATGCGATCGATGAGGAACCCGCTCGGCAGATACGGGCAGTCGTCGAGGAACTCCTGCGGAACGTCGCAGGGGAAACCGGGGAGATCGGACAGGGACGGCATCGAGGCGCGAGGATGCCCGGCGGCGCGAGCGCGGGCCAGTCCCCGGCGCGCCCGGGCCGCTCCCAGGACGATCGCGGGAAGCGCCCGCGCCCTCTCCGACGTTCCCAACGCGTGCCCGGCCCCGAGCAGCCCGAGCCCCCGCGTCGAGCGACGAAGGCCCGATGGCGCCGCGCGCTCTTCGTGGGCTTCTCGCTCGGGACCGCCGCGCTCGCCGCCGTGCTGGCGTGGCAGCGGGCGAGCGAGCCCAGCGACGTCGCGCTGGCGGCGGCGCTCCGCTGGCGTGCTCGCGATCCGGCGTTCGGCTCCCTACCGATGCTGGTGGTCGACTTCGACCGCCCGAGCTTCGTCTTGCGCGGTCATCTCTGGGATCCCGAGGCGAGCCGGGTGGTGGAGAGCTTCTTCGTCGCCCACGGCGAGCGCTCGGGGTGGGCGAGCGTGGAGACGGTCTCGAACGAGCCCGGCTCGTACCGGTCGAGCGCGGGCGCATTCCGGGCCGGCGAGCTGTACCGAGGACGCCACGGTCTCTCGCGACGGCTCGAGGGGCTCGAGCCGGGGAGCAACGACCAGGCCTTCGCGCGCGCGATCGTCATCCACGGAGCTCCCTACGCCGACGGAAGCTCGATCATCGCCAACTTCGGTCGACTGGGGCGGAGCGAAGGCTGTCTCGCGCTGCCCCCGGACGTCGCGCCGCGCGTGGTCGCACTTCTGGAGCGCGGCGCGCTCGTCTACGTCCACGCCCCTCGAGCGCTCCGCGCGGACTGACGGCGTCGCGAGCCCACCCTCGTGCCGTGCGGCGCTCGCGCCACGGCCGCGCGCGCGATAGGCTCGCGCCCCATGGCCGACACGACCACGACCGACAAGCCGAAGCCCGCGACCAAGCCGACCGTCGCCGGCAAAGCCGAGCTCGCCAAGGACGAGCCCGAGGAGGCCGAGGAGCCGGAGAAGCCTTCGCAGCGCCCACCCCACATCGTGATGCGCGCGTTGCTCGGGTTCGCCGGGCTCTCGCTCCTGGTGGGCTTCTTCCTGCCGTGGGTGCGCATCCCGCCCGCTGCCGACGGCACCACGACCGAGCGCTTCCAGAACGGGCTCGATCTCCTGTTCGCGCACGACGTGCAGGGCACGCCCGCGGCGATCGTGATCCTCGTGCCGGTGATGGGCGCCCTCTTGAGCGCGGCCTCGTTCATGGGCTTCCGCTACGCCGCGCAGACGGCCATCGGCGTCGCGCTCGCGATCCTCGCCTACGGCCTCTACGTGCTCTTCTCGATGTTCGTGCAGTTCACCGCGTATGGCCTGTGGACGATCGCGGGCGGCACCTTCGTCGTGCTGCTCCTCGGCGTGATCGCCTACATGCTCGCGCGGCGCCCCGACGAGGTCGACGACGAAGAGGGCGCCGAGGCAGCCAAGAAGGCCGACGCCGCCAAGACGAAGGCGTGACCACCGCGTGGGGCTCTTCGACGTCCACGCCCACCTGACGAGCCCCAAGCTCGTCCCCCGCGAGCGCGAGGTCCTCGACAACGCCGCGCGGGCCGGCGTCACCTCCATCCTCGTCAACGGCCTGAACCCCACCGACAACGAGGCCGTACGCCAGCTCGCGGCGCGCGCGTCGATCGTGAAGCCTTGCTTCGGCTTCTATCCCGTGGACACGGTGCTGCCGGACATGGACGCGATGGGCAAGTCGTACCCGCGCGAGGTGCCTGCGTGCACGATGGAAGAAGGCATCGCCTGGGTGCGCGAGAACGCGAAGGATGCGTTCGCGATCGGCGAGATCGGCCTCGACGGCTACTGGGTGCCCAAGGAGCTCTGGGAGAAGCAGGAGCAGGCGTTCCGCGCGCTCGTCCAGATCGCGCTCGACCACGACAAGGCCGTGATCGTGCACACGCGGCGCCGCGAGAAGCGCACGCTCGAGATCCTCGACGAGATGGGCGTGACGCGCGTCGACTGGCACTGCTTCGGCGGCAAGGTCGGCCTCGCGCGCCAGATCGCCGAGCGCGGCCACAGCTTCTCGATCCCCAGCAACGCGCGCCGCCACGAGGGCTTCACCCGGATGCTCGAGACGCTGCCGCGCGATCAGCTGCTGCTCGAGACGGACTGCCCGTACCTCGGGCCGCTGCCGGGACAGGACAGCGAGCCCGCCTTCGTCGCCGACACCGCGCGCTACGCGGCCGAGCTGTGGAAGGTCGGCGAGGACGAGGCGCTCGCGCAGCTCGAGCGGAGCTTCGAGCGCCTCTTTCGCCAGCGGCCCTGACCGGACCGTGACCCGGCACCCGACCGGGGAGGCACGGTGACGTGCCGGCGACGGCGACCGCGATCGGGTCCATCATGGGCGCCATGCCGAGCCGGCACTTCGTGACGTGGCCCTGCGCCCTCGCCCTCGCTCTCGTCGCGTGCGGGACGACGAACCGCGACGCCATCGAGCACCTCCGGAGCGACTACGCGGCCGAGCGCACGCGGCTGGCCGGCTTCGTCGCGCTGCTTCCGCCGAGCCCGACGGTCACGAACCCGACCTTCGCTGCGTTCTCGCCTCCGCTCGTGTGGGGGGACGTCGCGCGCGGCGAGGCGGCCGGGACCAACGCCGCCTTCTTCTCGTACGGCCAGCTCGCGAGCCCGGACGTGCACCCGATCGATCGCGGCCCCGACGTCGTGATGTCGTCCGAGCTCGTCGACTGCTTGCGATGGACGGGGCCACGGAGCCCGATGTCCGAGTCGGCGCTCGGCAACCGAGACGGCGACCAGCTCGAAGCGCGATGTCGCGCGGCGCTCGCCGTCCCCTACCTCGTCGTGCTGCGACCCGGCGTCTTCCAGGCACCGATCGCCACCTCGCCCGAGACGTACGCACCCGGCGTGCTCTCGATGGACGTGATCGTGCTCGACCACGCGAGCGGACGCGTCATCGCCACGGCGCGCGTCGTCGGAACCTCCGCGCCGCGGGTGGAGTACGTCTACGAGGAAGGCAGCGATCCCGCCGAGGCCTTGTCGCGCTTCGCCTACTCCTCGCTCTGGTCCAGCGTCCGCCAGGCCATCGCAGCGGCCTTCGCGGGCGGGGGTCACCGCGTCTCCACCGCCGGCACGTGACGCGCGAGGCTCGGCCCGCGCGAGGCCCGGGCTACGGCGGCATCGGCACCGGCGGCAGCCCCGCGAGCAGCATGCTGGAGAGCTGTGCGCGGAACGCGGCGTCGCGCTCGGCCGTCGCCTTCTTGCCGAGCGATCCCCAGAGCGCCGTGCGGCCGAGGCTGTAGCCGATCGCCGCGCAGAAACCGATCAACGTGCTGCGCTCGAGCACGTCCCGATCGGCGCTGACGCCGGCCGCGCGCAGGTAGGCCTCCAAGAGGTCGACGGTCTGCGCCAGCCCGCGGTCGCGCAGGACCACGAAGTCCTCGCGCTCGAGGCGCCCGGTCAGCATCGCCCAGATCAGCACGCGGCTCGTGAGCGGATTGGCGAGCTGATCGAACGCGACGTCGAGCCACGCCGCCGGATGCGGCGGCACCTTCACGATGCGAGAGAGCCCCTGGATGCGCTGGTCGGTGAGGTGCGCGCTGAACGCGGCCTCGACGAGCGCGTCGTAGGTGCCGAAGTAGTGGGAGACGAGCGCGTGCGAGACGCCGGCGCGCTTGGCCACGTCCTTCAGGCCGACCGCGTCGGGCCCGCGGTCGGCCAAGAGCTCCATCGCGGCGCCGAGAATCGTGCGCCGCGCCTCTTCGGGCGAGCGGCGGCCGGGCTTCTCGCTGGCCTTCGGCTTCGTCGGCCGAGCGGGCGGTCGGGGTCGAGATCGCGGGGTCGAGGTCTTCGCGCGTGCCACCACGGGAGCGTACACCCGCCCACCTCGAGCGCTCCGGGCGACGCGACCTATGGAGCGCATTTTCGCTGGCATCGTTGACAATGGGAATGAGGCGCCTATTGTCAACGTTGCCAACACGAAGTCGCTCTCACGCACATGGAGGCTCCATGCAGACCGATGCCCCTTCCCCCAGCAAGACCAGCGAGGCCGACGCCGCGAAGATCGCGATCAGCGGCTCGCTCCTCGAGCGCAGTCGCCTCGGCGCTCGCGCGCTCGTGGACCTCTTGCGCGACCCCGAGGACACCACGCGTGTGTTCGTGCTCGGGCTGCTGGTGAGCCGTCGCGCGTACCCGAGGCTGCTGGCGCGGATCACGCTCGACGACCGCGGTGCGCGGCTGCTCCGCGAGCGCCCGGCGATCGACCGCGCGCACGTCGACTTCGCGCGCCTGCGAGCGCTGCCCGAGACGACGCTGGGCGGCGCGTACGCGCGCTATCTCGAGACGAAGAACCTCGATCCCGATCTGTTCCAGGCGCCACCCGGCCTGCCGGAGGTCCCGGCCTACATCGCGCAGCGGATGCGCCAGGTGCACGACCTCTGGCACGTGCTGACCGGCTACGACACCGACGTCCCGGGCGAGATCCTTCTCCAGGCCTTCACCTGGGCGCAGACCGACGCACCGAGCGCGATGCTCGTCACGCTCGGCGGGCTCGCGCGGTTCGGCGCCAGCGAGCGGAAACTCCTCCTGCGAGCGGTCGACGCCTACCGCCGGGGTCGGCGAGCCGAGTTCCTCGCGCCGCTCTGGCTCGAGGAGATGTGGGACCGACCGCTGGACGAGGTCCGCGCCGAGCTGGGGATCGTCCCCGCGATGGCCGCGTGAGCCGCGGCTCGCTTCCCGGCACCGCGGCGCGCTTCACCGCGGCGCGCTTCAGGGTCGCAGCCGCTCGCTTCAGGGTAGCAGCGTGACGGTCGTGTCGCCGGTCGCGAGGTCGCCGTCGGCGGAGTGCACGAGGTTGCCGGCGGCGTCCCAGACCGCGAGCCGATAGAAGTCGTTCTCCGGCGCGACGAAGACGAAGGGCGTCACGGCGAGGTCGACGCTCACCGTCGTCTGCGGGTGCGCGCGCGAGGGCGAGCGGCTCGAGCCGGCGTCCACGTGCAGCGTCACCGACGCGACGTCGAGCTCGGCGCCGGCGAGGATCGCGGGGTCCGTGCACCAGTCGTCGTCATCGCCGTCGTCGTCGTCGCCGTGGCACGAATGGCGATCGTCGCCCCAGCCGTAGAAGTGCCCGTGCCGACCGCCGTGACGGTGGTGCCCGTGGTGATCCCCGTCGTCGTGCTCGTGCTCGCCGTCGTGCTCGCCGTCCTCCCCGTCCTCGCACGGGCGCTGACAGTCGACGAGCGTGTACGAGAGGCCCGCCGCGATCTCGCTGGGCGAGCGGGGATCGGCGGTGCGCGCGCCGCCGCGATAGCGACAGCGAACCGGATAGGCGAGCGAGGCCGCGCCGTGCGGATCGGGCGCGAACGTCGCCGTCGCCCACTGGTTGCCGGCGTTGCCCACCGTCACCGGCAGGCTCCCGGGGATCGTCACGTACGCGCCCGCGTCCCAGCTCGCGGTCCCGTCGGAGAAGCGCGTCGGCGAGTAGAAGCGCGTCGCCGTCAGGCTCACCGTCGTCGGAGCGGTCTCCACGCGGATCGGATCGCCCGGCGTGCCGCGGTCCTGGACGTGGACGCGGAACGTGTAGCCGCTCGCGCCGTTCCACGTGCCGCTGCCCGTGAAGTCCGCCACGGTCGAGCCGTTCACGCGGCACTCGAGCCAGTCGGGCGTGCCGACGAACGTGCCGTCGGTGCTGGTGTTGGTCCACGAGCCCACCGGCGTTCCGCTCTGATCGCGGATCGAGCCCGAGAGATCGTCACCCGCCGCCATCGTTCCGGCGCCACCGACCTCGCAGTGTCCGGTGATGATCAGCGCGTCGGCGTCGCCGCTCGCGTCGAGCGTTCCTTGGCACGCGCCGAGAGCCCCCGCCGCGCCGAGCGCGAGCGAAGCGACCGACGTGAACTTCCGAATCGCGCGCACGACGCGACGGCTCCGGCCCGACGTTGGATGCGAGAGGACCACTCAACCTCCCTTGCGCTCGCAGTCGCCGAGAGCGGCGATCTCGGCGATCGAGATCAACACTGCCGAACCAGATACGCGGCGTCAACGCCCGAGCCCCCTCGTCCGCGTGAATTGCGACCGATAGGTCGCACCTGGGAACACAGGCGGCGCGCAGCGCGCCGCGCAGATCACACCGAGCAAGCAGGTGGTTCCGAGCGTCTCTCCTGTCGCGATCTGCGCCGCGCTGCGCGCGGCCTATGTCGCCAGGTTGCGTCCTGGCGGACGCAATTCGTCTCTCTCGCGGCGCGACGCCGCGGGCGGCGATCGGCGCGGATCCACGGGGGAGTGCGGGCTTTCGGCAGGTCGTCCTACTCGCACGCTGGATCGGCGCAGGCGCGGCTCGTTCTCGTGAGGCTGCTACGATGACGAGCCGTGGCCGGAACCCGCCCGTCGCAGCTGATCCTGCTCGCCCTGCTCGGCGCGAGCGGTTGGGCGTGCGCCTCGCGCCCCCAGCTCACGCTGGGCAGCGAGTGCGAGCTCTCGACCCAGTGCGCCACTCCCTACATCTGCCGGCTGGGGCACTGTCGCGAAGAGTGCCGCGTCAATCGTGACTGCAGCGCGACGGAGGTGTGCCTCCGCGACGAGCAAGGCCTCGGCGCGTGCTCGCTCGCGGTCGTCGACAGCTGCGTCCTCTCGAGCGAGTGCGAGGCCTCGCTCGTCTGCTTGATGGGGCGTTGCTCGGAGCCGTGCGCGAGCGACGTCGACTGCCCCGCGGGCGCCGTCTGCGTCGAGGGAACGGGCTGCCGCGACGGCGCCATGGTGGAGTGCGAGCTCAACACCGACTGCGTGGCTCCGCTGATCTGCGCGCCCGACGGCTTGTGTCGGGAGCAGTGCCACACCGACCGCGACTGTCGCGACGGCCTCGCCTGCGATCGCGCGATGGCCCCGGCCGTCTGCGCCGCGCCACGCCCCGACGCCGGGGTCGACGCCGCGCAGCCCGATGGCGGCGAGGGTGACACGGGGACCCCCGACGACGCAGGCGCGCCCGACGCCGGACGCGACGGCGGCATGGCGATGCTCGACGGAGGGCCCCACGACGGCGGCGTGACGACGGGCCTGGCGCCCATCCCCCTCTTGGCGCTCGGCAGCGATCACTCGTGCGCCACGCGCGCGAGCGATGGCCAGCTCCGATGCTGGGGCGCGAACACCACCGGCCAGCTGGGCGACGGAACGGTGATGGGACGCCGCGTCGCGACACCGATCTTCGGAGCACCGACCGGCGTCTCGATGATCGCCGCCGGCGTCGGGCACAGCTGCGCGCTCACCGCGAGTGGGCTCTCTTGCTGGGGCGACGGGACGAGCGGCCAGCTCGGCGACGGATCGATGGGAGCGCGCGCGACGCCCGGGCCCGTCTCGGGGGCGATCACGCCGAGCTGGCTCGCCACGGGACACGCCCACACCTGCGTGGTCGCGAGCGGCGCGGTGCGCTGCTGGGGCGACAACGCCAGCGGCCAGCTCGGCGACGGCACGGGCACCACGCGCAACGTGCCGACGCCCACGCTCGCCCTCCCCGCGGTCGCGACGCAGGTCGAGGCCCGCGGCGACTGGAGCTGCGCGGTGCTCGCGGACGGCCGCCTCGCGTGCTGGGGTGACGACCGCTCGGGCCAGCTCGGGGTCGACATCCCGACGACGATGTACTCGCGCACGCCGCTCGTGGTCTCGGGGCTCGACAACGTGGTCGAGGTCGCGATGGGCAGCTCGCACGGATGTGCGCGCCGCGGCGACGGCGTCGTCCTCTGCTGGGGGCGCGGCTCGAACGGACAGCTCGGAGACGGATCGACGGGCGCGACCGTGCACCTCGTGCCTGCCCCCACCTCGGCCATGCCGCCCGCCGCCGAGATCGCGGCTGCCGGCGACCACACCTGCGCGCGCACCGTGGCCGGCGAGGTCTATTGCTGGGGCGACAACTTCAGCGGCGCGTGCGGCCAGGACGGCTTCGTGACGCCGACGATCCGTGCGCCCGCCCGCGTCGCCGGCATCAGCGGCGCGCTCGAGATCGCGATGGGCGACAGCCACACCTGCGCGCGCGTCGCCGCGGGGATCGTGTGCTGGGGCGACAACCCCTCGGGTCAGCTCGGCGACAACACGACGAGCCCGCACTTCGCGCCCGCCGCCGTCACGTGGCTGTGACGGCTCTTCCCCGCGCAGCGAGGATGACGCCAGGCAGACCCCACAGGTAGGATGATCGATCGACGTGGCCCCGCGCAGTACGCCTCTCGCCTTCCGGCTCGTGACGCTCTCCGCGCTCGCGATCGCGCTGCTCTCGTGCGCGCGCCCGACCGTCACGTTCGGCGAGGAGTGCGAGATCAACAGCCAGTGCGCCGACCCGCTGGTCTGCGTCCTCGACACGTGCCGCCGCGCCTGCATCACCACGCGTGACTGCGGCGCCGGGCTGACGTGCATCGTCGCGGACGGCACGAGGGCCGAGCTCGGAGGCGGCTGCCAGCTCCCCGAGGAGGCGCGGTGCACGCTCACGAGCGAGTGCGGTCGCGCCTCGCTCGTCTGCCAGAACGGCACCTGCACGACGCCGTGCCGGGAAGACCGCGACTGCGCGGCGGGGGCCCACTGCACGCCCGACGGGAGCGGGACGATGGCGTGCTTCGATCAGGGCGCCGACCCCTGCGTCTACGACAGCGACTGTCCGGCGCCTCTCGTCTGCGATCCCGACCAGGTCTGCCGTCTCGAGTGCGCGGGGGATCGCGACTGCGACGCGCCGCGCGTCTGCGTGCAGAACCTCTGCCAGCTTCCCGACGCGAGCAGCGCCACGGCCGACGGAGGCACGTGAGAGAGATCGAGCCGGACGGCGCGAGCGACATCGGACCGTATCGGTTCGCGACGCGCATCGCCTCCGGCACGACCGCGGACGTGTTCCGTGCTCTCAAGCGCCAGGCCGCCGGCGCCGATCGCGCGGTCGTCATCAAGCGCATGCTCCGCTCCCGCGCCTCGAGCCCCGAGGCGCGCGCGACCTTCGAGCACGAGGCGAGGCTCGGGCTGCAGATCCGCCATCCCAACGTGGTCGAGGTGCTCGACTTCGATCAGCACGACGACTGCCCCTATCTCGTCCTCGAGTACGTCTTCGGCGTCGATCTCCGCAAGCTCGCCAAGTGGCTCGCCAAGGAAGAGCGGCGGCTGCCACCCGAGCTCGCGATCTGGGTGGCGACCGAGATCCTCGCCGGGCTCGACGCCGTGCACTCGGCGACCGACGAGCTCGGCCGACCGCTCCACGTGGTGCACCGCGACGTCAGCCCGTCCAACGTCTACGTCTCGGTCCACGGCGACGTGAAGCTCGGCGATCTCGGGATCGCGCGGGCGCTCGGCGAGCGCTCGAACCTGCCGCGCTCGACGGCCGCCAAGGGCAAGATCGGCTACCTCGCGCCGGAGCAGGTGGTCGGAGCCCCGGCCGACGCGCGCAGCGACGTCTTCGCGGCCGCGACGATCGCCGCCGAGCTGCTCCTCGGCGGCCCGCTCTTCGGCGGCGGCAGCGAGCTCGACGTGCTCCTCCGCATCCGCGACGCGCGCTGCGAGCGCCTGGTGCAAGCTGCACGCAGCTGGCCCGCGCGGCTCGGCGACGTCCTCCTCGCCGCGCTCGCCAAGAGCCCGGCCCGGAGGACGCGCGGCGCGCGCGAGCTGCGCGAGGCCCTCTTGCCCTACGTCGCGCGGGCGGCTCCGGAACTGCGGAACGCGCTGGGCCGCGAGGTCGTGGGCGCGCTCGACGCCGCGCCCGACACCGATCGCACCAGCCTCGCGCAGACGATCGAGAGCAGTGACGGGCGCGCCATCGCGGCCTCGGCGCGCCGCACCGATCCGGCGCTCTCGGTCGATCGGCGCGACACCGCCCGCCCCGGGGTGAGCTCGCTCTACGTCGTCACCACGCGCGCGGGCCAGGCGCTCGGCCCGTGGACGTACGCGCGCCTCGTGCAGGCGCTCCACACCGGCGAGATCGAGCGCGCCAGCCAGGTGGCCGTCGACGGTGGGCGCCCGCGCAAGCTCTCGGACGTGCCCGAGCTGGCCGCGCACTTGCCGCCCTCCGCGAGGATCTCCACGGTGCCTCCGCCGAGCGCGAGCTCGAGCAAGCTCGGCCGCACGGGAGAGAGCTGGGACCTCGGCGCGATCGACTTCGCCTCGGTCCTGCTGCGCCTCTTGGAGGACACCGAGACCGGCGTCCTCGTCTGCGAGCACGAGGGAACGCGCAAGGAGGTGTTCGTCGTCCAAGGCGAGCCCACGTTCGTGACGTCGAACCGGCTCGGCGAGATGCTGGGCGAGCACCTGGTGCAGGCGGGCGTGATCGATCGCGGCGAGCTGGACGTCGCGCTCGCGGCGCTGCCGCGCTACGAGGGTCGCCTGGGCGACACGCTGGTCGCGCTCGGGCTGGTCGAGCCGCTCGAGCTCTTCGGTCACCTCGCGCGCCTGGAGCGCGACAAGCTGCTCGACGTCTTCGGCTGGCGCTCGGGACGGCTCGCGCTCTACCGGCACGCCGAGAAGCCGACGCGCGGCTTCCCGCTCCAGCTCGACGCCTGGGATCTGGTGCGCGCCGGGCTCGCGCGCGAGCTCGGCCGCGGGACGGTCACGCTCGCGCCGCGGGAGATCGTGCTGCGCGAGCCACGGTGGCAGCCCGGCTCGGCGTCGCTTCCCGAGCGGCTCGCGGTGTTGCTCGACCGGCTCGCCGTTCCTCATGCCGCCTCCGAGCTCGGCCAGACCGAGGCCGAGAAGGCCGACGTCCTCCTGCTCGTCGCGCTCGGCGCGGCGCGGCGCGGCCAGCCGCCCTCGAGGAGCGCGCCGTGACGCCGGCCGAGTCGCCCGATCGCGTCGGTCAGGTCCTGCTCGGGAAGCTGCGGGTCGTCCGACAGATCGGCGGCGGCGGGATGGGCGAGGTGTACGAGGTCGAGCACTTGCTCACCCATCACCGGCGCGCGCTGAAGATCGTCCGCGGCGACCTGGCCAAGCAGCCGCGCTACGTCGAGCGCCTGTTGCGCGAGGCCAGCATCGCCGGTCGTCTCGGCACGCCCTTCGTGGTCGAGACGCTCGACGCGGGGCGCCTCGACGACGGCTCGGCGTACGTGCTGATGGAGCTCCTGCACGGACGAACGCTCCACGAGGTCCTGCAGCTCGACCCGAAGCTGCCGCAGCAACGCGTCGCCAACATCCTCGCGCAGGTGTGCGAGGGGATGGCCGTCGCCCACGCCGCGGGCGTGGTGCATCGCGACCTGAAGCCGGAGAACGTGTTCCTCCTCGACCCCGACGATGCCGGCGAGCGGGTGAAGATCCTCGACTTCGGCATCTCCAAGATCGAGTCCCTGGTCGCCGCGCCCGCCACCCGGCTCACGCGCGAGGGCACGCTGATCGGCACTCCCTTCTACATGTCGCCCGAGCAAGCCGCCGGGCGCGAGGTCGACGCGCGGGCCGACATCTGGGCGATCGGCGTGATCGCGTACGAGGCGCTGACGGGGAAGGTGCCGTTCGACGGCTCCACCGTGGGCGAGGTGATGATGCTCATCGCGTCGTCGAACTACGCGCCGCTCCTCCATCGGCGGCCGGACGTCGATCCCAAGCTCGCCGCCGTCGTCGATCGTGCGCTCCGGGCCGATCCGCGCGACCGCTATCCCGACGCCGAGGAGATGCGTCGCGAGCTGGTCCGCTTCGCGAGCCACGAGCACGCTGCGCGCGCACGCACGCTCCCCGAGACGGCGCCGCCGGGCACGCCGAGCACGCTGCCACCTCCTCCGACCCCTCGGCGAGAGGGCGGCGCGGAGGGCGCGGACGGGAGCGGGCAAGCCCCGCGAACCGGAGCGCCCGGCGCGGGCGAGCCGAAGATCGCGCGCAAGAGCGACCCGTCGCGGGCGGCGATCGATCCCGCGCGCACGCCCGCGACGACGCCCGT
>JBGALT010000121.1:0-24118 GCA_044223665.1 Sandaracinaceae bacterium | reverse complement strand
CGATCTACGGCCGCAGCTGCGGGTCGTAGAGGCTCTGCGCGAGCAAGTCGGCCACCACCGCGACCTCGTCGGTGCGGTTGCGCCGCAGGATCCAGAGCTCACGGACCGCCGAGCGCAGGCCCAGCATGGGATCGCCAGGAGCCTGCGCCCACGCCTCGAGCGTTCGCGCGGCGAACTTCTCGAGCGCGCTCTCCAGCACCTTGGAGACGAGCGACTCCTTGGACGGGAAGTGGTAATGGAGCGCGCCCTTGCTCATCCCCGCCTCGCGCGCGATGTCCAGCAAGCTGGTTCGTGCGTAGCCTTTGGCGGCGAGCACGCGCGTCGCCGCGGCGACGATCTGCGCCGCGCTACGCTCCGACTTGGGATAGGGCATCGGCCGGGGCCTCGGCGCGGGTCAGTTCGGCTGGCAGGCCATGATGTACTCGGCGCCCGTCACCCCGAAGCAGCGCGAGCCCTCCGGACAGTCGAGGTCGGACGAGCAGATCTCACGGCAGGTCGCGGTGTCCCAGTGCGCGCTCTGCCCGTTGCCCGAGAGGCCGGAGCGATCGGGGGCGCAGGCGAAGCCGGCCGCACACTGGCCGAGCGCGTCTCCCGGCAGGCCGGGCGCCGAGCAGGCCTCCCCGGCAGCGCCGTTGCGGGCGCAGCCGAGCGAGAGGGTGCCGAGGAGGGAGAGTGCCGCGAGGACGGTCGGGATCGAGCGCATGGTCCACCTGGTCCGGTCGAGGAGATCGAGCGCGGGACCGTACCGGCCCCCTCCCCCTCGCGCAAGAGCCTGCGGCCGGTCGGCGCGCACCGCAGGCCTCGGGATCCGATCCGCGTCAGTCGGTGTCGCAGTCGGGAACGTAGCCGAGAGCGCGGAGCTGCTCGCAGGTCTCGTGGTCGAGCTCCGCGGCACCCGCGGCGACGGCTCGCTGCGCGTGCTGGTCGGCGCTCCACCAGTGGCCGCGATCGACCGAGCCGAGGTACTGGCCGAGCAGGATGCGCAGGTAGCGCTCCGCCACGGGCCAGTGCGTCATGTCGGTGACCTCGTTGCGCTCGTGCGGGTCGTCCTGGAGATCGAACATCTTCGTGTTGTTGCCGTTGATGATCATCTTCCAGCGGCCGGCGCGGATCACGCGGCGGTCGTCGAGCATGTCGCTGAACGCGACCTGGTAGCCTTGCGGCACGTCGCCGCGGATGTCGCCCGCGAGGCTGCGGCCCTCGGCGTGGGTCATGCCGGTGATGCCCGCGAAGTCCACGACCGTCTGCGGGATGAACATGGTGCTGACGGTGCGGTCGATGCGCTGCCCCTCCGGCACGCGGCCGGGCCGGTAGAAGAGCAGCGGCACGTTCAGCAGCTCCTGGTAGACGCTGTGGCCGTGGCCCCACGAGCCGTGGTCCTGGAACTCCTCACCGTGATCGGCGGTGATGACGAAGAGCGTGTCGTCGGCCACGCCGAGCGTCTCGAGGCGCGTGAGGAACTCACCCATCCAGTGGTCGTGATAGGTGATGTCGCCGTCGTGCAGGCCCGTGAGGCGGATGATGTCGCTCTGCGTGAAGGTGACCTGCGGCGGTGAGCGCTTGGCCCGCTCGAGCAGGTCGGCCGTCAGGCGCGGCTGCACCTGGCCCGTGTAGTCGGTCCGCGGGTCGTACATCCGCAGGTACTCGTCCGGCGGATCGTAGGGCACGTGCGGGTCGATGGTCTGCACGTAGACGAAGAAGCGCTCGTCCCGGTGCTGCTCGATGAAGTCGCCGGCCGCGCGGTACACGTCCTCGGCGTGGGTGCTCCGCTCCTCGCGGATGAAGTTCGTGTAGTAGTCCCAGCCCTGATCGAAGCCGAAGCGGTCGGACACGTAGCCGTTCGCGATGAAGCTGCCCGTCGCGAAGCCGGCCGAGTCGAACGCTTCGCTCACCATCTCGGCGCTGTCCGAGAGGCGCGCCGCGTCGGTCTTGCAGCCGTGCGTGGCGGGCGTGAGGCCCGTGAGGACGGATGCGACCGAGGGCTTGGTCCAGTTCTCTTCCGACTGCGCGCGCGTGAAGAGCGTGCCGTGCTCGGCGAGGCGATCGAAGACCGGCGTGCGCACGCGGGAGCTCGGATCGTAGGCGCGCAGCTTCGAGGCCCGCAGCGTGTCGATCAGGATGACGACGACGTTGCGCACCGGATCGCCGGCGGCGGCCACCGTCGGCGGGTCGACCATGATGGCCGGCATCGCCCAGCCGACGCGGCCTTCCGCGGCGCCGTCGACGCGGAGATCGAGCCGGACCACCTGGCCCGCGTAGCTGGTGAGATCGAGCGACTGGTCGCTCCAGCCCGCGCGCACCGGGCCCGACCAGAGCTCGCTCGTCTCCGCGCCCTCGGGCGTGACCGCGACGTGCGCCGTCGCGCTGCCCGTGCCCTCGCCGCCCACGCCGAACACGAAGTGCGCGTGCTCGGGGACGTCGACGTAGTAGCTCACGGTCGTGGGCGAGCGGACCGCGATCGCGCGGCGCGTGGTGCCAGCGAGCTCCATGCTCGCCACGAGCGTGTCGTAGTCCGGCGCGACGTAGTGCTCGCCCTCCACGGGCGCGTGCGGGATCACGCGGATCGAGCTCATCGCCACCGAGACGTTCGCGCCGTCGACCGGCGTCGTGCTGCCGAAGCGGAGCAGCAGCGTGTTCTCGCCGCGGCGCACGCGCGCGGCGGGGATCGTCACGTCGTAGTCGCGGAATCTGGCGGCGTTGCTGATGTCGACGCCCTGCTCGAGCGACTGGTTGTTCACGAAGACCTGCAGGCGCTCGGTGCCCATCGAGCGCATGCGCAGGCGCAGCGTGATCTGCGGGCTCCTGGTTCAGCGTGAAGTACACGCGACCCGTCTCGCTCGCGTACGTGTACGTCTCGTCCCCGTCGACGCCATCGGCGCCCCAGCCGCTGCGCCACGCGCCCATGGTGAACTTGGCGCGCGCAGGCGTGCCGAAGTCCATGTAGAGACCGTCGTGATCGACGTCGGCGAGGTGCACGACGTCGATCATCTCGAGCTGCATCCGGAGGCTCGCCGCCGCCGCGGGACGCTCGCCCGTGGCGCCGGTCGGGCCGGCGCCGGTCCCCGTGCCTTCCCCTTCGCCCGACGGCCGCTGCCCTCGGGGCGAACGGTCTCACCGCTGCCACCGCCCAGGCGGCGAACGCACCGAGGGCCATCGCGCTCAAGGTCGCGAGCAGAACGAGACGTCTACGCATGTTCACTCCACGCGTACGACGCCGTCGCCCGGCCTCGCACGCCCTGCGCCGTCCGAGCTCTCGCCCGAGCGCACGGAAAGCGCGTACAGGTGTCGTCCGGTTAGCACGCGCCGGATCGCGCGGTCAAACTTCGGACACCCGGCGAGACCTTCCCGGCCGCGGGAAGATCCTCGGCGCAGACCGACGCTCGTGGCGTCGTCGGTCAGAGCGTAGGCACGGGCAGGTAGCGGGTGTGGCCGGCGATCACGCGGGCGAACCGGAACGAGGTGCCGTCGCCGCGCAAGAACGCGATCTCGTAGAGCTGCGGCGGCAGGGCGATCGCGACCGGGGCCCGCTCGACACGGCGCACGAGATCGCTCCCGATACGCACCTGGATCGGCTCCGGGCCGGGCTCCAGCACGAGCAGGCCCTCCCCGTCCGCGACCGCGACGCCGAGCTCGCTCGCGATCGTGGCCTCGTCGCGCCCGTAGCTCGTGAACGCGCTCGTCGGGGTGGGCGCGCTCTCGGGGCCAGCGTCGGGCTCCAGGACGGCTTGGACGACCGCCGCGTCCTCACCGGCGGTCGTGTGCGTGACGACGGTCGTCGCGCTCGGCACCTGCGAGGGATGCGTCATGCGCCACGCGCCGAAGCCGAGCAGCGCGAGCGCCGCCAGGATGAACGTCCACTGGAACGCGGACAGCCCCGAGCTCGGCTCCTCCGGCCTGGGCGCCGGCTTGGTCGCTGGCGTAGGCGCCGTTCGTGCGGCGGCGGCCGGCGCAGGCTTGCGGGCCGGCGGCGGCTCGCTCTCGGCGGGCTCGCTCTCGGCCGGCTCGTCGTCGGGCGGGGGCGGCTCGGCCTCGTCGTCCCGCTCGGCGGCGTCGTCCGGTGCCGGAGCAGCCGGAGGCTCCTCCGCGTCCTCGCGCGAGGCGCTCTCGCCCTCGTCGCGCGCGCTCTCGCTCGTCGCGCCGGCCTCGGCCTCGTCGAGGGGCGTCTCGTCCGAGGGAGGCGCCTCCGGAGGCAGCTCCGGAATGGGGCGCTTGGCGGGAACGGTGATCGTCCGCGGCGCCGGCTCGGCCTCGCCTGCGCCCGCGTCCGCCGAGTCGTCCAGGGTGTCTCCACCCTCGGCCTCCTCGTCGTCGGCGTCGGTGGCCGGTCCGAACTGCAGCACGGGACCGTCGTCGTCGCTCTCGGAGGGCGTGGATCCCTCGCCCGGCGCGGAGGGGGGCCCCTCGCCCGCGCGTCGCAAGGTCTCGCGGACGATGTTGCCCGTCTCCTCCTCGTTCTTGGCCCAGCTCAAGTCGAGCCCGGCCTCGGAGGGCGTGAGCGACTCGAGCGCCGACGGCTCGTGTCGCGGCGGCAACAGGCTCGGAGCCCGCACGGGGATCGCCGTGTCGCCTCGCTCCCGACGTGACGCGGCGACCCGGTCCTCGTCGCCATCGCCGTGCACGCCGAGGATTGCGCCCTGGCGCGCGAGGTCCACGAGCACGCGCTCCACGTCCTGCGGCGCGAACGTCCCGTCGACCACCAAGGACCGCGGGCCGCGGCCTCGCCGCAGAGCGTCCACCACCGCCGCGACGGTCGGCGGCGCCGAGCGCAGGATCGACGCGAGCACGTCCTCGTCGAACGTCACGCGATGAGCGAGCAGGAGCCCGCGCCCCGACACCGCGTCGACGAGCGCACCGAGCTCGTTGGCAGCGCGGGTGAGCACGACGTCGAGGGGCTCGCGAACGCTCGCACGGACGGGCGCGTCGCTGTCGACGACGGTGAACCGGCCCTCGACTGCGCCGAGGAGCGCACCGAGCACGCGCGGCCCGCGCGAGAACGAGCCGTCGCTCGCGGTGCGCGTCACGTCGACGAGCGCGCCGGTCGGCTCGCCGGGCCGCTTGCGGAGGTCGATC
The DNA here is from genome assembly GCA_044223665.1 of Sandaracinaceae bacterium. GTDB lineage: Bacteria > Myxococcota_A > Polyangia > Polyangiales > Sandaracinaceae > JBBSAT01. Next base: position 19,048 of record JBGALT010000121.1, on the reverse strand, counting down.
TCGAACAGGTTCCACGCGTCCCGCACGGTGATGCGTGCGTCGGGGCGGTGCTGCGCGGTCGTGTAGAGCAGCGGCAGCACGCCGATCCGCTCGAGCCTCCCGCGTACGTCGCCGCCCGCGCGCAAGCGCTGCTCGAGCCGCGCGCGCGGACGCAGCACCTCGCGCACGGCGGCGAGGATCTGCGATGCGCCCGCCTCCTTGCGCAGGTAGCCGCTCGCCCCCGCGGAGAGCTCGCGCATGCGCTGCAGGAAGTCTTCCTTCCACGAGAGCAGGACCACCGGCACGTCGGACAGGACGGGATCGCGCTTGAGCTCGCGCGTGAGCGAGAAGCCGTCCAGACGCGGCATCAGGATGTCCGCGATCAGCACGTCGGGCCGCGAGCGCCGCGCTGCGAGCAGCGCCTCTTCGCCGTCGTGCGTCTCGGTCGGGAGCGCGCCGGCCTCCTTCAGGAGGTTCGAGAAGAACCACACGACGGCGGGATCGTCGTCGGCGATGAGGACGCGCCGATCACGCAGGCTCACCTCTTCGCCGGCGTCGTGCGTCGAGTCGTCGTCGACGAGCGCGAGCGTGGCCGCCGCGCCCTCGCGCTCGCGGAAATGCAGGCGCCCGCCGCTGCGGCTCGCGAGGTGTGCGCGCAGCCGACCGATGGCGCTCCACGTCGCGGCGAGCACCTCCGTGCCGTCGCCGATGGGCACCGAGAGGTCGCGGCCGCGATCGAGGGACTCGACCAGGCCGCGGCGGATCTCCTCGGCGATCTTGCTCGCCAGCTCGGCCACCGTGAGGTCGCCCGAGAACGCGCCCGAAGAGCTCGTGCCGTCGATGGCGGCCAGGCGGACGATGGTGCGCTCGAGCGACTCGCCCTCGAGCGGGCGAGCGAGCACGTCCTCGCAGCCGAGCTCGCGGATCGCGATGGCGTCGATCTCTTCGCCGGCCGGGACGAGCGCGACGATGGGCACGAAGTCCGTGAGGGGGTCCTCGCGCAGCCGCCGCACGAAGTCCGAGCCGGTGCGCAGGACGATCGCGCGGTCGACGAGGACCACGTCGGGCGCGCTCGAGCGCGCCAGGCGCAGTGCTTCCTCGGGATCGGCCGCCCCGAGCACCTCGAAGCGCTCGCTCGCGAGGAGCGCGCGGACGCGGGCCTGGGTCTCGGCCGCGTCGCAGCCGAGCACGCTCACGACCGGCGCGCCGCGGAGCGCCGCCCCCGCGGACGCCGGGGGCGCGACGCGGCGACTCGATCGACGAGGCGAGCTCTTCCTTGAGGTCGGCGGGCTTGGCCGCTGCTGGCGCGGCCGGGGGCGGCGGCGGCACCGGAGGCGCCACCGGCGCCGTCGACGTGCGCGGCGGGGGCGGCGGGGGCGGCGCGACGGCGGGCACGCCCTTGAGCGTCCGGCCCTGCATCGACGAGGGAACGGGCGCCGGGCGCGGGACGGAGACCGCCTCGGGGTCGACCGCCGGCGCTTCCGCGCCGAGGACCGGCAGCGTGGCGGCGAGGAGCGCGAGCAGGTCCAGCTCCGCGTCGGCGAGCCCACGCCGCTCGTCCCGCGCGAGGTCGAGCTTGGCGATGGCTTCCTTCAGGGCCGACGCGAGCCGCTCGAGCTGGAAGACCTGTGCCGACGCGTAGAGCGCGTGCAGCCGGCGCCGCAGCTCTTCGCGCGGCTTCTCTTCGTTGGGCGTGCCGGCGAGGAGCGCCACCGAGCCCTTCAGCTCCTGCGCCTTCCGTGCGAGCCCCTCGACGAAGCGCGCGCGCGCCACGCCGAGCGGTGTCGGCCTCGAGCTGTCGCTGCTCATCGCGCGCGGATGGTACCCGATGCACCGCACGCGCGCGAAAACGAGTACGCGTTTCCTCGGTCGAGCCCTCCGCGCGGGCGCGCGCCGCCGCCGCAGGCCCGAGGGCCCCGGCGACGAAGCCCCCCACGCCCGAGCCCCGCCGCCTCGCTCGCGAGGAGCGAAGCGACGAGTCGGAGTGGGGGGTGAGGCAGCGCTGCGCGGCGGCGCCGATGTCGCGCAGGAGATCGACTCAGAACGGTACGTTGATCCGCTGAAGGTCGAGGCCGCCCGGGTACATGTAGCTCGTGTAGGAGCCGAACCCGTAGACCACGATCCCGAAGCGCTCGCTCGAGCTGATCGAGTGAACCCCGCCGTTGACCTGCACGTTCGCGACCCCGAAGCCCGTGCCGCCGATGGCCGAGAACCCGGGCACCGCGTTGCCGTCGAGCATGACCGTCGAGCCGGTCGGCGCCGCAATCTCGACGAAGTTCTGCTCGTAGGTCGTCGGCGCGAGGAAGGTGTACGACGTGCGGTACTGCTCGGTCGGGATGGCGAGCGAGCCCGAGGGATCGCCGCTCGCGCCCGCGGGCGAGCTCGCGAAGCCCGCGTAGTCCTGCCCGACGAGGAACTGAGCGACGCTGATCGAGCCGGTTCCGGTGACGCGGAAGCTCTGGGTCGTCTCGAACTCGGCGTACTGGCCGCGGTTGAGGGTCATCGCGGGCTGCACGCTCGGCGGGTCGAACGTGAGCTGGTTGCCGTCGTCGCCCGAGAGGATGCGGATCACGTTGGGCTCGCCGCGGAGCGGCTGCGTCACGGTGACGAGCGCGCTCATGCCCCACGTCTCGAGCGGGAACATGCCCTCCTCGAGATGATCGCAGGCCCAGCGGTGGCTCGGGACGAACGCGCAGTTGTGCCCGGAGACCATCGACACGCGCCCGCTGCTCGCGCGGACGAGCGTGCCGGTGAGGTCGTAGTCGTCGCCGACGGCGCAGTAGTAGACCTCGATGTCGTAGACACCGTTCGAGCCGGTGTCGTGATCGGGCAGCGGCGCACACGACGCGGGCGCGTCGGACGTGATCTGGAGCACGTCGCCGCGATTGAGCGAGAAGTGCCCCGTCTGACCCGGGCCGTACGCCTGCACCGCGCCATCCGTGGAGGCCACGACGTGCGCGCTGAACGTGACGTCGACCTCGGTCCCGTCGTCGACCGCGACCATCGTCATGAAGCCCGGGCTCGCGTTCGTGACCTCCTGGAGGATCATGTTCGGGCGTCCCGGCGGATGAACCGTGCGGTAGAGCTGGTGGCTCGCGCGCGACATCACGAGGTAGTTGCCCGTGAGCGTGTGCGTCGGCAGCAGCAGCGACGCGTCGTTCGAGAACGAGTTGACCGTCATGCCGAAGGTGTCGGGCAGGCTCCCCTGCGCCTCGTACTCCAGCGGGTTGAACTGATAGACGGTGACGGGGAGCGTCGAGACCAGGTGATACGCCGCGTTGCGCGCCAGCACCGAGGGAACGCGCCCGCTGGCGTCACCCGGGTTCTGGAGCTGCTCGTCCCACGGGAGCTGGATGACCTCGAGGCCGCCCGGCGCGACCGACACGGAGGCCACCTGGGCGCCGCCGCGATCGACGGTGACCGTGGCCGCCGCGGCCCCCGGGTTCGCGACCGCGACCGCGAAGTGGAAGGCCTCACGCCCGATGACCGCGCCCGTGTTCGGGTCGAGCTGGACGAGGACGTTGTTCAGCGTGCCGACGGGCCAGTACTCGCAGCCGATGTAGGAGTTCGCCGAGGCCGCCTGCGTGCACGGATTGGTGCAGCCGAGGTTCGGGATGCACCCGCCGCCCATCGACGAGCAATCCGTCGTGGCCCCTTCGCTGCCGTCCGCGTTGCAGGCGATCGACGTCGAGCCACGGCAGATCGAGCTCACGCTCGGCGAGCCGCACGAGGTCGGGATCGTTCCGCTGTCGCGGCCGAGGATGCCGCTGTCGTTGCCGCCCGGGCCGGCGTCGCGACCGGGGCCGTGGCGCGGTGACGAGCAAGCAGCGATCGAGCCGAGCGCGAGCGCGAGCGAACAGGGCAGAACGAGTGAGCGCATGGAGCCTCCAAGAAAGGGAGCTACACGAGGGATCGCGCGTCAGCTCCCCGCGAGCAGGAGCCGATCGCGACCGGTGAGAATGACATCGGTACCGCCCGAATGCACGGCGACGCCGGGCCATACCACGGCGCGGTCCAGCGTCACATCGGGAACGACGAGGGCTCCCTCCCCGATCGAGACACGCCCGAGGTGCGCCCCGCGGACCTCGGCCGTCGGGTGCACCCAGCGGTCGGCCGGACGCGTGCCCTCCCAGGGAATGGCGCCCGAGAGCAGATCGAGGTGGGCGGCGAGGTACTCGATCGGGGTCCCGAGGTCCCGGAACGGGGCGCCGTCGTCGACCCCGAGGACGCGCTCCCCCCTCAGGAGCCAGCGCTGGAAGCCGAGCTGCACCGACGATCCGAGCTCCGGGAGGTCTCTCACGGCGGCGCCCGAGAGGATCGAGATCCCGGTGAACATGCGCACGCGCAGCTCCCCCGACGCCTCGGGCACGCGGAGGATGCGACGTACCCGGCCCGCCGCATCCACCTCGATCGGGCCGAACGTCTCGGCCCGCGGATCGGGCCGCAGGATCATGGTCGCGTAGGCATCGGCCTCGAGATGCGCGCGGAGAGCGGCGGACAGATCGACGTGGAAGAGCACGTCGGCGTTCGAGACCACGATCGGCTCGTCGTCGCCGACCCGGCGTCCGCTCGCGGCCTCGAGCCGCAGCACGGCCGCGCGGATGCCGCCGCCCGTCCCCAGCAACGACGGCTCGACGGAGAGCACGGCATCGGGGAAGCGCATCCGCACGACGCGCTCCACCTCCGGCGCGAGGTGGTGCGCATTGGCCGCCAGCTCGGTCACGCCGGCCGCCACGAGGCGGTCGAGCGCGTAGTGCGCCAGCGGGCGGCCGAGCAGCGGGACGGCCGGCTTCGGCAAGAGAGACGTCATGGGCGCGAGGCGCGAGCCCAGTCCCGCCGCGAGCAGCATGGCGCGCATGCCGCGAGCGGTAGCACGACGGCTGGCGCTTGCGTTGCCGACGCCTCGCGGCGCGGCTAGAACGGCGCGACTTCATGGGCTCGCTTCGATGCCTCGTCACCGGCGGCGCCGGCTTCGTCGGCTCTCACCTGTGTGACCGTCTCCTCGACGCGGGGCACGAGGTCGTCGCCGTCGACAACTTCCTCACCGGTCGCCGCAAGAACGTCGCGCACCGGCTGGAGAGCCCCCGCTTCGCGCTGGTCGACCACGACGTCGTGAGCCCCCTGCCCTCCGAGGGGCCGCTCGCGCAGCGCGTCGACCGCATCTACCTCCTCGCCTGTCCCGCGAGCCCACCGCGCTACCAGGCCGATCCGATCTACACCACGAAGATCAGCTTCCTCGGCACGCTCCACGGCCTCGAGCGCGCGGCCCGCGACGGCGCGCGCGTGCTCCTGGCGAGCACGAGCGAGATCTACGGCGAGCCCGAGGTCCATCCGCAGCCGGAGAGCTACCGCGGCTCGGTGTCCACGACGGGGCCGCGCGCCTGCTACGACGAAGGCAAGCGCGTCGCCGAGACGCTCGTCTCCGACTTCCGTCGCGTGCGCGGGGTCGACGCGCGCATCGCCCGCATCTTCAACACCTACGGGCCTCGGATGGACCCGGACGACGGGCGCGTCGTCTCGAACTTCCTCGTGCAGGCACTGCGCGGCGAGAGCGTCACGATCTACGGCGACGGGCAGCAGTCGCGCAGCTTCTGCTACGTGTCTGATCTCGTCGACGGCCTCGTGCAACTCATGGAGCACGCGACGGAGAGCGGCCCCGTGAACCTCGGCAACGAAGAAGAGCACTCGATGCTCTCGCTCGCGGAGCTGGCCCACGAGATCGCCCGCGTGCGGGGCGCGCCGCGCGAGGGGCGGATCTCGTTCCACCCGCGCCCGGTCGACGACCCGACGCAGCGACGGCCCGATCTCTCGCTCGCGCGCCGGGTGCTCGGCTTCGCGCCGCGCGTCGGCGTCCGCGAGGGGCTGGCACGGACGGCGGAGTACTTCGCGAGCGAGAGCGGCGAGGCGCGGTGAGCTGCGACACGAGAACCGGAGGAGTCGAGAGATGAAAGTCTGCATGGTGGGCTCGGGGTACGTCGGGCTCGTGAGCGGCGCCGGCTTCTCGGAGACCGGGACGACGACCGTCTGCGCCGACATCGACGCGAGCAAGATCGCCAAGCTCGAGCGCGGCCAGATCCCCATCTTCGAGCCGGGGCTCGACGCGCTCGTGGCCCGCAACGTCGCGGCCGGGCGACTCTCGTTCACGAGCGACGTGCCGGCCGCCATCGCGTCGGCCGACCTGATCTTCGTGGCGGTCGGGACCCCGATGTCGAAGTCCGGGGCGGCGGACCTCCAGTACGTGGACAAGGTCGCCGAGGCCGTGCGCGACCACGCGAGCCGCGAGTGCGTGCTGGTGCTGAAGAGCACGGTGCCCGTGGGCACCAACGCCCGCGTCACGAAGATCGTGGCGGGCGCCGAGCACCGCGTGCACGTCGTCTCGAACCCGGAGTTCCTCAAGGAGGGCGACGCGATCGGCGACTTCCTGCGCCCCGATCGCATCGTGGTGGGGATCCCGCCGGGCGACGACTTCGCGCGCGAGCGCATGAAGCGCCTCTACCACCCGCTCTGTCTCGACGTGGATCGCGTGGTCTGGATGGATCCGCCCAGCGCCGAGCTCACCAAGTACGTCGCCAACACCATGCTCGCGATGCGCATCTCGTTCATGAACGAGATCGCCGGGCTCTGCGACGTCGTGGGCGCCGACATCCACCACGTGCGCCACGGCGTCGGCGCCGACGTGCGCATCGGCAGCAAGTTCCTCTACGCGGGGCCCGGGTACGGTGGCTCGTGCTTCCCCAAGGACGTCGCCGCGCTGGTCCACACCGCGCGCGAGCACGGGGTCGAGCTCGCGCTCGCGGCGAGCACCGACGAGGTGAACCTCAAGCAGAAGCACGTGCTCTTCCAGAAGCTCGCGCGGCACTTCGACGGCGCGCTCGCCGGCCGCCGGGTGGCCATCTGGGGCATCGCGTTCAAGCCGCGGACCGACGACCTGCGCGAGTCTCCGTCGCTGACGCTCATCGACGCGCTGCTCGAGGCCGGCGCGACGGTCGTGGCGCACGATCCCGAGGCGATGGCGAACGCGAAGGAGATCTACGGCGACAAGGTGCGCTTCGTGGACGACCCGTACGAGGCCGCGAAGGGCGCCGACGCGCTCGTCCTCGTGACCGAGTGGCGCCCGTACCAGAACCCGAGCTTCGACAAGCTCAAGGGCCTGCTCGCGCGGCCGCTGCTCGTCGACGGGCGCAACATCTGGTCGGGCTACGGCCTGCGCAAGCAGGGCTTCACGTACGAAGGCATCGGCGTCCAGGGCAGCTGACGCGCGCCGCAGCCGATCTCGGTTTGGCAAGGAGTGCTCGCCCCCGAGGCCGGACGGGAGCGGGCGGAGCCCGCGGACGGAAGGGGCCGCCGCGGGCGAGCCGATCACGGCCCGGCGATGGGCGTGAGCATGACGTGCAGCTCGAACTGCGCGCGGTTGCCGCTTCCCGCGTCCCGCACGTAGGCGAGGTAGTCGCCCGGCTCGACGAGGTCGACGACGGCCTGGCGCGCGCTCGCCCCCACGGTGCGATCGAGGACGCGCGCGCGCAGATCGCGGAGCTCGAGGTCGAGATCCGTGCGGTCCGCAGGCCCGCCGGTTCCATCGATGATCATCTGCACGTCGAGCATCCCGCGCTCGGCCACGTGCACGCGGAACGCGCGCACCGCGTCGAACCCGTTCTCGGGCCGCGCCACTCCACCGCTCGGAGCCGGGTCCGTGAGGCCGTCGACCTGGCCGTGGGTGCTGGCGCCGACCGCGACGTCGATGGGCCACACCGAGACGTCGTCCGAAGGCAGCGTGGCGGCGGGCTCGCCCGTCGCGGCCAGCATCGCGGAGAGCTCGGCCGGTGCCGCGCGCTGGGTGCGCACGAGGAAGCGCAAGAACGAGCTGCTCGAGGCGAACGTCCCGGGCTCCTGGGCCTGCTCGCGCATCGCCAGGAGCACCGCCGCCGGACCGATCGACACGCCGTCGGCGTCGGCGTCGGGCAGGCCCGTCGCGCCGCCGTCGGAGAGATCCCAGAGGATCCCGGCGACGCTCGTCTCGGAGCCCAGGCCTCGCGGCGACTGCGGCGTCTCGAGGTTCTCGTCGACCCGCGTGCTGCCGGTCGGGACGATCCCGATCGTGTCGCGGTAGGACGGCTCGCCCAACACCGCGGTGGCGAACCACGTGGCCCTGCCTTCCTCCCACGCGAGCCCCGGGTCGACGAGCGCGCCGCGCGGGTGCATCCCGCCGATCGAAGAGTCGCCGCTGATCCGGTCCATCACGAAGTGGCCGAGCTCGTGGAGGATGATCGCCTCGTCGTGCTCGTCGGTGTCGGTGCTCGCCTGCTGGCCGGGCTGTCCGCCGAGCAGCTCGAGGCAGAAGCGCCCCGATCCCTCGGGGACTTCCCCGCGGTAGTAGCTCCAGTCGGTCGTCACGCCGCGGCCCCAGTAGACGTACACCGCGGGGAGCGTGACGCCGATCCAGCGCTGCACCGCCTCGAGACCGCCGAGCAGCGTGTCGACGATGTGGAGCGCGCCCGCCATCTCGGTCTCCGCGTCGCGGACGGTCACGTCGAGCGTGCCGTCGGGCGCCACCGCCGACACGAGCGGGACGCGGTGGGTGTGGTCGCGCTGGCCGCCGGCGTCGTGCGTGGTCTCGATGGAGAGCCCGTCGTGCTCGGCGTGCGCGACGATCTCGAGCGAGGTGCCCGCGCCCGCGAGGGCATAGGCGCCGGTCGCATCCGTGTGGGCCACTGCGACCACGGCGTCCGCGGCGTCGAGCAGGCGCACCTCGACGTAGCGCGCTGGGCGGACGACCTCCGTCGCCGTCAGCCCCTCGGGGGTGGGCAAGCGCGCGCCGAAGGCCACGTGCCCGCGGATCTCGCGCGCGGCGGGCGTGGCGGGCGCCGGATCGGAGGCTGCGCTCGCGGCCCCGCACCCGACCGCCAGCAGCGCCGCCGCGATCACCCGCGCCGCGCGTCCCCTCACGTCGCCCCCAGCGCGAAGGGGAGCATTCGCTGCGGGAGCGACTCCGCGATGCGCCCGACGAGCGCCTCGAGATCGCGATCGGAGCCCAGGAAGTCGAACTGCGACGCGTCGACGAGCAGCTTCGTCCCGCGGTAGCGCTCGAACCACGCGTCGTAGCGCTCGTGCAGGTCGCGCAGGTAGTCGGCCGGGATGCTCTCCTCGTACTCGCGACCGCGCTTGGCGATCTGGGCGCGGCATCCCTCGGGCGTTCGGCGGAGATAGACGAGCAGGTCCGGGCTCGGCAGCCCCGCGAGGACCTCGGCCGCGACGAGCCGATACGTCTCCCAGTCGCGCGCGTCCATGGCGCCCCGACCGTGGAGATTCGCCGCGAAGATCTCCGCATCCTCGTAGCAGGTGCGGTCGGAGATGGCGCTGCGCCCGGCGAGCAGCGCCTGCTTCGTCATCGCCACGCGGCCTACGAGGAAGCGCAGCTGCGCCGGCAGGGCCCAGCGCGGCATGTCCGCGTAGAAGTCCGCCAGGTAGGGGTTGTCGTCGGTGCTCTCGAAGAGCCCTTGGTAGCCGAGGCGCTCGACCAGGCGGCGCGTGAGGGTGGTCTTTCCCGACCCGATGTTGCCCGCGATCGCCAAGAGAACGGCCATCGCGCGGAAGCTACCACGCGTTCGACACGGCCCCTGCTTCTGCTTTTTTCTTCCGTTGACGCGGTCGCGCGACGGTGCCTAGCATGATCCGCAGGCTTCCGGACGCCTCTACGCCTTGGCCGACGATCCCGACATCAAGACGCGCGTCACCCCGCTCGAGGACCTCAAGCCTCTGCGCGGCGGCAACGACTGCATCGTGATCATCTACTCGAGCGACTCGCGCTCGCTCGGCAAGCGCTTCGTGCTCGAGCGCGACCTGCTCACGCTGGGCCGCGGCCAGGAGAACGTCGTCGTCCTCGACAACGACAGCGTCTCGCGCCGCCACTGCCGCATCGAGAAGCGGAACGCCTCTTGGTACGTCGTCGATCTCGACTCGACGAACGGCACCTACGTCCACGACGACCAGGTGAAGGAGTACCAGCTCCGCCGCGGCGACCAGATGAAGGTGGGCGACACCATCTTCAAGTTCCTGTCGGGTAGCGACCTCGAGGCCCAGTACCACGAGACGATCTACAACATGACGATCGTCGACGGTCTCACGCAGGCGCACAACAAGCGCTACCTGCTCGAGACCCTCGAGCGCGAGATCCCGCGCGGCCGGCGACACGGTCGCCCGCTCTCGGTGGTCATGTTCGACATCGACTTCTTCAAGAAGATCAACGACACGTACGGCCACCTCGCCGGCGACTACGTGCTCAAGGAGCTCTCGACGCTGGTGAAGAAGCGCCTGCGTCCCGACGACGTCTTCGCGCGCTACGGCGGCGAGGAGTTCGCGGCGCTCCTGCCCGAGACGCCGCTCGACGGCGCGGGCGCCATCGCCGAGGACCTCCGCCGCCGCGTGCAGGAGAAGCAGTTCGTGTTCGAGAGCGAGACCATCCCGGTCACGATCTCGATGGGCTGCGCCGAGCTCCGTCCCGAGATGGACTCGACCGGGTTCCTCAAGGCCGCCGACGAGAAGCTCTACGAAGCCAAGCGCGGCGGCCGAAACCGCGTCTGCATCTGAGTCGTTTGCCCAGAGTCGTTTGCCCAGAGTCGCTTTGGCCGGGCGCGACCGCTCTCGTCGCAGCCCGCGCGACTCCGTGCTATCGAGCGCGCCATGCCGGTGACGCACATCGAGGGGACGTTCGAGACGCCCAGCAAGGCCAAGTTCGCGATCGTGGTCTCGCGCTTCAACGCGTTCATCACCGACCGCCTGCTCGAGGGCGCGCTCGACGCGCTCAAGCGGCACGGGGTCCCGGAGGCGAGCGTGATCGTGACGCGCACGCCCGGCGCCTTCGAGCTCCCCCTCGCGGTGAAGTGGCTGGCCGGAAGCGAGAAGGTCGACGCCGTGATCGCGCTCGGCGCGGTCATCCGCGGCTCGACGCCGCACTTCGACTACGTCGCGGGCGAGGCCGCCAAGGGCGTCGCCCAGGCGATGATGGCGAGCGGCGTGCCAGTCATCTTCGGCGTGCTGACCACGGACACGATCGAGCAAGCCGTCGAGCGCGCCGGGACGAAGGCGGGCAACAAGGGCTTCGAGGCCGCCGTGGCCGCCATCGAGATGGTGAACCTGGGTCGCGCGCTCGAGGCCGCCGGGTACTGAAGAGAGAGCGGTCGTGGCGGGATCGAGGCGCAGAGGTCGCGAGGCGGCCCTCCAGATGCTCTACCAGATGGACTCCGTCGCGATCGGCGCGCCCGAGGCGGCGGGGCTGTTCTGGGACCACCTCACCCCGGGCGACGGCGGGCTCGACGCCGAGGGACAGGCCTTCGCCAACGAGCTGGTGCTCGGCATCGGCCGGGAGCTCGCCAAGGTCGACGAGGCGATCCGCGCCGCGAGCGAGAACTGGCGCATCGAGCGGATGCCGCGGGTCGATCGCAACGTGCTGCGCCTGGGCGCCTACGAGCTGCTCTTCCTCGCCGACGTGCCGCGCCGCGTGACCATCAACGAGGCGATCGAGCTCGCCAAGCGCTATGGCGACGCGGGTAGCCCGGCCTTCGTGAACGGAGTCCTCGACCGGATCGCACAGGTGGCCGGGAAGGACTGAGGCGCGTGGAGCTGCGCTTCGCCACGCCGGACACGCGACGCCTCGACGAGCTCCGGGCCGATGCGCTGGTGCTCCCGTTCTTCGCCGAGGAGCGGCCGATGCGCGGCGCGGCGGGGCTCGTGGACTATCGGCTGCGCGGGCAGCTCTCGCGGCTGCGCATCCGTGGGCGGCTGCGCGGTGAGACCCACGAGCGAGTGCTGGTCCCGGGCAAGCCGCTCACGACGTTCGACAAGATCTTCCTCGTCGGGCTCGGCGAGGAGGCCGCGATGACCCCGGTGAGCGCCGAGGCGGCGTGTCGCTCGATCCTCGCGATGCTCGACGGATGCCTCGCCCGCTCGGTCGCCATGGTGCTGCCCGGTCGTAGCACGGCGCGGCTCGGCCCCGACGTCGCCCTCGAGGCCCTCATCCGAGCCTCGCTCGGGACGCACGAGCAAGACACCATCACGGTCCTCGAGGAGGCGGAGCATCGCACGCTGCAGCTCACGCTGGAGCGCGAGCGCCGCAAGGCCCGCGCCGCCGCCGGCTGATCACTCCTCGGCAAAGAGTGCTCGCCCCGCAGGACCCGGGACGGGGAGCGGGCCCCGCCCGCGGACGGAAGGGGCCGGAGCGGGCGAGCCGATCAGGCCCTCGGCAAAGAGTGCTCGCCCCGCAGGACCCGGACGGGAGCGGGCCCCGCCCGCGGACGGAAGGGGCCGGAGCGGGCGAGCCGATCAGGCCCTCGGCAAAGAGTGCTCGCCCCGCAGGACCCGGACGGGAGCGGGCCCCGCCCGCGGACGGAAGGGGCCGGAGCGGGCGAGCCGATCAGGCCCTCGGCGTCGTCAGCCCGCCGCCCGCGAGCGCGAGGCGCGATCGGAGCTGGGACCAGCGCAAGAGCGCGCCGTCGATCCAGATGTCCACGACGACGTAGGTGAGCCAGAGGAAGGTGGCGACACCGCCGAGCAGCGCGATGCGACGCGGCCCCGAGAGCGCCCCGAGAGCATGGAGCACGACGTGGCTCGGTCGCATCGCCACGTCCCACGAGTTCAGCCGGGAGAAGAGCCCCAGGTGCACTCCGAGCGCGACCGCGAAGAAGAACGACGGCGCGAGCCAGACGATGCGCCAGCCGGCCTTCTCCGCGTGCGTGAGCACGATGCGGATGGAGAGGCCGAAGCTCAGCGCGCCGAAGCCGACGTACGCCGCCGCGACGGCGCCGCGGAACGCGAGGCCACCGCGCGCAGCGCTCGAAACGTGCGATCGAGCCCAGAGATCGCCGTCGTCGAGCGCGTCGAAGAAGTGCCGGACCTCGGTGAACAGGTAACAGGTGTTGGGGAGGAACAGGAGCCACGCAGCGCCCAGCGCGACCACCGGAACGAGCAGCACGCCGTCGTTGCGCCTCTGGTGGGCCCGCGCCACGAGGACGAGCCCCTGGGCCAGAACGACGGCGAACGCCGCGAGAAAGAGGTTCCAGACGAGGTGCAGCGCGCCGTCGCTCATGGGCATGAGCGTGAACGACCCGGCCCCACGCAGCCATTCCGCTCACGAGGTCCCGGCGACCGTTCGCGGGGAGAGGTGCCCTCGTCGCCCGCGTCCTGCGACTCGGTCAGCTCGCCCGCTCGCGGAACCACGCGACGGTGCGGGCGAGCCCGACCTCGAGCGGCGTCGGCGTACCGACGGCCTCGGGGCTCGGGACGAGCAGCGAGCGCTCGACGTCGCCCGCACGTCGCGGCCCGTACTTCACCTCGGTCCGCTTGCCGGCCGCGCCCTCGATCGCGCGTAGGAGCTCGAGCGTCGTGGTCGGCACGCCGCTGGCGACGTTCGCCACCGGGATCGGGAGCTCGCCGCGCAGCGCGCGGAGGTTGGCGCGCACCACGTCGTCGACGAACACGTAGTCGCGGACGCAGCCCGGATCGCCCGTCTCCCGGCGCGCGTTGATCTGGACGCCCTGCCCTGCGAGCACCCGCTCGGCGAAGATCGCGACGACGCCCGCCTCGCCGTGCGGGTCCTGGCGCGGGCCGTACACGTTGGCGTAGCGCAGCACCGTCGAGGCGAGCCCCAGCTCGGCCTGCGCCCAGCGGAGGTACGACTCGACGGCGAGCTTGCTGCACGCGTACGGGCTCATCGGCGCCGGAGGCGTGGCGAGCGAGGCGGCGCCCTCGGCGACGTTGCCGTAGATGGCGCCGCCCGTGGACGCGACGACGAAGCGGCTGTGGTGGCGTGCCGCGGCGCGGATCACGTTCAAGGAGCCGAGGACGTTGATCTCGGCGTCGCGCACCGGCTCGCGCGTGCTCACGGCGACCGAGACCTGCGCGGCCTGGTGGCTGACCGCGTCCGGCCTCAGCGCGTCGAACGTGCGATCCACGAGCGCCGCGTCGCGGATGTCGCCGACGACGAGCTGGGCCTTCGGGTGGACGTTCTCCCGCTTGCCCGAGGAGAGGTCGTCGAGCGCGACGACCTCGTGCCCCTCGAGGGCGAGCTTCTCGACGACGTGCGAGCCGATGAACCCCGCTCCACCGGTGACCAGTACGCGCATGCGAGGGTCTTAGATCCCGCTGGGAGAAAGTCCATCGGCGCGGCGCTGCGCTCGGTCGACGTGACCTCAGCCGCGGACCTGGTTGCGGCCGCCGCGCTTGGCGTCGTAGAGCCGCTCGTCGGCGAGGCGCACGAGGTCGTCGACTTCCTTCGCCTCGGGCACCCACTCGGTCACGCCGAGGCTGACCGTCACCGGGATGACCGTGCCTTCGAAGCGGAAGTGCGTCTCCTCGACGGCGCGGCGGACCTTCTCCGCCATCTGCATCGCGCCCTCGCGCGAGACCTCCGGCAGGATGATCGCGAACTCCTCGCCACCCGTGCGCGCCGGGATGTCCGTGTGCCGCACGCGGCCCTTCACGAGCGCACCGAGCTGCCGCAGCACCGAGTCGCCCGCGAGGTGGCCGTAGGTGTCGTTGATCTTCTTGAAGTGATCGATGTCGAAGAGGACGAGCGAGAACGTGCGCTCGTAGCGCTTGGCGCGCGAGAGCTCCTTCTCCATCGCCTCGGTGAAGTAGCGCTTGTTGTGGAGATCGGTGAGACCGTCGATGGTCATCAGCCGGTAGATCTCCTCGTAGTAGACCGACTCGACGTTCCCGCCGACGATGAACTTGAAGATCGTGCGGCCGATCTTCAGCTGGTCGCCATCGCGGAGCATGGCCTGCTCGACCAGCTCGTCGTTGACGTAGGTGCCGTTGGTCGAGCCGAGGTCGGCGATCGAGTAGCCGCTCGTGCCCTTGGTGATGCGCGCGTGGTTGCGCGACACGCTCTCCTGGTCGACCTGCACGTCACACTTGCTCGAGCGCCCGATGACACAGGGCTCGCCTCCCAGCGGGATGCGGCGCCCCAAGTCGTCCCCGTAGATGATCACGAGGCACGCCTCGCGCTGCTCCTTGGGCTTGGGCTGCTGTGCAATGACGGTGACGACCGTTTTGTTCGGATTGGTCGTCCGTTCGTCGTCCATGACGCTCCGACGACAGTATTGCCGGAATCGGTGCGTGTCGCCAAGGATGTGGCGCGAGGAGACGCAGTGAGCGCGGCGGTGGGTGTGGCGCTTTCTTGACCGTTCGTTCAGCGTCTCCCTAGGTTCCGGACGTGCGACGACTCCTGCGGCTGACCTGCATCGCGTCCCTGGCGGGCATGCTCGTGCTCGGGCGCAGCGACGCCACGCTGGCCGACGAGCCGGAGGTCCAGGCCCCCGCGGAAGGGAGCACGACGGCCCCGAGCGCTCCTCCGCCGAGCGCGGCGGCGCCGAGCGCTCCCGCCCATTCCGCAGCCGCTTCGCACCGGCGTCCGTCGGTCTTGCGGCACCTCGACCCCCTCGAGCACCGCGAGGAGGACGGCGCTCTCGTCGCCGATCTGCCCGGCGACCACACGGCGATCCTCACCCTCGATGCGCCCCTGCAGGCCTCGATGGAGGCCTACTTCGCGCGCTACGAGGTGCCCCACGCCGGCCTGGTCGCGCTCGAGCCCAGCACCGGCCGCATCCTGGCGTACGTGAGCCACGCGACGGGCGATCCCGACGCGGGCGATCTCGCCCTCGAGGCCTCGGCGCCGGCCGCGAGCGTGTTCAAGATCATCACGGCCTCGGCGCTGCTCGAGGCCGGCGTCGGGCCCGCGACCGAGGTCTGCTACCACGGCGGCTCGGGCGGCATCGTCCTGGCCCACCTGACGCCCGACCCGCTCCACGATCGCTCTTGCGCGACGCTCTCACAGGCGCTCGGCCGCTCGATCAACGTCGTCTTCGCACGCCTGGCCGACGAGCACCTCGAGCCCGAATCGCTGGGCCGCTATGCCTCGGCGTTCGGATTCGGCGAGGCGCTCCCGTTCGACGTGGCGACCCACGAGAGCGAGATCGAGATCCCCGAGGACCGCCTGGAGTTCGCCCGCACGGCCGCGGGCTTCTGGCACACCCATCTCTCGCCGCTGCATGGCGCCCTGATCGCGGCCACCATCGCCAACGAGGGCACGATGCCGCGCGCGACGATGGTGAGCACCGTGCTCGACGAGGACGGTCACGTCGCCTGGCAGGCGCACCCCGAGACCTTCCGCGCCGTCATCGGCCGCCGCACCGCGCACCTCGTCGGAGAGATGATGCAGCGGACCGTGAGCGAGGGGACCGCCCGCCGCGCGTTCCACGACGACCACGGCCGCCCTTTCCTCCCCGGCATCGACGTGGCCGGCAAGACCGGCACGCTCAGCGAGGAGCGGCCCTACCGCGGCTACACGTGGTGGGTCGGCTACGCGCCCGCCGACGAGCCGCGCATCGCGCTCGCCGTGCTCGTGGTGAACACGCCCACGTGGCGCATCAAGGCGAGCCATGCCGCCGCCGAGGCGCTGCGGCAGTACCTCGTCGTCGAGGGGCACTGACGGCGGGGGCTCCGTGGCGCGGCGCGCTCACGTCAGCGCGAGCCGCGCGTCCTCGACGGTGATCCGCGCGGCCTTCACCAGCTCGCGCAGGTGCATCTCGAAGGTCTGCATCTGGTAAGGGTGCACGCCCTTCTCCATGATCTCCTTGAGCGTCGGGTTGCCCTCGGGGCGCCGGATCGACTCGCGGGCCGTCGGCGTGACGATCAGGATCTCGGCGGCGAGGACCAGGCCTCGCCCTTCGGCCGACGGGATGAGGCGCTGTGCGATGATCGCCTTGAGGTTGTCGGCCAGGCGCTCTCGCGTCTCTTGCACGTCGTGCTTCTCGCTGAGGGCGAGGATGCGGCCGACCGTGCGGCTCACGTCCGGCGTGTGGAGCGTGGAGAGCACGAGGTGGCCCGTCTCGGCGGCCTTCAGGCCGATGTCCATCGTCTCCTCGTCGCGGATCTCGCCGACGAGGATGACGTCCGGGTCCTGGCGCAGCGCGGCCCGCAGCGCGCTCGCGAAGTCGGTCGTGTCGACGCCCACCTCGCGCTGCGAGACGGACGCGAGGTTGTCCGAGTGGATGAACTCGATCGGATCCTCGATCGTGACGATGTGGACGCGCTTCTGCTCGTTGATGAGCCCGATGAGCGCCGCGAGCGTGCTCGACTTGCCGTTGCCGGCCGCGCCGACGACGAGGACCATCCCTCGCTCGAGCCCCGCGAGGCTCTCGACCACGGTGGGGACGCCCAGATCGCCGAGCAGCGGGATGGCGAGCGGGATCGAGCGGAGCGCGACCGCGAAAGTCCCCCGCTGCTTGTAGACGTTCACGCGGTAGCGGCCCACGCCCGCGACGGCATACGAGGTGTCGTACTGCATGAGGTCGTCGAGCGGGCCCTTGAAGCGCGACCGCTTGATGATGACCTCGGCGAGGTCGCGCGTGTGCTGCGGCGTGAGCTTGTCGCCCGAGAGGTAGTGGAGATCACCGCTCACGCGGAAGGCCGGTGGCTGGCCGACCTTCAGCAGGATGTCGCTCGCCTGGTACTGCTGCCCCTTCTTGAGGAGCGTCTGGAGCGTCGCTTCGTCCATCGGCCCCGATGATAGGGCGCGCGCGGGCCCCGAGGGCGGGAAAGCGACGACGCGCTCAGGCGAGAGATCCCTCGAGCTGCGCGTAGATCTCGTCGAGCGAGAGCGTCGCTCCCACGCTCTCGATCCGCGCCGAGGTCGTTCCATTCGCGCCGACGGGGATCAGCAGCCAGGCGCCGTCGCCCTGCCGGCGGTAGTGGTCGACCTGCTTTCGATCGGCGCTGATGACGAGGTAGTCGGTGAGCGACGCGATGCCCTGGTAGTGCCGGAACTTCGCCCCGCGGTCGTACGCTTCGGTGGACTCGCCCGTCACCTCGACGAGCACGCGCGGGTTGATCGCCGCGTGGGGATCGATCGGCGAGGTCTCGAGCGGGCCGCAGACCACGGTGACGTCCGGATAGGTCGAGAGGCCCGTGGCCTCGACGCGCACGCGCAGGTCGCTCTGGTAGACGCGAAAGGGGGTCCCGCGAAGTGCGTTCGCGAGCGCAACGAGCGCGTTCGCGCAGATGGCCGAGTGCCGCGGCGTCCCACCGGCCATCGCGAACGCCTCGCCGTTCACGTACTCGTACCTGACGTCACTCGCGGCGACCAGCGCGGCGTACTCCGCATAGCTCATCTTGCGTGCGTCGCGCGCTTCCACGGACCGAGCATAGCGCCATCCCGCTCCGGGGGCGGGCCAGCCGGTTGCACCCAGTCCTCCGAGATCGACGAGAGCCACCGCGATGCGAGGGCCGCGGCGATCCCCGAGGCTCGTCGCTCGCGAGCGAAGCGAGGCGGAGAAGGGGTGAGCGGGATCCGGCTCCGCCGGTCCCGCGAGGGGACCGCTCAGGTCCCCTGGAAGCTCAGGAGCGGCGGCGCACCACGATCGTGTTCATGTGCTCGCTCTGCTCGAACTGATGCCGATACGACGTCGCGCCCGCCATCGTCTCGAAGGGGCCGATGCGGACGCGGTAGACGGTGCCGCGGCCCGGGACGTCGGCCTGCATCACGTAGGCGCGGTGACCCCGGGCGCGCAGGCCCGCCGCGAACGCGTGCGCGCCCTCCGGGCTGTCGTACGAGATGACCTGGACGGTGAACTCGCCGTCGTGGCCTTCCTCGGCGGGCTCGCCGACACGTGCCTCCGGGATCGCGTCGCGCACCATCGGGTCGGCGCTCGCCACGCGCGCCAGCGTCGTCACGTCGGTCGTCGCGGCGACGGATGCCGGCAGCACCGCCGGGATCCGCGTCGCGAGCTCCGCCGCAGTCGCGGGCGCGCTCGGGAGCGGGTCGGGGTGCAGCAGCTCGGCGTCGGCCGCCGCGAGCGCGAGCGCGACCTCGGGCCGGTCGGAGGCCTCGGTCAGCCGCTCGGGGAAGGTGAGCGAGAGCGGGTCGACGTGCTCGTCGGCGGTCGCCGCCTCGGCCGGGCCCTGCGGCTCCGCGCCCGGCTCGACGCGCTCGAGCGGCGCGAGCGGGTCGTCGGCTTCGGCCGCGGCCTGCGCGATCGCCCCGACCTCGAGGAAGAGCGCGAGCACGAGGACCATCGTC
>JBGALT010000003.1:0-136065 GCA_044223665.1 Sandaracinaceae bacterium | reverse complement strand
GCGATCAGCTTTGCCAGGCAGCTCGTCCCTTCCGGGAACGAGGACCACCAGGCGCCTCAGGAGGTTTCCGCGACGATCATCCGCTCATCGCTTCCTCCCCCTCCAGGCTTTCCCTGGCGCACTCACCCTCTCAGCGGTTCAGATCGGGCTGCACCACGTGCTCGCGGTACGCGATGCCAGCCGGCGCGCCGTGGAAGGGGAACGTGGCGCTCGAGTGGGGCTTGCCGTCGGCGCCGAAAGTGGCGAGGCGTGCCTCGCTCGCGTGCACGCCGAGCGTCCCGTGCCAGCGCACCCGCCCCTCGGACGTGAGGCACACCAGCGCCTCGTTCGAGGCCGAGACTTCGCCACGGAGGAGCACGAGGTGCCCGTCGCAGACCATCCCCGTGTCGGGCGCGAAGCCGATGTCGACCTGGCCGAGCACCTTGCCGCTGCGCAGCTCCACGCAGACGACGTGCGTCCCGGTGATGCCGAACATGCGTGTGCCCACGCGGTACATGCGGACGACCGGCTCGCGGGTCGGCACGTGCCACACGATCGTTCCGTCGGTCGGGCGGAGCGCCACGAGCGCCGAGCCCATCGCGACGACCACCGGTTCGAACTCGAGCTCCGTCATGCGCGGAGCCTACCCCTCGGGCTCGGATGCGCACGAGCCTCGCGTGAGCATCTTCCCCGGATCCGCTTTCCACGGGCGCGCCGGCGTGCGAGAAAGACGCCCCCATGACTGACTCCGTTGTGTCGGCTCGCCTCTCTGGCCCCTCCCGTCCGCGGGCGGTGTCCGCTCCCGTCCGGGCCTTCCGAAGCGAGCACTCCTGATGACTGACTACATCTACACGATGAAGGGCGTCACCAAGGTCCACCCGCCGGACAAGAAGGTGGTGACGGACCTCTATCTGTCCTTCATCCCGGGCGCGAAGATCGGCGTCATCGGGCCGAACGGCTCGGGCAAGAGCTCGCTCCTGCGCATCATGGCGGGCGCCGACAAGAGCTTCACCGGCGAGGCCTGGATCCGCCCGTCGGCGAAGGTCGGCTACGTCCCGCAGGAGCCGGACATCGGCAAGGACCGCCGCGTCATCGACGTCGTCCACGAGGCCGTCGAGCCGATGCGCAAGGCGCTCGCGCGCTTCGAAGAGATCGGCACCGAGATGGGCGATCCCAATTGCGACATGGACAAGCTGCTCGACGAGCAGTCGAAGCTGCAGGACTTCATCGAGGCCGGGGACGGCTGGAACCTCGACACCACGCTCGAGATCGCGATGGACGCGCTGCGCCTTCCGCCGGCCGAAGAGAGCGTGAACCACCTCTCCGGCGGCGAGAAGCGTCGTGTCGCGCTCTGCCGCACGCTGCTGATGCGCCCGGATCTGCTGCTCCTCGACGAGCCCACCAACCACCTCGACGCCGAGTCCGTCGCGTGGCTCGAGCAGCACCTGAAGGACTACCCCGGCACGATCGTGTCGATCACCCACGACCGCTACTTCCTCGACAACGTGGCCGAGTGGATCCTCGAGCTCGACGGTCGCGGCGAGGCCTTCCCCTTCAAGGGCAACTACACGAGCTGGCTCGAGCAGAAGCAGAAGCGGCTCGAGATGGAAGAGAAGACCGAGTCCGCGCGGCAGAAGAAGATCGCGCAGGAGCTCGAGTGGGTGCGCCAGTCGCCCAAGGCGCGGCAGGCCAAGAGCAAGGCGCGCCTTCAG
This sequence comes from Sandaracinaceae bacterium, assembly GCA_044223665.1. Classification (GTDB taxonomy): domain Bacteria; phylum Myxococcota_A; class Polyangia; order Polyangiales; family Sandaracinaceae; genus JBBSAT01. The sequence goes on along the minus strand of JBGALT010000003.1, from coordinate 134,374 downwards.
GCCTACGACGCGCTCGTCGCCGAGGCCGGCAAGAAGAAGCGCGACGAGAACGCGATCGCGATCCCGCCCGGCGAGCGCCTCGGCGACACCGTCATCGAGGTGAAGGACATCAGCAAGGGCTTCGGCGATCGGCTGCTCTACGAGCACCTCTCGTTCCTCGTGCCGAAGGGCGCGATCGTCGGCATCATCGGCCCGAACGGCGCCGGCAAGACCACGCTCTTCCGCATGATCACCGGCCAGATGCAGCCCGACGTCGGCAGCGTGAAGGTCGGCGAGACCGTGAAGCTCATGTACGTCGACCAGTCGCGCGACGGCCTCGAGGGCGAGAACACCGTCTTCAAGGAGATCAGCAAGGGACAGGACAAGATCGTCGTCGGCCGCACGGAGCTGCCGTCGCGCGCCTACGTGGGCCTCTTCAACTTCAAGGGCAGCGACCAGCAGAAGGTCGTGAAGAACCTCTCGGGCGGCGAGCGCAACCGCGTGATGCTGGCCAAGGTCCTCACGCAGGGCGGCAACGTGCTGCTCCTCGACGAGCCCACCAACGACCTCGACGTCGAGACGCTGCGCTCGCTCGAGGAGGCCCTGCTCGAGTGGCCGGGCGTGGCGCTCATCACGAGCCACGATCGCTGGTTCCTCGACCGCATCGCGACGCACATCCTCGCCTTCGAGGGCGACTCGAGCGTCGTGTGGTTCACCGGCAGCTACGCCGACTACGAGGCCGATCGCAAGAAGCGCCTCGGTGCGGCCGCCGATCGCCCGCACCGCATCAAGTACCGCAAGCTCACCAAGAACTGACGAGCTACGCGATCAGAGCAAGATCGCGTCGCCGACGTCGAGCACTTCCTGCGCGACGACGCTGCGCGTCTCTTCCTCGCGGTTCGTCGCCAGCTGGTAGAGCTCGCCGAGCAGGGTCGGGTGCGCCTTGATCGCCTCGGCGAAGCCGTCGCGCGTCAGCTCCATCGCGACCGCCGCCGAGAGCGCGCGAACGGTGGCTGTCGCGGGGCGGCGGAGCACGATGCCGATCTCGCCGACCACGTCGCCAGGCCCGAGATCGGCGAGCACGAGCGGCTCTCCGTCGGCGTCCTTCTTCGTCACGCGCACGGTTCCGCTCGCGACGACGAAGAGGCCCTCGCTCTCGGTGCCTTCGGCGACGAGCGTCTCGCCCGCCGCGAACGTCTTGGTCGTGAAGCGCTGCATCAGCGCCTCGCGATCGGCCGCCGGGACCGCGCCGAGGATCAGCGAGTGCCGCACGAGGTTCGCGATCATGCGCGCGCGGCAGAACTCTCCCAGCTCGTGCCCGATCGCCGGCTCGTCCTTGGCGATCGCTTCGAGCTCGGCGCGCCCGACCACGAGCACCTCGGTCGGCTCCTGCGCGACCACCGCCGCCGCGCGCGGCGAGTCGGACACGAGGGCCATCTCGCCGACGATCGCGCCCGGGCCGAGCACCGCGAGCACGGTGGGAGGCTCGGCGAGCGTCGCGCGGTCGGCGTTCATCGGCACGCGCTCGGCGCGCAGAACGCCGTGCACGACGACGAACGCCTCGCGACCCTCGGCGCCTTGCTCGATGAGCCGCTCGCCCGGCGTCAGGCCGCGTACGGTCATCGCCCCGATCAGGCGTGCCAGCGGCTTGGGCGCGAGCGCCGAGAAGAGCGGGAGCGCCGGCACGGGCCCCTCGACCAGCGTGCTCGCGGCAGCGGCGCCCTCGGCCAGCGCCTGCTGCGCGCGATCGAGGAGCGCCTTGCCCGAGAGCCGGGCGAGGGCCGCTTCGATCGCCGGCGCCCCCGGCAGCGGCGGCGGCGTGGGCGACACGTCGGCGAGGCGCTTGCTGCCCTTGCCGAACACCTCGGCGAGGCGCTTGCGGATCTTGGCGCCCTCGCCGCCCGCGTCGTCGGTGAGCTTGGCGCACGCGATCGCGGCGGGGAGGTCTCCGCGCCGGCAGTACGCTTCGGCCAGGCGCGCAGCCGCGTCGGTGACGGCGGACGAGCGACCCTCGGCCACGAGCGTCCGAGCGATCAGGTGCGTCGCCGAGATCTGCTCGGCGTCCTCTTCGACGAGGGCGATCGCCATCCGGAGCGCTTCGTCGTGCTCCCCCGCGAGCGCGTGCTGCCAGGCCCGGTCGATCATCGGTGCAGTGCTCATCGGGAGCCGACCTTAGGGCCCGCTCAGAAACAAGTCCATCCCATCGGCGGCGCCGCGCCGCGAAGGCGTCGATTGCGATGCCGAGCGTCGGGCCGCGGCGCGCGTCGGGCGAGCGCGGACGATCACCGCGCGATACGGTGCGGCCCATGAGCGAGCGTGTGGCGGTCGTCCTCGGAGGCGCCGGGTTCGTCGGGCGGCGCCTGGTTGCGCTCGCCGCGGGCGAGCCGGTCGATGGCGGGCGGCCGCGCGAGTGGCCGCGCTTCGACCGCCTCCGCGTGCTCGACACGGTGCCGCTCGATCCGGGGGTGGTGCGCGCCTCGAGCGTGCCGATCGACGTCGTCGTGGGCGACATCACCCGGCCGGACGACGTGGCGTCCGCGGTCGCCGGCGCCCACACGGTCTTCCACCTGGCGTCGGTGGTGGACGTGTCGCTCCGACCCGCGCCTCGCATCGAGCACGTCAACGTCGGCGGCACGCGCAACGTCGTGCAAGCGTGCATCGTGGCCGGGGTCGAGCACCTGGTCTACACGAGCAGCGAGGACGTCCTGCTCTCCGAGCAGCCGGTCGCGTGGGGCGACGAGTCGTACGCGTACCCGGCGCGACCAATCCATCCCTACGTGGCGACCAAGATCGAGGGCGAGAAGCTCGCCCGCGCCGCCGACGGCGCGAACGGGATGCGCACCGTCGCGATCCGGCCGGTGCACGTCTACGGGCCGCACGATCCGCATGCCATCCCGACCAGCCTGCGCGCGTTCGCCGCCGGCAGCGTTCCCTTCCTGGTGGGCCACGAGAAGGCGCGCTTCGACGTGGTCTACGTCGACAACGTCGCGCACGCGCACCTCCTGGCCGCGGACGCGCTCGAGAGGGCGCCGGAGCGCGTGGGCGGCAAGGCCTACTTCGTGGGCGAGGGCAACCGCCCGAACTACTTCGAGTGGCTGCGGCCCTATGCCGAGCGCAAGGGCATCCCCATGCCGCGGCGCTACCTCGGCCGCATGGGCACGGCGATCGCGGCGCGCGCGATGGAGCTCGGCGAGCGCCTGACCGGCAAGCCGGCCACCTTCCACACGTTCCACCAGCGCGTCATCGGCGCCGACTTCTTCTTCTCGTGCGCCGCGATCGAGCGCGACCTCGGCTACCGGCCGCTCGTCACGCCCGACGAAGGCCAGCGCCGCACGCTCGCCTGGATCGACACCCAGACGTTCTGATCACGCGCCTTCGGCGGCGGCCTGCATGCGGAGCGCGTAGCGGCGCTCACAGTACTGCACGTCCTCGACCCAGAGCTTGCGCGCGCGCGCCTCGATCATCGGCCGCAGCAAGGTCGCGCGCGGCAGCCATGAGACCGTCGCGCGCTCGCTCGTCGCGATCGTCGCTTCCACGATCGCGGTGCGCCCGTCGGCGAGCGGGCTCGCGTGGGTCTCGACGACCGAGCCGACGCCCTCGCCACTCACGATCGTCATCACGATGGTGCGCGGGTCGGGGCAGTCGAAGCGCGCGTCGACCTCCATGCCAACGCGGCCCGCGATGCGGTAGACGACGCGCACCGTCACGTGATCGATCGCCTCGTCGATCACCGAGAGGCGCGCGAAGCTGTGCCCGTGGAAGTGCGCGCCGTGCCACGGATCGAGGCGGTTGGCGATCACGTCCTCGGGCGCGCAGCGCGCCTCCATGCGGATCACGGCATCGAGCGCGCGCTCGGGGCGCACCGGCAGGTACGGCTTCTCGGTGGGCGCCTCGCCCGGCGCGAGCAGCTCGTCGAAGCGCGCCCAGAAGAGCACACCGTCGTCGTAGGTGGGGATCGGCGCCCAGTCGCCCTGTTTCCGGTCGGCTGACAGGGCGAGGCCGTGCCACGGGCAGACGATGCGGCCGCGGTCGTCGACGAAGCCCGTCGAGAGCTGCGCGCCCATGTGTGGGCACGCCTCGGGCGCGAGCGCCGGCCCCTTCTTGCAGCTCCAGGCCACGAGCTCGCGGCCGAGGATCGTGTACGGCACCGGCCCGCGCGCGATCGCCCGCCGCCCGTCGATCACGCACCAGCCGCCCGAGGGCTTGGCCGTCGCGTGTCGCAGCGCTCGCTCGATCTTCCCCGGATCGGCACCGACCCAGTCCGGCCGCGCATGCTCGGGCCGAGGCAGCGACGCGCTCGCAGGAGCACGCCCGATCAAGAAAGGACGCTCGCTCATCGCGGCCGAAGATAGGATGTTCGCGCGGACGCGCCACGGCTGGACGCGTCGTCGCCACCGGGAGTCATGCGAACGGTTCTCCTCGGCATCGCCACGCTCGTGATCGCGTGGCTCGTCGCAGCGCCTGGCGCCCGCGCGTGCGAGCCGTCCGCCGGCGGAGCACGCTCGTTCGACACGCGCGTCTCGCCGCTGGCCGGGGGCGTGTGCCTCCACACGCTCACACTGTACGAGGGGGCCACGTGTGATGAAGCGCATCGGATCGCGGTGGAGACCGTCGCCTGCGGCACGACGCGCCGCCTCGTCGTGCTCGACGACGGCACGTTCGTCTCGATCGGCGCGCCGCGCACGTCGCACCGCGACTGGGCGATCGTGACCGTCTTCACGATCGGTGATGGTGCCCGCCGTGCGGACGTGGCCCTCGACGATCTGCCGGACGCCGCGCCGCTCCGTGGCACCGTGCGCGTCTCGTTCGACGCTGCCGCCCTCCTCTTCCGCGACCGCGAGCGCGAGATCCGCATCGCGCTGAGCGTCCTGGCGGCGCGCCTCGACTGACCGCGACGGCGCGCGGCTTTCGCGGCGCCCTCCAGGGTGATCCGGTACGATGGTGCGCCGATGACGGATCCGGGTGCCGACCGCACGATGACCGCGGAGAGCGAGCGCGACTCCGGGCCCGTGCCCGTGCGCCCGGGGCATCCGACGGAAGTCGCGGGCCGCTATCGCATCCTGTCGCGCATCGGCGACGGCGGGATGGGCGTCGTCTACAAGGCCGAGCACGTCCTCTCGAAGAAGAAGCTCGCCATCAAGCTGCTGCACCCACACCTCTCGCACGGCAAGCAGGCCGTGGAGCGCTTCCGGCGCGAGGTGAGCGCGGCGGCCGACATCGATCACCCGGGGATCGTCCAGGTGTTCGACGCCGGGATGGACTCGGACGGTTCGTTCTACATGGCGATGGAGCTGCTCCACGGGCACTCGGTCGCCACCGAGCTCAAGCGCAACTGGCCCGGCACGCGCCGCTCGCTCGAGCTGATCCTCGAGCTCTGCGAGCCGCTCGCGCGCGCGCACGCGAAGGGCTTCATCCACCGCGACCTCAAGCCCGACAACGTCTTCCTCGCCCGCGACCCCGAGACCGGCGCCGAGCGCGTGAAGCTGCTCGACTTCGGCCTCACGCGCGAGCTCGGCAAGAAGGGCACGACCGAGAGCGGCATCACGTTCGGGACGCCCGAGTACATGGCGCCCGAGCAGTCGATGAGCGCGAAGAACGCGGGCACCGCCGCCGACGTGTGGTCGATCGGCGTGATGCTCTACGAGCTCTTGAGCGGCGAGCATCCGTTCACGGGCGACTCGCCGAACGCGATCATGGTCGCCGCGATCAAGGACGCACACGTCCCGCTCGCCGAGCGCGCGCCCCACGTGCCGCGCGTGATCTGCGAGGTCGTCGAGAAGGCGCTGCGCAAGAGCGTCGGCGAGCGCGTCCAGACCGCGGGCGAGCTCGCCGGCCTGCTGCACCGAGCGATCGACCAGGCGGGCCCGCTCGACGACCGGCGGCCGGCGACGACGCACCGGATGGCCGAGCACCAGGCGCCCTCGGAGGACGACGCCGCGCCCGACATGACGGGCATCCCCGCGGCCGACGATGCGGCGATCGCCAAGCGGCTGGGCGGGCAGCGGCAGATCTCCACCAGTCCCCGGGCGAGCACGCCCGAGAGCGCGCGCACGCGCTGGATCGGCGCGGTAGTCGCCGCCGTCGTCTCGATCGCGGTCGTGCTCGGGCTCGGCGTGTGGGCCACGAGCGGGCGCGACGCGACGGAGATGAGCGCCACGCCGCTCGCACCGGATCCGCCGCCGCCGCCGACCACGACGATCGCGGCGCCCTCGCCGCCGCCGGTCACGGAGGTCGTGCCCGCGACGGAAGTGCTGCCGCCCGCGAGCGAGATCGTGCAGGCGAGCCCCGACGCGCCGCCGGCGACGGACGAGGGCACGACCGACCCCGTCGAAGCAGGCGAAGGGAGCGGTGACGCGGTGTCGCCCGCACCGACGGAGGCCCATCATGCTCCGCGCGGCCCCGCGCTCGCCGCGCTGACACCGGAGCAAGCGAGCCACGCGCGCGACTGCCTCTCGCACAACGACTTCGCCTGCGCCGTCTCGATCTACCGCGGCTCGAGCGACCCGCACGATCTGCGCCGCGTCATCGACGCGCTCGAGCACCTCGGCCGCCACCGCGAGGCGCTCGGCGCGATGCGCGACTTCGTCCGCCGCTTCCCGCGCGCCTCGGAGACGAGCGGCTACCGCACCCAGCTCGCCGCCGCGGGCATGTAGGCGGGGTCAGCGGAAGAACCCGGCGCTGAAGCCGGGGCAGACGTAGCCGCTGAAATGCCACGTCCTGCCGGTTCATGCCTCGCCATGAGCGCATCTGGCGAGCAAGCGCCGATCCGCTCAGATCAGCTCTTCTTCACGCGCTTGTGGCGGCCCGGCGCCATCGCGCTCGCGCCGTGGAACGTGGCGCCCTGCCCACCCGGAGACATACGCGCCATCTCCACCAGCACCGGCGCGGCCTGGAAGCGCTTGCCGAGGCGGTCGCGGAAGTGGTCGAGGCGGCGCACGACCTCCTTCACGCCGATGGTGTCCATCCAGCGGAAGGGGCCACCGCGGAAGGGCGGGAAGCCGAGGCCGAAGATCGCGCCGATGTCTCCGTCGCGCGCGCTGCGCAGGATCCCCTCGCCGTAGCAGTGCGCCGCCTCGTTCACGAAGAGGAGCGCGCAGCGCTGGGCGATCTCGTCCTTCGGCAGCGTCTTGTCGGGCGTGAGGCCGAGGACGGCGTACACGCTCTCGTCGACCTCCTTCTTGCCGCCCTTCTTCTTCTCCCCGTACTGGTAGAAGCCCTTGCCGTTCTTCCGACCCTTGCGGTCGTCGGCGATCAGCTTCTCGAAGCCCGCCGGCGCGCTCATGCGATCGCCGAATTCCTCGAGCATGATGGGGCCCACCTTGGCGGCCACGTCGATGCCGACCTCGTCGAGCAGCGTGATGGGGCCGACGGGGAAGCCCCAGTCGACGAGGGCGGCGTCGATGTCCTCGATCTTCACGCCCTCGCCGAGGATGAAGGCCGCCTCGTTCATCATCGGGCCGAGGATGCGGCTCGTGTAGAAGCCGACACCGTCGTTCACGACGATCACGGTCTTGCCCTGCTTCTTGCCGAGCTCGACGCAGGTCGCCGTCGTCACGTCGCTCGTCTTCGGCGTCACGATGATCTCGAGCAGCGGCATCTTCTCGACCGGCGAGAAGTAGTGCATGCCGATGACCGTCTCGGGGTGCGCGCTCGCCTCGGCGATCTTCGTGATCGGGATCGACGACGTGTTCGACGCGAAGATCGTGCTCGGGCCGCACGCGGCCTCGGTGTCCTTGAGCACGCGGTGCTTGAGCGCGAGGTCCTCGAACACCGCCTCGATCACCACCTCGGCGCCCTTCAGGCCCGAGTAGTCGGTCGTGCCGGTGACGAGCGACATCTCCTCGACCGCCTCGCGCGCGCCCACGCGCTTGCGCTTCACGCGGCCATCGACGAGCGACTTCACGTGCGAGAGGCCCCGCGCGACGCCGGCCGTGTCCTTGTCCTTCATGCGCACCGGGATGCGGCCGCCGGTCGCGGTGACGAACGCGATCCCGCCGCCCATGAGGCCGGCGCCGAGCATGCCGACCTTGGTGACCTCGCGCGCCTTCACGCTCGGATCGCTCGTCCCGTTGTCCTTCTTCAGCGCGTTCTGCGCGAAGAAGATGCTCATGAGCTGCGCCGCCTGCGGCGAGACCACGAGCTCGCCGAACGCCTGCGCCTCCGCCTCGAGCCCGCGCGCCATGCCCTCGCTCAGGCCCTTCCGGACCACGTCGAGGATGCGCTCCGGCGCGGGGTAGTTGCCCCGCGACTTCGCCGTCAGCTGCTTGCGCGCCTGATCGAAGAGCACCTTGCGGCCGAGCGCAGTGCCGGTGAGCGCGAGCTCCTGCACCTTCTCGGCGCCTTCGAGGTTCTTCTCCTGCGCGCGCGCGGGCTTGCCGGCGAGCTTCAGCGCCCACTCGATCGCGACGTCGAGCAGGATCGCCTCCGGCACGACCTCGTCGACCAAGCCCAGCTTCTTGGCGCGCTTGGCGTCGAGCTGCTTGCCCGTGAGCAGCATGTCGAGCGCGCTCTGGATCGGCACGATGCGCGGCAGCCGCTGCGTACCGCCGGCACCGGGGAGCACGCCGAGCATCACCTCGGGCAGGCCGAGCTTCGTCTTGCGGTCGTCCGACGCGACGCGCGCGTGGCAGGCGAGCGCGACCTCGAGGCCTCCACCGAGCGCCGCGCCGTGGATGGCCGCGACGACGGGCACGCGGAAGCCCTCGATGCGATCCATCGCCTTCTGTCCGGTGCGCGCGAGCTCGCTCGCCTCGCGCTCGGACTTCACGGCCTGGAGCATCGTGATGTCGGCGCCGGCGATGAAGCCGCTCTTCTTGCCGCTCGTGAAGACGACCGCCTTGCACGCGGGGTCCTGCTCGATGGACTCGAAGACGGCGCGGAAGTCCTCCGCGAAGCTCGCCTTCAGCGTGTTCACCGGCTCGCCGGGCAGATCCATGCGCAGGATGAACACACCGTCCGCGCGCTTCTCGACCGAGAGCGGCGCGCTGGAGGCCTTCTGGGTTCCGTTCGACGTCGTCGTCTGCATGGTGGCCTCCTTCAATTGCGCTCGAGGATCATCGCCGCGCCGATGCCGCCCGCCGCGCAGGCCGTGACGAGCGCGAGGTTGCCGTTGCGGCGCGAGAGCTCGCGCAGCGTCTGGGTGATCTGCCGCGCGCCGGTGGCCGCGAAGGGGTGGCCGATCGCGATCGAGCCGCCCGTCACGTTGAACTTCGACCAGTCGATCGTGCCGATCTTCTCGCTCCGGCCGAGCTTCTCCTTCGCGAACGCGTCGCTCTCGAAGGCCTGCGTGTTGCTGAGCACTTGGCCGGCGAAGGCCTCGTGCATGTCGATGAGGTCGAGGTCCGAGAGCTTCACGCCCGCACGATCGAGCGCCATCGGCGTCGCGTAGCTGGGGCCCATGAGCATCTGCCCGCGCGGGTCGACGGCCGCGAACGCGTAGCTGCGCAGGTAGCCGAGCGGCGAGAGGCCGTTCGCCTTCGCGACGTCCTCGCGCATCACGAGCAGCGCGCTCGCGCCGTCGGTGAGCGGCGAGCTGTTCGCCGCGGTGATCGTGCCGTGCTTGCGATCGAAGACGGGCTTGAGCTTGGCGTAGCTCCCGAGGTCGCTGTCCATCCGGACGTTGTTGTCCTGCGAGAAGGGCTCGAGGTCCTTCGACCCCTTGCCAGGGACGTAGACGGTCATCACCTCGCCCGCGAGGCGCCCGTCCTTCCACGCGGCGGCGGCCTTCACGTGGCTCTCGTGCGCGATGCGATCCTGGTCCTCGCGCGCGACGTGGTTCTCCTTGGCCATCTTCTCGGCGCTCTCGCCCATGGACAGGCCGGTCGAGAACTCGACGAGGCCGGGCGGCACCGGAATGAGGTCCTTGGGCGAGAGCGTCGCGAACACGCCGAGCTTCTGCGCGAGCGTCTTGGCCTTGCTCGCGTCGAGGAGCGCCGCCGCGAGCTTCTTGCTCACCGCGATCGGCACGTCGCTCGTCGAGTCGGCGCCCCCCGCGATGCCGGTGTCGACCGTGCCGGCGAGGATCGCCTCCGCGATGCTCACCGTGGACTGGTAGCTCGTCGCGCACGCGCGACTGACGCTGAAGGCCTCGATCGAGCGCGGCATGCCTGTCGCGAGCACGATCTCGCGCGCGATGTTCGGCGCCGAGAGCGAGGGCAGCACCTGGCCGTAGACGACCTGCTGCACCTTCGTGGCGGGGATGCCGGTGCGCACGAGCAGCTCGCCGACGACGGCCGTGCCGAGGTCGAGCGCCGTGAGCTTCTTGTACGCGGTGGACTGCTTCGCGAACGGGGTGCGCAGCCCGAGGACGATCGCGACGCGCTTGCCCTTCTCAGCCATGAGAGCCTCCGTGTGAGTGCGTGAGCATCCCTACCAGCTGGTAGAGGAACGCATGACCGTGTGGTAGGCGTCTCGACGCAACGTGTCAAGGCGGAGCGTCCTGCCCAAACGGGCCGCGGGGCGCGACACTCGAGGGCTCCAAGCTGGCTCGTACCTGCACCGAGGAGAGGGGATCATGATCGACGCCTACGTCTGGACCACGCCGAACGGCTTCAAAGCGCTCATCGGGCTCGAGGAGCTCGGCCTCCCGTACGAGGCGATGTGGATCGACATCGGCAGAGGCGCGCAGTCGACGCCCGAGTACGGGCGCGTGAACCCGAACCACAAGATCCCGGCGCTCGTCGATCGCGACCCGAAGGGAGGCGGCGCGCCCGTCACCGTCTTCGAGTCGGGCGCGGTGCTCGTCTACCTCGCCGAGAAGACCGGGCGCTTGCTTCCCGCGGGCGGCCAAGATCGCTACACCACGCTGGCGTGGACCTTCTTCAACATCGGCGGGCCCGGGCCGATGCTCGGCCAGCTGAGCCACTTCACGAAGTTCGCGAAGGAGAAGATCCCCTACGCGATCGAGCGCTACACGAAGGAGGCCGAGCGCATCTTCGGCGTGCTCGACGAGCGGCTGGCCCAGAGCCGCTACCTCGTGGGCGACGAGCTGACGATCGCCGACGTGGCGAACTTCACCTGGCCGAACGCGGCGCGTGGCTTTCTCGGGATGGATCTCTCGGCGCACCGACACCTCGTGCGGTGGCTCGACGAGCTCGCGGCGCGGCCAGCGTTCGCCCGGGCCCTGGCGATGAAGCCGTAGAGGTGGCGTCGTGAGCGGTGCGGCCCTCCCGCGCACGTTCGAGGTGCCGGCGGTCGATCTCACCGAGACGCTGCGCTTCCAGCGCCTCGGGCCCTACGATCCGTGTGCGCGCTTCGAGCCGCGCGCACGGCGCTTCGCGATCGCATTCCGCGTGCGCGGCATGCCGGTCACGCTCGAGCTCGCGCAGGCCGGGCCCACGACGATCCTCGCGCAAGCGTGGGGCGAGCCGGCCGAGGAAGTGCTCGACCAGGTGCCGGCGATCTGCGGCGCGGCCGACGACCCCGATGCGTTCGAGACCGATCACGAGGGCGTGCAGCGCCTGGCGCGGCGCTTCCGCAAGATGCGGATGGCGCGCGTGCCGTGGTGCATGGAGGCGCTGGTCGGCACGATCCTCCAGCAGCGCGTCGCGTTCGTGGAGGCGGCGCAGGCTTGGCGCAAGATCGCGCTCGAGCGCGGCGGGGACGCTCCGGGGCCGCTCGGCCTGCGACTGTTCCCGGGCAAGGAGACGCTCCTCGCGATGCCGACCTGGGCCTATCGAGAGTCGCTCGTCGACCGCAAGCGCGAGCTGGCGATCCGCGCGCTGCTCGACCACGAGGACGAGATCGCGGGCGCGCTCGACGGGAGCTTCGACGGCCTGCGGACCACGCTCGGCCGCATCCCCGGGATCGGCCCGTGGACGATCGAGAGCTTCCTCGGCCAGTGCCGCGGCGATGCCGACGCGGTGCCGACGCTCGACTACTGGATGCCGCACACGATCGTCCACGCGCTCACCGGCAAGCCCCGGAGCGACGATGCGGAGATGCTCGCGCTGCTCGAGCGCTTCCGCCCCCACCGCGGCCGGGTGATCCGCCTGATCTTCGCGGCCGGGTACGAGGCCCCACGCCACGGGCCGCGCAAGAAGTCGATGCTGCGGGGCGGCGTCGGATAGTGGTCACGGAAGAGATCGTCGGCGGCGGCCGTACGTCACGAGGAAGATGCGCATCGCCCACCCCTGCTCCGAAGACCTCCCCTCGATGCCTCGGGTGCCGGGTGGGGTGCACTGCACGCGATGCGACCGAGACGTGCTCGACCTCCGGTCGACGCCGCGCAAGCACGCGCTCGCCGTGCTCGCGGAGGCACGCCAGAAGGGGGACGGGCGCGTCTGCGCGTGGGTGCGCGCGACCAAGGACCGGGAGCTCGTGTTCGCGCCCGATCCCTCGCCGGGGCGCTCGCGCTGGATCGCGCCGGTGCTCGCGATCGGGTCGCTCGCCGCGTGCAGCAGCTCGACGAGCACGCGCGAGCCGGTGCCCGTCGTGGCGCTGCCTCCCACGGCGCCGGCCACGAGCGGCGGCAACACGAACGGCTTCCCGAGCGCTCCCGCGCCGGTCGTCGCCCAGCCCACGCCGGCCCCGGCGATCCAGCACCCCGTCTCGAACACGACACCGGGCATCGAGATGACCGAGATCCTGGCGGGCGACGTCGACTTCTGAGGCCGACGCGACCCGGAGTCGGACCTCTCGAGCCAGGCGCGCTCGGATCTTTTTCGAAACACGCTCCTGCCCTCGCGCGTTCTGGTCGGTGAGCCTCTGGCCGATCACTCCGGAGGCATGCAAGGTGGGCCCATGGGCATCCTCGTCAGCTGGCTCGTCCTCACGTTCTCGTTCGTCGTCGCCAGCAAGCTGATCGACGGCTTCCAGCTGAAGGGCGGCCTCGGCAACCAGCTCATGGTCGCCGCGCTCTTCGCGATCCTCGAGCTCGTCCTCGGCCACGCGCTCTTCGTCGCGATCGGGATCGGCACGCTCGGCCTCGGGTTCGTCTTCTCCTTCCTGACGCGCCTCTTGGTCGGCGCGATCCTGCTGAAGTTCACCGACGCGCTCACCGACAAGCTGAAGGTGAAGAGCCTCGGCACCGCCTTCGTCGCCTCGCTGGTGATGAGCATCACCGCGACGCTGACCGAGGGCGTGCTCTACATCATCGGGCTCTGACCGCGACGGGGCGCGGTCGCTGATAGGCTCCCCTCGTGCGGAGCCCCAGCCTTCGACTCGCGAGCGCGTGTGCGCTCTTGCTCGGCGCGTGCGGCGCGTCGTCGCCACCCTCGACGGTGCCGCGCAACGCGTCGGATGACGAGCAGCGCGCGATCCACGCGGCGCTCGCCGCGATCCACGGCGAGGCGTTCCGCGAGATCGCGACGTGCGTCGCGGGACGCGCGTCGGTTCCATTCGCCGTCTACGAGCATCGGGACGCGCTCCTGGCGGACGCGGCGGTCGCGCGCACCTGCGGCGCCGGTACTGGGCAGGCCTCGCTCCCTGCCGCGCCGCGGGACGGATGCGCGACGCTCGCGATCGCGCGCCTCGTGAACGGCACGCTCGAGCGCTACGAGCTCGGCTGGCGATGCGACGAGGGCGAGCCCTACGCGACGCTCGAGACCGCCGACTTCGACGGCGACGGACGAGACGAGCTGAGCGCGGTCGTCTCGAGCGATGCGTTCGTCGTCGTCGACACCGAGACCTTCGCCGTCGAGCACGCCGGTACGAGTGGCGACTACGAGGTCGAGCACCCCGAGGGCACGGGCCTCTACGCCACGTGCTGGCACGCGGGACCGATCGAGCATCCGATCCAGATCGGCCCCGAGCAGGACAGCTACGACTTCGAGGACGATCCCGGCCAGGACCCGACCACGATTCGCCCCGTCGACTGCGAGCCGGTGCGCGCGGACTGCGAGATCTTCCGTTTCCGCTACGACCCCGCACGCGATTGCTGGCCGGTCCCAGCACGCTGATGCTCGTCCACCCGGCCGCTGGTCGAGTCTCGCGCGCGGATCCATCCTGGGAGTCGTGGCCGAGCTCCCCCGCGCGCATTGGCTCGACCGGCTCGCCGAGACCTCGGCGTCGCTCGACGATCACGTGGTGGGGCTGCCCGCACCCGACGCGCTGCGTGCGATCGCGACGCTCGGATGGCGCCGCCCCGACGTCGTCGAGGCTCTCGAGCGGATGGCAGCCGACACGACGCTCGCCGCGGGAGACCCCGAGAGCGTGGCCCGGGGCGAGGCCTCGCGCGCGCTCGCGTTGCTGATTCGTGGCCGCCTGGGCGTCGGCTCGACGAGCGAGGAGCGTGTCGCGTCGCTCGCGCGGGCGTTGCCCGATGCGATCTGCCGCGACGCCGTGCTCGCGTCGGCGGCACACCACGCGGAGCGGGCGATCGCGGCTCTTTCGGACGCGCTCCCGCACGCGACCGACGCGCGCGAGCTGCTCGTGTGCGACGCGCTCGTCGCGTCGCGTGACGCTCCGATCTCGAGGTCGGTGGCACGCGAGCGCGATCGTGCGATCACCCGCTGGGCGCAGGGCCCCGCCCGAGCGCGATCGTCGGTGACCCTTCCATGGTCGCCTTCCCCCGCGGTGCAGGCGATGCGTGAGTGGGCCGGCGAGTACCGTCCGCCTCCGCTCGCCGGGCGCCTGCCACGCGTGCCCTGCCTGGTCCCCGCCGCAATGGCAGCCGGAGCCCGCGCCCATTTCCGATCCCGTCGAGGCGATCCGATGGACGCACGAAGCGATCGTGGCCGCGCGCGCGCTCGGCCCGCTGCCGGCGGACGACGCGCTCCGCTTCAGTGTGATCTACCGCGCCTGGCGCGCCGCTGCGCCGCACGCCGATGCCGCGCTCGTGCACGCTCTACTCGAGTGGCCCCCCGAGACGCGGGTCGCGGCGCTCGATGGGATCGCCGACGCACACGCGGCCTCTCCCGACGTGATCGGAGCGCTCGTCGACCTCGTGCGCACGGGCGTCGAGGCCGGGCCCGTCTGGCCCCGCGTGCCCCACGCCCTGGAGGCGGTCGTGGAGGCGCTCGTCGCGCAGGCTCCCGACGAGTGGTGCCGCCTGGTGATCGAGGAGTCTCAGGCGGTCGACCCGTCCGCGCGGATGAGGGCCGCCGTCCGCCTCGGCTTCCATCCGATCGGAGTCTCGACGCACGCCGTCCTCGACGCGCTCTCGCTCGACCCGTTCGCACCCGTGCGGCGCCTCGCGGCCTCGGTGCGGGCTCGGCTTCGCGCACGCGCTCGGTCACGCCTTCGCTCACGAACGAGCATGTGGTGTGTGCTCCGCGGCGACGAGGACGCCGAGCGCGTGCTCGAGTCGCTCCAGCGGCCCTCGCTCGATGCGGAAGATCGAGCCGTGGATCGGCGGCGTGCCCAGCGCCTGCGCGACCGGCTCGCGATCGACGAGCGGCAGGCCCGTTGGCTCGGGGAGCCACGACGAAGCGCACCCGGCGTACGCGATCAGACCGTCGCCATGAGCGCGACGCTCACCGCGACGGATGGTCGGTCGATCGACGTGACGCTGGGCTGGGACGAGGACGCCGGTGCCGACCCCGCGGTGTCGTGGCTGAGGGAAGGGCTCGGTCCACGGACCGAGTCGCTCGCCTCGGCGGTCGCGTTCGTATGCGCCTCCCCTTCCCGCTTCATGCGGCTCGCGATCGAAGGACGCGAGGACCGAGCGGTCGAGGCGATCGTCCACGCGGCCGGCGTCGAGCTCCGCTCGATCGATGCCGCGCACCTGCGCGCGTGGAGCCCGGACGGAGCGCGCATCGCCTCCCCTTGACGGCGAGCGCCGGGCGCGCTGTGTTGCGCCCCGCATGACACTCGGCATCGATCTGAAGGGCAAGCGCGCGCTCGTCGCGGGCGTGGCGGACGACGGCGGCCTCGGCTGGGGCATCGCGCACGCGCTGGCGGAGGCCGGGGCGAGCGTGGTGCTCGGGGTGTGGCCGCCGGCGATGGGGATCTTCGAGACGCTGCTCTCGCGCGGCAAGCTCGACGAGTCGCGCAAGCTCTCGGACGGCTCGATGCTGACCTTCGAGAAGATCTACGCGCTCGACGCCGACTACGACGCGATGGAGCTCGTGCCCGAGGACGTGAAGAGCAACCGGCGCTACCGCGAGCGCGGAGACTTCACGATGACCGGGCTCGCGAGCGGCATCCGCGCCGACTTCGGCGAGGGCTCGCTCGACGTCGTCGTGCACAGCCTCGCGAACGGGCCCGAGGTGAAGAACCCGCTCCTCGAGACCTCGCGCCGGGGCTACCTCGGCGCGATGAGCGCGAGCGCGTACTCGTTCGTCTCGCTCGTGCAGAAGACGGGGCCGCTGCTGCGGCCGGGCGGCTCGTTCCTGAACCTCACCTACCTCGCCGCCGAGCGCGTCGTGCCGGGCTACGGCGGCGGCATGTCGAGCGCGAAGGCCGCGCTCGAGAGCGACACCCGCGTGCTCGCCTACGAGGCGGGCCGCAAGTGGGGCGCGCGCGTGAACTCGATCAGCGCCGGGCCCTATGCCTCGCGCGCCGCGAGCGCCATCGGCTTCATCGGCAAGATCATCGCCTACTACGAGCAGAGCGGCCCGCTGGCCGAGACGGTCACGGCGACCGAGGTAGGACAGACGGCGGCGTTCCTCGCGAGCCCGCTCGCGTCGGGCATCACGGGCAGCGTGATCCACGTCGACAAGGGCTATCACGCGATGGCGGTGCCCCACGACGTCGAGCGCGCACTGCGCCCGGCCGGCGCGGCCGAGTAGCCGCAGGAAGCTCGCGCCCCCACGCGCGTAGACTGCTCGCCGTGGGCGAGCCCTTCGACTCGGATCGGGTCCTCGAGCCGTTCCAGGAGATCTTCGGCGATCTCTTCGGGCGTGCGGGCGCACCGAGCGGAGACGTGCGCCTCCACGTGACGATCACGCTCGTCGAGGCCGCGCATGGCGGCAAGCGCCGCGTGGACATTCCGACACCGACCCGCTGCGCGGCGTGCTCCGGCTCGGGCGGTGCGCCGGGCGCGCAGCTCCTCGACTGCCGCGCGTGCGAAGGGCGCGGCAAGCAACGATCGGCCGACCGGCACGCCGCGATCGACGTCTCGTGCCGAGCGTGCGCCGGCCGCGGCAAGAAGTGGACGGCGCCGTGCGAGCCTTGCGGCGGGCGCGGCACGATCGAGACGCTCTCGGCGGTGGACGTCACGATTCCGGCAGGGGTCGCCGATGGCGCGACGCTGCGCCTCCCTGGACGCGGCACCGAGCACCGCGGCAAGCGCGGGGACGTGTTCGTCACGCTCGAGGTCGCGCCGCATCCGCGGCTGCGTCGCGTCGGCGACGACCTGCACGTGCGTATCCCGATCGACCCGGAGGGCGCGAGCACCGGCGACACCCTGAGCGTGCCCTGGCTCGAGGGGCCTGCGCGCGTGCCGATGCCCGCCGGAAGCAAGGCGGGCGAGGTGCTGCGCTTGCCGGGCTGGGGCGCCGTGAAGCTCGGCGCGCCGGTCGCGCCACCGCCCGCGGAGGGGAGCGCGCCGTACCGATCGAGCACCCCGGGGCGCGGCGATCTCTTCGTCACGCTCGTCGGCGAGGACGAGCTCGTGCCGGCCTACGAGACGCTCGGCCTGCGTCCCGGCGCCGGCCGGCGCGAGATCGACCGCGCCTACCGGCGCTTGATGCAGGTCTACACGCCCGTCACCGACGACACGCGCCTGCGCGTCGCGCGCATCGAGGGCGCTTACGCGGAGCTCGCGCTCGTCGAAGGGGACGGGCCGCCTGCCGCTCCCGCCGACGTGCGGGGCGTCGCGATGGTGACCGGCGTGCTCGCGCTCGCCGCGGCGCTCGCGTATTTGCTCCTCCGCTGACCGCCCGCGCTATCGTTCGCTCGCTTGCGCCGAACGCTCGAACAGCTCCACGACACGCTCGAAGCAGCGGCCGCCGCCTCCGATGCGGGTGCGATCGCGAAGGAGCCGCGGCACACGATCGAGCCGCGACGCCGCAAGAGCGCCGAGGTCGCGCGCGCGCTCGGCCTGCTCTCGCCCTCGCAGCGCGGCGTCGACGTGCACGCGACGCTCGGCCAGGGCGGCATGGGCATCGTGCGGCTCGGCACGCAGCGCGCGCTCGGCCGGCACGTCGCCGTCAAGTCGGTGAAGGACGAGGCCAAGAGCGACCTCGCGACGCTCAAGCTCCTGCGCGAGGCGTGGGTCACGGGCGCGCTCGAGCACCCGAACGTCGTCCCCGTCTACGACATCGAGCTCGGCCTCGACGGCGATCCGCAGATCGTCCTCAAGAAGATCGAGGGTGCTGCGTGGTGCGACCTCATGAGCGACGCGCCACAGCTCGCGCGCCGCTTCCACGCCAAGGACCGGCTCGACTGGAACCTGCGCATCCTGCAGCAGGTCGCGACCGCCGTTCACTTCGCGCACAGCCGCGGCATCGTGCATCGGGATCTCAAGCCCGAGAACGTGATGATCGGGAGCCACGGCGAGGTCTACGTCGTGGACTGGGGCCTCGCGGTCGCGCTCGCGGACGACGGCACCGGCCGCTTCCCGCTCGCCGCCGAGGCCACCGAGATGGCGGGCACGCCCTGCTACATGGCGCCCGAGATGATCGGCGGCATCGATGCGCGCATCAGCCCGCGCACCGACGTGTACTTGCTCGGCGCGATCCTCCACGAGATCGCCACCGGCCGCGTTCCGCACGAGGGCGACTCGCTCATGGCGATCCTCGTCTCGGTCGCGCGGAGCGAGCCGAAGCTCGGCCCCGACGTACCGGCCGAGCTCGCGCGGATCGTGACGCGCGCGATGGATCCCGATCCCGACGCGCGCTTCGAGACTGCCGAGCAGTTCCGGCTGGCGATCGCCGGATTCCTCGAGCACCGCGGCTCGATCCGCCTCGCGACCGAGGCCGAGGAGCGCCTCGAGCGCTTGCTCGAGGAGCGCGACAAGGCGGGCACCGACGAGGCCGAGCGGCGCCTGGCGCTCTATCACTACTTCGGCGAGTGCCGCTTCGGCTTCCTCGAGGCGCTGCGCGCGTGGCGCGGCAACGAAGCGGCGCGCGTCGGCCTTCGTCGCGCCATCGAGGCCATGATCGAGTTCGAGCTCTCGGCCAACGACGCGCGGGCCGCGAGCGTGCTGCTCGCGGAGCTGAAGGACGCTTCCGACGCGCTCACCCGCCGCGTGGACGAAGCGCTCGCGCGAGCCAAGGTCGAGCGCGAGGCCGCCGAGAAGCTCGCGCGCGACCACGATCCGAGCATCGGGCGTCGGACGCGCGCGTTCCTCGCGCTCGTCATGGGCTCGGTGTGGACGATCGGTCCGCTGGTCTGGGGCTGGCTCTGGTCGCGCTTCGAGCTCGCGCGCTCGCACTGGGCCGCAATCGTGTTCGGGCTGAGCGTCGCGATGGTCGGTCAGGCCCTCTCGTACTGGGCGCGCGACTCGATGAGCAAGACGTCGCTCAACCGCCGGCTCGTGTGGACCGTGCGCACGACCCTGGTCTCCCAGCTCGTGCTCTGGGTCGGCACCTACGTGGCGGGGATCCAGATCGAGCAGGCCATCGCGCTCCTGATCTTCCTCTGGGCGGTGGCCACGGCCCTGGCCGCGGGCGTGATCGAGTCGCGTCTCTGGCCGGCGGCGGTCGTCACCACGCTCTCGTTCTTCGTCGCCTGCGCCCGCCTCGAGTGGACGTTCTACTGCATGGCCGCGAGCAACGGCGGCCTCCTCGTGAACATGTTGGTCGTCTGGAGCCGCATCAAGGACGACATCGTCGAGCCACTCCAGAAGCGCGCCGAGCAGCGACGCGCTCGCTGGGCGGCGTTCCTCGAGCGCTCGCGCCTGCCGAGCGAGCCGCCCGACGAGAAGCCGTGACGCGGTACCGCTTCGCGCGGCGCGGCCCGGTCAGCCCGGGATGTCGCGGTAGATCGTGATGTAGGCCGCGAAGCTGAGCAGCACGACGATGCCGACCATGTGGATGATCGCCTCGACGCGCTCGTTCGCACGGCGGCGCGTGATCAGCTCGAAGAACAGGAAGACGAGCCGCCCACCGTCGAGCGCCGGGAACGGCAGCAGGTTGAAGAAGCCGAGCGCGACCGAGATGATCACCAGCGTCGAGACGAAGGCGTACATGCCCTCGTGCCACTGCTGCGCCATGTGGCGCGCCATGCCGACGACGCTGCTCATGCCCTCGGTGCTTCCGTGGCGGATGCGATCGGCCAGGCCCTCGGCCTGCGCGATCGTCAGCACGAACGGAATGACGAGCGCGTGGTGCAGGGCCGTGCCGATCGACGCCTCGTCGTAGACGAACTGCGGCTGCGGCACGATGCCGATGACCGCGCGCCCGCCCTGGCTCGCGTCGGCGTGCGGGGTGATCGTCATCGGCGCGAGCACTTCGCCGTGTCGGCGCACACGATAGATGGTCGGCTGGTCGGCGCGATCCCGCGTGGCCGCGACGAGCTCGTCGAAGCCGTGCACGGTGACGCCGTTCGCCTCGACGATCTCGTCGCCGAGATCGATGCCGCCGTTCGCCGCCGGCGAGCCCTCGATGATCGTTCCGACGATCATCGGGCCGTCCACCTGGCGCTGTACGCCGCCGAAGACGATCAAGAGGAAGGTGATGATCGAGGCGCCGACGTAGTTCGCGATGGGCCCGGCGAGGATCGTCATGATCCGCGCGAAGACGCTCTTGTTGGCGAAGAGCGCCGGATCTTTCGGATCGATCTCCTCGGACGGGTTCATGCCGTCGATCTGGACGTAGGCGAGGAAGGGGATCGCGCAGATCTGGAAGATCGTCGGGCTGTCCTTCGGCTGGTGCTTGAAGAGCACGGGCCCGATGCCGATCGAGTAGCGCAGCACGCGCATCCCGAAGGCGCGCGCCATCAGGTAGTGACCGCTCTCGTGGATGATCACCATCAGCGAGATGGAGCCGATGATGATGGGCCATTGGAGCCAGCTCATGGAAGTGAATGGTAGCAGGGGCCGTGGTACAGCGCCCTGCATGATGCGGATCGTCATCCGGGGGACCGAGGCCTACGACTCGGCCTTGAAGGCGCTGGAAAGACGCGGCGATCAGGACCTCGCGAAGGTCGAGGCGCCCGTCCGCACGATCCTCGACGACGTGAAGAATCGTGGCGACACCGCGCTGCGCGAGCTGGTGCAGCGCTTCGAGAGCCGCTCGATCGGCGAGGTGGTGTGGGATCGCGCCGCGATCGCGAAGGGCGCGGCCGAGCTCGATCGGAAGACCTATGCGCGCCTCGTGGAGGCGGCCGAGCGCATCCGCCGCTACCACGAGAGGCAGGTCGATCGCGGCTTCCGCTACGAAGAAGACGGCATCGTGCTCGGGCAGCGCGTGCGCGCCGTGAAGGCGGCCGGCGTGTACGCGCCTGGCGGCAAGGCGCGTTACCCGTCTTCGGTGCTGATGAGCGCCATCCCGGCCGCGGTGGCCGGCGTGCCGCGCATCGTGCTCGCGACGCCCCGACCCACCCCGGAGATCCTCGCGGCGGCCGAGATCTCGGGCGTGACCGAGCTCGTGGACGCGGGCGGCGCGCAGGCGATCGCCGCGCTCGCGTACGGCACCGAGAGCGTGCGCCGCGTCGACAAGATCGTCGGCCCCGGCAACCTCTACGTCGCCTGCGCCAAGCGCCTCGTGTTCGGCACGGTCGACATCGACGGCATCGCCGGGCCGAGCGAGATCCTCGTGGTCGCCGACGATCAGGCCGATCCGCGCGTCGTCGCCGCCGATCTGCTCTCGCAGGCCGAGCACGACGAGGAGGCCTACGCGCTGCTCGTGACGACGAGCGAGGCGATGGCGAAGAAGATCGCGGAAGAGGTCGAAGCGCAGCTCGCGAAGCTGCCGCGCCGCGAGATCGCCGAAGCGAGCATCCGCGGCCACGCGCTCGCGCTCGTCGCGGGCGATCTCGCCGAGGCCGCACGCGTGGCCGACGTGCTCGCGGCCGAGCACCTCTCGCTCCAGGTGCGCGAGCCCGAGGCGATGCTCGAGCACGTCGGCGCTGCCGGCGCGGCGTTCCTCGGCGATCACACGCCCGAGGCCGCCGGCGACTACGCGGCCGGGCCGAGCCACGTGCTGCCGACGGGCGGCGCAGCGCGCTTCCACTCGCCGCTCGGTGTCTACGACTTCGTCGTGCGCACCTCGCTCGTCCGCTACTCGAAGGAAGCGATCCGCGCGCAGCGGGGCCTCTTGACCGAGCTGGCACGCCTCGAGGGGCTCGAAGCACACGCGCGCGCCGTCGAGGCGCGGTAGGCCGTGCGCGCGCGGTTGCGCGACGTCGGCGCGGCGCTCCTGCTCGCGTCGTGCACGACGAGCGCGAGCGCGAGCGACGCGGCGCGGATCGACGCGGCCCGAGAGGCGCGGCGCTCGACGCTCACCGTCGCGACGTTCGGCATGCCGGGGCCCGGCTTGCGCCTGGCCGACGGCGCGACGCTCGCCGAGGGCGCGGGAGACCTCTGGCTCGCGCAGCGCTCGACGGTCGCGCTCTACGCGGCGGCGCCGGGGACGACGCTCTGCCCGCTCGGGACCTTCGACACCATCGAGCTGGCGCCCCGCGACGAGAGCGCCTGCACGAGCGGGCTCGCCCAGGTCGACTACCTCGTAGGCGGCGAAGACGGGGTCGACCGCGCGGTGGGGCGCAGCTGGCTCGTCGTGGCCCCCGAGGGCCGCTACGTCGCCCGCGCCGTGCACGACGAGGTCACGCGGACGCTCACCACGCTCGTGATCGACGTGCTCCCCGTACGCTGACGCGCCGCGTCTCGACGCATCGAAAGAGCCCGGGTAGACCGCGCCTCTCACCGAGGGAGACGAGGAGCGATCATGCCGGGGATCACGATCGTGGGCACGGGCCGCCACGTGCCGGGGCGGGCGATCAAGAACGACGAGCTGTCGCGTGTCATGGACACGAACGACGAGTGGATCCGCCCGCGCTCCGGCATCGCCGAGCGTCACTTCGTCGCCGAGGGCGAAGGCGTGAGCGACATGGCGCTGATCGCCGCCCAGAAGGCGCTCGAGGCGGCGAACGTCGATCGCGCGGAGATCGACTACGTGATCTTCGGGACGATGACGCCCGAGCACGTGTTCCCGGGCTCGGGCGCGCTCCTCGGGGCCAAGCTCGGCATCCCTGGCGTGCCAGCGCTCGACATCCGGCAGCAGTGCGCGGCGATGCCCTTCGGCATGCAGCTCGCGGATGGCCTCATCGCCAGCGGCGCCGCCAAGACGGTGCTGCTCATCGGCGCCGAGGCCCACGCCGGCTTCATGCCGTGGAACTGGGAAGCGCTCCTCGGCGACGCCGACGTGAAGCCCTCGCCCGAGGAGTACGAGTTCGCGACCAAGCACCGCGGCACCGCCGTGCTCTTCGGCGACGGCGCCGGCGCCCTCGTGCTGCGCAAGAGCGCGATCGCCGGCCACGGCCTGCTCGCCGCCGCCACGCACAGCGACGGCCGCGCGATGGACCAGATCTGGATCCCGGGCGGCATGTTCACGCGCCGCCACTACTGGACCGCGCCGCCCGACTCCCACATCCCGACGATGAAGGGCAAGGAGCTCTTCAAGAGCGCCGTCACCCTGCTCCCGAAGGCGGTGCGCGAGGTCTGCGAGAAGGCTCGTATCACGCTCGATGAGATCGACTGGTTCATCGCGCACCAAGCCAACGACCGCATCAACGCGAGCGTGCGCCACTCGCTCGGCGTTCCCGAAGAGAAGGTGCCCTCGAACATCGCGCGCTACGGCAACACGAGCGCGGGCACGATCCCGATCCTGCTCGACGAGATGTTCCGCGACGGCCGCCTGAAGAAGGGACAGCTCGTCTGCTACCTGGCCCTCGGGGCAGGCCTGAACTGGGGCACCGCGCTCATGCGGATCTGACGCCGTGCTTCGCGGGCCCGCCCTGCCGAGCAGTGATCGGCTCGCCCGCTCCGGCCCCTACCGTCCGCGGGCCGAGCCCGCTCCCGTACGGGTCCTCCGGGGCGAGCACCCGCCACTCTTTGCCGAGCTCCGCCCCTACCGATCAGTGGGTCGAGCCCGCTCCGGCCCCTACCGTCCGCGGGCCGAGCCCGCTCCCGTACGGGTCCTCCGGGGCGAGCACTCTTTGCCGAGCAGTGATCGGCGCGGCGCGATGCCGCCCGTGTGCCCGGGGGTGCGATCGATCGGTCGCAATTTCCAGACGACTTTGGAGAGCTTTGTGTCACGATCGCGATCGTCGTGAGCGATCCGCATCCCTCCACGTCCCTCGCTCGGCCGGCCGAGCCTGCCGCCCCGAGGGCCTCGAGCAGTGCCACGTGGATCGCCCTGGCGGCGGCCGCGGTGCTCTCGGGTGGCGTGATCGCGCTCGCGTTCAGCGGCAGCGAGGAGCGCTCGCAGCCTACGCTCGCCGACGAGGTCGACTTCGCCGAAGCGCGCGCGGCCGCGCCGACCGCGGTCGCGCCGGCCGTCGTGGAGCCCGCCCTGCCAGCCGCGCCGATGACACTCGCGTCGGCATCACAGTCGATCTCGATCGAGATGTACTCGGCGACGTGGTGCCAAGCCTGCCAGGCCGCCCATCGCTGGATGGACCAGGAAGGCATCGCCTACCACACGATCGACGTCGATCGGCAGGCCTCGGCGCAGGCGCAGCTCTCGATGCTGAACCCGCATCGCACGCTGCCGACCTTCGACATCGACGGCCAGGTGCTCGTGGGCTTCGATCAGGTCGCGCTGACGAGCGCCATCGACGGCGCGGCGCGCCGGCACCCGCGCTGATCGCGTGAGCGCGGCCGCGCCGATATCGCTGCTCGACTTGGCGGCCGAGAACGGGCCGCTCTTGCCGGAGATCCGCGCGGCGTTCGATCGCGTGCTCGACAAGAACGCCTTCGTGCTCGGCCCGGAGGTCGAGGCGTTCGAGCGCGAGGTGGCAGCCTATCTCGGCGTGCCGCACGCCATCGGCGTCTCGAGCGGCACGGACGCGCTGATCGTCGCGATGATGGCGCTCGGGATCGGCCCAGGCGACGAGGTCGTCACGACGCCGTTCACGTTCTTCGCGACCGCCGGGTGCATCGCGCGGGTGGGCGCTCGGCCCGTGTTCGTCGACGTCGACCCCGTCACGCTGAACCTCGACGCGAGCGCAGTCGGGGCCGCGCTCAGCGAGCGCACCCGAGCGATCGTGCCCGTGCACCTCTACGGCCAGCCCGCCGACATGAGCGCGCTGCGCGCCATCTCGGAAGCGATGGGCGTTCCGATCCTCGAGGACGCGGCGCAAGCGGTGGGCGCCACGCATGCGCTGGGCACGGTCGGGAGCCTCGGCGCGCTGGCCGCGTTCTCGTTCTATCCGACCAAGAACCTCGGCGCGTTCGGGGATGCGGGCCTCGTCACGACGAACGACGACGCGCTCGCACAGCGCGTGAAGATCCTGCGCGTGCACGGGGGCGAGCGCCGCTACTTCCACCAGATGATCGGCGGCAACTTCCGTCTCGATGGCCTCCAGGGAGCCGTCCTCCGCGTGAAGCTGCCGCACCTGTCGAAGTGGATGGATGCGCGGCGCGCCAACGCGAATCTCTACGACCTGCTCTTCCTCGAAGAGGACGTCCCCGAGGGCTCGCTCGCGCCGCCGCGACGCGTCGAGCCGGGGCACGTCTATCATCAGTACGTGATCCGCGTGCGCAGCCCCCGTGAGCCGGGGAGCCCGGCGCTGCGAGACAAGCTGAAGGCGCACCTCGGCGATCGGCGCATCGGAAGCGAGGTCTTCTACCCGCTGCCACTCCACCTGCAGGAGTGCTTCGCGTCGCTCGGCTACGGGCCCGGCTCGTTCCCGGAGGCGGAGCGCGCAGCGAGCGAGGTGCTCGCGCTGCCCATCCATCCGTATCTGTCGCAGAGCGACGTCGAGCGCGTGGTCTCGGAGATCGGCGCCTTCTTGCGCGCGGAGGGAACGTGATGCGGCGGCGCGCGGCGATCGCAGCAACCCTCGGCCTCGCGCTCCTGCCAGCCCGCCTCGTGTGCGCCCAGACGAGCGCGACGACGCTGCAGATCGACCTCGTGATGGCGCGCGCGTCGCTCGCCGCGCTCGGCACCCGCTACGGCGCGCAGCATCCCGAGATCACCGGCGCGGAGGCCCGGCTCGCCTCGCTCCGCACCTCGCTCACGCAGGCGCGCGCGCGCCACGAGGTGATCGACGTCGCGGCCGTCACGTCTCGAGTCGAGTCGGAGCTCGCCGACACCCGCGCCCGCCTCGCGGAGTTCGGTACGCGCTGCGGCGCCGGCCACCTCGATGTCGCGACCGCGCGCGCACGCGAGCAGGCGCTCGTCCTCGCGCTCGAGCACCTCACGAGCGACGGCTACTACCTCGGCGAGTGAGCGCGCGAGCGCCGGCGCTCACCCGAGCTTGAGCGCGACGACGCGACCCTTCTCGTCGGCCGCGGCTGCGAAGCCGCCGTCGGCGCGGAACGCCACGCCGGCGACGGGCGCGCTCATGGCGACCTGCGCGATCGGGCTCTCGCTTCGCTGGGGCCTCCACACGCAGAACAGGCCGTCTCGGCCCCCGCTCGCGAAGCGGTGGTCGCTCGGCGCAGCGACCAGGGTGGTCACGAGCTTGGTGTGCCCCTTGAGGAGGATCGGTGTCGTGCCCTCGGGACCGCGGCCGCGGAAGCTCCAGACGACGATCTCCTCGCCGCCACCGGTTGCCAGCGCCGTTCCGTCGTGGCTCCACGCGAGGGCCTTGGGCTTGGCGGGATAGCCGCCCATCATCGAGTCGCCCTCGGTCTCGAGGCGCCAGAAGTGCACGGCGTTGTCCTGGCATCCGGCGGCGACGAAGCGATCCTTGGGCTGCCACGCGATCGAGACGAGAGAGGTCTTCCAGGCGAGCTCGCGGTCCTTCGATCCGTCCCGGTTCCACACGTCGATGGCGCCGTAGCGCGCGGCGCCGAGCCGGCTCGCGTCGGGCGAGAACGCGACCGCCGTGACCGTGCTCGCGTGCGGGCCGAGCTTGGCGATCGAGGCTCCGTCGGGGCTCGCCCAGCGGACGCCCTTTCCAGCGGCGAGCGCGACCGTTCCGTCGGAAGCGATCGCGACGTGCTCGACCCACTCGGCGTCGGCCTCGAGCCGGTGGAGCACGGTCCCCGCCGCCACGTCGACGAGGCAGGCCTTGCCGTCCATGCCGCCCGTCACCAAGCGCGCCCCATCGCTCGCCATGCCGAGCGCGCCCGCCTCGTGCACGGCGATCGTCCTCTGAGGCTCGCCGCTCGCCGCGTCGAGCACGACGACGGTGCCGCTCCCGAGGGTGATGGCGATCGACTTGCCGCCGAGCACGTAGGCGAGCCCGACCGGGTGGTCGCCGAGCTCGCGCGTCCAGGCCGGGCCGGTGGGAGCCGTCTTGCCGACGAGCTTGTCGAAGAATCCCATGCGTCAACGACTCCGGGTCACGCGGGGCTCGCCCGTCACTTCACGCACGAGAGGAACCCGCGCTCGAGCTCGGCACGGTCGAGATCCTTGCCGATGAACACGAGCTGCGAGACGCGCTTCTCGTTCGGCTTCCACGGCACGTCGGCCTTGCTGTCGAGCAGCATGTGCACGCCCTGGAACACGTAGCGCTCCTTGACGCCGTCGAACGAGAGGATGCCCTTGGTCCGGTAGAGATCACCGCCCTTGCTCTGGAGCAAGCCGGAGAGCCACTCGTTCAGCTTCCTCGCATCGAGCGGACGGTCGGTGGACAGACCCACCGAGCCCACGGACTCCTCGTGCACGTGCCCCTCGGCCCAGCCGCGCTCGAGGGCGGGCGCGAGCGGCGCGCCGTCGACGAGCACCCGCGCACCGAGCTCCTCGGGCGCGTGCTCGAGGAAGACGGCATAGAGGCCCTTCTGCGGAACCGCGAGCGGATAGCGCGTCGTCTCGCCCACGAGGTCCGCACACGCGTGCGTGCCGGGAGGGATCGGCGCCTTCGGGCTCGCGTGCTTCGCTTCGTCGGCGAAGAGGCGCACGGCCTGCTCGGCCGACTCGCGCAGCGCGACGTCGTCGGCACGAGCGATCGGGAGCACGACCAGCTCGAGGTGGTGGTCGTGATCGTGGTGGTGATGACCGTGATCGTGACCGTGGTGGTCGTGATGGTCGTGATCGTGATCGTGATGGCCGTGATCGTGATGGCCGTGCTCGTGACCGTGGTGATCGTGACCGTGATCGTCGTGATGCTCGTGGCCGAGCTCGAGCTCGATCTTCGCCCCGGCCTCGAGGGCGTACACCCCCGTCCACTCGAAGGGATACTCCGGCACGAGGAAGGTCGGCCGTATCGAGAGCGCGCGCTCGAGGTCGAATCCTCCCACGTCGAGCGCCTTCTCGATCGGGATCGCGCACTGGCTGGTGCGGGTGATCTTCGCGAGCGCGTTGATCGACCGGACGCGGTCCTCGACGCGGTCGAGCTCGTCGCCGCTCACGAGATCGCTCTTGTTGAGGATCACGTGGTCCGCGAACGCGATCTGCTCGCGACACTCGCTCGACTGGTCGATGTGGAGGCTCACGTGCTTGGCGTCGACGACGGTCAGGATCCCGTCGAGCCGGAACTGGTCCTTCGTCTCGTCGTCCATGAAGAACGTCTGCGCGACGGGCCCCGGGTCGGCCATCCCCGTCGTCTCGACGAGGATGTGGTCGAACCGGTCGCGCCGCTTCATCAGGTTGCCGAGGATGCGGATGAGATCGCCGCGCACGGTGCAGCAGATGCACCCGTTGTTCATCTCGAAGATCTCTTCGTCGCTCTTGACGACGAGGCCCTGGTCGATGCCGATCTCGCCGAACTCGTTCTCGATCACCGCGATGCGCTTGCCGTGCGGCTCGGTGAGGATGCGGTTGAGCAGCGTGGTCTTGCCGGCGCCGAGAAAGCCGGTGAGGACCGTGACCGGGATCTTCTGATCGCTCATGACGCCGGGTTCTGGGAGCCTCGAGACGCGACGTCAATCGCCCTCGAGGCGGGCGCGATCAGCGCCCGAGACCGACCGACCACTCGAACATCGCCGAGGCGGCCTGGCGTCGCGCGCCCCAGCTGGCGCTCGGCACCGACGCCTCGAGGCCTGCGGCGAACGCGAGCGAGTGCTCGACGCGCGCGAGGATCGCCGGGTCGCCGCTCGCCACCCGGCGAGCGGTGTCCGCGTGGGCTCGGAGAGTGGCCGCCGCCGTGCGCGCATCACCGTTCTCGACGGAGGTCGCAGCCGAGGCGAGCGCGCTCGCGAGGTCGGCGTCGAGCGAGGCGGCGAGCCCACCGGCTGGGATCGCGCGCGGCGCCTCGCGCAGCGAGAGCGCGCGCTGGCCCGTCAGCGACCCGGCGACCACCGTGGCCGAGGCCGAGATCTGCGCGACGGCCGCCGGCGGAGACGACACCACGATGGGCAGCACGACGGTGCGCGTCTCGCTCGCCGCGAGAGTCCCGAGGCGGACGGTGACGTGGGCGCCGTCGACGACGACGGCGGCATCGAGCGAGGCGAGATCGAGGCTCGCCGCGATCTGGACGCCCGGCGCCAGCTGGAGCTCGAAGGCGACGTCGCGCGCGACGACGTTCGTGTGCGCCTCGAGCTCCGCCTCGAGCACCGCCGCCAGCTCGCGAGAGCTCGGCGCGATCCGGAAGTCGCCGCCGCCGCGGCGCGCGATGGCGCGGAGAATCCCGGGATGGAACTCGTTGCCGAGGCCGATCGTGACGGTCGTCGCGCCGGTGCGGGTGCGCGCATCGGCGGCGAGCGATCCGAGCTCGCCCGGGGTCGCGTATCCGCCCTCGGGGACGCCGTCCGAGAGGAGCAGCACGACGGATCCGCCGTGCGGGTCGAGCGCACCGTAGGCGGCCCGCAGCCCCGCCTCGATGTTGGTCTGCCCGGAGCACGTGAGGCCGCGGATGACGGCGCGGGCCGAGTCGCCGCCCTCGACGCGGGCTGGCGGGAACACCACGCGCGCACCCGTCGAGTAGACGACGATCTGCAGCTCGTCGGCGGGACGGAGGCGACCGACCAGCGCGATGGCGGCCTCGAGGACCTCGTCCCATCGGGACTCCATCGAGGCGCTCGCGTCGATCACCAGGTGGACACGGACCGGGGTGGGCGTGGGCCCGGGCGGGCCTCCCAGCGCGCGCACGACGATCGCGCTGTCCCCGCCGGCATGGGGGAGCGCATCGTGAGCGAGCGAGGCCTCCAGACGTGCCGCGTCGGAGGCGGCGACGGTCGCATCGCCGCCCAGCGAGAGCGACGAGAGCGAGCCGAGGAGCGAGAGCGCGGCGATCACGTCCGGTCCTGCGCTCGTCCCGCTGGCACCGGCTCCGGAGGACGGAGGTGATCCGGACGCCGACGCCGACGACGAGGACGAGGTCGCGCCGCCCGCGGCATCGACGCTACACGCGTTGCACGTCACGTGGATGCCGGCGCCGACCAGGCCCGGGAGCCCGACCCCGTTGCCCGTCACCGGCGCCTGGGCCGCGACCCGGGGCACGCTGCAGCTCGCGTCGGCGACGATGCTCACGCTCGCCCCGCTGCCCGACGCGTCGGCGAGCGCGACGGGGCTCGACGCGCCACTCCATCCGTTCGAAGACGTCCAGACGCCGCTGGCGGTCCCGGTGACGATGGTGCCGGCGACGATGGCCGTGTCCTCGCTGCCGACGACGACGGTCGGGGCATCGAGCGCGACCGCGCCCGGGTAGTAGCCGTGATAGTAGTGACCACACGCGCTCGCTCCGACGGCGGCCGCGAGGCAGACGACGAGACGCTTCATCGAAAGCTCCCTACGCTCGGATCGACGTCCAGTTTTCCTCGCGATTCACGCGGCGTCGAAGATCGGGGCGGAGCGCCTCGAGGCTGTGAACGCGTTGACACGCCTGGGCGCGCTTGCTAAGTCGCGCCTCCCTTCCAGGGGTCGTAGCTCAGTTGGGAGAGCGCCTCGATGGCATCGAGGAGGTCAGCGGTTCGATCCCGCTCGGCTCCATGAAACAGTCGGCTCCGCAGCCGGTCGTCGCACCGGGCCGTCGCACCGGGGCCGTCGCAGCGGGGCCGTCGCACCGGGGTCGTCGCACCGGGCCGTCGCACCGGCGGCCCCCGAGAGCGCCCGCGCGGCGCTCGAGCCTTGGCAGCCCCCGCCGCGTCCCGTACCCTCCACGACGTCATGCGCATCTTGGCGCTCGCCTTCGTGCTGGTCTCGATCGCGAGCAGCGCCCATGCACAGACGGCAGCCACGCCGCCGGCGACGCCCGCGCCGCTGGTGCTCGTCTTCGAAGGCGGCGGCGCGCACGTCAGTGGAGAGCGCGTGCGGCGCGCCATCGCGAGCGCGCTGCGGCGCCCGGTGCTGCGGCTGACCGACGACGGCGCCAACGGCGCGGTGGGACGCTTCACGATCGCGTTCTCGCCACCGGACCGGTGGGTCATCGACCTCACTCGGGGCGAGACCCACACGACGCGCACGGTGATCCTCCGGACCAGCACCGTCGCGGCCCTGGCGCGCATCGCGGTGACGGTCTTCGCCGACACCGAGCCGGCGCCGACTCCCGTGGCGGCACCGACGGCACCGGCAGCACGTCGCACCGAGTGGATCGCGCTGATCGGCGACGAGATCCTCGACCCGTTCGCGGGGCAGACCTTCTCGCACCATCGCACCCTCGCGCAGGTCCAAGAGCTCGTGGACCCGTTCTCGGGCTCCCCGGCGACGCGACGCGGATACGACGACGTGATCGATCCCTGGTCTCGCTGACGTGACGCGCGTACTCGGCATCGGCTGCGGCTTGCTCTTGTTCGGAGGCCTCTGCGTCGTCGGGCTGAGCATTCCGTGGATGCTCGCGAGCATCTCGCCAGCGACCGACGCCGCCGATGGCTTCCTCACGAACGTGCGCGATCGGGCCTACGCCGATGCGCTCGCGCGCATGAGCTCCGACTACCAGTCCACGCACTCGGCGAGCCAGTTGCAGACGAACGTCGAAGCGATCGACGTGCTCGAGCAACACTCGTTCGCGATGCTGACGAGCGATGAAGAGCACGACGACGGCCACGTGACGGTCGAGGGCGCGCTCTGGGGCGAGAGCGGCGAGACGCCGGTCGCCTTCGAGCTCTCCGAGGTCAACGGCTACTGGTACGTCGACCTCGTCGTCGTGGCTGGACAGCCGCTGCGATGAGGCGGCTCTGGCCGTGGCTGGCGTGCGCTTCGGCGCTGGCCGCCTCCACGGCCCAGGCCCACGGCCGGCAGCCATCGCTCGGGCAGCTGGCCTTCGACCCGGCCGATCCCACGCATCTCGTGGTCCGCGCGACCTGGGGCCTCTTGACGAGCCACGACGACGGCGCCTCGTTCTCCTGGACGTGCGCGACGGCGGTGGGCTTCGACCGCACCATCGAGGATCCTCGGATCGCCGTGATGGCATCGGGGCGCGTGCTCGCCAGCACGTTCGACGGGCTCGCGCGCTCGGACGCGAGCGGATGCAGCTACGATCTCGTGACGGATCCGGCCCTCGAAGGGCTGCTCGTCATCGACGTGGAGAACGATCCCTTCGACGCGCACGGAGCATGGCTGGCCACTTCGCCGGGCGATCGCGAGAACACGATCCTGCACACGAGCGACGAAGGCGAGAGCTACGAGCTGCGCGCGACGTTTCCGCGAGGGACGCTGCTCGAGCGCGTGATGCCATCGCCGAGCGACCCGATGCGGGTGTACGCGAGCGGCGTCGTGCTCGCGACGGCCACCGAGCCGCGCCGCGCCTACGTCTGGCGCTCGAGCGACGGCGGACGCACCTTCGACGCGACGGAGATCCCGCTCGTCGACGTGGAGCGTACGGACTACGGCGAGCGAAACGTGCACGTGCTCGGAGTGGACCCGACGAGCCCCGACATCCTGTACGCGCGCACCGTGCGGCGCACGACGGACACGATGGACGAGCGACTGCTGCGCTCGGCCGACGGCGGCGCGACGTTCGTCGAGGTCGCGCGCATGCCGGAGATCACGGGTCTGGCCATCGACGGCGATGGGCACGTGTGGGCGGGGAGCTGGTATGGCGGCTTCTACCGCTCCGACGATCGTGGTGCTGCGTTTGATACCATCGATGCTTCGCTGAGAGTCCGGTGCTTGTCGTTCCGTCCGGGGCAGCTCTGGGTCTGTACCGACGACGTCGTGGGCCCCTTCGCGCTCGGTCGATCGAGCGATCTCGGAGCGCACGTGGAGCAAGTCTGGCGCTTCGAGGACGCGACGAACGAGGTGGGCTGCCCGATGTGCACGGAGGTCGGTCTCGTCTGCCCGTCGTATTGGCCCGACGTGCAGTTCGACCTCGGCCTCGCCTCCGCGCCGGACGCGCTGCCGCCCGATCCCGATGCGTCGGCCGCCGGCTGCATCGACGGAGGCGCCGAGCTCGACGCGGGGATCGGGATGGACGGAGGAGCGGGTGCGCCGAGCCCGGCCCCGACGTGCGGCTGTCGCGCCGGAAGAGGCGGGAGCGGGAGCGGGTGGGCCTCGCTGCTGCTCGTCCTCGTGCTCGTCCGTCGCCGTGCATTGACGGGGCGCGCACGAAATTCGTAGGCTCGCCTTCTACGCTTCGCGTCGGAGGCCCCATGTCGGCGATCGCACGTGTCCTTGTCTTGGCCTGCACGCTCGCGATGCTGCAGCTCGGTTGGGCCGGGACCGGCGCCGCGCAGGACGACACGACGCGCGCACGGGAGCAGTTCACGCAGGGCGTCTCGCTGTTCCAGAGCGGCGACTACCAGCGGGCGCTCGACGCGTTCCAGGAGGCGTATCGGCTCTCGCCGCACGCGAGCGTCCGCCTCAACATCGCCAACTGCTACCAGCAGCTCGACCGGCCGGTCGAGGCGCTCTTCCACTTCGAGCACTACCTGAGCGAGGCCGACCATCCGACGGCCGCCCAGCGGCGCGAGATCGAGGCCTCGATCCGCGAGCTGCGGCGCCGCATCGGAACCCTCACGTTCCAGGTCAGCCCCGACGGGGCGATCATCACGATCGATGGCAGCGACCAGCGGCGCGCGCCCGTGACCGAGCCCGTGCGTGTCGTGCAGGGGCGCCATCAGATCGAGATCCGCCTCGAGGGGTATCGGACCGAAACGCAGACGGTCGAGGTCGCCGGCGGCGCCGACGCGCGGGTGGCCATCCGGCTCTCGCGCGCGGAGACCGTCGCCGCCACGACCGCCACCGCGACCACGAGCGAGACCGCGACCACGACCACGACGGAGACGACGACGGCCGAGACCACCGCGACGACGACGACCGTGGAGACGGCGCAGACCACCGAGACGACGGTGGGGCCGACCGAGACCACCGAGCCGACGGAGCCCGCCGAGAGCCATGGCGGGGGCCTGCAGATCTCGTGGCCCACGATCTTGGCCGCCAGCCTGACGGGCGCCGTGCTGATCACGGCGTTGATCACCGGCCCGCTCGCCCTCCAGGCGAACGACCGCTTCAACAACGATGTGTCGATCGCGAACGACCCGACCTCCGACGCGATGCTCGTCGCGGCCGCGCGGGCGGACGGGGAGTCGCAGGCCTCGCTGGCGCGCTCGCTGGCGGCCGTGACGGACGTGATGCTGATCGCGTCGATCCTCGGGGCCGGAGCGACGGTCACGCTCTTCATCCTCGACCAGACGAACGCGCCGCAGAGCGGGGAGTCGGTGGCCGTGGTCCCCGTGCTGATGCCCTACGGCGGTGGGGTCTGGGCGCTCGGGCGGTTCTGAGGTTCGCGGGTCAGCCGAAGATCTCGAGATAGACCCAGCACGCCGTCGAGGTGAACATGAGGGCGTCGACCCGGTCCAGCATGCCGCCGTGCCCCGGCAGGATGCTACCGGAGTCCTTGACCCCGGTGGAGCGCTTCACGAGCGACTCCACGAGGTCTCCCGCCTGGCCGAGCACGTTGGCGATCGCCACGAGCACGAGCGCGTTCACCAGCGGGAGCGTGGGCAGAAACCAGAAGTGAGCGGCGAGGGCACCCGTCAGGCTCGCGAGCAAACCTCCGAGCGCGCCCTCGATCGTCTTGGCGGGGGAGACCCGCGGCGCCAGCTTGTGCTTGCCAAAGAATCGGCCCGCGAAGTAGGCACCCGTGTCGCTGGCCCACGCGATCCACATCGCGAGGAGCACCCAGGCGCCTCCGTGCTCGAACTGGTGGATGCGTGCGAGCGAGGCGAGCAGGCCGCCGACGTAGAGCGGGCCCGCGACGAGCCAGGCGAGGCGAAGGCCCGCGCGCTCCAGCGGCTCGGGCCGCGCGAGAGGCACGAGGACACCCACCACCACGATGGCGAGCACCGAGAGCAAGAGCGAGAGGCGATCGGACGTCAGGGAGAGGACCGCCGCGAGCTGAACGGTCGAGAAGCACCCTGCGAGATAGGACTCGCGCGCTCCCTGCATCGTCATCGACATGAGCTCGTGGGCCGAGCGCGCGATCGCGAGCAGGACGATGGCCTGGAACGCCCATTCGGGCGCCCAGAACATGAAGTAGAGCAGGATGGGGATGCCCACGACGGCCGTGGCGAGCCGGGTGAGGGTGTTCCGCACGAACGCGCTCGAAGCGCCCGCCAGAGCGGGCGCGGAAGGCGCGGAGTCCTTCTCAGACATGAACGTAAGGCTCGGACGGCTCGAGGCTATCGAGGGCGATCGAGGGCGTCGTGCGACCGAATCGTCGGTCTCGCGCGCGGAACGCCGAGAACGCGGCCTCGAGGTGAGCCTCGTCGAAGTCGGGCCAGAGACCCGGAGAGAAGAACAGCTCGGCGTAGGCGGCACCGAAGAGCAGGAAGTTCGAGATTCGCTGCTCGCCGCCGGTGCGAATGAGGAGATCGACGTCGCCGACACGCAGCGACGGCAAGGCGTCCCGGAGCATCGCTTCGTCGATCGCCGCCGGGTCGAGGGTACCGTCGCGCGCGCGCTCGGCGAGTGCCCGCGCGGCGTCGACCATCTCCTCGCGCCCGCCATACGACAGGGCGAGCGTGAGCGTCATGTCGCTCAGATGCGCGGTGTCGCGCTCGATCTCCTGGAGCACCGACCGAACCGTTGAAGGCAGGCGGTGGATGCGGCCCACCGAGCGCAACGTGATCCCGTTGGCGATCAGCTCCTCGCGCTCGGAGAGCAGGAACTCGCAGAGCAGCGCCATGAGCGCATCGACCTCGGGACGGCTGCGCTCCCAGTTCTGCTCGCTGAACGCGAAGAGCGTGAGGGCGCGTACGCCAGACCGGCGGCAGGCGCGCGTCGTGCGCCGGACGGCTTCGCTTCCCTCCCGGTGCCCCAGCGGACGAGGCAGGCCGCGGCGTTCGGCCCAGCGCCCGTTGCCATCCATGATGATCGCGACGTGGCCGGGGACAGGAAGCGTCGTGGCGCCGTTCGAAGTCACGACGCGGGCTACCACGCCGGAATTGGGGCTTCAAGGACGGGACGGCGGACGGTTCGTGGAGCGCGGTGAGCCAACGCAGGACGGGGGTCGTCGGTGTTTCACGTGAAATGGAAGCGTGGAGCGTTTCCCGTGAAACGGCGTCGGGAGCGAAACCGCGCTAGCTACGTCGCGTGGAGCTCGACGCCTACCTGAGGGACGTCCTCGACGCGCGCGCCGCCGCCGGGCTGCTCCGCGCACCGAGAGAAGTTCGCCCCGTCTCGGGTGGTTACGTCGAGATCGAAGGGCGACGACTGCTGTCGTTCGCGTCGAACGACTACCTGGGCCTCGCGCAGAGCCCCGCCCTCGCGTCCGCTCTCGCCCGCGGCGCGGCGGAGCGGAGCGGTGCCGGCTCGAGCCGGGTCGTCGCGGGAACCAACCCCGTCCATCGACAGGCCGAGCGCGCGCTCGCCGGGCTGGTCGGAGCCTCGGACGCGCGACTCTTCTCCTCGGCGTACGCAGCGAACCTGGCGGTACTCGGGAGTCTGTGGGGGCCCGAAGACGTCCTGTTCTCGGATGCGCTCAACCACGCGAGCATCGTGGACGGCTGTCGGCTCAGCGGGGCGCGCGTCGTGATCTTCCCCCACGGACGCCTCGATGTCCTCGAAGCGCTCCTGGACGAGCACGCGCCGCGCGCGCGCATGTGCGTCGTCGTGACCGAGTCCCTCTTCTCGATGGACGGCGACGCCGCCGACCTGCGCACCCTCCGAGCCATGACGGCCCGTCGACGGGCGGTGCTGCTGGTCGACGAGGCGCACGCGCTCGGCGTCGTAGGCCCGCAGGGGCGTGGTGCGGCCGCCGCGCACGACGTCCGTCCCGACATCGTCGTGGGCGGGCTCGGGAAGTCGATGGGCCTGGCCGGTGGCTTCGTGGCTGGCTCCGAGGCGCTCGGGAGCGTGCTCGACAACCTCGGCCGGCCGTACGTGTTCTCGACGGCGATCCTGCCGGCGATGGCCCATGCCGTTCCCCACGCGGTCGAGCTGCTGAAGCAGGCCGAGGCCGACCGCGCCCGTATCGCCTCTCACGCCGGGCGAATCCGGGACGCGGTCCGCGCCGCGGGAGCACCCATGACCGGGGGCCCGCCTGCCGTCATCGTCTCCGTCGTCCTCGGCGCCCCCGATCGCGCCACGGACATCGCGCGTCGCTTGCTCGATCTCGGTTACCTGGTGCCCGCGATGCGGCCGCCGACCGTCCCGGCGGGGACCTCGCGTCTTCGGATCACCCCGACCGCGATCCACACCGAGGAGCAGGTCGAGGGCCTCTGCACGGCCCTGCGCAGTGCCCTCACCAGCTGACCGCGATCACGGCCCCGAGCGCCACCACGCGAAGCACGATGCCGATCGCCATCGGTTGCCATCGCGGATCCCCCGCGCGTCTCGCGGTCCACGTCCAGCGCACGAGGGGCTCGTTGAGCCAGCCGAGCCCGGCCACGATCACGCCGAGGAACAGGCCTCTCCAGCCGACGCTCAGATCCTGCGTGAGCCCGACGAGCCCCGCGCCGCCGAGCAACGTCCACGACAGCCGCGCGCGAAACATGCGATCGATGTTCTCGCGGCGATCCGGCGTCATCGCGGCCCGGTTTAGGCGCTCCCGAGCGGCCGAGCCACGCGATTTGGCCGTTGAAAGCCGGCCCCACTTTGGGTAGGTCGAGGGCCATGTCGCGTCGTCTTGCGCTCACCCTCGCGCTCTCGCTCCTCGGATGCGGTGGCTCTCACGAAACGACGACTGACACGGCGGACACCACGGAGACGTCGGGGACCGAGTCCGGCCCCACCGACGCTGCGCCGCCCCCTCCCCCTGCGCCCGTCACCCAGGCACGGTTGATCCACGCGGCGGTGGAAGCGAGCGAGCAGGCCGTCGCGCTCCAGTTCGACGGCGCCGACGCGACCTCCCCCGCCCGCTACGAGTTCTCGGCGGCCTACGTGCCGATCACCACCGGCGAGCACACCGTCTCGGCGCGCGCGGACGGCGCAGAGCTGATCGGGGCCACGCTCGCGTTCCCCGAAGGGCTCTCGACGCTGGTCGCCTACTCCACCTCCGACTTCCCCGTCGCCCTCCTGATGCTCCCGGACAGCGCCCAGGGCCCGACCGAAGGTGCCGCCCAGATCCGCTTCGTGCACGCGATGGTCGGGCAGAGCGGCGTGGACGTCTGTCAGCCCGGCGAGGGCCCCCGTGCCGACGGCATTCCGCTGCTCGCCGCCGCGCAGCAGGGAGCCGCCCTGCCGGCGGAGGGATACCTCGAGGTCGGTGGCGGGAGTGAGCTCGCGCTCCAGATTCGGGCGCAGCACGCGACCCCCTGTCATGGCCGCCCGCTGGGAACGGCCCGCTTCACGCCCGCCGCGAACAACGGATACACGTTGGTGCTGGTCGGACGTACCGGTCGTCACCGGCTCGCCCCCGAGCTCATGTTCTGCGCGGATCCCCCGGCGAGCGACACCTCCTGCGCCGCGGTCCCCGTCACGCCCTGAGCCCGAGCGAAGCGACCCCTCTTCCCGGTTTCTTGCCGGTTCGCGAGGGGCGCTTCTAGGTTCCGGCCATGCGCGCGGCGGCTTTCGCATGGGCACTCGTCCTCGGCCTCGCTCTGCCCTCGGCGGCGAGCGCGCAGCTCGTGCGCGTCCCCTGCGTCATGGCGGAAGGGGAGAGCATCGCCACCATCGCGACGCGCTTCCACGTGACGCTGGATGATCTGGCCGAGCTCAACGGCGACACCGACCTCGCCCAGCTCGCGCCTGGCACCGAGCTCGCGGTGGGCTGGGGCGAGCGCGTCGAGCACAGGGTCGCGCGCGGCGACACCCTGCTCCGACTCGCGCGGCGCTACGGCGTCACCGCCACCGACATCGCGCGATGGAACGGGCTCGGCGACCCGCGCCGCCTCCGCGCGGACGCGACGCTCGTCATCTACGCCTGGCCCCACATCCCGCCTTCGTCTTCCATCGGGCGCCCGAGCCGCGGACGTCTCGAGAACGGTCTACAGCTCCGAACCGGCCCCTACTGGGAAGTCCACGACCGCGCGCGCGCCTACATGACGCGCGACGCGGCCCTCGCCCTCGAGCATGGGTACCGCGTGGCCTTCGAGCGCTTTCCGGGATCGCCGCGGGTCGAGATCCGAGACGCCTCGGTCGAGCACGGCGGCCCGCTCCACG
This sequence comes from Sandaracinaceae bacterium, assembly GCA_044223665.1. GTDB lineage: Bacteria > Myxococcota_A > Polyangia > Polyangiales > Sandaracinaceae > JBBSAT01. The sequence continues at coordinate 95,039 of JBGALT010000003.1, read as the reverse complement.
GACATCACAGCCACCAGAGCGGGCGCGACATCGACGTCGCCTACTTCCGCGCGGGATGCGCGCGTGCGTGCCTGCACGGGCGGGTCGGCCCCGACGAGCTCGACGCCGCCCGTCAGTGGGCGGTGCTCGAGACCTGGCTCCGCGCGGACGTGGTCGAGTACGTGTTCATCGACCACGCGCTCCAAGAGCCGCTCTATCGCGCCGCCCGCGCCGCCGGCGCCACGCCGCAGGAGCTGGCGCGCTGGTTTCAGTGGCCGAGCGACGCCGATCGACACGCCGGCGTGATCCGTCACGCGCACGGTCACCGCGATCACATGCACGTGCGCTTCTCGTGCGCTGCGCACGACGCGCAGTGCGGCGGCCGTCTCGTGCGTGATCCCAATGACCCGGCCCCGTCCGAGGACGAGGCCGATCCCGAGTAGAGTCGATCCCGCTTGACCGCTTCACGTGATCGTTCAAAATGTATTGAACGATCACACTGGGAGGCGGCATCATGTTCGGCGGATCCGATGTCATCGAACGGCTCGGGACGATGTCTCGTGCACGAGACCTGCACGTCGCCGAGCGAATCGATCTCGTGCGGCCTTTGCTCGGGGAAGATCTCGCGGCCGTCGAAGCGGCGCTGCAGATCCCGCAGCAGGAACGGGCCGTCCACCTGGGCGCGGGCCAGCTCCTGGCGCGCGGGGGCAAGCGACTGCGCCCGATGTGCGTGGCGCTGGCCGCCAAGCTGGGGACGGGCTTCGATGCACGCGTGCTCGACCTCGCCGTCTCGGCAGAGCTCGTCCACAACGCGACGCTGCTCCACGACGACGTGGTCGACCTCGGCGTCTCGCGTCGCGGCGCGCCCACCGCGCGCGTCGTCTACGGCAACGCCATCAGCATCTTCGCCGGCGACTGGCTGCTCATCGACGCGCTCCGGCGCGTGCGGCGTGCCGCGCCGGTCGACGTGCTCGAGCGCCTCTTCGACGTGATCGACGAGATGATCGTCGCCGAGTCTCGCCAGCTCGAGCGGCGCGGGCGCCTCGAGGCCTCGCTCGACGACTGGACCGCGGTCGCCGCAGGAAAGACGGCCGCCCTCTTCCGGTGGGCGATGTACGCCGGAGCACGAGCCGGATCGTTGTCGATCGCCGAGAGCGCGTCGCTCGAGAAGTTCGGCGAGCACGTGGGGATCGCATTCCAGGCGATCGACGACGTGCTCGATCTGGTCGGCGACCCCGCCGTGACCGGCAAGGCCCCCTTCGCCGACCTCCGCGAGGGAAAGGGCTCGCTCCCGATCGTGCTCGCGCTCGGCATCGAGCCCGCGATCGAGGGCAGCCTCCGCGCCGCCGCCGAGGGCGGCCTCGACGACGCCACGGGCGCCCAGCTCGCCAAGCGCATCGCCGCCTCGGGCGCCGTCGACCAGGCGCGTCGCTTCGCCGACGAGCACGTGGCGCGCGCGCTCGATCGGCTCGAGCCGTTCGCTCCTTCTCCGGCACGGATCGCGCTCGCGGGGATCGCGCGCGCGATGACGCAGCGCGAGGTGTGACGATGGCGATGCCGACCCAGGTCCGCGGCGGCTCGGGCGAGATGTTCGATCGCATCGCGGATCGATACGACCTCGTCAATCGCGTCATCTCGCTCGGGCTCGATCGCAGCTGGCGCACGCGCGCGGTCCGCGCCCTCGCCCTCCCCGCGAAAGCGCGCGTGCTCGACGTGGCCACCGGGACCGCCGATCTCGCGATCGCCATCGCGCGGGCGCACGAGGACGCGCACGTGGTCGGGCTCGATCCGTCCAGCGGCATGCTCGACGTCGGGCGGCGCAAGGTCTCGGCCGCCGCGCTCGACGAGCGCATCTCGCTCCTGATCGGCGACGCGCAGGCGCTGCCGTTCGAGCCCGCGTGCTTCGACGGAGCCACCATCGCGTTCGGGATCCGCAACGTGCCCGATCGCGCACGCGCGCTGCGCGAGCTGCGCCGCACGCTCCGAGACGGCGCCCGGCTGGCGATTCTCGAGCTCGCCGAGCCCGACGGCCTTCTCGGTCCACTCGCCCGCTGGCACGTGCATCACGTGGTGCCGACCCTCGGCGCGATGCTCTCGGGCGCGCCCGAGTACGACTACCTCCAGCGCTCGATCGCGAAGTTCCCACCGCCCGACGTGTTCGCCGCCACGATCGGCGAGGCGGGCTTCTCGCGCGTGGACTGGGAGCCGCTGACCTTCGGGGCCGCCACTCTCTACGTGGGCGTGGCATGAGCGCCGTCCCCGCCGTGGTGGCCCTCGAGTGGCCGCTCGATCGCGCCGACGCCAAGGCGTTCCTCACGTCGGCTCTCGCGTCCCCGAGGCGCGGGCCGCTGGCGATCATGCTCCCGGCGCCGCTCGGCCGCCCGCTCGCGCTGCTCGATGGCCTGCGGCGTGGCGATGCGTTTCACCTCCACGACGACAAGCGGGCCTTCACCGCGCTCGGGGCGACGCGCCTGACCAAGCTCGAAGGGGCCGAGCGCTGCGCCGACGCGCGACGCGCGTACGAGACCGCACGAGACGCGCTCGGGACCGTGGCGCACGAGCGCGCCGGCGAGGCTCGTCCCGCCTGGGTGTTCGGGCTCTCGTTCGCTCCGGGTCGGTCTCGTGATCCGTGGGCCTCGTTCGGCGACGGTCTGCTCTCGCTCCCGCGCTGGTCGCATCGCGCCGAGAGGGGCGCCGCCACGCTCACCCTGGTCGTCGACACCGACGAGCCGAGCAGCGCCGGGCTCGCGCTCGCCGAGCTCGACGCGCTCTGGGACGCGCTGACCGCTCCCGCACGCGCGCCGACCGAGCTCGCGCGCTCGCACGCGAGGCACGTGGATCCCGAGCGGTGGCGGCGCTCGATCGACGACGTGAAGCGGCGCATCGCTGCGGGCGAGGCCGACAAGATCGTCGTCGCCCGACGATCGATCGTGCTCGCGCCTGGGCCGATCGACCCAGCATCGGTCCTGCGCCGCCTCGAGCGCCCGGGCGCGACCCAGTTCTGCATCCGGCGGCGCGGCGGCGCCTTCGTGGGCGCGACCCCCGAGCGTCTGTTCCGAAAGCGCGGTGGCCTCGTCACCACCGAAGCCGTCGCCGGCACGGCATCGCTCGAGCGTGATCCGGGGGCGCGCGCGCTCTTCGCGAGCGCCAAGGACGTGCACGAGCACGAGCTCGTCGTCGAGAGCATCACGGGCGCGCTCACCGCCATGCGCGGCGAGGTCTCGGTCGGCACGCGCGGCCTGCGGACGATCGGCGCGCTGGCCCACCTCGTGACACCGATCGAAGCGCGCCTGGCGCGCGAGACGTCGGCCTTCGAGCTGCTCGACGCACTACACCCCACGGCCGCCGTCGGCGGCGCCCCGCGAGCCACGGCGCTCCGCTGGATCGCCGACCACGAGCCCGACCGAGGATGGTACGCCGGGCCCATCGGGTGGATCGACGCCCTGGGCAACGCCGAGGCCCTCGTCGCGCTCCGCTCCGCGCTCCTCGTCGGCGCCCGCGCGTACGCCTACGCCGGATGCGGCGTCGTCGCCGCCTCCGATCCGAGCGCCGAGTACGCCGAGACCGCGCTCAAGCTCGCCCCGATGCTGTCGGCGCTCGGAGCGGCCGGATGATCGACACTCCGCGCAGCCTCCTGACGCTCTGGTCGCGCCTGGTCGCGAGCAGCCTCGTGTCGGCCGGCGTGCGCGAGGTCGTGGTGAGCCCGGGCTCGCGCTCGACGCCCTTCGTCCTGGCGCTCCATGCTCGGCCGGAGCTCACGCTCGTCAGCGTCCTCGACGAGCGCTCGGCCGCCTTCGTCGCGCTCGGCATGGCCCGCGCCTCGGGGCGAGCGACCGCCGTGCTCGCCACGTCCGGCACGGCGCCGGCCCACTGGTTTCCCGCGGTGATCGAGGCCTCGCTCTCGGGCCTGCCCTTGCTCCTCTTGTCGGCCGACCGACCGCTCGGGCTCGCGCACAGCGGCGCCGCACAGACGATCGATCAGACCAAGCTCTTCGGCGACTGGGTACGGCTCTTCGTCGATCTCGGAGACCCGCGCGCGGATCAGGCCGCGCTCGTGAGCGTGACGCGCTCGATCGGGCAGGCCGTGGCCGCGCTCACGGGCCCGCGCCCCGGCCCCGTGCACGTGAACCTGCGCGCCGACAAGCCCCTCGAGCCCGTCGAGCCCGGGCCCGAGGAACGGGCGCTCGCCGAGGCCGTCGAGAATCTCGCGCGGCGCAGCGCGACGCGCATCGGACGCCCCTCGGTCGGTCCGGACGTCGAGGTCGCGCGCGCGCTCGGCGAGGCGCTGGGTGAGGCGAAGCGACCGCTCGTCGTCGCCGGCCCCCGCCGCAGGGGCGACGATCGCGCCGCCCTGCTCGACACCTGCGCGCGCGCCCGCATCCCCGTGGCCGCCGAAGCCACGAGCCAGCTGCGCTTCGGGCCGCGAGATGGGCTGTTCCTCGACGCGTGCGAGCTCGTCTTCGGCGCCGATGCGTTCGCGCGCGGCGCGATGCCCGACCTCGTCCTCCAGATCGGCTCGCTCCCGACGGGGCCGACGCTCGAGCGGACGCTCGGTGGTGTGCGCCGGTTCGTGCTGGATGCGGGGGGCGTCCACGATCCGATCGGGGGTGCGGAGGCGATCTCGTGTGCCCCGGCGGGGCTCACGATGGAGCTCGCGGTCTCGCGGCGGTCGGTCTACGCGCGCGACGATCGCTGGCTCGCCGACCTCGCCGACGCCGAGTCGATCGCGTGGCGCGAGATCGAGCGCGCCGTCGCACGCGGCGAAGGCGAAGGCGCCGCCGTGCGCGCAGCCTTCGAGGCCTCGGGCGATGCGATGCTCGTCATCGGCAACAGCCTGCCCATCCGCACGCTCGACCGATTCGTGCGCGGGGGCGGCGCGAGGCGCACCGTTCTCTCGCAGCGCGGAGCCAACGGCATCGACGGCCTCGTCTCGGGCGCGCTCGGCGCGGCGATGGTGGCCGCCGAGCCCGTCGTGGCCATCGTCGGCGACGTCTCGTTCCTCCACGACTCGAACGCTCTGGCCCACGCGCGGGCGGTACGAGGGCCGCTGGTGGTCGTCGTCGTGGACAACGGTGGAGGACGCATCTTCGAGACCCTCCCGCTCGCGCGCACCCCGAGCGGCCGCGCCGCGATGCCGCTCTTCACGACGCCCCACGAGCTCGATCTCGCCGCCCTCGTGCGCGCGCTGGGCGTGCCCTGCACCGAGACGCGCCGTGCCGTCGAGACGCGCGAGGCCGTGTCCGCGGCGCTCCAGACGCGCGGCGCTCACGTCGTGCGCGCGAGCGTCGAGCCCGACGACGCAGCGCGATCGTTCTCGGCGCTCTCGTCGGCCGTCGCGCTCGCGCTCGCCACGAGGACGCCGTGACCCACGTCCTCTTGCACGGATTTCTCGGTCTGCCCGAGAGCTGGAACGAGGTGCTCACCGCCAGCGCCGAGCCACGCTTGGTGGTCCGACCCGCGCTCTTCGGGCACGGGCCTGGCGCATGGAGCCTCGCGGATGCCCCGAGATCGTTCGACGAGGAGGTCGACCGAATCGCCCGCGAGCTCGCGAGCGACCGCGTCGGCCGCGCCCACCTCGTCGGCTATTCGATGGGCGCCCGCCTCGCCCTCGCCCTCGCGCTGCGTCATCCCCACCTCGTCTCGCGCTTGACGCTCCTCAGCGGTCACGCGGGCCTGCACGACGAGACCGAGCGCCGCGAGCGCACGCTCGACGACGATCGCCTCGCCGACGAGCTCCGCGCCGACGGCTTGCCCGCGTTCGTGCGCCGCTGGGAGGCGCTCCCGCTCTTCGCGACGCAGGGCCGCCTTCCCCCCGCCGTGCGCGCGCGGCATCGTGCGCGGCGGCTCTCGCACCGCGAGCCCGTGGTCGCGCACGCGCTCGAGATCCTCTCGCCCGGTCGCATGCCGCTCCTCACCTCGCGCCTCGGCGAGCTGACCGTCCCCGTCTCCCTCGTCGTCGGCGCGCTCGACACGAAGTTCACCGGCATCGCGCGCTCGATCGCCCCGCTCTTCCCGAGCGCGCGCGTCCACGTGATCGACGACGCGGGCCACGACCCGTGCCTCGAGCGCCCGCGCGACGTCGCCTCGCTCTTGTTCGACACGGCGCGCGCGCGTGCAGGGAGCCCGCGATGAGCGCCGCGCTCCTCTTGCGCGCCGCTCGCCCACAGACCTTGCCGGCAGGCCTCGTGCCGGTGCTGGTCGGAACGGCCGTCGCGCACCAACGCGGCGGCGCCGACGTGCGCGTCGCGCTCGTCGCTCTCGCGAGCGCCCTCGCGATCCAGATCGGCGCCAACTACGCCAACGACGTCTTCGATGCCGAGAAGGGTGCCGACGGCCCGGACCGCGTCGGCCCCGTGCGCGCGGTCGCCGCAGGCCTGGTCTCGCCGAGCGCGATGCGCGCCGCGATGTGGGCGAGCTTCGGCCTGGCCACCGCGCTCGGGGCCGTCCTCGTGTGGCTCGCCGGCTGGCCCGTCGTGGTCATCGGCATCGCCTCGATCCTGGCGGCGATCGCCTACACGGGCGGGCCGTTCCCTCTCGGCTACCACGGCCTGGGGGACGTGTTCGTCATGATCTTCTTCGGCTTCGTGGCCGTCGTCGGCACGTTCTTCGTGCAGACGCGCGCGCTCGACGGCCTCGCCTGGCTCGCGGCGGTCCCCGTCGGTGCGCTCTCCACCGCGATCCTCGTCGTGAACAACGTCCGCGATCGCTTCACCGACGCGCGTGTCGGCAAGCGCACGCTCGCCGTGCGCCTGGGCAAGCGAGCGGGGCTGCTCGAGCAGGCCGTCCTCTTCGTCACGGCGTATGGCTGCGCGCTCGCGACGGCCGCCGTCCTGCGCTCGCCGTGGCCGCTGCTCCCGCTCGTCACCGCGCCGCTCGCCGTCTCGGCGTGGCGGGCGCTCCTCGACCGAGAAGGCCCCGCGCTCAACGAGATCCTCGGCGCGACCGCGCGCCTGCTCCTCGCCTTCGGGTCGCTCTACGCCGTCGGGATCGCCCTCGCATGAGCACCACGCTCGTCCCGATCGAGCATGCGGAGCGCGCGCGGCGTGGGATCCTCCTGCGCCGTGGGGACCGGATCGGGGAGGCCACCCCGCTGCCCGGACGATCGCGCGAGAGCTACGACGACGTGCTGCGCGCGGCCTCGCTGGGCAGCGAGGCGCCGCCACCCGCGCTCGAGCTCGCGCGCTGGTCGCTCGATGCTCGCTTCGGGAGCGGCACCGTCGTCTCGCAGGTCCTGCTCGAGCATCCGGCGCGCGCCCTGGACGCCGCACGGTCGGCGCTCGCGCGCGGCGCGCGCGCCTTCAAGCTCAAGATCCGTACCGCGGCCGACGCGCGGGTGCTCGACGAGCTCCGCGCGCTCGGAGCCGACCTGCGCCTCCGGGTCGACGCCAATCGTGCCTTCGCGAGCGAGCACGACGTGCCTTGGGAGGCCCTCGCGCGGGCTCGCGTCGAGTGGATCGAGGAGCCCTGCCCCGACGCCGACCTCTTGCTCGGCACCGCGGTGCCCGTCGCGCTCGACGAGTCGGTCCTCGAAGACGACGCGCGTGCGCTCGACGCGATCGCCGGCCGGCGCGCCGCCGCGCTCGTGCTCAAGCCCACGCTGCTCGGCGCCCGCGCCACGCTTCGGCTCGGCGCCGAGTGCCATCGGCGGGGCGGACGCGTCGTCGTCTCGCACGCGTTCGAGAGCGAGGTCGGGCGGCGTGCCGCCGAAGAGCTGGCACGGCGTCTCGATCCGCACGGCGTGCACGGCCTCGCGCGATGGGAGGGCATCGACGGCTACCGCCTCACCGCCACACGAGCGCCGGTGTCGAGCTTGCTCGAAGGAGATCTCGCCGGTGCAGCTCGCCTCCCTCGCTGAGCGCGCGTCGCGCGATCCCGATCGCGTGGCCCTCGTCACCTCCGAGCGCACGTGGACGACGGCCACGCTCGCGGCCGAGGTGGCCACCCGCGCCCACGGGCTCACGGGCGCCCGCTGCGTCGGCCTCGTGGGTCGGGCGAGCGTCGCTCACGTGATCGATCTGCTCGCCGCCATCGAAGCCCGCGTCCCCGTCGTGCTCCTGCACCCGCGCTGGAGCGAGCGCGAGACGAGCGCGGTCCTCGATCGCGTACGCCCGGACCGCGTGCTCGACGGAGGCTCCTTCGTGGACGACGCGGCTCGGCCTTCGGCCCGGGCCGCGTCTCCTCTGCTCGGGACGCCTTCGCGCGAAGGGGTGCTCGCGATCCTCGCGACCTCCGGGACGACCGGCACCCCCAAGCTCGCCCTTCTCTCGCGTCGAGCGCTCGAGGCCTCCGCGCGCGCGAGCGCCCAGCACCTCGGCGTGCGCCCCGACGATCGTTGGCTCCTCGCCATGCCCCTCGCGCACGTCGGCGGCCTCGGCGTGGTCGTCCGCTCGCTCGTCTACGAGACGCCGCTCGTCGTCCACGAAGGGTCGGCCGATCCTTCGGCATGGGTGCCGCTCGTCGCGCGGGCCGGTGTCACCCACGTCTCGCTCGTGCCGACCACGCTCGGGCGCCTGCTCGATGCGGAGCTCTCGCTCCCCCGATGCGTCCGGGTCGCGCTCGTCGGCGGCGCCGCCTGCCCTCTCGCGCTGCTCGAGCGCGCGCTCGCGCGCGGCATCCCGGTCCACACGAGCTACGGCCTCACCGAGACCTCGGGCCAGGTCGCGACCTCGACCGACGACCCGCGGCGCCTCCGCGCCCTCCCGGGCGTGGAGATCCGCATCGTCTCGGAGACGATCCGGGTGCGCACGCCGGCAGCCATGGAGGGCTGGCTCGATGGGCCCTCGCCCTTCGATGCCGATGGCTTCTACGACACCGGCGACGTCGGCACGCTCGAGCGAGACGGGTCGCTCGTCGTCCACGCGCGTCGCACCGATCTGGTCGTGAGCGGCGGCGAGAACGTCTACCCGCGCGAGGTCGAGGACGCGCTCGAGCGGCTACCGGGCGTGCGCGCAGCGTGCGTGTTCGGCGTGCCCGACCACGCGTGGGGACAGCGCGTCGCGGCCGCGCTGGTCGTCGACGACGCGGCCCCGAGCGACGCCGCGCTCGTCGGCGCGCTGCGGACCGTGCTCGCGGGCTTCAAGCTTCCGCGCTCGATCGCTCGCTTGCCCGCGCTGGCCGTGAACGCGACCGGGAAGCTCGATCGCGCGCGGACCGCCGAGCTCGCCGCGCCGCTCCTTCGTTCCTCGGCCACTTCGCCCTGACGGAAAGCGAAAGGGCGGCCGGAGCCGCCCTCGCGTCCATGCACCGCGTCTCGCCGACGGACCGGCGAAGACGTCAGGCGTCCGCGTACTCTTCGCGGCTCTTCTTGTCCTTCTTGCCGTTCTTGTGGCCGTTGCTCTCGCCCTTCGCCTTGCCCTTGAGCAGACGCTCGCGGAGCTCCTCGGCGCGGTCGGTGCGCTCCCAGGTGAAGCCGTTCTTCACGTCTTCCTTGCTGGGGTTGCGCCCGAAGTGGCCGTAGGCCGCGGTGGGGCGGTAGATCGGGCGGAGCAGATCGAGCGTCTCGATCAGCGCGCGCGGCCGGAAGTCGAACATGTCCTGCACGGCCGCCGCGATCTTGCCGTCCTCGACCTTGCCGGTGCCGAAGGTCGAGACGTAGACGCCCATGGGCTTGGCGACGCCGATCGCGTACGCGACCTGCACCTCGCACTTGCTGGCCACGCCGCTCGCGACGACGTTCTTCGCGACGTAGCGCGCGAAGTACGCGGCCGAGCGATCGACCTTGCTCGGGTCCTTGCCCGAGAAAGCGCCGCCGCCGTGACGGCCCATGCCGCCGTAGGTGTCGACGATGATCTTGCGGCCCGTGAGGCCCGCGTCACCGACCGGCCCGCCGATCACGAAGCGCCCCGTGGGGTTCGTGTAGATGGCGGTCTTCTTGTCGATCATGTCCTTCGGACAGACCTTGTAGATGACCTCCTCGATCAGCGCCTCGCGGATCTTCTTCTGCTTCACGTCCGGGTGGTGCTGCGTGCTGACCACGATCGCGTCGAGACGAACCGGCTTGTCGTTCTCGTACTCGACCGTGACCTGCGTCTTGCCATCGGGGCGGAGCCAGCCGAGCGTGCCGTCCTTGCGGACCTTCGCGAGGCGCTGCGCGAGCCGGTGGGCGAGCTGGATCGGCATCGGCATCAGCTCCTTGGTCTCGTCGACCGCGAAGCCGAACATGAGGCCCTGATCGCCGGCGCCCTGGTCCTTGCTGAGGCTCGTCTCGACGTCGACGCCCTGCGCGATGTCGGGCGACTGCTGCTCGACGGCGGCGAGGATCGCGCAGTGCTCCCAGTCGAAGCCGGTGTCGGCCGTGTACCCGATCTCCTTGATCGCCTGGCGGATGATCTTCGGGTAGTCGAAGGTCGCGCGCGTCGTGATCTCGCCGGCGACGATCGCGTAGCCCGTCTTCACCATCGTCTCGCACGCCACACGGCCACGCGGATCCTGCTCGAGGATCGCGTCGAGGACGGCGTCCGAGATCGCATCGCAGACCTTGTCCGGATGACCTTCGGTGACGGACTCGGACGTGAAGAGATAACCCATGCGCCAGCCTTTCGTGTGCGTTCCCGACCTGGAAACGAGGAAATCGGGGCCGGGTTTCTATGCGCGAGGGCGCGGGCTGTCAACGCGACCGCCGTGACGGCGCCGTGCCCCGCTCAGCCGGTCGGCCAGCGTGCGCCCAGGCTCGCGATGAAGCCGCGCGGCGGGATCGTGTAGAGCGCCTCGCCCCTCACGTCCCAGCGGTCGAGGAGCGCGTTGGCGGCCATCACACCGCTGCTCGCCGCGCGCTCCATCAGCGCGCTCGGGAACGGCACCTTCACGTGGTCACCGGCGAGGGCGATGTTGCCGTACGGCGTCGCCACGCGCGCGCGCGTCGCGCCGGTCCCGGGAGCGAACGAGGGGCCCTCGGCGCCGCGCAGATAGACCTCGTGGAGCGGCTCGCTGCCGTCGAGCTCCGGGTAGAGCCGCGCGAGCGTGGACTTCAGCTCCACGCGGATCGAGGCGTCGTCGCGCGCCGCATCGAGCCCGAAGGCCTGAAGCTGAACGACCGAGCCGCCGGTGCGCAGCGCATAGCGGCGGCTCTCGCCCTCGAAGCGGTCGTAGAGCGTGATCGAGTCGAGCACGCCATGCCCCGCGATCGACGCGAACGCCGGGCGCGCGTCGTTCGTCGGCAAGCCGTAGTAGAGCCGGAACACGACGTAGGGCGCGCACGAGGCGAGCGCCTCCATCGTGGCCGCGAACGTCGGGTCCTCGGCGAGTGGCGGCGACGCGTCGTAGATCGCCTTGAGCCCCCGCACCTCCGGCGCGAGCACGAGCCCTTCCCCCTCGAGCTCGCCGCCCGTCGTCCGCACGCGGATTCGATCGCCGCGCTCTCGCAGGACTTCGAGCGCGCTCTCGCCGAGCCGCAGCTCGACCCCGAGCCGCCCGAGCAAGCGTGCGAGCGGCGCGAAGAGCACGTCGCCCGTCGGCTCTTCGAGCACGTCGAAGCTCATCCCCTCGGGGTTGCCGAGAAAATAGAAGTGCAGCATCGAGAGCATCTCGGCCGCACTGACGCTCTCCTCGCCGTGGAAGACCGAGTGGCAGAAGACGCGGAACAGCATCTCGCGCGCCTTCGTGGGCAGGTTCAGCCGATCGAGGAACGCCCGCGCCGACTCGCCGTCGAAGCGCGCATAGGCCTTCTGCGGATCGAAGCCGATCATCGCGCGCACTGCTTCGGCGTCGACGTTGCGCAGATCCCGCAGCGACACGAACGGCGTGCGTCGCAGGAGCGTGATCAGGTTGAGCGGCGCGGTCGTCGGCAGGTTCGCGAAGCTGTCCTCGGCGCCGTCCGGGCCCAGCACCGGGTAGCCGGCGAGCGGCCGCAGGATCGCGAGATCCGGATCGACGCGGCGGAGGATCGCGCGGAGGTTGTAGTAGTGGCGGTAGAACGCCGAGAAGCCGCGCTCCATCTGGAACGTGTCGCCGCCGGGCAGGCGCTCGGGGTACGAGGCGAGGCGCCCGCCGAGCTGCGCGCCCTTCTCGACGAGCGTGACGCGCACGCCGCGCTCGGCGAGCACGAGGGCCGCCGAGATCCCGGCGATGCCGCCGCCGACCACGATGGCGCGCGTGCCGCGATCGGCCCGCTCGCGCGTTCCGCGAAACGCTCCGCGGAGCTCGCGACGCGAGGCGCCGAGCCGATCGGCGAGCGTCCCGCGCGGAGGCGGCGGGGGCGGGAGCGAAGCGCGGCCGGTCATCCGATCATCCGGGACGCCGCGCGAGGAACGTGTGGAGGATGCCCCGCTGCCAGCCGTCCATCGGCGCGGTCCTCACGCCTTCGAAGCCCGCGCGCGCGAGCCGGGACTCGAACGCACGCACGCCGTCGAAGTCGCGCACGCTCGCGTGCAGGTAGCGATAGATGCCGCTCTTGGGAGCGGTGAGGAGACCGCCTGGAACGATGATCCCCCAGCACACGGCGTCCCAGATCAGGCGGGCACGCCGCGAGTCTCTCACCGAGTACTCGTGGAACGCGATCGTCGCGCCCGGAGCCAAGAGGTCACGGAGCGCCGCGAGACAAGGGTCGATGGCGGGCACGTTGCGGATCCCGTACGCCATCAGGATCGCGTCGAAGGGCCCCGCCACGCCCGATGCGCGCGGGTCCATCGCGTTGCCGTGGACCAGCTCCACGCCGCGCAGCACCGCCTTCTTCTTCGCCGCCGCCAACATGCCGCGCGAGGCATCGAGCCCGACGACCTTCGCGCGCGGATAGACCGCGAGGATCGCCTCGGTCGAGAGCCCCGTCCCGCAGCAGAGATCGAGGATCCGCGGCGCCGATCGCGAGGACAGCCCCAGGCGCTCGGCGCTCATGCGCAGGTGCCGGTGGTAGCCGGGGTTCATCCCCGTGAGCAGGTCGTAGGTCGGCGCGACCTCGTCGAAGTCGTCGGGTACCTCGTGCTTCTTCTCGCTCAGGTCGGGCATGTCTCTCGTTCACGCGGGGAGCAGGATCAGGGCCTCGGCAAGCGCGGGCTCGGCGAGCGAGCCTGCTCTCTTGGGCTCGAGCCGCGCGCGCGCGAGCACGAGCACCTTGCGAGCCGTCGACGTCGTCGCCCGGCTCGTCACCGCATCGTACCCGTTCTCGCGGACGATCTGGCCGATCTCCTGATAGATGCGGGCGGCGGCGAGGATCGCCGGACGCGCGTCGGCGGGAAGCGCGGCGATGCCGCTCTCGGCGCGCGCATAGAGCAGCTCCGCCTCGTCGAGCACGCGGCGCACGACGCGACCGAGGGCATCGGTGTGGCGCGGCCTCTCGAGGAGCGCGCGTGCGTCGACGCCCTCCTCGCGCAGCCACGCGGCCGGCAGGTAGATGCGCCCCTTGCGGGCATCGTCTCCGACGTCGCGTGCGACGTTCGTCAGCTGCATCGCCGCGCCGAGATCGGCGGCACGAGCGAGCGTGTCGCGCGCGCGTGCTCCCATGAGGTAGCTCGTCGTCACGCCGACCGACGACGCCACACGTACCGCGTAGCCGAGCAGATCGGAGCGCGTCTCGATCGGGCGCGCCTCGACGTCCCAGCGGTAGCCGTCGAGGAGGGCGTCGATCGGCGCGCGCGGTAGGCCGTGGGCCAGGACGATGCGCGCGAGCGCGCGATCGACGGCCTCGTCCTCGGGACGGCCGGCGAAGATGGCGTCGGTGCGAGCGACGCAGCGGGCGAGCCCCGCCGCCGGATCGGCGCTCTCGTCGACGAGGTCGTCGGTGACGCGACAGAACGCGTAGAACGCGGCGAAGGGATCGCGCAGGCGCTCGGGCAGCAAGCGCCACGCGAAGTGAAAGCTCTTGCTCCCCCGCGCGAGCGTCTCGCGACAGACCGCGAAGTCTCGCTCCCGAGCGGCGTCCTTCATCGCTTCGCTCTCGCGGCCGCGACGGCCTCCGCGCGCGGCCCGACCCCGCGCGCGCGCTCGCCCGGCGCGCTCATGCCCGCACGTGCCGCGCCACGCGGTAGTCGTCGGCGACGGCCCGCGCCGCCATCTTCGCCGACATCATGACGCTCGGGGTTCCGCCGCCGGGCTGGTAGCTCTGCCCGACGCAGTAGAGACCCTCGACGTCCTCGCTGCGCAGATGCGGACGCATCCAGGCCGTCTGGCGCAGCACCGGCTCGAGACCGAAGCCGCTCCCGAGATGGGTGTGCAGCGCCTTCTCGAAGTAGCGCGGGTCGACGAAGCTCTTCTCGACGACGCGTGCCCGCAGGTCCGGGATGAGCCCACGACGCTCGATGTCCTCGAGCGCGCGCTCCACGATCGCCGGCCCCTCGCGATCCCAGTCGATCTCGGCCGCGAGGTTGGGCACCGGCACCAGCGTGTACGCCGTGTGGTGCCCGGGCGGCGCGAGGCTCGGATCGGTGAGCGTCGGCACGTGAAGGTACTGCGAGAAGTCGGGCGGTGAGATGCGCCGGTCGAAGATGTCCCGGAGCAGCTCCTCGTAGCGCGGCCCGAGCACGATGTTGTGGTGCCGCAGATCGAGCGGCGGGTAGCCGTCCTGCCGGAACCCGAAATAGACGACGACGACCGACATGCTCGCGCGCGCGAGGGCGAGGCGCGTGTCGGCGTGCAGGACGCGCTTGTCGGAAGCGAGCAGGGTGCCGTACGTGTGCACGTAGTCGGCGTTCGATGCGACGAGGTCTGCCTCGATGCGCTCGCCGCTCGCGAGCGTCACGCCTCGCACCACGCGGCGGCCGGGTCGTGAGCCCTCGACCTCGATGCGCCGCACCTCGCTCTCGTAGCGGATGTCGCCCCCGAGCTCCTCGAGCTTCTTCACCATCGCGCGCACGAGCGCGCCCGTGCCGCCCCGCGCGAAGTGCACGCCCCACGTCTTCTCGACGAAGTGGATCATCGTGTAGATGGCCGGCACCGCGAGCGGGTTTCCCCCGATCAGGAGGGGCTCGAACGAGAACACCGCGCGCATCTCGTCGGACCGGAAGTAGCGTGCGACGAAGTCGAAGAGCGGCCGCAGCGCGTCGAGACGCACGAGGTCCGGCATCACGCGCAGCATCGCCGCCGGCGAGTCGAAGTGCGTGTAGCCGAGCTCGAGGAACCCGCGCTCGAAGATGGCGCCCGCCGCCTCGTGGAATCGCTCGTAGCCCTCGAGGTCCTGGGGGGCGAGCCTGCGGATCTGTGCGCGCGTGCGCTCGGGGTCCCCGTCGTAGTCGAAGAAGCGGCCGTCCGCGAAGTAGATCCGGTAGAACGGCTCGATCGGGACGAGGTCCACGTAGCGCCGGGTAGCCGGGCCGTAGCCGCGCGTCGCGGCGCGCACGTGCGGCGGAAAGTCGGGACCGTCGAGCGACGCGCGCCCCACCTCGAGCGAGAAGAGCTCCTCGAGGAAGTGCGGCACCGTGAGCACCGTCGGCCCCATGTCGAAGACGAACCCGTTGCGCTCGCGCACGTAAGCGCGCCCGCCCGGGCCGTCGAGCTTCTCGAGCACCGTCGTCCGGAAGCCCATCGACGAGAGACGGATCGCGAGCGAGAGCCCGCCGATCCCCGAGCCGATCACCAGCGCCCTGCGCTCCGTCGCTTGCTGCACCGCGCTCACCTTCATCGCGCGGCGCTTCTAGCAGACGGTGACGGTGCCGGCCTCCACGCGCAGGTCCACGCGCTCGCCGACGGTGGTGATCAGCTCGCGCTGGGTCGTGGTCAGGAACACCTGTCCTCCGAGCCGAGAGAGCACCGCGAAGAAGCGTGCGCTGCGTGTGCGATCGAGCTCGCTCGAGACGTCGTCGAGCAGCAGCACCGGGATCTTCCCTTTCGCACGTCCCATCACGTCGAGCTCGGCCACCTTCAGCGCGAGCACCAGCGCGCGCTGTTGCCCTTGCGAAGCGTTGTGCTTGGCCCCTCGCTGCGCCACCTCGAGCTTCACGTCGTCGGCGTGCGGGCCCTCGGCGGTGAACCCGCGAGAGAGATCCTTCTCGAGCGAGCGTGCGAGCGCCTCACGCAGCGTTTCCTCGCTCGGTGGCACGCGCGGCGCGAACGAGATCGCGAGCGGGAGATCCTCGCCCACGATCTCGTCGAACACCTTCTCGGCGATCGGCGCGAGCTCGCCCACGAGCCGCTTGCGAGCCCGCCCCAGCACGGCGCCGCTCGACGCGAGCACCGGATCGAAGGCCGTCACGGCGCGTCGATCGACGTTCTCCGCCTTCAGCAGGCGATTGCGGCTGCGGAGCGCGCGCTGGTAGCCGTCGAGCGTGCTCGCGTAGACGGGATCCACCTCGCTGAGCACGCGATCGAGGAGCGCACGGCGATTCTCCGGCGAGCCCTGGGCGAGCGCGAGATCTCCGGGATGGAAGAGCACCGTGGGCGCGATGTCGAGCCACGCGAGCTTCGTGCGCGGGCGCTTTCCATCGAGCGCGATCTGCCGCGCCTTGGCCCGATCGAGCTTGAGCTTGAGGACGTGCGGCAGCGGGGCGCCGCTCACCTCGAGCGCGATCACCGCCGCATCTGCGTCGTGCCGCACCAGCTCGCTGGCCCCGGCTCCGCGGAAGCTCGCGAGCGTCGAGACGAGATGGATCGCCTCGAGGAGGTTGCTCTTGCCCTGGCCGTTGTCGCCGAAGACGACGTTGAAGCGGGGCCCCGGCGCGAGGTCGAGCGCCGCGAGGTTGCGGAACGCCCGCGTCGCGATCCGCTGCACGCGCAGGGCTCCGGTCACGACGATGCTTCGTCCGCGGCGGAGGATGGGCGATGCCGGAGGCGAGCCATGGGCAGAGGACGAGCCAGTCGTGTCCGGTCCGGGGCAGAGCCGAGACGGCCGCCGCGCGCGGCCTCCCTCAGATGCGCATCGGCATGATGACGCCGACGAAGAGCGTCGCCTCGCCCGCCGGCTTGATCACGCCGGGATCGAGCTCACCGGCGAGCTCGAAGACGACCTCGTCCTCGGTGAGCGCGCCCAGCACGTCGAGGATGTAGCCGGCGTTGAAGCCCAGCGTGAGCGGCGGCCCGGCGTAGTCGACGTCCATCTCCTCGCTGCCCTCGCCCACGTCCGGGCTCTCGCTCACGATGCGGAGGCTGCCCGGCGACACCATCAGCCGCACGCCGCCCGACTTGTCACTCGAGACGAGCCGCATTCGCTTGAGGGCATCGATCATCCCGAGGCGCGAGACGACGACGCGCTTGTCCTGACCTTGCGGGATCACCTTCGCGTAGACCGGGAACTGCTCGTCGGCGAGCTTGACCGAGAGCGTGACGCCCTCGCGCTTGAAGAACGCGTAGCCGCCGTGGCTCGCCACCGAGATCTGGGGCGGCGCCGCGTCGTCCTTGCCCTTCTCGCGCTTGGCGGCGTCGATCAGTCGCTTGAGCTCGGCGATGCCCTTGCCCGGCACCAGCATCGAGAAGTGCAGCATCATCCCTTCACGCGCGCGGTGATCGCACTTGCTCAGGCGGTGACCATCGGTCGTCACCATGCGCACCATGCGCGCCTCGCCCTCGAAGAGCGTGCCCGCGATCTGGGGGCGCGTGTCGTCGTTCGACATCGAGTACTGCGTCTTGGTGATGAGGTCGCTCAGCACGTCGGCGTCGAGCGCGACGAACTCGGCGTTGCCCTGGGCGGGCAGGGGCGGGAAGTCGTCGCCCGGCATCCCCGGGATGCGGAAGCGGATCTTGCCGCACCGGATCTCGACCGCGTGGTTCGGACCGACCGTCCAGTGCACGTCGCCCTGCGGCAGCTGCTGCACGATGTCGAAGAGCGTCCGCGCCGCGACCGCGATGGAGCCGCCCTTCTTCACTTCGGCCGGCGCCGTGGCCGACACACCGAGATAGAGATCGGTCGCGGCGAAGCGCAGCGTCCCGGTGTCCTCGGTGGTCAACAGGACGTTGGACAGGATCGGCATCGAGCTCTTGCGGTCGGCGACGGCATGCGTCCGCTCGAGACCGCGCGCGAAGTTCGACTTGCTGATCACGAGCTCCATGCAGGCTCCGGATAGAAGAAGGGAGGATCGATCTCTAAGATCTCGTCTTCATCATCTGGCCTGTGGATCGTGGAAAGGATCCGGCAAGCCCACGAGATCACGAAGCGATTGGCCACGTGTGGCCTGGGGACGGGCTGGGGTGGCCCCGTGGACGACATGCACACACCTGCCGTCCACACGGCTTCTCCACGGGCCCGCCGACCTGTCGTCCACAGGACGGACCGCACCCGCGCCACGACTGTATCCGTGGGCGGCCTGCCGGAGCAAGTTCGCGACCGGCCGTCCGTTCCGGTGCCGCGACCGGGCTTGTGAGCAGCGCGGCTCGGAAATCGGGACCGGGCCTGTTCTACTCCTCGGATGCGCCGAACTCCGTGGCTCGCGGCTCTGCTCTCGCTCGCGTGCGGCTCGCCCACGCCGATGACGCCCGACACGGGCGCGCTCGATGCCGACGTCGATGGCGGCACGGCGAGCGACGCGGGAATCGATGCGAACCTCCCGGCGCCGGTCCCCCTCGCGATCGCGCTCGAGGAGCCCACGAGCGGCTATCGCTTCGAGCTCGAGACCGACGGGCTCGGCTTTCGGCTCCTCGATCCGAGCGGCGCGAGCGTCGTCACGAGCGCCGGCCTCGGGCTCGCGGTGGGCTCGGCTCGTCGCGGCGCCGCGGACTTCTACGAGCCGATGCAGGACGTGCCGCGCGGCATCCGCTGGACCTCGCTCGACACCGGCGTCGAGCGCACCAGCGCGACCGGGGCCCGCGTGCGCGACGTCGAGGGCCACGAGGCCACGCTGACGCTCACGAGCGAAGGCCCCTCCGAGATCACGCTCCACGTCGCCATGAGCGCCGCGGCGAGCGAGTCGGCCATGATGCGCCTCGTGCTCGCGACCGACGACGGCCACTACGACGGCCTCGGAGAGCGCTTCGAAGGATCGGACGCTCGCGGGCACCGCGTGCCGATGCAGCTCTCGGTCACGGCCCGCGCGAGAGAGAGCAGCACGAACGAAGCCCACGTCCCGGTTCCCTTCCTCGTCAGCTCGAACGGCTACGGCGTGTTCGTCGAGACGCGCGAAGCGGGCGCCTTCGACGTGGGCGCCACGAGCCCGGGCGAGGTCCGCGTGAGCTTCGATGGCACCTCGCTCGATCTCCACTTCTACTTCGCGCCGCGGCCCGCCGACGTGATCGCCGCCTACACGCGCCACACCGGGCTCCCCATCCTTCCACCGCGCTGGTCGTTCGCCCCGCAGCACTGGCGCAACGAGTGGACCGATCGCGCCGAGCTCGAGGGCGACGTCGCCACCATCCGCTCGCTCGACATCCCGGTCACGGCCTTCTGGATCGACAACCCCTGGCAGACTTCCTACAACGACCACGTCTTCGACGCGTCGCGCTTTCCCGATCCGCCCGGGATGCTCGCGTGGATGCGCGCCCAGGGCCTGCGCACGCTGGTGTGGACCACGCCCTACCTGGATGCGCCGGAGCCCGGCACGGCGCCGGCGAATCGCGCCGAAGAGCTCTACGTCGATGCGAGCGCGCAGCACCTCTTGATCACGGAGGGCAGCGCGCCGCTCTCGGCGCCCTCGGCGAGCGGGTGCTGCGACGGCGGCGGGATGATGGACTTCACGAACGAGACGGCGGTCGGCTTCTGGCAGGACCAGCTCGACCCGCTGGTCGGGCTCGGGGTGCGCGCCTTCAAGCTCGACTACGGCGAGGACGTGCTCGCGGCCATCGGACCGGGCTACCTCCACTGGGGCTTCTCGGACGGGCGCTCGAATCGCGAGCTGCACAACGTCTACGCGACGCTCTATCACGAGCCCTATCGCCGTGCGCTCGACGAGGGCTCGACCGAGGGCGGGTTCCTCCTCGCCCGCGCGGAGGCGTGGGGCGGCCAGACGATCACCGACGTGATCTGGCCCGGCGATCTCGACAGCGACATGAGCGTGGCGACCGACGACAACGTCGGCGGGCTACCGGCGTCCGTCTCCGCGCTGATCTCTCTCGCGGCCAGCGGCTTTCCGTCCTACGCCGCCGACACCGGCGGCTTCCGCACGGCCGAGGACACGGCGGACGGGCGGCCTTCGCGCGAGACGCTCCTGCGCTGGGCGGAGCACGACGCGTTCTCACCGTTCCTCCAGCTCGGTGGCGGAGGCAGCTCGCACAACCCCTGGACCTACGACGCCGAGGCGGCCTCGATCTACGCGGCGCTGGCGCGCGCGCACATGGACCTCGTGCCCTACTTCCGCATCCAGGCGATCCGCGCGCACACCGACGGGACGCCGCCCGTGCTGCATCCATCGATGGCCTATCCGGACGACGTCGGCAGTCGCACCGACGTCGACGCTTACCTCGTCGGCGAAGACCTCTTCGTCGCGCCCGTCGTCACGCCGGGCGCCACCACGCGCGCCGTGCACCTGCCGCCCGGTACGTGGGTGCACTGGGGCACGGGCCGAGCGATGCAGGGCGAGGTGACGGTCGATGCGCCGATCGGCACCCCGCCGGTGTTCCTGCGCGTGGGCGCCATCGTGCCGATGCTGCCGCCCGATCTCGACACGCTGGCCGAGCAGGACGTGGACACCGCGACGATCGTCTCGCCGAGCCAGCGCCCGTACCTCCGTGCCCGCATCCTGCCCGCGGGAGATCGGACCGTGACGACCGAAGAGGGGATCACGATCCACGTCACGCACGAGGGAGCGCCGCTCACGATCGTGGTGACACCCGACGGCGCGGGCCTCTCCGATCTGCGCATGCAGATCGATCTCGACCACGCGGAGCCGGCGATCGCCCCGGGCACGCTCACGTCGCTGTCCGCGAACGGCTCGAGCGTCGCGATGGCGGCGGACGCAGCGGCGGTGCGCGGCGGGTGTACCGGCACCTGCTGGTACCGCGACGGATCCACGCTCTACGTCTCCGTGCGGAGCCCGAGCGCGACGACGATCACGACCCCGTGATCGCGCCGTCGCGCCGAGTCACCCGTCGGTGACGGCGAGAGCAGGCCGGCGCGGTCAGCGCACGACGGCGAGCCGCGTGCGCGGGGCGGGTGTCGGCGCGACCGGAAGGCTCGCCTCCAGCTCGTCGAGCTCGGCGACGAGCGCCTCGCCGAAGTAGTGGAGCAGCTCCGCGCGCGCGCCGCGGTAGATCGTCGGCCCCTCGTCGAGGCAGACGAGCTCGTCGTCGTCCACCTCGCCGGCCGCACGCAGCGTGCATCCGGGCGCGCCGTCGTCCGACGACTCGAACGAGAGCGGGAAGAGGCTCGACATCAGCGGCTTGACCTCGTGGTAGTCGAGCCCCTTCGCGAGCGCGTATCGGTG
Source organism: Sandaracinaceae bacterium (assembly GCA_044223665.1). Lineage (GTDB taxonomy): Bacteria > Myxococcota_A > Polyangia > Polyangiales > Sandaracinaceae > JBBSAT01. The sequence goes on along the minus strand of JBGALT010000003.1, from coordinate 73,851 downwards.
CAGCATGCAGCCGCGCCCGCCCCAGGCGCCGCGGTCGAGGAAGATGCAGCCGCCGTCCACCGCGCGCGTGCGCTGGTTACCGCCGCCCGGATAGTCGGCGTCCTCGACGGTGACGCCGTCGAGCCACTCGCTCCGAGGGATCCCGGTGAAGGCCTCGATGCCGTCCGCGTGAGCGGCGAGGCGCCGCACGTTCTCGAGATCGACGTCCACGCCGAACGAGCAGCACCAGTCACCGCAGGTCGTGCACTCGAGGCATCGCGTGAAGTACCGGCGCACGAAGATCACGGGATCGACGCGGGCGAGGACGGGAACACCGCCGAGGGCGGCGTAGGAGCGGCGCAGGGGGCGGAGCGCGGAGGGCTGGCTCATGGGTCGCCGACCATATCGGACGCCGTGGAGCGAGGCGAGCCAGCCCCGGCCGAGGCGCACCGTCCGCTCGCGGGCGGCCCATTCGCCGAAACGAGAGCGGTCATGTAGAACCCGGCCCGATGCGACGCTCGGCCTTCGTCCTGCGCAGCCTCGTCATCGGCCTCGTGGGGACGCTGGCCGCGCTCTGGTACGTCGCGGCGCGGTTCACCATCGCGGGCCAGACGCTGGCCGACGAAGAGGCGCGCGTGGCCCACCTCCGTGGGCGCGTGCTGCGCTGGGCGATGGAGACGCTCGGCGCGACGTTCATCAAGCTCGGGCAGGTGATGAGCACGCGGCCCGATCTCTTCCCGCCGGAGATGATCGAGGAGCTGAAGAAGCTGCAGGACAAGCTGCCGGCGTTCGCCGACGCACGCGCGGTGGTGGAGCGCGAGCTCGGGCGCTCGGTGAGCGAGATCTTCGCGACGTTCGACGAGGCACCCATCGCCGCCGCGTCCGTCGCGCAGGTGCACCACGCCACGCTCGTCGACGGGACCGAGGTCGCCGTGAAGGTCCTGCGCCCCGACGTTCGAGCGCGCGCCCAGGGCGACGGAGAGATCCTCCTCTTCTACGCGCGCCTCTTGATGTTGCTGGACGAGCGCGCCGCGCACGCCGAGCTCGCCGAGCACCTCGAGCACTTCATCGTCGGCATCCTCGAGCAGACCGATCTGCGCATCGAGGCGGCGAACTACGAGAAGTTCCGGAAGAACTTCCGGCGCGTGAAGAAGGTGCGCTTTCCGAAGGTCTTCCCCGAGCTCTCGAGCGAGCGGGTGATGACGATGGAGTTCGTGCGCGGCGAGAAGATCCGGCCCGACCACAAGGAGCGCTTTCCCGACTTGCCGGCGCGCCTGCGCGAGGCGTTCCTCAAGATGTCGTTCGAGGACGGCTTTCTCCACGCCGATCTGCACCCCGGCAACTTCGTGATCGAGGACGACGGGACGATCGCGATCTTCGACGTCGGCCTCACCAAGCAGCTGAGCGACGAGTCGCTCGCCTACTACATCGACTTCAATCGCTGCCTCGTGATGGGCGACACCGACGACTACATGCGCCACATCCGCGAGTACCACGCGTACATGGCCGGCACGGTCGATTGGGACGAGCTCGAGGCCGACGTCCGCTCGCTGAGCGAGCTCTGGCGCTCGAAGAACGCGGCCGAGCTCGAGCTCGGAAGCCTCATCCAGCTGCTCTTCGACGTCGGGCGCAAGCACGGCGTCCGCCCGCGCACCGAGATGACGATGATGATGGTCGGCGTCGTCACCGCCGAAGGCATCGGCAAGTTCCTCGACCCGCACGTCAACAGCTTCCAGGAGGTCGCGAACTTCCTGATTCCGGTCCTCGCGCGTCGCGGGTTGCTCACGCCCGAGCTGATGAGCGCAGCGGCCGAGGCCCAGGCGCGCGCGGGCGCATCCCACGCCGCCTGATCGGGTGGCCCGGGGCGCGTGCTCGTCGACCCTCCGTCCGCGAACGCACCCACCGCATACGCCCCCGGGTGACAACGATGGGCAAGACCAGGCACCATGGTCGCTTCGTCTCGCCGACGGAGGCCTCCGTGCGCACAGCTCTCGTCCACGCCCTCGCGCTCCTCGGTGCTCTCACCGCGCTCACCGGCTGTAGCTGCCAGACGACGGTGCGGCCGCGGAGCGACGGCGGCACCGGCCCGGTGCGCGACGGCGCCGCCGGCGACACCAACGTTCCGCCCGGCACCGACGGCGGCACCACGATGCTCGAGGACGGCGGCTTCGTCGCGTGCGAGGGACGGCACTACGACGCCGAAGAAGGCCTCGCCCCGCTCGACATCATCTGGGTCATCGACAACTCGGGCTCGATGGACGAGGAAGCCGCGCTCGTGCAGAGCGGCATGAACGCCTTCGCCAGCGCGATCAGCTCGTCGGGGATCCCCGACTACCACGTCGTGGTGATCACGCAGAGCGGATGGGTCACGGTGCCGGCCCCGCTCGGGACCGACCCATCGCACTTCCTCTTCGTCGATGCCGACGTGCAGTCGAACGAGCCGCTCCAGGAGGCCCTCACCAACCTGCCGCGCTACCAGTCGTTCCTGCGCGGCCCCGCGATCACGCACTTCATCTTCGTCACCGACGACGAGAGCGATCTCGCGGCGACGGGCTTCCTCGGGCAGATGCAGTCCGCGCTCAACAAGGAATTCGTCGCGCACGCGATCGTCTCGCCGCCCGGATCCACCCACCGCTTCGGCCCCATCACGATGCCGGGCTGCGCAGGCCCCTACGGCGAGGGCGCGGCGAACGGCCAAGAGTACTGGGACCTCGCGATGTACACGCTCGGCCAGCAGATCGACATCTGCTCGGCCGACTGGAACGCCGTCTTCGCGCAGCTGACGACCGCCGTCGCGGTGCCGATGATGATCCCGTGCGTCTTCGACATCCCCGACCCACCGCCCGGGATGACGTTCAACCGCGATCGCGTGAACGTGCGCTACACACCGGGGGGCACCGGTGTCGAAGAAGTGATCCCGCGCGCGACGGACTGCACGTCCGGCGCCGGGTGGACCTACGACGACCCGAACGCGCCGACGACGATCTACCTGTGCCCCAACGAGTGCGCGCGCGTCGAGTCGGACACGTCCGGCCAGGTGCAGATCGAGCTCGGGTGCCAGTCCGTGATCATCTGACGGCTGCACGCCGTCGCGGATGATCGAATCGCCCGCACCGCTCGCGGGCTCCGCCCGCGCTCTCCGCCGTCACTGATCGGTGCCGGCGTCCGTGCTCGCGTCGGTCGTCTCGCGACAGACGCCGCTCGCGCACGACAGGCCGCTCTCGCACTCGCTCGATCGCGTGCACGGCTCGCCGGCCCGCTTGGGCGCAGCGACGCCGGTGCAGCTGCTCTGCGCGCCGAGCGAGAGGAGGCCCATGGCGGCGACGAAGACCACCACGGCGACGTGCGCGTCGCGGGACATCGTCGTGAAGTATGGCACGGAGACCGCAATTCTCCCCATCGCCTGCGCACATTGATAAAATCAATCACGACATTGACAAAATCAACGTCCAGTTTCATGTTCCGCACGTGACCACCCACGCGGCGCCGACTTCGTGCCCCGTCTGCCAGCAGCCGCTCGCGATCGTTCGGCTCGGATGCGAGGGGTGCGGGACGGCGATCGAGGGGCGCTTCTCGATGGGCCGGCTCGGCAGGCTCACGCGCGATCAGCTCGACTTCGTCGAGGTCTTCCTGCAAGCGCGCGGCAAGATCAAAGACGTCGAGGCCGCCCTCGGCATCTCGTATCCGACGGTCGTCTCGCGCCTCGAGCAAGTCGTCGCGGCGCTCGGCGCGCCCTCCTCGCGCGCGCCGAGCGCGAAGGACGACGCTGCGGTCGACGACACCGACGACGTGCTCGATGCGCTCGCGCGCGGCGCGATCAGCGCCGACGAGGCCGCCGCTCGCATCCGCACGCGCAAGAAGCGCACGCGTTGAGCGACGCACCGCGACGAACCGGACCTCGATCTTCGCTTCGCCCGACCCGAAGGAGAACGCCATGCAGACCGACGAGACCTCGAGCCCCTTTCCCCAGGAAGAGCCGCATCGCGCCGAGCTCTTGCCGCTCGAGCCGAGCGACGCGCTCGAGATCGAAGCGTCGTTCGCGAGCATCGAGGTGCGGCCGGTGGAGCCCGGCGGCGCGCCGCGGATCGAGCTGCGCGGCCGCTACGCCGATGCGGCGAGCATCCGCGTGGCGCGCGACGCGGGCGTCGTCCACGTGAGCGTGGATCCGACGGCGAGCCACGTCGGCGGGATGATCTTCGGGCATCGCCACCAGCCCGTGCGCCTCGTCGCGCTCGTGCCGCCGCGGGGCCTGCGCGGCCAGCTCGTGACGAGCGCGGGCCGTCTCTCGGTCCTCCGCCTCGAGAACGTCGATCTCGAGATCAGCGCGGACGCGGGCGCGATCGATCTCGAGGACGTGAGCGGCGATCTCACGCTCACCACGAGCGCGGGCAAGATCGAAGGGCGCGGCCTCTCGGGGCGCATCGAAGCGACGACCGACGCGGGCGCGATTCGTCTCGAGATCGCGCACCTCGCGCCGGGCCGTCACTCGGTGTCGACGAGCCTCGGCTCGGTGCGCATCGATCTCGCGCGCGGGATGCCGGTGCAGATCGGCGCGCACACGACGATGGGCAGCTCGCGCGTCGAGGCTCGCTCGACGGCGGGCGCCGCCGCGCAGCTCGAAGTGAACGCCGAGCTCGGCTCGGTCCGCGTGCGCGAGTCGACGCGCTTCTACGAGGCCCCGCTCGCGGCGCCGGTCGAGGCGAGCAGTGAAGCGCCGGCTCCCGCGGAGGGTCCGTTCCGCACCGCCCAGCGAGGGCCGCTGCACGACGGGACGCTCGATCGCGTGCTGGCGCGTGTGGCCAGTGGGGAGCTCGACGCTCGCGCGGCGGCGGACCTGCTCCGCGCCCTGGAAAAGCCCTGAAAGACGAAGCGGCGGCGCGGACCGGCTCGGTCGACGAATGCTGAACGGCTCGCCCGCTCCGGTCCCTCCCGTCCGCGGGCTCCGCCCGCTTCCGTCCGGTCCTACGGGTCGAGCACTCTTTGCCGAGCACTGAACGCCAAAAACTGGACTCGTGTTCAGGTAGCGTTCTAGGGTCCGCTCATGACCAACCGTGAGCGCTCCTTCGCCGTTCTCCTCGCCCTCTTCGACCTCTCGCGCGCCGGCCTTCCGTGCACGCGGGATCGGGTCGCCGGCCGCCTCGGCATGAGCGCCGGCGACGTCTCGTCCGCGCTCTCGCGCCTGGGCGCCGCGGGCCTCGTGCACGCGGGGCGCCTCTCGCTCGGCGGGCTCGCGCTCGCCGCTTCGCTCGACCGCGCGCGCGGCGATCTCTCGTCGTCCCTGGCCGCCTGAGCCGCGGGCGAGCACGGCCCCCCATGCTCGCTCGCGGGATCCCTCACTCGCCGAATTCGTTCGACGCATCGCGTCGTTGCGCGAGCTGGAAACGCGTGGGAAACGGCCCCGCGACATGGCGCACTACGAGTTCTTCAAGGTCGTTCAGAACTACCTCGAGCAGGCCGCGAAGACGGTCGATCTGCCGGCGCACGTCGCCCAGATCCTGTCGCAGCCCAAGAACGAGATCATCGTCCACTTCCCGGTGCGGCTGGACGACAACACGGTGAAGCTCTTCACCGGATATCGCATCCAGCACAACAACATCCTCGGGCCGTACAAGGGCGGTATCCGCTACCACCAGTCGGTCAATCTCGACGACGTCAAGGCGCTCGCCGCGATGATGACGTGGAAGTGCTCGCTGATGGACATCCCCTTCGGCGGCGGCAAGGGCGGTGTGCAGGTCGATCCGCGCGCGCACAGCAAGGACGAGCTGATGCGCATCACGCGTCGATTCACGCACGCGCTCGGCAGCAACATCGGCCCCGAGTACGACATCCCCGCGCCCGACGTCGGCACCACCGCACAGATGATGGTGTGGATGATGGACACGTACATGAATCGCATCGGCGATTCGGAGAAGAACGCGCAGCGCGGTGTCGTGACGGGCAAGACCATCGCATCCGGCGGCTCGCAGGGTCGCGAGCAGGCGACCGGCCAGGGCGCCGTCGTGTGCGTGCGCGAGTGGGCCAAGGAGAACGCGTTCGACCTCAAGGGCGCGACCGCGATCATCCAGGGCTACGGAAACGTCGGCACCTTCGCCTCGAAGTTCCTCCACGAGCTCGGCGTGAAGGTGGTCGCGGTCGGCGACCACACCGGCTACCTCGCCAAGGAGGGCGGCCTCGACGTGATGCGCCTGTTCGACTACTCGCGCGCCAAGGGAGCGATCGCGGGCTACGAGGACGCGAAGGTCATCACGCGCGAGCAGTTCTTCCAGACGAAGGCCGACATCTTCATCCCGGCGGCGATGGAGAACACGGTCGGCGCGCAGGAAGCGCAGTGGCTCGACGTGCGCATGATCAGCGAGGGCGCGAACGGCCCGACGAACCCCGAGGCCGAGCCCATTCTCGCCAAGAAGAACATCACCGTCGTCCCCGACATCCTCGCCAACGCCGGCGGCGTGACCGTCAGCTACTTCGAGTGGATCCAGAACAAGCGCAGCGAGTTCTGGGAGCTCGAAGAGGTCGAGGCGCGCCTCGAGAAGCGCATGGTTCGCCAGTACCGCAAGGTGATGGGCTTCGCGAAGAACAAGGGCGTCAGCCCGCGCATCGCGGCGTACTCGCTCGCGCTCCTGAACCTGAAGACCGCCTACGACGAGCGCGGGATCTTCCCGTGAGCGCGACGCTGCGCGAGCGGCTCGACGCCGAGATCAAGAAGGCGATGCTCGAGAAGAACGAGGTCGCCAAGGACGCGCTCCGTCAGGCGAAGGCCGAGGTGCTGCTCGAGGAGACCGCCGTCGGTCACTCGCTCACCGACGACGAGATGATCGGCGTGCTCCAGAAGAGCGTGAAGAGCCGACGCGACGCGATCCAGCAGTTCAAGGATGGCGGGCGCCAGGACCTCGTGGAGAAGGAAGAGGCGCAGCTCGCGATCCTCCTTCCCTACCTGCCCAAGACGCTCGACGCGGCCGAGACGCGCGCGGCGATCGAGGCGCTCGCCAAGGAGCTCGGCGCCACGACGAAGAAGGACATGGGCCGCGTGATGAAGGAGCTCAAGGCCAAGCACGGCGCCGCCGTCGACGGCAAGCTCGCTTCGCAGATCGCCGGCGAGATCCTGAAGTAGCCCGCGGCCGGGATCGCGCTCGCGCCCACTCCCGTACGGGGCCTCCGGGCCGAGCACTCTTGCTGATTCAGGGCACCCAGCTCGTGTGGTAGCAGACGCCGTCGTGCGTCGCTTCGGACGTGACCTTCACGTTGGAGCGACCCGCGAGGCGCAGCACGCTCTCGACCGCGACGCGCGTGCCGCGCACGGCGTACTCGGGCATCGCCGGCCAGCCGGTGACGCGGATCTCGGCTCGGCCGGGGGCGACGATGCGCGGCGTGAGGGTGCCCTGCGGAAACGCCTTGGCGAAGATGACGGGCGTCCGCGCGACGAGCGCTTCGTCGCTCGTGAAGCGCAGCAAGAGGCGCCACACGGTCTTCAGTGCGCGGTCGACCGCCATGCGCGAGACCTGCTCGTGCAAGACCACGAAGTCGCGGCCCGACTCGCGGCCGATCGCGCGGTACATCGCGTCGGCGACGCGGATCGGGATGTACGAGACGCTCGTCGCCTCGACGATCGCCTCGCGATCGGCAGGCACGAGCTTGCCGAGCGCGCGCGCGAGCGTCGACTCGCCGACCAGCTCCGAGAGGATCGCCCGGTGCTGCGTGATCAACGCGCCCGAGATCGTCGGCTCACCCGCCACGGGTGGGAGGATATCCGACCCCGAGGCGTCAGCGGTCGTTTTCGGCGGCGAACGCGTCCATGAAGGCGCCCAAGGCCTCGACGGAAGCGACCGGGACCGCCGCGTAGATCGACGCGCGCACGCCGCCGACCGAGCGATGGCCCTTGAGGCCGACGAGCTGCTTCTGCTCGGCCTCCTTCAGGAACTTCTTCTCGAGCTCTTCGGTGGGCAGGCGGAACACGACGTTCATCTTCGAGCGCGAGCCCTTCTCGACCGGGCCGCGATAGAAGTCGGGGCGCGCATCGAGGCGGTCGTAGAGCATCGCCGACTTCTTGCTCGCCTCGGCCTCGAGCGCCTCGATGCCGCCCTTCTTCGAGAGCTCGACGAGCGTCTCCTTCATCACGTGGATCGAGAAGGTCGGCGGCGTGTTGAAGAGCGACTCGTTCTTGCTCATCACGCGGTACTGGAAGATCTGCGGGATGTCCTTGCGGCCGTTCGCCACGAGGTCCTTCCGCACGATCACGATCGTGACGCCGCTCGGGCCGAGGTTCTTCTGCGCGCCGGCGTAGATCAGGCCGAACTTCGAGACGTCGAGCTTCCGCGAGCCGAGATCGCTCGTCATGTCGGCGAAGAGCGGCACCGCGCCCGTGCTCGGGTAGCTCGCCCACTGCGTGCCGAAGAGCGTGTTGTTGCTCGTGATGTGCACGTAGGCGGCGGCGGGATCGAAGGCGAGCTCTTCCTCGGTCGGGACGCGCGTGAAGCGACCGTCCTTCTCCGTGCTCACGACCTGACGCACCTTGGCGCCCTGCATCGCGGCCACGACGCCCGCCTCTTCGTAGGCGCCCTTGGCCCACGTGCCCGTCACCACGTAGTCGGCGCTCTTGCCGGCGGCGAGCAGGTTCATCGGCACGAACGCGAACTGCGCGCGCGCGCCGCCCTGCATGAAGAGGATGTCGTGCGTGTCGGGCACCGAGAGCAGCTCGCGCAAGAGGCGCATGGCCTCGCGGTGCACCTTCTCGTAGGGCGGCTCGCGATGGCTGTGCTCGAGGATGCTCATCCCCGTGCCCTCGAAGTCGAGCAGCTGGGCCTGCACGCGCTCGAGCGCAGCAAGCGGAAGTGCGGCGGGACCGGCGTTGAAGTTGTGGACGCGCTGGGTCATGGCCGGATCGGATTACCACGTGGCCCCGGGCCCTGTCTTGGTACCATCCTCTAGAAACGCGATGAGCATCATCGAGCGCGTGAGCCGTCGAGCGGGTGGGCGGGTCGTCGAGGGGTTCTTCCGCGGCATGTCGGGGCTGGGGCGCCTGCATCCTCGGGCGCGCCCGGCACGGCACGGCGTCGAGGTGATCGAGAACGTGCCGTATCGCGAGGGCGGCTCGAGCGATCACCTCCTCGACGTCTACCGCCCCGTCGGCGCCTCGCGCGAGGCGCCGCTGCCGGCGCTGCTCTACGTGCACGGCGGCGGCTTCCACATCCTGTCGAAGGACACGCACTGGGTGATGGGCATCGCGCTCGCGCGTGCCCGCTTCGTCGTGTTCTCGATCAACTACCGCCTCGCGCCCGTGAACCGCTTCCCGGCGGCGATCGAGGATGTGTGCGAGGCCTATCGATGGGTCGTCGAGCACGCACACGAGCACGGCGCCGACGCCTCGCGCCTCGTCGTCGCGGGAGAGTCGGCCGGCGGGAACCTGGCCGCCTCGGTCACCGTCGCGGCCTGCTTCGAGCGCGAAGAGGGCTTCGCGCGCCGCGTGTTCGAGACGGGCGTGACGCCCAAGGCCGTCGTGCCCGCGTGCGCGATCCTGCAGGTCTCCGACACCCGCCGCTTCGCGCGCCGCCGACCGGACCTGGCGCGCTTCGTCGCCGATCGCATCGAAGAGGTGCAGCTCGCCTACCTCGGATCCCGCGACGTGCTGCCGGGCTCGCATCCCGAGCTCGACTTCGCGGACCCGCTGCTCGTCTTCGAGCGGCGCGAGACGCCCGCCCGCCCCATCCCGCCCTTCTTCCTGCCTTGTGGGACGGCCGATCCGCTGCTCGACGACTCGCGGCGCCTGGCGAGCGCGCTCCGCGCGATGAACGTGACGGTGGACGAGAAGTACTACCCGGGCGAGGTGCACGCGTTCCACGCGTTCGTGTTCCGCTCGCGCGCGCGCGAGTGCTGGAACGACACGTACCGCTTCCTCGATCGGCACGTCCCGCGTTGAGCACGCGCGTGCGGCTCGCGCTCGCTACCGCGCTCGTCGTCCTCGCCGGCTGCGGCGCGCGCGCGTCGCTCCCTTCGAGGCCCGATCACGTGGAGGCCATCGCCGACGAGAGCGCATGGAGCGCGCTCGCCGCCCGGCTCGAGGCGCGCACGGTGGCGCACGTCGAGGAAGTGAAGTTCGTGATCGACCTCGCCGATCGCGACGCCGAGGGCACGCCACACGTCTACTTCCTCGACTCGAGCCGCTACGACTCGCACTACGACTTCGCGCGCGCGCACCTCGATCGCGCGGGAGGCCGCATCGCCGGGCCGATGGAGTTCTACGTCTCGGAGTACCGCCAGCCGACGCGCCGCTTCTGGCTCGGGTCGCTGGTGCGTTACCGCGACGCCGATCGCGCCGCGCTCGAGATCCTCGCCGGCGACACGATGGACGGGGAGACGCTCACGCGCTGCTTCGCGCTCGTGCGCTCTCGGGTGTTCTTCGGCGACAGCCTCGCGTTCCATCCGATCTCCGACCAGCACGAGCGCGTGCTCGCGTCGCTGCCCGAGGGCGCCGTGCCGGTCGTGCGCGACGACGCGCTCCACGCCGGCTGGAGCTACGAGCCGCTCGAGATCGGCACGGCCTACGGCGTCGTCCGCATCGTGCGCGGGCGCCTCGATCCGGCGACGGTGCGGCCCGATCAGATCCTCGTGCTCGAGGAGGTGCCCGACGACGTGCCCGTCTGCGCCGCCATGATCACCGCGCGCTTCCAGGCGCCGCTCGCGCACGTGGCGCTTCTCAGCGCGAACCGGGGGACGCCCGATGCCGCGCTGCGCGATGCGATCACCGACCCGCGCTTCGTCGCGCTCGAGGGCCGGCTCGCGCGCCTGTTCGTGGGCGAGAGCGAGCTCGTCGTCGAAGAGACGACGCGCGCCGAGGCCGAGCCCTTCTGGGCCGCGCTGCGGCCCTCCGAGGCCTTCTCACCGCGTCTCGATCGGGACGAGGCACGGCTGGTGCCGCTCTCCGAGCTGCGCGCCGACGATGTCGACTTCGCGGGCGCCAAGGCCGCGAACCTCGGCGAGGCCTCGAGCCTGCCCGGCGTCGAGGTGCCGGGCGGCTTCGTGGTTCCGCTGCGCTACTTCGTAGAGCACCTCGCGCGGAACGGGATCACGGCCGAGGTCGACGCGATGCTCGCCGACCCGTCGTTCCAGGCCGATGCGGGCGTGCGCGCCACGCGCCTGGCGACGCTGCGCGAGCGAATCGCGTCGGCGCCGGTCGATCCCGCGCTCGTGGCGCGCGTGCGCGAGGCCATCGCGCGTCTCGCGGCACCGGGGCGACTGCGCTTCCGCTCGAGCACCAACGCCGAGGACCTGCCGGGCTTCAACGGCGCGGGTCTCTACTCGTCGGCCGTCGTCGCGCACGACCCGACGGATGCAGAGATCGCGGGCGCGCTCGCGCGGATCTGGGCGAGCGTGTTCAACCTCGGCGCCCACGAGGAGCGCGAGTGGTACCGGATCGACCACCGTCGCGTGGCCATGGCCGTGCTCGTCCAGGCCTCGGTCGACGACGGGATCGCGAACGGCGTGGCGCTCACCGCCAACCCCTACGACCGGCAGCGGCCCGGTGTGCTCATCGACGCTCAGACGATGGAAGGCTCGGTCACGGGCGCATCGAGCGACGAGGTGCCCGAGCAGTTCCTCGTGCTCACGTATCTCCCAGCGCGGGAGCCCGAAGTGCTGTCCCGGAGCTCGCGGACGGACGGCGCGCCCATCCTGAGCGACGCGGAGGTGCTGCGCCTGACCGAGGTGCTGGTGCGTCTGCACGAGCACTTCGCCCCGCGCTTCCCCGAGGGCAGCAACGCGGTCGACGTGGAGTTCTTGATCGCCGGGCCCGATCACCGGCCGGTGATCGTGCAGGCCCGGCCCTTCACGGTGACCTACTCGCATTAGCGCTCGCGATCTCGCTCGCGCGCTATCCTCTCCGCGCATGGCGGACGGCTGGGACTTCGTGATCGTCGGGTCGGGCTTCGGCGGCAGCGTCTCGGCGCTACGCCTCGCGGAGAAGGGCTATCGCGTGCTCGTCCTCGAGAAGGGGCGTCGCTTCGCGAAAGAGGACTTCCCGAAGACGAACTGGGACGTGAAGCGCTGGCTCTGGGAGCCCGCCCTCGGGCTGCGCGGCATCTTCCAGATGTCGTTCTTCCAGCACATCACGATCCTGCACGGCGTGGGTGTCGGCGGCGGCTCGCTGGTCTACGCGAACACGCTTCCGCTGCCGAAGGACGCGTTCTTCACGAGCGGCAGCTGGGCCAAGCTCGCCGACTGGAAGAAGGAGCTCGCGCGCCACTACGCGACGGCCAAGACGATGCTCGGCGCCGCACCGAACCCGACGCTCACGCGCGGCGATCGCGTGATGAAGGAGATCGCCGCGGACATCGGGCGCGCCGATCAGTTCCACACGACCGACGTCGCCGTGTTCTTCGGTCAGCCCGACGTCGAGGTCGCCGATCCCTACTTCGCAGGAGAGGGGCCGCGCCGCACCGGGTGCAACTTCTGCGGCGCGTGCATGACGGGCTGCCGCATCGGCGCGAAGAACACGCTCGATCGCAACTACCTCTACCTCGCCGAGAAGCGCGGCGTGGAGGTGCGTCCGGAGACGGAGGTCCTCGCCGTGCGTGCGAAGAACGGCGGCGGCTACGTCGTGGAGACGAAGAGCACCTCCCGCGGCGCGGAGTCGATCGACACCGAGCGCGTGATCTTCGCGGGCGGCGTCATGGGCACGATCCCGCTGCTGCTCCGGATGAAGCGCGACCCGCGTGGCCTACCGAAGCTCTCGGCGAACGTCGGCAAGATGGTGCGCACGAACAACGAGGCGCTCATCGGGATCGTCTCGCCGAACGAGAGCGAGGACTTCAGCAAGGGCGTGGCCATCACCTCGATCCTCCACACCGACGAGCACAGCCACATCGAGCCGGTCCGATACGGCGAGGGCTCGGGGTTCTTCAGCCTGCTCTCGCTGCCTCACGCGCCGGGCAAGAACGTCCTCGTGCGCCTCGGCGGGACCGTGCGCGGCTTCCTGCGGCAGCCGCGCCTGTGGATGCGGGCCTACGCGGCGGAGGACTTCGCCAAGCAGTCGCAGATCTTGCTCTACATGCGCACGCTCGAAGGAACCCTCTCCCTCGAGCTCGGTCGCTCGCTCTACACCGGCATGCGCGAGGGCCTCGTCACCGCGCTCGATCCGGGCACGAAGGCGCCCACCGCGTTCATGGCGGAAGCGACGGATCTGGCGCGCCGCTTCGCCGAGAAGGTCGGCGGTGTCGCGATGACGATCCTCACCGAGACGCTCGCCGGGACGCCGACCACCGCGCACATCCTCGGGGGCGCCTGCATGGGCGAGAGCACCCGCGAGGGCGTGATCGACGCCCAGCACCGCGTGTTCGGCTACGAGGGCCTTTGGGTGATCGACGGCTCGGCGGTCAGCGCGAACCCCGGCGTGAACCCGTCGCTGACGATCACGGCGCTCGCCGAGCGCGCGATGACGTTCATCCCGACGAAGGCCGAGGCCGAGACGGCGAAGAAGCCGCGCGCGGCCTGATCCGAGAACGTGGGCTCGAGGGGACGGCGCGATCGAGCGATCGATGCCCCGCCCCGCGTGCTCGCTCGCTCACGGCCCTAGCCGCAGCGAGCCGTCCTCGCTCATCTCGTAGACCTCGTCGGCGAGACGGGAGACGTCGAGCTCGTCGTGGCTCGCGAACAGGAGCGTCGCGTCGAGGCGCGCGCGCTCGGACTCGATCGCGTCACCGAGAGGCGCACGCGCCGCGCGATCGAGGGCCGAGAGCGGCTCGTCGAGCACGAGCACCCGAGGCTTGCGGGCCAGGGCGCGGCCGATCGCGACCCGCTGACGCTCGCCGCCCGAGAGGGTGCGGACGTCCCGTGCGAGCAGCGGCGTCACCGAGACGAGCTCGCCGATGCGATCGATCGGCTTCTCGCTCGAAGCGAACGCGAGGTTCGCGCCGACGTCGAGGTGAGGGAAGAGCGTCGCGCTCTGCGGCGCCCAGCCCACGCCCCGTTGCTCGACGGGCAAGAGATCGAGGCGCCGCCCGTCGATCTCGACCGGGCCGGAGGCGGGCTGCACGCCCACGATCGCGCGCAGGAAGCTGGTCTTGCCGACCCCCGAGGGGCCCACGATCGCGATGCGCCGCGCCCGCGTCGAGAGGCGCGCGCGGAGCTCGCGCGGCCCGAGCGCGATCGTGACGTCGAGCTCGACGCTCATGCACGCCCTCGCGTCGACCAGAGCTCGTGAGCGATCAGCGCGATGCCCGAGAAGGCGACGCTGAGCGCGGCGAGCTCGGCGGCGAGGGTCTCCCCGCCCGGCCTCGAGAGCGCCGCGTAGACCGCCAGCGGGATCGTGCGCGTGCGATCGGGAACGTCGCCGGCGAGCACGATCGTGGCGCCGAATTCGCCCAGCGCGCGCGCGAACGCGAGCAGGGCGCCGGCCGCGAGGCCCCGGCGCGCGAGCGGGAGCTCCACGTCGAAGAGCACGCGCCAGCGCGAGACGCCCAGCGAGCGGGCGACCTCGACGAGCGCGGGGTCCACGCCCTCGAAGGCGCGCCGCGCGGCCACGACGTAGAGCGGCAGACCGACCACGAGCGAGGCGATCACGGCGCCGCCCGTGGAGAACACGACGTGCACGCCGAGCGCTTCGAGCGCGCCACCGAGCAGGCCGTGCCGGCCGAGCAAGAGAAGCAAGAGGTAGCCGGTGACGACGGGCGGCAGGGCGAGCGGGAGGAGCGCCAGCGCCGAGACGGCCACGCGCACGGTGCCGCGGGCGTGGGCGAGCAGGTGTCCGATCGCGATCGCGATCGGCAGACCGACGGCCGCGCCCACGGTCGCGACGAAGAGCGAGAGCAGCGCCGGCGAGAGCAGCTCGCTCATGGTGGAGCTCCGAATCCGGCCTCGGCGAGGGCTCGCTGGGCCGCCGAGCTGCGCAGGCCGAGCACGAAGCGGCGCGCGGCGTCGTGACGAGGCCCGTGCAAAGCGAGCGCGACGTCGATCGCCGGGGGCGCGAGCTCGCTCGAGATCTCGAGCGCGACGTCCACGGACGGCTCGACGCGCGCGTCGGTCGCGTAGACGAGCGCGGCGTCGGCCTCTCCGCGCGTCACCCAGGCGAGCGCAGCGCGCACGTTCGGTCCTTCGACGAGGTGGGGCGCGACGGAATCGAGGAGGCCCGCATGCTCGAGCGCCGTCCGTGCGAGCCGGCCTGCGGGCACCTCCGTGGCGGCGACCGCGACGTGCTCGGCGTGCGCGAGATCGGCGAGCGCGTGGATCGACGTGTCGCCGCGCGGGACGACCACGACCAGGTGGTTCGTGGCGAAGGCCACGCGATCCTCGGGATCCGCGAGCCCCGCGGCGACGACGTGATCGGCCCACGCCTCGTCCGCAGAGAGGAGAACGTCCGAGCCACCACCGAGCTCGATCTGTCGTGCGAGGGCCGAGCTCGCGTCGAAGTGTGGCGTGACGGGCGTGCCGAGCTCGCTCGCGAGGCGCGGCACGACCTCGGTGAGGCTCGAGGCGGCGGCGACGTCGAGGGTGACCGCGCCCTCGCTCGCCCGCGTCTCGCCGCACGCGAGCGCGGCGAGGACGAGCCCGACGGCCGTGAGACGCCTCATCCGCCGGACCATACCAACGCCCGCGTCGGTGATCTCGCCCTCGGGTCCGAAAACGGCCAGACCCGGCACCGGTCGCGCGCTACGAAAGGCCCCATGACGTCGCGCGCCACGACGCACCTCGATGCCCGCGCTTGCCATCGCGCGCTCTCGGCGCGCGACGCGCGCTTCGACGGGTCCTTCTTCGTCGGCGTCTCCACGACGGGCGTCTACTGCCGGCCCATCTGCCCCGCGCGGACGCCGCGCGCCGATCGCTGCCGCTACTTCTCGCTCGCGGCCGAGGCCGAGCGCGAGGGCTTCCGCGCGTGCTTCCGCTGCCGGCCCGAGCTCGCGCCGGGAGCGGCCCCGGTGGATGCGCGCTCACGCCTCGTGGCCGCGGCGCTCACCGCGATCGAGCGTGGGGCGCTCGAGCGCGAGGGCGTCGAAGCGCTCGCGCGGCGGCTGGGCGTCACGTCGCGCCACCTGAGGCGGACGCTGGAGCGCGAGCTGGGCGTCACGCCGATCGAGCTCGAGACGACCCGGCGGCTCGGGGTGGCCAAGCAGCTGCTCACGGACACCGCGCTTCCGCTCGCGCGCATCGCGTTCGGATCGGGCTTCGGCAGCGTGCGCCGGTTCAACGCCGCGTTCGCGACCCGCTTCGCGCGGCGGCCGACCGAGGTCCGCCGAGAGCACTCGGCGCGCGATCGCGCCGAAGAGCTCGTCTTACGCCTCGATCACCGCGCTCCTTTCGACTGGCCCGCGCTCCTCGCCTTCGTCGCGCCGCGCGCGATCCCCGGCGTCGAGCGCGCCGTCGACGGCGTCTACGAGCGTGCCGTCCGCGTCGGCGCGGACGAGGGCTGGATCCGGGCGCGGCCCTGGGCTGGCCGCAGCGCGCTCCGCCTCGAGGTCTCGCTCTCCCTCGCGTCGCACGTCGCCAAGCTCGCGCGCTCGGTACGGGACCTCTTCGATCTCGATGCCCACCCCGATCGGATCGCGAGCGCGCTCTCGAGCGACCGTCTCCTCGCGCCGCTCGTGCGCGCACGCCCGGGGCTGCGCGTCCCCGGGGCGCTCGATCCCTTCGAGATCGCGGTGCGCTCCGTGCTCGCGCAGCAGGTCTCGCTCGCCGCCGCGACGACGCTCAGCGGGCGCCTGGCGCACGCGCTCGGGCGTGCCGTGCGGACGGGGCTCGAGGGCCTCGATCGAGCATTCCCCGACGCGGCGGCGATCGCCGCGTGGACGCCGGCCGCGATCGCGACGGCGATCGGGATGCCCCTCGCGCGGGGCCGTGCGCTCCACGCGCTCGCGGAGGCCGTCGCCAGCGGCGTGATCGATCTCTCCGGCGCGCGCCCGAGCCGCGAGCTCGTCTCGGCCCTCGAGGAGCTCCCCGGCATCGGGCCCTTCACGAGCGAGGTCATCGCGATGCGCGCGCTCCGCGACGCCGACGCGTTTCCGGCCAACGACCTGGTGATCGCGCGCCGCCTGGGCAAGCACGCGCTGGCGCGCGCCGAGGCGTTCCGACCCTATCGCGCCTACGCGGCGCTGCACCTGTGGACCGACGAAGGAGCACGACGATGAGGATCGAGGAGCCCACCACCGAGCGATCGCTCGTCACGGCGCGGGTGCCGTCGCCGCTCGGCCTGCTGACGCTGGTCGCGAGCGGCGACGCGCTGGTCGGCGTCTACTTCGAGCAGCATCACCCGGCGCCGCGCGTCTCCGGACGGCTTGGCGCGAGCCCCGTGCTCGATCAGGCGCGGGCCGATCTCGAGGCGTACCTGCGCGCACCGTCGCATCGGGCGAGCGTCGCGCTCGCCGCGCAGGGCACGGAGCTCGAGCGCGCGGTGTGGCGCGAGCTCGCGAAGATCCCGCTCGGGCAGACGCGCACGTATGGGGAGCTCGCGCGGGCCCTGGGGCGCCCGGGCGCCGCACGCGCCGTGGGCTCGGCCGTCGCGCGCAACCCGCTCTCGATCTTCGTGCCCTGCCATCGCGTCGTCGGCGCGCGCGGCGCGCTCACCGGGTTCGCCGGGGGCCTCGAGCGCAAGGCGTGGCTCCTCGCGCACGAGCGCGTCGCGATCGGGCCGGTGTGACCGCGAGCCCGTGTGACTGCGAGCCCGTGTGACCGCGAGCCCGTGTGACCGCGAGCCCGTGTGACCGCGAGCCCGTGTGACCGATCGGGGCGCCGTCGATCAGGGCTGGATCGCCGCCGCGCCGTCGAGGGCGCTCGGCTCGATCACCGGCAGCGGCGCCAGCAGCGAGCGCGGGCCCGTCGACTGGAAGTGCCAGCGGCGCGCCGCGTCGAGCACGTCCTGCGGGCCCACGTCGGGGTAGGGCGTCGGGCTCGTCACGTTGTCGGTCGGGCTGCGCAGCGCGAGGAAGATCGAGCCCTGGTTGCGGGCCTGGGCGAGCAGTGCGCTCTGCTCGACCGTGATCTCGAGGGTCACGTTCGAGGCTTGCCCCATGCGTACGGTGCGATCCTGCGCCTCCTGCACGGTGCGCGGCTGCGCGGGCCCGTCGACGTGCACGTCCTGACCGACGGCCAGCACCGTGACGTTCTCGAGCACGATCGCGGTCCGGCCCATGTTGAGGATCTGCGGGTCGCCCACCGTCACGATGACGTCGACGTGGTCTCCCGGGCGCAGCAGGCCGCCGAAGAGCGCGGTCTGGAAGGCCTGGATCGTCATGGCGCGGAGGCCGGTCGGGATGCTGCCCGAGAGGGTGCGCCGCGCGTCGGAGAGCGGTGAGAGATCGGTGCGCAGGATGCACTCGCCGGCGTGGACCGACTGCGCCAAGGGCAGGCCGATCAGCTCGCGCATCGCGCTCACCGGGAGGTGGCGGTCCTCGACGTAGGTCTGAGGCAGGTCGCGGGACGAGATCCACTCGGCGCGCACGGGCTCGCCCAGGGGGATGTCCTCCAGCGCCATCAGCACCTGCACCGGCGCGCCCCCGGTCTCCGTTTCCATGAACGCGTTCATGTACACGTACACGAAGACGAAGAGCCCCCCGACCATCAGCGCGAACGCGGCGGTGAGGAGGTTGCGATTCATGGCCGCTCGCGAGCCTAGCAGAGGCGGGCGCCGGATCGGAAGCCCACGCCGCGCGCGTCGATCGCGCGCCCCTGGTAGGTATGCCCACGACCACGACGGCGGGGATCGGTGCTCGCGGAGTGGCGGCCCCCGGACTCCCACCCGCCCGTCCAGCGCCCCGCGAGCTCGGCGTCCAACCTGCGCCCGAACTTGCGGGGCGCTGTACTAAGCTGCCCGCGCCATGCGCCTCGCGACCCTCTTCGGCCCCGACTTCCGGCAGGTGCTCCGGGAAGAGCCGGAAGCCGTGCGCGAGGCGGTCGACGAGCTGCACGAAGAAGACATCGCCGAGATCTGCCAGGAGCTGACCCAGGAGGAGGTCGTCGCGCTGCTGCGGGCGCTCCCCGACGACTTCTCGGCCGGCGTCATGGAGCGCCTGCCCGACGAGCTCCGGAACGCGGCGCTCGAGAAGCTCAAGCCCGTCGAGGCCGCGACGCTGCTCGCCGAGATGGCGCCCGACGACCGCGCCGACGCCCTGCAGTCGCTCGAGATGCCGCTGCAGGAGAAGCTGCTCGCGGAGCTCGAGACGGTCGAGCCCGAGGCGGCCGAGGAAGCGCGCGAGCTCGTCGCGTATCCCGACGACAGCGCGGGCGCGATCATGACGACGGCCTTCGTCGGCATCCCGCCCGAGACGAAGGTCTGGCAGGCGATCGACGAGGTACGGAAGGCGTCGAAGACGGGGAACGTCGAGACCGTGTCGTACGTCTACGCGCTCGCGTACGGAGACAAGCTCGTCGGCGTCGTGTCGCTGCGCGAGCTCATCCTCGCCGAGCCGGCGCAGACGCTCGCCGACGTGATGACGGAGAACGTGGTCCGCCTGGGCGTGATGGACGGCCGCGAGGACGTCGCCCGCACGATGGCGAAGTACGACTTCACGGCGATGCCGGTGGTCGACGCGGGCGGCCGCATGGTCGGTGTCGTCACCGTCGACGACGTCGTCGACGTCGTCATCGAAGAGGCGACCGAGGACGCCCAGAAGATGGGCGCCGTCGCGCCGATGGAGGACACGTACTTCCAGGCGTCGTTCTGGAGCTACTGGCGCAGCCGAGTGACCTGGCTCGTCGTCCTCTTCCTCGGCGGCTTTCTCACCGCGAGCGTGATGGAGCACTTCGAGGGCGCGATCCACGAGCTCGCGGTCCTCGCCGTGTTCCTGCCGCTCATCATCTCGACCGGCGGCAACGCGGGCTCGCAGAGCGCCTCGCTGGTGATCCGCGCGCTCGCGACCGAAGAGGTGCGGCCGCGCGACTGGCTGCGCGTGCTCCGGCGCGAGCTGGCCGTCGGGATCGCGCTCGGCCTCGTCGTCGGCGTGCTCGGCTTCCTGCGGGCCTTCTTCACGGCCGACGCCGGCGAGGCGCTCTCGTTCGCGGCGGTCGTCTCGGTGAGCATCGTCGGCGTCGTCACGGTCGGTAGCCTCGTCGGCGCGCTCTTGCCGCTCGTCATCCAGCGCGTGGGGCTCGATCCGGCGGTGAGCTCGACCCCGTTCATCGCCTCGCTCTCGGACGTCGTGGGCCTCTTGATCTACCTGTCGATCGCCCGAGCCCTGCTCGGGCTGGAGTGAGGAAGGAATGGAGCGCGATCGAGAGGTCCGTTGCCGCTGCGGGAGCGTCTCGGGCACGGCGCACTTCGTCTCTCCGGCGACGGCCAACTGGGGCCGCTGCTATTGCCACGACTGTCGCGCGTGCTGCCACTGGCTCGAGCGCGAGGACCTGCTCGACGAGCGTGGCGGGGTGAGCGTGATCCAGATCGCGCGGGCGCGCTTCACGATCGAGCGCGGGCGCTCCGAGCTGCGTCTGTTGCGCCTGACGCCGAAGGGGCTGCACCGCTTCTACACGGCGTGCTGCCGGACGCCGTTCGGCAACACGCTGCCGGCTCTCCCTTTCGTGGGCCTGACGCGGCAGACGTTCGTCGGTGTCCCGGACGCCGAGACGGAGAGCGCGTTCGGCCCAGGGATGCCGGCGAACGTGCACCAGGCCGTCGGAGGCCGCGCCCCCGGCGGGCTCTCGATCTCCGGGCTCGCGCACGTCGCGGGGCTGATGGCCCGCTGGTCCCTCTCTCGCCTCGGCGCGCCCTCGCCGTTCTTCGGCCCCGATGGCCGCGCGAGCGTGGAGGCACGGGTGCTGACGCCCGACGAGCGCGAAGCGCTGCGCCGTCATCCACGCGCGTGACGCGCGTCGGCTCAGTCCTCGGGGGCCGATACGCGGCCCGCTCCATCGGGAGTGAATCCCGATGGAGCCTCCCCCTCGAATTTCTCCGCGAGAGAGGGCGACAGGTTTCCTGTCACCTTCTCAGCCGCGCCGGACCTCGAGCTCGACCTTCCAGCGCTCCTTTCCCGCGCGCGGGAACGCCTCGAGACGCAGCGTGCCGACCTCGGTCACGCTCGCGCCGAGGCGCACCGGCACCACGTCGCCGACGGGCCGTCCCTCGGCGGGCATGGTCGCTTCGAGGGGCGGCAGCTCGCTCAGATCGTCGCCGATGCGCTCGAGCATCGTCCCGGGCCGATCGTCACGACGCGTCGCGCTCTCGAAGAAGCGGAACTGCACGGGCTCGCCCACCACGAGACCGAGCTCTTGCTTGGCGGGCGGGGCCTCGGTGCCTTCTTCCATCCCGAAAGGCGCGATGCACAGCGCGCTCAGCGGTGGCTCCATGCCGGGCACGGCGGGCATCGCGCTCTCCACGCCCACGTAGTAGCTCTTGGCCGTGCCGCCACGGATGCGCACGCCCTTGCCGCGGCGCACGTACGCGTAGTAGGCGGCGCCGCGCGCGACCGCGAGGTCGAGGTCGGCGCCTGCGAGCAGGCGCGCTGCCGGCGCGCCGTCGGCCGCGAGCCAGCCCGAGAGCACCTCGAGGATGCGGTCCTGGATCACCCTCGCGCGCAGCACGCCACCGTTGAAGAGCACGGCGGTCGGGTGCAGGAAGCGCGCGCCCTTCTTGTTCGCGAAGCCCGCCAGGTCCCCGGTCGCCTGGATCTGTCGCGCGAGGAACGCCGCGAGGTGGCGCGTGACGGCGGCGTCCTGCGCGTAGGGCAGACCGAGCTCGGTGATCGCGACGCGGGCCCGGGTGATCGGGCGCGCGCTGACCTCGACGTGCGGAAAGAACCCATCGACGAGCAGCTTCGTCACGTCGGCGCGGCTCACCTCCGTGCGGATCGATCCAGCGACCAGCTTGCTCCCGCGCGTCGGCACGACGACCGGCACGCTCTCGGGCGCCCCTTCCGCGAGCAGCGCTTCCTTCGCCCCGCGGCACGCGTGCACCAGCACCGCGCGCTGGAACGCGTCGAGCAGCTTGCCCTCGGTCTCGAGCCGCTGCGTGACGACCGCGGCCAGCGCCAGGTCCATGTTGTCGCCGCCGAGCAGGATGTGATCACCGACGGCCACGCGGCGTAGCTCGAGCGAGCCCTCGTTCTCGTGCACGGCGATGAGCGAGAAGTCGGTGGTGCCGCCGCCGAGGTCGACCACGAGGATCACGTCGCCGACCTTCACCTCCTCGCGCCACTTCCCGTGCGAGCGCTCGATCCACGCGTAGAGCGCCGCCTGTGGCTCCTCGAGCAGCACGGCGTGGCCGAGCCCGGCCTCGCGAGCGGCCTCCGCCGTCAGCTCGCGCGCCGCCGGATCGAACGAAGCCGGCACCGTCAGCACGACGTCCTGCTCCTGCATCGGCGCGTCTTCGTTGGCGGCGTTCCAGGCCTCGCGCAGGTGCGAGAGGTACGCGATCTGCGCGGCGAGCGGCGAGACCCGCTCCACGTCGGCCGTCTCGTCGGTCCTCGGCGGAAGGATCGCCGCGCGTCGATCGACCGCCGCGTGGCCGAGCCAGCTCTTGGCGCTCGACACCAGGCGCAGCGGCGTCTTCTGTCCGAGCACGCGCGCGAGCTCGCCGACCGCGAAGCGCGGCGAGGCCTCCCACGGCAGCGCCAGCGATCCCGGCGGGAGCTCGCCACCGGCGCTGGGCAAGTAGAGGAACGAGGGCAGGAGCTTCTTGCTCTCCACCTGCCCGGGGCTCGTGCTCTGCGGCACGCCGAGCACCGAGAGCGCGATCTCGTCGCCCTCGCTGAGGTCCAGATCCACCGCGGCGAGCGCGGAGTGCGTCGTCCCGAGATCGATGCCGATGGCGTAGGTCACGGCCGCCGCCTTCCGTGCGTTCCTGCGCCGACCCGCGCGAACGTGGCGTCGCTCATGCGAGCTCCACCTCGGCCGGGGCCACGATCTTCGGGTCGTGACCCTCGGCCATCTTCGGCAGCTTCACCTCGGTGACGCGCCAGCCGCGATGCGCGAGCGCTCCCTGGAACGGAGGCTCGCCCTTCACGTTGCCCGTGACGCGGACCTTCGCGGCGTCGAAGCCCTTCTCGAGCTTCACCACGCTGCCTTCCGTCTCGCTGCGCACTGGCTCGAGCGGGAAGTGCTCGTCGAGCGCCTTCTTGCAGCCGTCGTGCACCACGCGTGCGGCCCCGCCGATCTCCGCGTCCGAGAAGCCCGACACGTCTTCCTGCACGAAGTCGACGAAGCGCCCCTCGCGCTGCAGGAGCGCCAGGAGCTGGAGCGCGGCCTCCGGGCCGGCCTCGCGCAGGACGACCTCCTTCTTGGGCGCTTCCTTCTTCTCGGGCTTCTCCTTCTTCGCGGCCGGCGCGGGCGCGGGCGGCGGCAGCGCGGGCTGACCCTGGCGCAGCCGGACGACGCCGGCGGCGAACTCCCCGTCGAAGATCGTGCGGAAGAACGCGACCCACGAGAGGACGAAGAGGCGGGCCAAGAGGCCGGGCGGAGGGGTCTCACTCATGCGGTCGAACGCATAGCGCGTTCCGGGCGCGCTGCCGCACCCGTCGGTCGATCACATCTCGTTCGAGCCGGCGCCCTTGCGCTCGCTCGCATCGAGCGTCCGCTCGACGTCGGCGTGCGACTGCGGCCGTCCGAAGAGGTAGCCCTGCAGATAGTCGTAGCCCGCGTCGCGCAGGAACTCGCGTTGCGCGTCGGTCTCGACGCCCTCGGCGACCGAGTGCATCGACAGGCCACCGGCGAGCGAAGCGATCGAGCGGACGAGGTTGCGGCTGCGCACGTCGGCGAGCGCCCGCGCCACGAACGCGCGGTCGACCTTGAGGCCGTCGAAGGGAAGCGCCTGCAGGTGGTTCAACGACGAGTAGCCGGTGCCGAAGTCGTCGAGCACGAGCTGGACACCGACCTTGCGGAGCGACTCGAGCGAGTCGACGATCTCGGGCGTCAGATCGACGAACACGCTCTCGGTGATCTCGATCTTCACGCGCCCGGCGGGCACGTCCGAGCGCGCGATGGTCTCTCCCAAGAGGTCCATGTGCCCGCCGTCGCGCACCTGGAGGGGGGAGAGGTTGATCGACATCGTCAGGCCGTCGGCCGTCTCGGGAAAGCGAGCGCGCCAGCCGGCGAGCGCCGCCAGTGCGTGCTCGAGCACGTGGGCGCCGATGAGCTGGATGAAGCCGCGCTCCTCGGCGACGGGGACGAATTCGGTCGGCGCGACGTTGCCGAGCGAGCCACGGCGCCAGCGTACCAGCGCTTCGTAGCCCGTCAGGGCGCGGTCGCGCGCGCGGTGGATCGGCTGGTAGTCGACCTCGATCTCGCCGCGGGCGATCGCGTCGCGGAGCTGCCGCGCGATCTCGGCCGTGCGGGAGGCCCGCCCGCGCAGGCTCGGCTCGTAGACGACGGTGCGATTGCGGCCGAGCTGCTTGGCACGCTGCAGCGCGAGCAAGGCGTCGCTGAGCACGAGCTCGGGCGCCTCGAGCCCGGAGAGCTTGCGTACCCCGACGCTCACCGTCGTGGAGAGGTCGCGATGATCCTGCGTGACGACGGCGCGCCCGGCGTTGCCGACGTGCTCGACCGAGCTCGCATCGTCGAAGCCGTGGGTGAGGAGCACCGCGAACTCGTCGCCGCCGATGCGGCCCACGGTGCCCTCGCGACCGGCCGCGGCGAGCAGCCGCCGGGAGACCTCGACGACCAAGCGATCGCCCACCGAGTGTCCGAAGGCCTCGTTGATCGCCCGCATGCGATCGAGCCCCACCACGATGACCGCGCCCGGCGCGTCGCGGATGAGCGCTTGCCCGACACGGTCGAGGAACAAGGCCCGGTTGGGCAGGCCGGTCATCCGGTCGTGGAACGCCTCGTATCGGAGGCGCTTCTCGACTTCTTTCCGCTCGGTGTCGTCGATGATCACCGCGATCATCATCGCGGAGCCGTCGAGGTTCTTCATGCGCCGCGTGAAGACGCGGGCCGACACGATGCGCCCGTCGCTCCGCATCAGGCGGCGCTCGGCGAGCCCCGAGTCGGCCGACCCGGCCAGCAGCTCGGGGGTCGAGGCGCGGTCCTGGTCCTCGGCGATCGTGAGCTCCCGGAAGCTGCGCCCGACGAGCTCCTTCGTGTCGTAGCCGAGCAGGGTCAGCATCGCGCCGTTGGCGCGCACGACGGTGGCAGCACCGTCCATGAGCAGCATGCCGATGGGGGCCTCGGCGAAGAGGACGCGGAATTGATCCGCGTAATCGATGTGCGTGCCGTCGTCGGCCGGTTCCGACATCCGTCCAGCAGGGTAACGCGCTCGCCCCGTGCAAAGGAGATCTTTCGCCCTCGGGACACGCGGCAATTTCCGCGGCGTCCCCCCGGCGGGAGGACACGGAGGCAGGCTCGTACCGCGGACAGCGGTACGAGAGCCCCGCGTCGCGTCGTCCCGCACCCAACCGGCGCTCGCGTCAGTGCTCGACGAAGTCGAGGTCTTTGCCGTAGGTCTCTTCGATCCCGAGCACCGCCACGAGCGCGACGACGCCGACGAGCACACCCGTCACCACGCCGGCGCTCACGACGCCGAGGCCGCCGTCCTGGAGCGCCACGTAGGCGAGCGAGACGGGCGTGAGCGAGCCGCGGACGAAGTTCGGGGCCGTCGTGGTCGCGGTGGCGCGCACGTTCGTCCCGAACTGCTCGGCGGCGACCGTCACGAACACCGCCCAGTAGCCGTTCGCGACGCCGAGCAGCACGCAGGCTCCGTAGAAGGCCACGAGCGAGCTCGGCCCGACGAGGAAGTACGTCGCCAGCCCGACCAGGTTCAGGACCAGCGAGCCGGTGATCGCGCGTCGCCGGCTCTTGAGCGCCTGGCTGAGCACCCCGCTGCCGAAGCTCCCGATCGCCAGCCCCGAGTAGGCGCACACGACGGCGACGGCCGGGGTCGGAGCCGGGCTCATCCCCATCGCGCGCCCGAAGGCATCGGCGAGCGTGATGGGAATGCCGATGGCGAACCAGATCGGAACACCGACGAGGATGACCGACACGTACTTGATCGCGCGTGCGCGGGTGGAGAAGAGCGCGAGGAAGTTGCCGCGCGCGATCTTCTCGTCGGTCTTCACGCGGTGGAAGATGCCCGACTCGAGCACACCGACGCGCAGCGCGAGGAGCGCCAGGCCCATCGCTCCGCCGAACCAGTAGGCGGCCTGCCAGCTCGCGACGCGCGAGACGCCGAACGCGATCAGCGCGCCGAGCACGCCGATGCCGGCCACGAGGGTGGTCGCGTAGCCGCGCGCTTCCTTGCCCACGAGCTCGCTCACGAGCGTGATTCCTGCGCCGAGCTCGCCCGCGAGCCCGATGCCGGCGATCACCCGCAGCACGGCGTAGACCATCACCGCGTGCTCGGGCGGCGCCCGATCGACGAAGCCGTTGGCGATGTTCGCCAGCGAGTACATCGTGATCGAGCCGAACAGGACGGCCAGGCGCCCGCGCTTGTCGCCGAGCACACCCCAGACGATGCCGCCCACCAGCATGCCGATCATCTGGGTGTTCAACAGGAAGAGGCCGACGCTCGCGCGGTCGGCCTCCGGGACGCCGAGCGTGGTCAAGCTCGGAACGCGCACGACGCTGAAGAGGATCAGGTCGTAGATGTCGACGAGGTAGCCGAGCGACGCCACGACGACGGCGAGCGTGAGCGCGCGGGAAGGCGCGGGTGCAGCGGGCGAGGTCGACATGACCGGCGTTTCTACCGCGCGCGCAGCCGAAAACGAAGCGGGCGACCCACGGCCCCCATGTGGTGAAGAACGACGCGCGGCCAAGAAACGAAAAGGGCCCGGCGATCGCTCGCCGAGCCCGGTCCGTCTCTACACCTCTGCTCCCTTCCCGTAGGAAGGCGACCGGAGGCGAAGTCTTTGGGTCGCCGCGTGAGGAGGCAGGGCCGAGGGCCCGCCCGACGTCACGGCGTGGACGACGTGGGAAGACCGCCGATGACGCTCTCGGCGCCGCGGGTCTTGGTCTTCACCGTGTTGCCGAACTTCTGCCAGATGGCGAAGCCGACGACGGCGATGAGGCAGAGGATGATGATGTACTCGATGGCAGTTCCTTCGTGAGGGTCCTGGGTGGAGAGCCGCGATGCGCTTGCACCGCATCGTCTGCGACTGGCTAGTGCGATGTGCGTGCCATGCGCAGGATGCCCGGTTTCCTTCGGAAATCGCAAATGAGAAAGTGATCTGGGAACCGGAGTCCCCATCGATCACGCCAGGGTGGCGCAGGGGAGGTGGGGACAGGGATCCTCAGGTCGCTGATGTAGGCGGTCGGCGCATCCCGCGGCGCGGGGCCTCGGATCCGGTTCCCTCGACCAACGTGATCGACGCTGCCAGCGCGGCCTCTCAGCGGTAGAGCGACTCGAGCAGCTCGCCGTACTTCGACATCACGACCCGCCGCTTGAGGCTGAGCTTCGGCGTCAGCATGCCGTTCTCGACGGTGAAGTCCTCGCCGATGAGCTTCAGCTTCTTGATCTTCTCGAACTGCTTGAAGTCGGCCGAGTGCTTGTCGACCTCTTCGCGGATCAGCGCGTTCACCTTCTCGTCCTCGAGCAGTGCATCGCCCCGCGCGCTGACGCCGTGCTGCTCGGCCCACTTCCGCAGCTCGCCCATCTCGGGGACCACCAGCGCCACGTTGTAGAGCTTGTTGTCGCCGTACACGAACGAGTTCGCGATGAAGGGCGAGAGCTTGAGCTTGTCCTCGAGCGGCGAGGGAACGACGTACTTGCCGTTCTCGAGCTTGTACTGCTCCTTGATGCGACCCGTGATGTAGAGAAAGCCGTCCTCGTCGAGGAAGCCCATGTCGCCGGTGCGGAAGCCGCCGTCCGCCGTGAAGACCTTGGCGTTCTCCTCGGGCTGCGCGTGGTAGCCGGCCATCACCGCGTGGCCGTGGACGATGATCTCGCCGTTCTTCGGGTCGTTCGTCTCGGTGCGATCGATCTCGATCCGCACGCCGGGAATGGGCTTGCCGACCGACCCGATCTTGCGCGCGCCCGGCCAGTTCGCCGTGGCGATCGGCGAGGTCTCGGTCAGGCCGTAGCCCTCGTAGACGGTGATGCCGAGGTTGTCGATGAACTCGGCCACCTCTTTGCTGATCGCCGCCCCGCCCGAGAACGCGTAGCGGAGCTTGCCGCCGAAGCGATCGCGGATCCTCTGGAACACCACGCGGTCGAAGACCTTCTGCTTGAGATCGGCGAAGCCGCTCGTGCGCTTCTTCTCGGCGAGCTTCTTGCGGTAGGCGGCGTTGTCGATCGCCGAGCGGAAGACGCGCTTGCGCAGCGGCGAGCCCTCTTCCACCTGCTTGTTCACGCGGTCGTAGAGGCGGTTGAAGATGCGCGGGACGCTGAAGAGCAGGCTCGGGTGCACCTCGCCCAGGTTGTCGATGATCTTGTCGACGCTCTCGGCGATCGCCATCGAGGCGCCCATGGAGAGCAGACCGTGCAGCTCGACCGACTGGCCGAAGCTGTGCGCCCACGGCAGGAACGAGAGCGAGCGGTCCTCCGTGCTCATCGGGAAGACCTCGTGCATCGCGCTCACGTTGCAGGCGATGTTGCGGTGCGTGAGCTTGACGCCCTTGGGGTTGCCCGTGGTGCCCGAGGTGTAGATGAAGCCGGCGATGTCGCTCGTCTTGGGGCGCAGCACGGCGACGGGGCTCGCTTGGCCCTTCTTCTTCAGCTCGTCCCACGTGAGCGTGATGCCCTTCGCGCCTCCGGGAGGCGTCGAGGACGCGCCTTTGTCCGCCCCGCCGAGCACGACGACGTGCTGGAGGTCGGGCAGGCCCTTTCCGTCCTCGTCCTTCTCCTTCGCGGCGAGGATCGCGTCGCGCGCCTTGTCGTTGACGACGATCACGATCTTCGCGCCGCAGTCGCGCAGGATGTAGGCCCACTCCTTGGGCATCTGCGACTCGTACATCGGCACGTACGCGGCGTTGCGCCCGTAGGTCGCGTACGCGGCGACGGCCCATTCCGAGCGGTTGTTCGCGATGATGCCGACACGGTCGCCCTCGCCCACGCCGAGGGCGGCGAGCCCGCCGCGCACGTCGGCGACGTCTCGCGCGAATTCGGCGAAGGTCATCCATCGCCACTCGCCGCCGCGCTTCTCACCGAAGAGGGGGCGGTCTCGGTAACGCTGGGTCGCACTGTCGAACACGTCGACGAGGGTCTCGAACTTCGGGGTGAACGACGGGTCGGTCATGAGCGCGCGCACGTTACCACGATGTGTCTACGGCGTTGACCTCGGTGGGCGAGTTGGTGTCTGGTGCAGACATGGAAGCGCTCGCGGGAGTTCCGTGGTGGATGTTCTGCATCGGCGGGTTCTCGTTCGTCACGGTCGTGATCGTGATGATCGCGTGGCAGGTCATCCAGGGCCGGATGGAGCGCGAGATGGAGCAGAACGAGAAGTCCGGGAAGGGCTTCGCGCCCATCCAGCACCCGGAGCCGCTGCACGCCTGGGTTCGGGCGGCCTGCCAGCACCTCGATCGCGGCTCGTCGTGGGCGGAAGAGCCGCCGGCGAAGGCGACGCTCATGCTCAACCGCGACTGGCAGATCTTCGACGGCAACATGACGCGCCAGTGCCTCGACCAGCTCGCGCGGAGCGAGCCGAGCGCGTGGAACGCGGTGCGCCTGTTCCGCGTGGCGCTCGCTGCGACGCGCGCGGGCTACATCGACGTCGGCACCGCGTGGAACGGGGTCCGTCCCGTCGCGCAGCAGCTGCAGCGCCGGTACCCGAGCTTCGACGCGATCTGGACCGACTACGTCGCCGGCTACCGCGTCTGGCGCCAGCTTCCCCCCGACGGCTCTGCCGACGACGCGCAGACCCTCGAGCGGCTGCAGACCATGGCGCAAGCGCGCACACAGCCGCCGCCGGTCGCCTACCAGGCCCAGCTCTGATCGCCGGGCGCGAGGCGAGCCGTCAGCGAAGGGGCATCGGGCCGAGGAAGTCGCGCTTGCCCACGTCGACGCCGGCGTGCCGCAAGATCGCGTAGACGTGCGTGACGTGGAAGTAGAAGTTCGGGATCGAGTGATTCAGGAAGTACTCGTGACCGGTCATGGTCTTTCCTTCCCACCGCGGATTCGAGATGGTCTTGGTGGCCGACGCGGCGAAGTCGCTCTCGGTGAACGTGTCGACGTAGGCGATCGCCGACTTCACGCGCGCGCGTAGCTCGGCGAGCGTCTTCTCGTCGTCGTCGTTCTTCGGCGCGTCCTTGCCCGTCAGGCGCGAGGCGGCGAACTTCACCGTGTCGCACGCCGAGTCGACCTGGCGCGCGAGCGCGAACTGATCGGGCGCGAGGCGGTAGGTGACGAAGAGGTTCGGATCGTAGGACTTGGCCTTGGCGTGCGCCTCGGCCTTGTCGAACCACAGGTCGACCTGCTGGAGCTGCTTCTTCAACTGGTGGAGGAGGGCGAAGTACATGCCGCCGCTCTATCCGGTCCTCGGCGTGTCTGTCGACCCCCCTTCCCGGGCAGGCCGGCCACGGCGCAGCTCTCGCTCGCGCATCGCGATATAGTCGTGCTCCACGATGTGCGTATGCGCGCTCGCTCGCTCCCGCTCGCCCTGGTGATCGCCGGCACGCTCGCGTGGCCCGGGGGCGCGCGCGCTCAGTCCTCGGACGCCGAGGCGGGCCCCTCTCCATCGGGCGCGAGCTCCGGTAGGCGCTCGCTCTCGCATCGCTTCGACGATCCAACGTCCGCCTCGCCCGCCTGGTACGACGCGGACGAGCTCTTGGGGCACGTGCGCCCCTCGATGCGCGCCGACCTTCCAGCCCAGCTCGAGGTGGCCGATCTCTCGGCCTTGCCGCTCTACGACCTCTCGCTCTCGATCGCGGAGGACATGGGCAGCTACGGCCTGCGCGAGACGATCTGGGTCACGAACGAGCAGGCGGCGCCGATGCGCGAGGTCGTGCTGCGCGTGTTCGCGAACGTGATCGTGCCGAGCGGCGAGGCGCCTCCGGTCTCGCTCGTGCGCGGCGCGTGCCTCGACGGCGCGAGCTGCACGGTCAGCGAAGTGTCGCGCAGCGTGTGGCGCGTCGTGCCGAGCGCACCGATCCCGCCGGGCGGGCACCTGCGCATCGAGCTCGACGTGACGGGCGTCGTCCGGGCGCTCGCCGAAGAGCGCATGAGCATGATCGCGCAGGGCATGGAGAGCATGCAGGCGATGCAAGATCCCGGGCGCGCGGCGCAGACCGACTACGGCCTGCTCGCGCACGGGCAGGGGATCGGCAGCTTCGCCAACTTCTTCGCGGTTCTGGCGCGGCGCGATGGCGACGCCTGGGTGACGGAAGACGAAGGGACGACCGGCGATCTCGGCACCGACGCGATGGCGAACGTCCGCGCGCGGATCGTCGTGCCGCGCTCGCTGCGCGTCGTCTCGAGTGGCGCCGAGGTACGGCGGCGCGCGGTGCGCGAGGCCGACGGGAGCTCGGAGCGTCGCGTCGAGATCACGGTGCACGCCGGCGTGATTCGCGACTTCGCGGTCCTCGCGGGCCCCTCGCTCGCGGTCGGCACGCGGCAGGTCGGTGAGACGCTGGTGCGCTCGTACTACCTGCCGGAGGACACGGCGAGCGGCCAGAGCGTGCTCGACACGACGGCCCACGCGCTCGAGATCTTCGAGCGGCGCTTCGGCCCCTATCCGTACACCGAGCTCGACGTGGTGGAGGCGCCGCTCGTCGGCGGTGCGGGTGGCGTGGAGTTCAGCGCGCTCGTCACGGTCGCGAGCATGTTCTATCGACCCGCGATGGCGGGAGGAGGGCTCGGGGGCCTCGGCGCGCTCATGGGCATGCTCGAAGGCGCCGAGACGGATGAGGCGAGCGCGGACGCGGCGGGCCTCGATCCGATGCAGGGCTCGATCCTCGAGTTCGTCACGGCGCACGAGGCGGCGCACCAGTGGTGGCACGGCATCGTCGGCAGCGACTCGCGCCGTCATCCGTGGGTGGACGAGTCGCTCGCGCAGTACTCGGCGATGCTCTACTTCGAGGACCGGCACGGCGCGGCGCGCGCGGAAGAGGAGGGCGAGCGCCAGGTCGCGATGAACTTCCACGCGATGCGCGTCGAGGGCCACGCCGACGGCGCGGTGGATCGCGCGGCGAGCGCGTTCCCCAATCCGATGGACTACGCGGGGCTCGTGTACGGCAAGGGCCCCTATCTCTATCGCGCGCTGCGCCACGAGCTCGGCGACGAGACGTTCTTCGAGCGCCTGCGCGCCTACGTGACCACCTACCGCATGCGCATCGCGCCCGCGCGCGGCGTCGTCGACGTGATGGCGGCGGGCGGCCACGCGAGCCGGGTGCGCGCGCTCGCCCGACGCTGGCTCGACGAGCGCCACGGCGACGAAGATCTCGGGCCCTCCACGATGGACGGCATGATGCAGCAGATGCTGCCGCCCGAGATCGCCGCCGACCCGCAGATGCGCGCGATGATGGGCCAGCTGATGCAGAGCATGATGGGCGGCGGCGGCGGCGGGGCGGATCTGGGCTCGCTACTCGGCGGCAGTGGCGGCGGGGAGGGCGGCTCGCTCTCGCCCGAGATGATGGAGGCCATCGAGCAGATGCTCGGCGGGGGCGCGCTCGGCGGGCTCGAGTAGGCCGGGAGCGAAACGACCACGAGCGCGCCGCCAAGCGCGTCGTGGCGTCCGGCTCGGCGCGCCGGCGCGCGCAGGCTCACGCCGCCGCGCGTGGGTCCTTCGGTCCCTCGACGCTGACGACCTCGACGCCGTGCTCGCGCAGGTAGGTCACGCCGTTGTCGCCGACGTAGCCGCCCTCGACGACCAGCACGCGCGTGATGCCGGCGTGGTGGATGAGCTTGCTGCACATCAAGCAGGGCTCGCCGGTCACGATGAGCCAGGCGCCGCGACAAGCGACGCCGCTCGCCGCTGCGTTGCAGATGACGTTCATCTCGGCGTGGTGGCAGCCGATCTCGATGCGCGTACCGCTGGGGACCTTCTGCGCGTCGCGCAAGCACACGTCTCCACCGCAGAGCGTTCCACCGCCGCGCGGCGCCCCGTTGTAGCCGTCCATGAGGATCACGTTGCGGTCCGGATCGAGCAAGAGCGCGCCGAACTTGCGGCGCGGGCAATTCGACGCCTCGGCCAGCGCCAGGCACTGCGCGATGCGGATCCGAACGTGCTTGTCCTTCATCCGCAGAGCAGACCAGCCGGCGCGCTCGCGGTCAACGCCTCGCGCGCAGGGCGGAAGCGGGCGTCCGAGCAGGGCACGCCGCCCGGTCGTACGGGTCAGCGGCGGCCCATCGCCAGCGACCAGACCAGGCGTGTGGCGCCGTCGCCCAGCTCGAGCGTGATGGCATCGGGCTCGCTCGCGAGCAGGAGCTCGAGGTAGCCGCCCGTCTCGCGCGGTCGGGACTGGAGCGGAACGTCGACCGACGTGAGCGTGAGCGCGATGGGCGGCTCGGCGTAGATCGCCACGGCGCCGGGGAACGCGTAGGCCTCGAGCTTGGCGGCGCCCAGCTCGGCCCGCCCGAGCAGGCGCCCGAGCGAGGGATCACGGATCGCCGGCGCCGCGTCGGCGGCCAGCCGGCGCCGCGCGATCTCCCGGACGGGCAAGAACGCCGCGTACGCGTCGCGCACGCCCGAGCGATGAAGGCGCAGCGCCACGTCGGCGGCGGCGTGACCGTCGAGCGCGCCGCCGAGCAGCTTGGCGACGTCGGACGGCGGGGGCTCGAGCGCTGGAGGGCCGTCGAGAAGAGGAAGGCCGTCGGGAAGAGAGAGCGATCCGCGACCGAGCAGGCCCACGCCGCGCCGCGCCTGCTCGATCGCGAGCTCGAGCGCGTCGCGCGCGTCCTCGTCCGCCGCGCTCTCCCGCAGGGCGGCGGCGCCGAGGAGGGTGCGCCGCGCCCGGGCGAGCACCCGCTCGCGAGAAGGGGCGCGATCGGCGAGGCCGAGCACCGCCAGTGCCGTCCCCATGGCGGCCGCCTCGAGCACGCTCGCTTCCGAGGCAGCGGGGGCGAGCGCACGCGCAGCCAGGCGCTCGAAGGCCTGGACCACGAGCGATCCATCGGCTCCGTCGAGGAGGTCGTCGTTCACGTGAGCACCTCTTCCATGCGCGATGAGGAGGAGACGATCGCGCGGCGGCCCGACTGACGCCGGAGGTCGGCTGCCCGGCCCGCGGGGCCGTCCCCCCGGCGATCGGGCCTCCGGCCTCGCCCGCGTTCGTGGGCGCTGTCCCCGCCGTTCCGGCGCCCCGAGGCCCGCGCGCAGCGGGCGCGTTCCGCCTCGTCGTGCGCGCGCGTCATTCGGGCGCCTCCTCGGCGCTCCGGCGCCGGGCCGGCCGGGCCACGCCGTGGTCACCACGTCGGAGCTGCACCGCCTCGCGGAGCGTCTCGAGCACCATGGCGGCATCGGTGTCGTGCGCGGGGATCATGCGAGCGAGCGCTGCGTCGAGCGTGGGCCGCCCGCGCTCGATCCACTTCGAGAGCCGGTCGCCCCCGAACGACGCGTCGAGGGCGAGGATCGCGCGCAGGTCGTCGACGCTCTCGCCGAGCAGGCGGTGGAGGGTCGCGCGGGCCTGCAGGCGTCGCAGGTGCGCCTCGGGAGGCGGCAGGCCGAGCGAGGCCACGTGCGCCGCGATGCCCTCCTCGACCACCTCGACGAGCATCCCGAGCGCGCGCTCGTCGACCGGTCGTCCATCGTCGCGCTCGAGCTGGTCGATGGCGCTCGCCTCGCCCGAGTCGGTCGCCCTGATCTGCCTCGCTCGCGCCCTGATGCGCGCGTGGTCGATCTTCTTGTGTCGCACGATGCGCGTCACCCAGGTCACGGCCGCGGCGGGATCGGAGGCCTCGAGCGAGCCGACGTGCCGAGCGATGGCGATCAGCGCGTCCTGGGCCACCTCGTCGCCGTCGCTCCCGGTGGCCGCGCGGCTCCGGCGGACGAACGCCTCGACCGCCCGCCAGTCCCGGAGCTCGCGCTCCCGGTGGCGCGGCACGGCGCCGCGGGCCGCATCACGCAGGCGGCCCAGCGCACCGAGCAGCTCGTCGCTCGTCGTCACGAGGGCCTCGTAGCACGACCTCGAACGGGAGTAGCGTTCGCTCGATGCGCAGTCCCGACGCCCGCCACTTCGCGCTCCAAGGCGACATCGTGATGCTCAATCACGGCAGCTTCGGGGCCTGTCCTCGCACGATCCTCGATCGACACGACGCGCTCCGTCGCGAGTGGGAGTCCGATCCGATCGGCGCCTTCGAGCGGCTCGAAGAGCGGCTCGATGCCGCGCGCAACGAAGTGGCCGCGCTCGTGGGCGCCGATCCGGCGGGCTTCGTCTTCGTGCGTAACTCGACCAGCGGCGTGAACGCGGTCCTGCAGTCGTTCCCGCTCCGCGCGGGCGACGCCGTGCTGACCACCGATCACGCCTATCCCGCTTGCCACAACGCGCTCGCGCACTGGGCGGGCCGCGCTGGAGCGCGCGTGGTGGTGGCCCGGGTTCCCTTCCCGATCGCCGCGCCCGACGAGGTGATGGAGGCGATCGAGCGCGCCTGGACGAGCGACGTGCGGCTCGCGCTCGTCGACCACGTCACGAGCCCGACCGGTCTCGTGCTCCCCATCGCCCCGATCGTCCGCTGGCTCGAGGAGCGCGGCACCGCGGTGCTCGTCGACGGAGCCCACGCGCCCGGCATGGTGCCGCTCGCGGTGCGCGAGCTCGGTGCCTCGTACTACACGGGGAACTTCCACAAGTGGCTCTGCGCACCGAAGGGGGCCGCGATGCTCTACGCGCGCGAGGATCGGCGCGCAGGGCTTCATCCCACCTCCATCAGCCACGGCCTGACGGCGCGCACCGCGCGGGGCGCGCTCCACGACGAGTTCGACTGGACCGGCACCGACGACTTCGCGCCCTGGCTGCTCGTGGCCGAGTCGGCGCGCACGATGGCCGCGATGGCGGGCTCGCTCGAGGCGCTCCGGGAGAGCAACCGCGCCCTCGCGCTCGACGCGCGCCGCATCCTGTCGCGCACGCTGGGGATCGCGCCCGCCGCCCCGGAGAGCATGATCGGCGCGCTCGTCGCCGTGCCGCTGGGCGAACGCCCGGACGCGGGCCCGGGCCGTGATCCGCTCTACGACGCGCTCTTCGCACGAGGCTTCCGCGTGCCGGTGTTCCCCTGGCCGACGCCGCGGCACCGGGTGCTGCGCGTCTCGGCCCAGCGCTACAACCACGCGAGCGAGTACGAAGCGCTCGCCGAGGCCGTACGGGGCCTCTTGGACGCGTGATCTGAACGCGCGTCGCGTGCCTGCTCGCACGCATGACGCACCGCGCCGCGGGTTGGCTCTCGATCCGCAGGGAGCGCGGCGGTATTCTCCGCCCGATGCCGTCGATGCGTAGGCAAGTTCTCGAAGCTGCGGGCGACTACCTCCGTCGCCGTCCCCAAGAAGTCACGCGCGCGATCTGGAACCTGATCGGCCTGCGCGTGGGCCTGCCGATCGATGCGCTCCGATGGCTCCTCGATCGTGCCGCCAAGAGCGGCAAGCTCACCGATCCGGTGCTGACCGAGGTGCCGCCCGGCATCCGGTTCACGGGCACCGTCGATGCGATGAAGACGCCGCTGCGGGCCTCGGCCGTCATCTACATCGACCGCATGGTCATCACGCCCGAGCAGATCCGCATCGAGCTGCGTCTCGAGGAGATCTGGGCCGAGGTGCTGGGCGACGCGGTCGGTCCGGTCGCCGCGCTCATCAAGTCGGGCGCGCTCGATCTGAGCAAGCCCGGCAACCTCGCGAAGTACCTGCCGCTGCCGCCGACGGTGGTCGAGACGCGCGACAACAAGATCGTGCTCGACCTGATGAAGGACAAGAAGATCGCCGGTAACCCGCGCGTGCGGCGGCTGCTCTCGCTGGTGACGCCGGTCGTCACGGCGTACGGGCTCGAGACCGACGACGATCACGTCGAGGTGATGTTCCGCCCGCTCCCCGAGGGGCTCCTGCCGGCGGCGAGCGCCGTGCGCCAGCACCTCTTGCGTCCCGGCTTGCGTCGGGTGCGCGCCCTCTTGCCTCAGTTCGGGAGCTGACGAGAGCGGACCGTCACTCGACCTCGACGTCGGGGCCCGGCCGCGCCTCGAGCACGCGCAGGACGCCGGGCGTCTCGAGGAGCGCCTTCTTCACGCGCGGCGCGTCCTCGGCCGACGAGATCGCCTTCACGTGCGGTCCGGCGTCCATCGTCGCGAAGACGGGGACACCGTCCGCGCGCAGCTTCCTCACCGTCGCGAGCGCCGCGAGGCTCGCGGGCTGGAAGTAGATCGTCGGTGGGCTCGTCGAGAGGGCGAGCGCGTGCATCGACGCGAACGAGTGCTCGGCCAAGGGCCCGAGGCGCGAGAGATCGCGCTCGGCGATCGCGCCGCGGATCGCGGCCGCCATCGCCGGCGCGCTCTCGACCCAGGCTCGGTAGTAGGGCGAGGTCTCCTTGCTCAGCGTCATCCCGTCGGTCGAGCCCACGTCCTTGCGGGCCTCGGTGATCACGGCGACCGTGAGACGAAGATCCCAGTGCGAGGCGGGATGGAGCGGGATCGCGGTGTTCGAGTCGTCGCCCGGCACGCCCGCGGGGAGCTCCACGAAGCCCCCGAAGATCGAGCGGCCCGCCGACGCGCTGCACCATCGCGCGAGCGCGCTCTCCTTCTGTGGATCGCGCGGCAAGCCGTATGCGCGACGCGCGGCGGCGACGAGCGCCGCGAAGCCCGACGCGCTGGAGGCGAGACCCGACGCGGTCGGGAAGTGGTTCACGCTCTCGACCCGCGCCCGATCGCGAGCGCCGGCTTCCTGGCGGATGCGCTCGAGCGCGCGCACGGCGCGCTTGGTCTCGCCCTCGCTCGCCTCGCTGCCGCCCAGCACGAGCACGTCGCGCTCCGCCTTCGCGTCGAGGCGCACGGTCGTCTCGGTGATCATCGGCTCGAGCGTCACGCTCACGCTCGGCACGGCCGGCAGGTTCAGCGCGACGTCGCTCTTGCCCCAGTACTTGGCGAGCGCGATGTTCGCGCGGGCACGGGCCTTTCCCTGGCTCATTCGTTCGCTTCCTTCGACGTCGTCTCGCGCGGCGCGCCGGCCGTCACGATCCACGCTTGCTTGTTGCCGTGCTCGAGGAGCACGCGATGGATCTGCGCCGCAGCCTCCGGCGAGGGCGCGAGCGCGATCATGCATCCGCCGCCGCCGCCGCCGGTGAGCTTGGCGCCGAGCGCGCCGGCCTTCCGCGCCGCGCCGCACATCTCCTCGAGGGTGGCGGTCGACACCATCCACGCCGCGAGCAGCTGCTGGTTCATGTCGAAGAGCTGCCCGAGGCCACG
Organism: Sandaracinaceae bacterium; assembly: GCA_044223665.1. Taxonomy (GTDB): domain Bacteria; phylum Myxococcota_A; class Polyangia; order Polyangiales; family Sandaracinaceae; genus JBBSAT01. The sequence continues at coordinate 35,735 of JBGALT010000003.1, read as the reverse complement.
GAGATCACCGGCCTCGAGCGCCAGGCGCGCGTTGGAGACGAGCGACTCGATCGCGGCGAGCGTCTTGGCGAACCGCGCCGGGTCGCGCTCCTTCTGACGGGCCACCGACTCGACCATCGCGCGCGTGCTCGCGCCCTCGCCGCTGTGCGCCACCACGAGCGTGATGGGCGTGCGCGGCACGACGCGCTCGAGCGCCTTCTCGCCTTCGCCGGGATTGCGTCGGTAGAGCGCGACCCCTCCCGCGATGGCCATCGCGGTGTCGATCCCCGAAGGGTTGCCGTGGAAGACGCGCTCCCACGCTAGCGCGACCCGCTGCGTGTCGTCGTCGGTGCGCGCGACGCCTTCGAGCTCGTCCATCGCGCGGATCACCGCGACCCCGAGCGCGGCCGACGAGCCGAGCCCTGCGCCACCCGGGACCGTGACGTTCGCGTCGACCTCGACCGGGCCGCGTCGCTCGCGGGCGGCGATCGCGGCGGCGAACGCGCGGGCGAGGGGCAGATCGTCGTCGGGCGAGAGATCGACGCCCCAGGAGGCGATCCGCAGGCGCTCGCTCGCGCCTCGGCTCGCCCGGGCCGTCGCACCGTGCGAGAGCGCGGCGGCGAGCGCGGGCACGCCGTGCACGACCGCGTGCTCTCCGAGCAGGATCACCTTTCCCTGGCCGCGAGCGCTCACGAGGCGCGTCCATACCACGGGCGGCGACCGGCGAAAGTCGGCCGGGTGTGAGCGGCGGCGCCGAGGCTCAGGCGCGACGGAAGGTGAGGGCCCCGGCGAGCTCGGCGAGCATCGAGATCCCCGGCTCGTGCAGCGCGCCGCCCTCGAGCGCCGCGCAGGCCTCGTCGAGCAAGAGCTCGAGGCGAGCCTCGACCCGTGCGCGCACGCCGGTCGCGACCAGGGCCCGCCGGGCGGCATCGAGCTCGCTCTCGCTCGCCTCGCGCCCCAGCACCCGCAGCACCGGCGCGCGCTCTCGCTCCGGCACGCTCTGCTCGAGCTCGCGCACGATCGCGGTGCGCTTGCCGGTCCGCAGGTCGCCTCCGATGGGCTTGCCGACCTCGCGCGCGTCGCCGAACGTGCCGAGCAGGTCGTCGCGGATCTGGAACGCCTCGCCGAGCGGGCCTCCGAAGCGCTCGAGCGCCGCCAGCTGCGCCTCGCTCGGATCGCCGAGCAGCGCGCCCAGGCGGAGCGGCCCGGAGACCGTGTAGCTGCCCGTCTTCAGGCGCTGCATGCGCGAGACGTCGTCGCTGCCCAGGAGGTCCATCTCTTGACCGAGCACGACCTCCTGATGGATGCGCGCGAAGCTCGTGACCAGCTCTCGCCCGCGGGGCGACTGCCACGCGGCGTCGTTCATCAGCTCCCAGGCGAGCGTCGAGGCGAGGTCCCCGGCGAGGATCGCCAGCGCGTCGCCGTGAGGCCCGTGGCTCTCGCGCAGCCGCGCGTGGACCGAGGGGCCGCCGCGCCGCACGAGATCGCCGTCCATCCAGTCGTCGTGCACGAGCAGATAGGTCTGCATCAGCTCGAGCGAGGCACAGGCCGCGAGCACGTCGCGCACCCCACGCCCGGGCCGCACGGACGTCATCGCCGCCACCAGCACCGCCGGCCGCAGGCGCTTGCCGCCGCGCATCGTCAGCTCTTCGACCGCCTCGAGGAGCGCCGACGTCTGGCCCGCCGACTGGGCGAGCCGGGCAGCCACGGCGCGCCGCTCGTCGAAGAATCGCGACAGGTGCGCGTCCAGCTCCGAGCGCACCTCGTCGAGCCAGCCGGTCGGCGCCTCGCCTTCGATCCCCAGTCGCCGGTCCCGCTCGCTCTCGAGCGCGCTCGCTTGCTGCCCCATGCGTGAGAGCCGAGCGTGCGATTCAGTCGAAAACCGGTCAAGGGGTCGAATCGCCGAAGGCGGCTTCGGCGCCCATCCCGACCCGGAGCGCCGGCTCGTGGCGCGGCCAGCGAGGCGAGGTGCCGCGACGTCCTCGACCCTCCGCAGGCCACGCTGTATCAAGGAACGATGACCGAGGAGGACATCGCTCGGCGCAAGGACGAGCACCTCGCGCTCGCGGCGACCGATGCGGTCGCGTTCCGCGAGCGCACGACGTTGCTCGAGGAGGTCGGCCTCGTGCACGCCGCGCTCCCCGAGCTCGCGCTCGAGGAGATCGATCTCGGCGCGCGCCTGTTCGGCAAGCGCCTGCGGGCGCCGATCCTCATCGCGTCGATGACCGGCGGGACTGCGCGTGCGGGCGAGATCAACCGCGCCCTGGCCGGGCTGGCGGAGGAGCGCGGCATCGGCTTCGCGCTCGGCAGTCAGCGCGCCATGCAGAAGCGACCGGAGAGCGCCGGCACGTTCCGCGTCCGCGACGCCGCGCCGACGGCGCTCGTCGTGGGCAACCTGGGGGTCGTGGCGGCCCGCGACCAGTCGACCGAGGTGGCCGCCGCGCTCGTGGCCGAGGTGGGCGCCGACGCGCTCTTGCTGCACATGAACCCGGCGCAGGAGCTGGTGCAGCCGGGAGGCGACCGCGACTTCCGCGGAGGCCTCGCGACCTTCGAGCGCTTGGTGCGCGAGCTCCCCTGCCCGGTGGCGGCCAAGGAGACCGGCTGTGGCGTGAGCGCGGCCGTCGCGCGCAGCCTGCGCAGCGTGGGCGTCCGCACCGTCGACGTCTCGGGCGCCGGCGGAACCTCGTGGGTGGGCGTCGAGACGCTCCGCGCGCGCGGGGTCGACGAGGACGCGCGCGCGCTCGGCGAGCTGCTCTGGGACTGGGGGATCCCGACGGCCGCCTCGGTCGCGCTCGCGCACCGCGAGGGCCTCGTTCCCATCGCGACCGGCGGCATCCAGACCGGCCTCGACGTCGCGCGTGCGATCGCCCTCGGCGCCCACGCTGCCGGGATCGCGCGCCCCGTTCTGGCCGCCTTCGAGCGCGGCGGCGCGGCCGAGGTCGGGCGCCTGCTCGATCGGATCGAGCACACGCTGCGGGCCGTGATGCTCCTCGTGGGCGCGCGCGACCTCGCGATGCTCCGCGCGGCACCGCGCGTGCTCGGCCCGACCCTGGCGCGCTGGCTCGCGATCTGATCTGCGACGTCCCCCGATCGTCGCGTCACGCGACGATGGGAACGAAGCGGGTGGGCGACCCGCGCGTCGCGCGAGTCATCGTTCGAAGGGAATCAGCGTCAGGGCGCCGAGCACGAGGAACGCGATCGCGTCGCGTGGCCGCGTGACGGGCCGTCCCGGGCCGGCACCGAAGCCGGCCGCGAGCAGCGCGAAGGCTGCGAGCGCGAAGACGAGCGGCAGGAGGCCGAAGGGGTGCGCACCGAGGGCGGCCACGCCGGGCGCGAAGCGGGCGGCCACCGCGGCGACCACGGCCGAGCCGAGCCGCCGCACCAGCAAGCTCGACGGAATGCGGAACGACAGCACGTGCTCGGAGATCCTGCGCCGCTCGACGAGATCGACGTGGAGCAGCTCGATCGCGAAGCCGAGCGCCACCGCGAGCACGAGCTCGCGGGTGGGGGAGGCTGCGTGCGCTCCGAGGGCGGCGCCCAGCATCGCCACGTGGGCCGCGTGGAACGCCTTGCGGCGCGCGCGGGCCAGCAGAGCGTGGGCGAGCATCGAGGCCACCACCGCGAGCCCGATCGCGATGCTCCGCTCCGCGTCGCCGATCGGCTGCACCAGGACCATCCCGAGCGCCAGCTCGAGCAGGAGCCTACCGATCCCCACGCGGGTGACGTCGCGGCGCACCACGCACCGTAGCCGCGTGACGCTTCGGCGGCACGAGTCGATCGCGCGTCTTTCGATCGGGCCGATGGCCGTAGTAAGGTGCGCCCGCCCTCTCCCCCTCGACGCTCGAAGTGAAGCGCCCCACCAAGCCTCCCACCGATCGCCCCCCCGCCGCTCGTGCCGCGCGCGGCCGTGGCTCCCGAATTCCCCCGGCTTCGCCGCCGATCGTGCTGCTCGGACCGCAGCGGTTCGACCCGACGCTCGGTGCCGCCGCCGCCGCGGTGGGGATCACGGGGAGAATCGCCACGATCACGGCCGGCTGGCAGGAGCGCGAGTCGGAAGACCAGGAGCTGCACGACCACCTGCGTGGCGATACCGTCAACCTCCGGCTCTACGAGCGAGCGGACAAGGTCTGGAAGGCCGATCCCGAGCTGCGGGAGGCCCACCGCGCGCGCCAGGAGCGCATGCGGCTCAAGCAGGACTTCTACCGGATCCGTCTCGAGCACGAGCTCGACGCGGCGCACGTGATCGAGCAGCGCAAGGCGGGCGCCGACGTCCTCGAAGAAGAGCGCGCCGCGTCGATCCAGGTGATCCGCGATCTCGACGCGCGGCACCTCGAGGTGTGCACGCGCGAGCGCGCGGCGTGGAACGAGAAGTGGAAGCCGCTCGAGCGCGACGCGGTGCGCAAGGAGCGCGACGAGCTGATCCAGATCCTCGACGAGGTCTCGGCGGTCGCGATCGCGGGGGGCCACGTCGCGACGCTGCTCAATCGCCTCGAGCTCTTCGGCATGGACCAGCTGCTCAAGGGTCGCCCGATCCTCGCGTGGTCGGGGGGCGCGATGGCGATCAGCGAGCGCGTGGTGCTCTTCCACGACAGCCCGCCGCAGGGGCCCGGTGCGGCCGAGATCCTCGACCGCGGGCTCGGTCTGTGCCCCGACGTCGTGCCGCTCCCCGCGCCCGAGCAGCGGCTACAGCTCGACGATGTCGAGCGTGTGGCGCGCCTGGCGCGGCGCTTCTCGCCGGCCCTCGCGCTGGCGCTGCCGGCGTGCGCGCACGTGACGTACAACGGTCTGGCTTTCGTCCGGCCTCACAAGGTCCAGCGCCTGCGCGAGAACGGCTCGGTCGATCGTCTCGGCTGGCCCGATGCGGGCGGAGCGGACGCGGCGGAGGTGACGCTGCGACCGGAGGGCGCGAGCGGCGGGGGAAGCGAGGTCCCGGCCTGATGCGTCTCGCGATCGAAGCCTTCGTCTCCGACGGGCCCAACGCCGACAAGGTCACGACCTTCCTCGGCGCGCACAAGTTCCCCCTCATCGAGGGCCGCAACTGCACGTTCGTCTTCCGTGGCGAGGCCGACGCCGTCAACGTGCGCCACTGGATCTACGGCCTCGAGGCCTCGAACATCTGCGCCCGCGTGCCGGGCACCGACCTCTGGTATCTCGTGCTCGAGATCCCGCCCAAGTCGCGGGTCGAGTACAAGCTCGAGGTCATCCGGCAAGGCGGCAGCCAGTGGATCGAAGATCCGCTGAACCCGCACCGTGCGCGCGATCCCTTCGGCGCCAACTCGGTCGTCTACGGCGAGGGCTACACCGTGCCCGAGTGGACGCGGCACGATCCGATCTCGCGCTCGGGACGCCTCGAGCCCTTCGGGTTCCACAGCCGCGCGCTCGGCCGCGAGACGCACGGCCACCTCTATCTGCCGGCCCGCTTCCGCAAGTCACGGCGCTATCCGCTCCTGGTCGTGCACGACGGGCGCGACTACCTGAACTACGCGGGCATGAAGAACGTGCTCGACAACCTCATCCACCGGCTCGAAGTGCCGGACATGATCGTGGTGTTCACGGACTCGAGCGATCGCCTGCGCGAGTACGCCGACGACGAGCGCCACGCGAAGTTCCTCACCGAGGAGCTGATCCCGGATCTCACGCGGCGCTTGCCGATCCTCGATCGGCCCCAGGCGCGCTGCCTGATGGGCGCGAGCTTCGGTGGCGTCGCGTCGCTGTCGACGGCCGTGCGCTACCCCGGCTTCTACGGGCGGCTGCTGCTCCAGTCCGGCTCGTTCGCCTTCACCGACATCGGCCGTCGCAACCGGCGCGGACCGCTCTTCGACCGCGTCGTCGAGTTCATGAACCACTTCCGCGAGAGCCCGACGGCGATGAGCGAGCGCGTGTTCGTCAGCTGCGGCGTCTACGAGTCGCTGATCTACGAGAACCGATCGCTCGTGCCGCTCCTCGACGCCACGGGGATGCAGGTGAAGTTCGTCGAGGCCCGTGACGGTCACAACTGGGAGAACTGGCGCGACCGCCTGCGCGAGGGGATGAGCTGGCTCTTCCCCGGCCCGCTGATGATGGTCTACGAGTAGAGAGGCGCGTCACGGCGAGAGCGACGCACGGCAGCGCGCGAGCGCCTCGGGGAGCGGCTCCTCGACGCGGAACAGATCGAGCGAGAGCTCGATCGGTGGAAGGACCTGGCTGAACGCCGGATCGCGGTGCGACGAGATCCGCGTCAGCCGGAACACGGTGCGCACGCGCGGCACGAGCATCGCCGGAAGGGCCGCGTGCGTGGGCGTCCGCGCGATCAGCGCGCATGCCCAGAGCGAGCGCGGCGTCCGCGCGACGAGCCGATCGTTGAGGCCGATGACGTCCACGATCGTCATCGTGCGCGGCGTGAAGAACCGGATCGCGCCGGCGCCCTCCACGAGGATGCGCGCGTCGGGCGGGAAGGTCTCGGCGATCTCGCGCGCGGGCTCGTGGTTCAACAGGCGGATGTCCCGTTCCTGCGCGCGCGCCAGCGCACGCCGCTCGGGCAGGATCAGCGCGAGCACGATCAGGGCCGGCACGAGCGCCACCGCGCCCCGCGGATGGCGGGCCACCGCGACCCCGAGCAGTGCCGGCGGTACGAACGCGAGGATCGCGAAGTAGCGGAGGAAGTAGAAGTCCACCTCGCTCTCGAGCCGTCGCGACACGGCGATCGCCACGAGGCAGGCGAGCCACGCCAGCGCGAGCCCTGGAACGAAGGGCCGGCGCGCGTGGATCTCGCGAGAGCACGCGTAGCCGAGCAAGAGGAGCCCCGTCACCGACACGAGCCAGGCCTCGGTGGGCGCCACGCGAAGCGAGAGGTACTCGAGGCTGGCCCCGAGGGTCGCGCGCGCCTTCACGTAGAACGTGTTCGGCATCGGCTGATCCCCGGCCGACAGGCAGTAGGCGACGAGGATCACCGCGCCGATCGATGCGCCGAGCGCCGGCGCCACCGCGCGGCGATCGCGTGCGCGCACGGCGGCCACGAGCGCGAGCGCGAGGCAGAAGGCGGCCGCTTCCGGCCGGGCCAGCACCGCGAGCGCTCCGAGCGCGACCGAGAGCGCGCTCCCCTCGTGCATCACGGCTCGGCGAGGAGTGCTCGCCTCGGAGGGGAGGACCCGGACGGCAGCGGCCCCGGCCCGCGGACGGAAGGGCTCGGAGCAGGCGAGCCGATCACCGCGAGCGTCGCGCCGGCGAGCAGGACGACCGTGAGTGGGATCTCCATCCCGCTGATGGCGCCCTGCAGGAGCAGGGGATGACCGGCGGTGAGCGCTCCGGCGACGAGCGCTCCGGCGGCGCGTGCGCGCGGGGTGGCGTCGGGCAAGAGCGCGAGCGGGAGCCGCGAGACCAGACCCGAGGCGAGCCCGTGGAGCGCGATGCCGAGCAGCTTCACCGAGAGCACCGAGACGACGGGCAGGAGCGCCACCAGCAGCACCCAGAGCGGGCTCGTCGCGCCGAGCTCCCAGTCGTTCGGGTTGTACGAGAGCCCCTCGCCGCGCCGGAGGCTCGTCGCGTACGCGAGGTGGATGTAGCCGTCGTCCAGGCAGAGCTCGTCCATGGGCCCGCCCATCCAGAGCGCGAGCGCCACCCCGGCGAGAGCCGATGCACCGCTGGCGACGGTCTCGAGGCGTGGCGATCTCTCGTTCGTGCTCGCGCTCACGGCGTCCGTCGACCGCGCGGGTCGGGCGGAGGCGGTGCGAGGGCCGCGTCCCTCCGCTCGCTGGGCGGCATCGACCGCGAGTGTGCCCGAAGCGATCCGATGTTGCCTCTTCCCCGCGCACGTCGTGCTCTGGTACCAACGAGGCACCATGGGTGACGTGACGCGCAACATCGGCCTCTCGCTGGGTGCCGACATCTGCTGGCCGCTCTGTTACGAGCACCTCATGCGCAAGCTCGACCTGCGCATCCCGCTCACGGCCCTCGGTCAGGGTGGCGGCGACGGAGACTCGGTGCGCTTCCAGGTGGAGCGCGTGTCGATCGAGCCCTTCGATCTGCGCCAGCCGGTGAAGTACGACGTCGTGATCGACCGGCTCACGCACTGGTATCACACGAGCCGCGAGTGGATAAAGAAGGGCGTTCTCATGAACGACCTCTACGTGTTCAACAACCCGTGGAGCGTGCAGTCCATGGAGAAGCACACGTCGTACTGCGCGATGATGGAGCTCGGGATGCCCATCCCCGAGACGTGGATGATCCCGCCCAAGGAGTACGAGCCCGGCAACCCGGATCTGAAGCCCACGCTCGGCAAGTACGCCAAGCTCTTCGACCTCGGCAAGATCGGCCAGCGCCTCGGCTACCCGGTCTTCATGAAGCCCTACGATGGCGGCGGCTGGCGCGCGGTCACGAAGGCCGACGACGAGAAGGCGCTCTGGAAGACCTACGAGGACAGCGGCAAGGCCGTGATGCACGTGCAGGCCGGCGTGAACGGCTACGACCGCTTCGTGCGCTGCATCGGGTTCGGCCCGCAGACCTACTCGGTGCTCTACGACCCGAGCGCGCCGCTCCACGATCGCTACACGCCGCAGGGCCAGGGCTGGGGCGGGCCGGCTGCGACCAAGCCCTTCCTCAGCAAGGAAGAAGAGGCGCACCTGCGCCGCATCACGCTGACGATCAACAGCTTCTTCGGCTGGGAGTTCAACAGCTGCGAGTCGCTGCGTAGGAACGGTGTCTGGTACCCGATCGACTATGCCAACCCCTGCCCCGACTCGCAGGTCACCTCGCTCCACTACCACTTCCCGTGGCTCGTGAAGGCCTACCTCCGCTGGTCGGTCTTCTGCGCGGCGACCGATCGCAAGATGCGCCGCACGCTCGACTGGGATCCCTACTACGCGATCGCGGGGCAGGAAGGGATGAGCTTCGAGGAGAAGCTCGCCGCCTACGGCCGCATCGCCGACCAGCGCTTCGAGACCGAGCGCTTCGAGGAGTTCTGCCAGCGGCATCTGCCGCACCTCGACGAGGTGGCGTGGGAGTTCTTCGGCACGCAAGACGCGAAGGACGCCGTCCGGCAGAAGGTCACGGCGCTCTTCCCCGCCCACGAGATCGAGAAGTTCACCGAGCTGTTCTGGGGCCGCATCCAGAACTGGCGGCGCGATCAGAAAGCTTGATCGTCCTCGATCAGAGCTCGACGTCCTCGTCCTCCTCGTCGTCGAGGTCCGCTTCCTCGCGCGCGTGGCGCGGCGGCAGGTGGATCTCGCCGTCGCTCATGACCTCGAAGAGCGCTTCGATCTCGGCGATGCGCGCCTCGCGCGCGAGATCGGGCGCCGCGCCGAGCTCGTCCTCGACGAGCAGGCGCCGCCGCTCGTAGTAGAGGCGCACGATCTCGGCGATGAGCGCCACGCGCCGCTCGGCCGAGGCGCGGCGCTCGCGGAGCAGCGCGCGCTCGTCGGCGGCGTAGAGCAGCCGATCGAGTCGGAACGTGAGCTGGCCGATGAACGAGAGGTCCTGCGAGCCCGTCAGGCTGCTCGTCCCGGTCGTGTCCGTCTGGCGCGTGAGCACGTCGTAGCCGGTGCCCTGGCGCAGGCCGACGCGCACCGTGGGCAAGAGCCCCGAGAGGCGGGCGCGCTCCATGGCGCCCTCGACCGCGGCGGGGTCGGCGCTGGCGTGGCGTAGGACTGCGTCGACCACCTCGCGCACGTCGGGCTCACCGTGCTGGGCGGCGAGCGCCGCGCGCACGTCTTCGGCCGTCGGCGGCTGCGCGTACGCCACCTTCACCCCCAGGCCCACGACGACGAGCGCGAGCCACCCCATCCGCATCCGTTCCATGTCTCTACTCCTCCCTTCGATCGACACCGAGCGCTTCGTCGGTGGTCAGCTCCGAGATCGCATCGGCGCGCGCGCCGATCTCCCAGCGGCAGGCCGCGACGACGGCGCACGCGATCGGCGCCGAGGCCAGGCGCAGCGGCGCGTCCGGTCCCGAGCGGCCACGCAAGCGGCGCACCGTGCGCTCGGTCGGCGAGGTGAGCATCACGTAGCCGGCCGCATCGAGCCGTCCTTCGCGGCTCTGCACGATCACGCCGAGGCTCGCGCGCGGCACGAGCCACGAGGCCTCGCGCAACGTGCACCCGCTGGTGACGAGCAGCGCAGCGGCGAGCGCGAGCACGAGACCGGCATGCATGCCCCGGAGCTCCAGCAGGCGCCGATCCGAAGGGGATCCTCCGGAAACGCGCGAGATCGTGCCCCGCGCTGGCGGAGGTGGCGGCGGGGTGGCGGCGGGCCGCGTCCGTTGGCCCCGCAGAAAACTGCCTCTCTTGCGGAGAGGGCGACTTCGGGCCCACGATGGGCGCTCTGGACCGGGGGGAGGCCGTCTTCGGGGGGCCGTCGATCCTCGGCTCGGGTTGGCTCGTACTGGGTACGGCCAGGTGCTCCTTTGACGCATTCGGACGCGGCAGAGGGCACCGAAGAGGGCGCAATGGGTGCGTCTCTCGTGGGAGGTAACGTAGAATGAAAGCAAATCGCCCCAAATTGTGGGCGCTCCTCGTGCTCGTCCTCGGAGGCGCCGGCGCCTTCGCGGCCACGCAGGGAGCCCCCGCCGAAGCCGCGGATCACCTCGATCCGCCGAATCGCGTGCACAGCGCGACCCCGGCGACCGACGACCGCGCGGCAGACATCGCGGACGTGTTCGCCTGGACGAACGGCGCCGCCGGCGCGAGCCAGACGACCACGCTCGTGATGAGCTTCGATGGGCCGAACGCGCCCGCCGACCTGAGCGCGGTCCCCTGCGATCCGGACGTCCTGTACCAGATCCACATCGACACGAACGGCGAGACGGCGGGCGACTTCGGGGACGAGCACACGATCAACGTGCGCTTCGGCGCCGACACCGGCGATCACTGCTACGTCGAAGCGACCTTCGCGAGCAGCGGAACGCCCATCTACGCCGGCGCGATCCGCGGCGCGACCGAGCACGCCCTCGCGCGCGGCGAGGTCCGTGTGCAGGCGGGCGTCTTCGACGACGCCTTCTTCTTCGACCTCGAAGGCTTCCGGACCCTGCTCGCGACCGGCGCACTGACGAGCTTCTACTCGCTCTCGCATCCCGGCATGTCGCGGGACTTCTTCGCCGGGCTCAACACCCCGGCGATCGTCGTCCAATTCCCCACCAGCGCGCTCGGCGCCGCAGGCGCGATCCGCGTCTGGGGCTCCACGTCGCGCTTCAACTGAGGAGGAACGAACATGAACAAGACTCGTTTCCTCTTCGCGTGCTCGGCGCTCGCTCTCGCGGCGGCCGGTTGCAACAATCCGCCGGCCGCGACGCCCGACGCCGGGCGTGACGCCGGCGGCGGCACCGACACCGGCACCACCGACAGCGGCGGCGGTACCGACAGCGGCATGGAGCCCGACACCGGTGGCGGCGGCAACGACGCCGGCATGGTGACGAACGACTGCGCAGGCTACTGCTCCATCGTCATGGCGAACTGCTCGGGCACGAACGCGCAGTACGCCGACGCGGCCGACTGCATGGCGCAGTGCACGGACCTCGCGTTCCCCGCGGGGACGCCCGGCGCGACCGACGGCAACTCGATCGCGTGCCGCATCTATCACGCGGGCGTCGCGGGCGGCGCGGGCATGGCGACGGCACACTGTCCGCACGCCGGTCCGACCGGCGGCGGCGTCTGCGGCACCAACACGCTGCGCACCGACCCCACGGTCGAGAGCACGAGCAGCAGCGGCTACATCCGCGTCGATCGCATGGGCATGCCCGCCGTGGCGACGGCGCTGATCGGGCCGGCCATCGGTCCCGGTGGCGCGATCCTCGCCGGCGATCCGGCTGCGAAGGACACGTACAACGACGGCTCGCCGATGGACGACGCCGCGTTCACCTATGCGCCGGGCCAGCTGAACGTCCTCGCGACGTTCCATGCCGTGCTCGACGAGCAGCTGATCAGCTCGGGCCTGCACCCCTGTCCGATGGCGACGACGGCGCCGGGCGCGCCGTACTTCCCGACGGGCATCCCGATTCCGATGTGCGCCTCGCAGCCGATCGACGGAGCGTCCGCACCGCCGGTCGCGACGCTCATCGTGCCGGACACGCTTCGTCTCGATCCGTCGGTCGACGCCGGCTTCCCGAACGGTCGCCGGCTCGCAGACCCGGTCATCGACGTCACCCTCGGCGTCCTGCTCCTGAACACGCGCCCGTGCGCGCCGCACTTCTCGTGCTTGAACCACACGGACGCCGCGAGCTGCACGACGGCTGGCGTTGCCGAGCACTGCGCGTGGACGCCGACCGGCGCGACCACGGGCGTGTGCTTGTCCGACATCGCGGCCATGTGCGAGGCGCACGCGGGCACGACGGCGGACGCCTGCGCGCTCACGGCGGGCTGCGAAGCCTCGACGTGCGGCAGCGGCCGCTGCACGGCCGCCTCGCTCGCCGGCATGGCGCTCAACCCGCCGGCGAACGACGTGGCGTTCGGGACGACGTTCCCGTACCTCGCCCCGCCCCACACGCCCTGAGGGTACTGAGCGACTCGCTCTGCTGACCGCTGGAAGGGCCGCCGAGCAATCGGTGGCCCTTTCGCGTTTCGTAGGTAGAGAGCCGACGAGCCGCTACGTGAAACGCGCCCTTCCCATCTCGCTCGCCCTCTTCGTCGCGGGCGTCGTTCCGTACCTGATCTCGCGTGTCGAGCGGACGCCCCCGGTGCGGCCCTCGAGCGTCGTCACGGAGCCAAGCCCTCCGCCGAGCGCTCCGGCCGCCGCGCCAGACGACCCTCTCGCCGTGCTCGACCGCCACATCGCGAGCCACCGGGCGCGCGCCGAGAGCACCCACAGCTGGATCGAGTGGGAGCACGTCGCGCTCTACTCGATCGACCGGGCGCGCCGGACCGGCAGCTTCGAGGACTGGCGCCAAGCAGACGAGGCGCTCGTGCGCGCCTTCGAGGACGGGCGCGGTGTCGGGCCCTACCTCGCGCGGGCGACGCTCAACGCCTCGATGCATCGCATCGACCGTGTCGAGACCGATCTCGACGCCGCCTCTCGCGCGATGCTCGTCTCTGCGAGCGATCGTCTCGCGATCGCATCGCTGCGTGCCGACGTCCACTACTACGCTGGCGACTACGCGGGCGCGCGTCCTCTCTACGAAGAGCAAGCTCGCGCCAGCCGGCGCGCTCCCGATGCGCTGGTCGCGATGGCCCAGCTCGACTGGCACACGGGCCACTTCGATGCGGCCGCTGCCGCTCTCGACGAAGCCGTCGCGCACGAGCAGTGCACGCGCTCACCCGCCCTCCACGCATGGGTGCTCTCCGCGCGCGCGCTGATGGAGCGTGATCGGGGTCGGCTCGACGACGCGCTCTCCGCGATCCGCACGGCGCGCGTGCTCACGCCGGACGATGCGCACCTCGACCAGATCTTCGGCGAGATCCTCGAGGCCCAAGAGAGCGCGGACGCCGCGCTCGAAGTCTACGAGCGCATCGCCGCGCGCACTCGATCGCCCCAAGCCATGGACGGAGCCGCGCGGATGCTCCGCGCACGCGGAGACGAGATCGCCGTACGCGAGCTCGTGGAGACCGCGCGCCAGAGCTACGATGCGCAGCTGGCGCTGTTTCCCGAAGCAGCGGCCGGTCACGCGATCGATCACTGGCTGCGGCTCGAGCCCGACGACGTCGATCGGATGATCGAGATCGCCGAGCTGAACGCCGAGGCGCGCCCCTACGGCGAGACGCGCCTCAGGCTGGCGATGGCGTACCTGCTCGCCGGCCGCATCGCCGACGCACGCGCGGTGATCGACGCGGTGCGCACGACCGAGTGGCGAACCGCCGAGCTCTTCGTGCTCGACGCGATCGTGCGACGGCGCGAGGGAGCGGACGACGCCGAGGCCACGTCCGAAGCCGAGGAGATCGCGCCGGGCGTGATGGCACGCTACGGGTGGCTCGCGGACGACGAGCCGGCTCAGTAGTTGTGCAGCACGCGCGTCGGGTCGCCGCCGGCCTGCGCGTGGCGCGCGCGGACCTCGCGCACCAGCGCGTCGTGGCCCACGGCGAGGATCGCCGTCTCCGCTGCGCGCGTGCCGAGACGATCGAAGAGCGCGTCCTGCGCGCGCACGCCGGCGAGCGAGCCGTCCGGTCGAGGCGCGCTCACGTGCAGATGCACGGCGACGCCCGCGGCGCGCCAGCGCTCCACGTCGCGCGCGAAGGGCAGATGCCCGAGCTCGCGGAGGCCGTAGTCGAGCGAGAGCGCGCCGTACGCATCGCGCTCGCGCAGCACCACCTCCATCGCGCTCCGCACCGGCGCGAGCGCGGTGCCCACCGCCACGAGCGCGAGATCGCGCCCGCGTGCGCGATCGAGCACGAAGCCGTCGCCGACCGGCAGCGTGATCTCGAGCGGAGCGATCATCGGCATCACCGCGATGCGATCGGCCGCCTCGCCGCCCTCGGGGTTGTTGGTTCGCGCGAGAAAGCGCAGCGCGCGCTCGAAGGGCGCGGTCGCCAGCGCGAAGATCCCCTCGTGGGCGCGCCCGTCCTCGGCGTGCACGCGCATCTTCACGAACTGCCCGGGCCGTGTGAACGCGTCGAGCATCGCGGCCGTCGCGGCCACCTCGAACACCACGTGATCCGGCGTCTCCCGCACCCGCGACGCGAGCGTGCTCGGATGGAACGCGGAGAACTCGGGGAGCGCCACGCGAGCGGCATAGCACGAGGTTCCAGCCCCCCGAGCCGTGACCGGCTCGCCCGCTCCGGCGCCTCCCGTCCGCGGGCTGCGCCCGCTCCCGTACGGGGCCTCCGGGGCGAGCACTCTTTGCCGAGCTTCAGAACAGCGTGAGCTGCCGCTTCGGCTTCTCCGGTCGCTGGAAGGTCGTGCCGCGATCTTCCAGAGCCTCCTCCACGTTCATGCCGAGGCGCTTCACGTGCAGGCGGAAGAGCTGCTCGATCGTCTTCCAGCGCTCGCCGCTACCGACCATGCGGCTGCCGAAGCGGCTGTCGTTCATCTCGCCGCGCCGCATCTCGAGGATCGCGTTCTTCACCTTCTCGAATCGCAGCGGCACGGCGCGCTCGAGGCGCTCGAGGAAGATCGGCAGCACCTCGCCCGACAGGCGCACGAGCGTGATGAACGCGAAGCGTGCGCCCGCCTCCTTGCCGCGCTCGAGCAGCTCCGGGATGTGGCTGTCGTTGAGCCCGGGGATCACCGGCGCGAGCGAGTGACCGACCTCGATGCCCGCGTCGGCGAGCATCTTCATCGCCTCGAAGCGTCGCGAGACCGGCGAGGCCCACGGCTCCAGCGCGCGCCCGAGCTCGTCGTCGGCGAAGGCGATCGAGAACGTCACACGCACGTTCGCCACCTTCGCGAGGCGCGCGAGAACGTCCACGTCGCGCCGCACGAGCGCGTTCTTGGTGATGATGCCGACGGGATTGCGGTACGCCTCCATCACCTCGAGCAGGCCGCGCGTGAGCCCGTACTTCGCTTCGAGCGGCTGGTAGCAGTCCGTGTTGCCGGAGAGCGCGATCACCTCGCCCTGCCAGCTCTTCTTCTCGAACGCCTCGCGCAGGAGCGCGACCGCGTTCTTCTTCACGACGATCTTCCGCTCGAAGTCGGTCCCGGCGCCGAAGCCGAGATACGGGTGCGTCGGCCGCGCGTAGCAGTACGCGCAGCCGTGGTAGCAGCCGCGGTAGGGATTGATCGAGAAGCGGAAGCCGAGGTCGGGGCTGTCGTTCTCGGCGAGGATCGAGCGCGCCGTCTCTTCGTAGACCTCGAGCTTGGCGAGCGGCGTCGGCTCGCCCTCCTCGACCTCGCCATCCCACTCGACGCGCACCGCCACGAAGCGGTTCGCAGGGTTCTCGGTGCGATGGGCCATGAGCGCCCATCGTTGGCGAGGACTGGACATCTGTCCAGCCTTCACTGCACGACGCGCGTGACCTCGATCGCCGGCGCGCGCGCCGCGTCGATCCCCAGCGCCTCGAGCGCGTCGGCGCGGAAGGGCTGCATGCGCAGGGTCGCCTCCGCATGCACGACGTCGGGCGCCAGCGCGACGCGGCGTACCTCGAAAGGCGCGAGGCGATTCTCCTCGACGTGATCGGCGTCGGTCGGGAGCGCCACCGGCGTGGTGCCGCGCATCGGGCGATCGCCGAGGGTGATCACGCGCGCGAGCGTCTCGACGCTTCCGTCGGCGTGAGTGACGACGAGGTCGACCCAGAGATCGCGGAAGAACGTGACGCCGGTCGGCACCGCGTGCGCGGCGCCCACGTTCTCGAGCTCGAGCGCGCCGTCCACGAAGCGGAGCTCGAGGGCGGAGGCCACGAGCGCGCGGCTCGCCTCGGTTGCCTCGGCGCGCGCGAGCTCGTCGCCGTCCCACGCGGGGTCGAGGCCGACGAAGCGGTGGTCGTGGCGCTCGCGGGACACACCCCCGCGCGCGATCGGGCCCTCGGCGGCGGCCGGCACGTGACAGCGCGCGCACTCGGGGGCGCCGGTCTCGGTGACGGCGAGCGCGTGCTCGGCGCCCGTGTGCTCGACGAAGAGGTTCGGGCCGCTCACCTCGTGGCAGCTCGCGCAGAGCTCGCTCGCGCCGAGCAAGCCGCTCGTGCGCGTTCCGTGCGGCGCGGCCGTGTTGCCGAGCGGGCCGAGGATCGGCCGCGCTTCGTCGATCACGAGACGCCCGTCGCTGATCGTCGCCGTGCGCCGGCGCATGGCAGCTCTCGCAGCGGGCCCGCGAGAGCGCGCCCCAGCTCGCCTCCACGCGCGGAAGCATCGCCTCGAAGACGGGTGAGCGCGTCGCGGAGGCGTGCCGCGAGGTGGCGAACTGCGCGCCGTGATCGGCATGGCAGCTCGTGCAGCTCGCCGTCGACGTGGACGAGAGGCCGTTGCCCCCGTGGCGGGCGCAGCCGGCGAGGAGCACGAGCACGAAGACGAGAGCGAAGAAGCGCATCGTCAATCGCCGAAGTGCACGGCCACGCCGAGCACGCCCTGCACGCTGCCGAAGGGCACGTAGTCGCCGCCCACGCCGCCGGTCCATCCGCCCTGCGCGCGGTCGTGGCCCATGTACGCGGCGGCCTGCACGTCGAGGAACACGGAGACCCACGTCTCGATCGATGCCTCGATGCCGGCGCCGCCGTGCACGCCGAAGAGCACGTCGTCCGCGCGCGGCGTCCCGGTCTCGCCGGGCTCGATCATCGAGATGACCACGCAGAAGCCGAAGAGCGGGCGCACGCGCAGCCAGCTCGTGAGCTCGAAGGGCACGTACATGTTGAAGCCGAGCTGGTGGTCGTGACGCATCGCGCCGGGCCACTCGACGACGTGCGTCTCGCCGAACACGTCGAAGCCGAGCAGGTCGAAGGGCTCCCAGCGGATGCGGGCGCCGCCGCCCGCCGCGGCGTACGCGCCGAGCCAGCCCGAGCCGTACACGCCGATCGCGAACGAGCGATCGAACGCGCTCCGGACCGGTCGAGGACGCGCGTCCTGAGCGGCCGCGGGCGACGCGAGCGAGAGACCGAGCACCACGAGCGCGAGCGAAGCGAGCCTTGCCATCGAGAGCCTCCACACCGTGGGTGGAGGGACCGGGGCGGTCTTTTGGAGGGCTCTCGAAGAATCTCGCAAGTGCGCGAAACGAGCCCTATTCGCGCGGCATCCGCTCGAGCTCGGCCTCGACGTGCGGCAGGGCCGGCGAGGAGGGCCAGCGTGCGCGGAAGGCGGCGGCGGCGGCGCCAGCCTCGTCGGCCCGCCCGAGGCGCGCGAGGTCGATTGCGATCTGCGCCTCGCGGTCCTCGGCCGAGGCGCTCTCCGGATAGAGCGCGCGATGTTGCCGGAGCAGTGCGAGCCCGGCCTCCGGATCGCGCGCGCGGATCGCGCGGAAGAGGAGCTGCTCGTCGCTCTCCGGGGGCGTGGCGGCGCTGGAGGGCGGCGCGCTCGGCGGCGGCGGGTGGTGGACGGCGGCATGGGCTGGCGCGCTCGCATCGGTGCCGGCGTCGCTCGCGATCCACGCATCGACGAGCGCGGGCGCTGCATCGGCCACCGCGGCAGCGTCGCGCGCGAGCGTGCTCGGCACGGCCGACGGAGCAGCCGGGATCGAGGCGCCGTGCACCGCGAGCACGACGAGCACGGCCGTCATCGTGGTGCCGCCGAGGCCGATCGCGATCTTGGTCGCCGCGCTGGCACCGCCACCGCCGCCGCTCGTGCCGCCGCTGCCCGCGCTGGAGGCGAGCACGCCGGCGAGCACGCGCTCGAGCATCGCATCGTCGGCCCGCTCGCCCGCGACCGCGCCGAGCGCCTCGCGCAGGCTCGCGTCGGCCGCCGGATCTTCCCGCAGCCTCACGGGATCGCGCTCTTCGCTCACGACGGGCCTCCTTCCTCGCGCACGAACGCGCGCTTGAGCTCCTCGCGCGCCGCGTAGAGGCGCGTGTAGGCCGTCATCAGCGGGCAATCGAGGGCTGCGGCCACCTCTTTCATCGGCATCTCCTCGAGCTCGAAGAGCACGAGCACCTCGCGCTTCTCGGGCGTGAGTGAGGCGAGCGCACGATCGAGCTGCGCCACGCGCTCGCGCCGCTCGAGCTCCTTCAGCTCGGGCGCCGAGCCGGCCCGCTCGGGCAGCTCGTCGGTCGGCCGCTCGCGCCGCACGTAGGCGCTCTTGCGGTGATCGGCCGCCACGCGCAGCGCGATGCCGTAGATCCACGTGCGCAGCTGCGAGCGCCCCTCGAACGTGGGGAGCTTGCGATGCACGACCACGAAGATCTCCTGGAGCACGTCGGGCGCATCCGCCTCGCTCACGCCCAGGCGCCGCAGCGCGCGGTGCACGGACGGCGCGTGCTCGCGGAACACCGCGCTGAAGTCGCGCGGAACGGTCTCGGTGGAGGGCGCCACGATCGTGAGTGGAGGCAGCCTCGCCGGTTTTTGGAGCGCGCGAAAGAGAGACGCGTCACGCGTCGAGGTCGGTGTCGTCGACTTCCGGCGCGAGATCGAGCTCGGTCGGGCGGCGGGCGCCGCGCTTGAGCATGCCGCGCGAGGTGCCGGTGAAGCCGGCGGCCTTCAGCGCGGGGCCGAGCACCGAGGTCTCGGCCGGAGCGCCGTCGACCTGCGCGATCAGCATCGCGCGGCGTGTACCGCGCTCGACGGCGTCGGAGAGGACGCGGGCGATCGTCTCGGCGTCCTTCGCGCGCGCGGTCTCGTCCTCGAGGAACGTGAGCATCGTCCGCTCCGCACGGCCCACCCACGCGAGCAGGCGGCCGTCGGCGGCGAGCACGACGAGCGCTCCGTCGGCGCGCATCGGCTTCTGTCCGGACTCGCGCTTGGGCCAGGGCAAGGCCGCGCCCCACGCGCTCGCGGGATCGGTCGCGGCGAGCAGCAGCGGGCGCGCGTCCTTGCGCGGCTCGCGCTCGGCGCGGAGGGGCTCGTCGGCGCCCGGGAGCGCGAACTGCGCGGCGCCGAGCCCTTCCACGAAGTAGCCACGGCGCACGCGGCCGGCGTCCTCCATCGCGCGCAGCACGTCGTAGACGGCGCTCATGCCGCCGGGGATCCCCTCGATCGCCAGCGCCTCGCGCACGAGCACGCCGTGCCGCGTGAGGAGCGCGCGCACGAGCGCGGCGCGTCGCTCGGTCTCGGTGGGCGTGGACGTCGGCACGAGCAGCGACCAGCGGCCCTCGCTTCCCGGCAGGATGCGCGAGATGCCGCCGCGCCCCCGGTCGCGGCTCTCCCCGCGCGCACGCGATCGGAGCGGCGCGAGCGTGTCGTTCGTCGCCTCGCCCGACCACACGAGCTCCCAGAGTGCCTCGAGCACGTCCGGTGGAAAGCCCCCCGTCGCGCGCACGAGCTCGTGGAAGAACACGGCCCCGCGCGCGCCGAGGTGCGCGCGGATCTCGTCGTGGAGCGCGCCCTCGCGCGGCACGACCGCGGGCGCGAGCAGCTCGTAGTCGGCGCGCGCGTAGAGCGCGATGCGCCCGCCGCCGCTCGCGAGCGGCTCGATGCCGCGCCAGACGATCTCTCCGCTCGAGAGCAGCGCGTCGAGGTCGCCCGGCTGGTAGCGCGCGACGCGGGACGGCAAGACACTCTGCTCGAGCGCGCCGAGCGGAACGGGTGTTCCGGCGATCTTCTCGAGCGCCGCGAGGAGCGCCGCCTCGCCCGGCCGCGCGCGATCCAGGCCGTGCCAGCGCACGAGGAAGCGCTGGTAGGCCTCGTGCGAGACCGGCTCGACCTCTCGCCGGAGCGCGGCGAGCGAGCGGCGCTTGATGGCCCGCAGGATCTCGGCGTCGCACCAGTCGACCCCCGTTCGCCGCGGATCGATCTCGCCGCGCACGACACGGCCACGCGCGAGCAGCGTCTCGAGCACGAGGAGCACGCCTTGCTCGCTCGCGCCGAGGCGCGCCGCGATCTCGCTCGGCACGAAGGGCCCGTGCGTGCGCGCGTAGCGCGAGACGAGATCGAGCAGCGGCGCCTCGACGGGCGTCAGGTACGCCTCGGCGAGGCCCGGCGGCGGCATCGCGCCGACCGCGTCGCGATAGCGGGCCGCGTCCTCCACGGCGACGAATCGCTCTTCGCCACCGAGGCGAATCGGGATCACGCGCCGCTTCGCGAGCAGCGGCCCGAGGACCTCGGCGCGGCGCGCACCGAGACGCGCGTCGAGCTCGGCCGACGTCTGGTCGCCGAGGAGCAGCAAGAGATCGTGCAGCTCGTCGGGGTCCTCGATCGCGCGCTCGCGGCGCTGCGCCCAGCGCTCCACGTCGGCCACGGCGTCGAGGTCGAGCAGCTCGCGCAGCTCGGCCTGGCCGAGCAGCTCCTTGAGCTGCGCGTGATCGATCGAGAGCGCCTGCGCGCGGCGCTCGGCGAGCGGCGCGTCGGCGTCGTAGACGAAGTTGCCGACGTAGCCGAAGAGCAGCGAGGCGCTGAAGGGCGAGGCGCGCTCGGCGTCGACCGAGACGAGGCGCAGCGAGCCCTTCGCGACGTCGCGCATCAGCCCGACGAGGGCGGGCACGTCGAAGACGTCCTCGAGGCACTCGCGGTACGTCTCGAGCAGCATCGGGAAGCCCGGAAAGCGCGAGGCGACCGCGAGCAGATCCGAGGCGCGCTTGCGCTGGGCCCAGAGCGGCGAGCGCTTGCCCGGCGTGCGGCGCGGCAAGAGCAGCGCGCGCTGCGCGGCCTCGCGGAAGTGGCTCGCGAAGAGCGGGGTCTCGCCGAGCGAGCGCACGAGCAGCTCCTCGACCTCGTCGGCCGACGGAAAGAGCGCGGCGACGTCGGGCGGCTCTTCGTCATCCGGGAACCGCAGCACGAGGCCGTCGTCCGAGTAGACCGACTCGCACTCGACGCCGAGTTGCTCGCGCGCCTTCGTCACGATGCACGTCGAGAGCGGCGCGTGCACGCGCGCGCCGTAGGGCGAGAGGATGCAGACGCGGTAGTCGCCGATCTCGTCCTTGAAGCGCTCGATCACGATCGCGCGATCGGTCGGCACGACGTAGGGCGCCTCGCTCTGGTCGCGGACGTAGCGAACGAGGTTCGCCGCCGCGCGCTCCTCGAGGAAGTGCTCTTCGGTGAGGCGCGCGATCGCGCCCTCGTCGGTCGCCCGCGACAAGAACCGCGCGAGCGCGCCGATGCCGCGGCCGAGCGCGGCGCTGCGGCCCACGCGATCGCCGCGCCAGAAGGGCATCTTGCCCGGCTCGCCCGGGGCCGGCGCGACGAGCACGCGATCCTGCGTGATGTTCGTGATGCGCCAGCTGGTGGCGCCGAGCACGAAGATCTCGCCCTCGCGCGCCTCGAAGACCATCTCCTCGTCGAGCTCGCCGACGCGCTTGCTGGTCTTCGTGTCGCCGGTGTCGAGGAACACGCCGTAGAGGCCGCGATCGGGGATGACACCGCCGTTCACGATCGCGAGGCGCTGGGCGCCCTTGCGCGGATCGAGCACGTCGCGCTCGCGATCCCAGGTGAGGCGCGGCCTCAGCTCGGCGAACTCGTCCGAGGGATAGCGGCCCGAGAGCATGTCGAGCACGCCGTCGAGGAGACCGCGCGTGAGCGTCGCGAAGGGCGCCGCGCCACGCACGAGGTCGTGCAGCGCCGCCACGCTCGTGGTGCCCTCGGTGCCGACGATCGCCACGATCTGCTGCGCGAGCACGTCGAGCGGATTCTTGAGGTGCCGCGTCTCCTCGATGTCGCCGGCGAGCATGCGCTTGGCCGCCTCGGCCGAGGCCAAGAGATCGGCGCGGTGCTTGGGGAAGATCGCGCCCTTGGGCGTGCCGCCGACGTGGTGGCTCGCGCGCCCGACGCGCTGGATGCCGCTCGACACGCTCGGCGGCGCCTCGATCTGCACGACGAGATCGACGGCGCCGAGATCGAGCCCGAGCTCGAGCGAGCTCGTGGCCACGATGCACGGCAGGCGCCCGCTCTTGAGCGCGTCCTCGATCTCCACGCGCTCCTCGCGCGCCACGCTGCCGTGGTGCGCGCGCGAGATGTTCTCGCCCGCGGTCTCGTTGATCGCCGCCGCCAGGCGCTCGCTCAGGCGCCGGTTGTTCACGAAGATCATCGTCGAGCGGTGCGCGCGCACGAGCTCGACGAGGCGCGGATGGATGCTCGTCCAGATCGATCGCGGCGGGCCGCCCTCGTTCGAATCGCCACGCAGCGCGCCGGGCCGCTCGCTCACCCCGAGGTTCGCCATGTCGTCGACCGGCACCTCGATCGTCAGCTCGATGGGCTTGGGCGCGCGCGCATCGGCGATCGCGACGGGCCGCGGCACGCAGGCGCCATCGGCGTTCTTCTCCATGCCGCCGAGCAAGCGCGCGACCTCCTCGATCGGCCGCTGCGTGGCCGAGAGGCCGATGCGCTGGAGCCTCGGCGCGTCCTTCGGCCGCAGCGCCTCGAGCCGCTCCAGCGTGAGAAAGAGGTGCGCGCCGCGCTTGGTGGGGGCGATCGCGTGGATCTCGTCGACGATCACCGTGTCGACCGAGCGCAGCATCTCCTTCGCGCCCGAAGTGACCATCAGGTAGAGCGACTCGGGCGTCGTGATCAAGAGGTCGGGCGGCCGCCGCTGCATCCGCGCGCGCTCGCTCGCCGGGGTGTCGCCGGTGCGCATCGCGGTCTCGAGCGGCCGGAACGGGAGGCCGAGGCGCTCGGCGGTCTTGGTGATCCCGGCGAGCGGCGAGCGCAGGTTGCGCTCGACGTCGAACGCGAGCGCCTTGAGCGGCGAGACGTAGAGGATGCGGCAGCGCTGCTCCTTGCGAGGCGCCTCGGAGCCGATGGAGCGATCGATCGCGGTCAGGAACGCCGCGAGCGTCTTGCCCGATCCGGTGGGCGCGAGGAGCAGCGAGCTCGTCCCGTCGAGGATGCTCGGCCACGCCGAGAGCTGCGCCTCGGTCGGCCGATCGAAGGTCTCCCGGAACCACGTGCGCGTGGCCGGCGAGAAGCGTTCGAGCACGTCTTCACGCGCCTTGCGAGGCGATGCAGCCACGGACGGACTCAAGCACGCAGCGCCCGCCGCGGGTAGCCAGACGTCCAGGCTAACCCGACAGGGTCGCGTCAGGATTGCGCACGGTCGCGCGTGTCCCGGCGCACGCGCCTCCTCCCGCGTGTACCCTCGGCCGGTGCAGGGCGCGCTCGAGTGGCGTGGACGGGTGCCGGTCGTTCGGCGCGGCCCGATGCGCCGCATCGGCGTGCTCGCGGGCTCCGTGGTGGCGCTGGGCGTGGGCGCGGTCCTGGCGGCGGCCTTCGGGCTCGCGCTCCACGCCGCCGGTTGGATTGCGCCGCGGCTCACGGTCGGGGTCGGTCTGCTCCCGCTGCTCGGTTGGGTCTACGGGTGGCGTCGGCAACGCGCGCGGGACCTCGCGGCCGCCGTCGACGACCTCGAGATTCGCGCGACGCGCGGCCGCCTGTCGGTGGGCGACCTCGCGCACCCGGTGCGCGCGGTGAGCTACGCCGGCGATGTGCTCGAAGCGAAGAGCTGGCTCGGCGCGGTCGATCTGCTGGTCGCGCACGACGAGGCGCTCGCCATCTCCGATGCGCTCGGCGTCCCGGACGAAGGGGTGCGCACGATCGCGGTGCGAGGCCCGGTGGCGGGGCTGCCCTTGCTCGGGCAGGGTCTCTCGCTGCTCGCTCCGCTCTTGGTGTGCTTCTCGGGGGCGGTGCTCACGTTCGCTTCGCGTCTGAACGAGGACGCGCGCCCGGTGTTCGCGGTCCTGCTCGTCACGAGCGCCGCGCTGGCGGTCCTCGCGCTCGCGCCCCGACGGATCGTCGTCGCACCGGACGCGCTCTTCGTGACGTGGCTCGGGCGACGCACGCGTGTGTCGTATGCGGAGCTCGAGAGCATCGTCATCGACGGGCGCACGATCGTGCTCACGGTGCGCGGGCGGCGCCCGTGGAGCCTTCCACTGACCCTGGTGAGCCTCACGAGCCCCACCGCCACCCTCGCCGAGGCCGAGGCGCTCGCCGTTCGCGTGGCGGAGGGCCCCGTTGCGCTAGCGAGCAAGCGAGGCATCGCGAGTGTCTTCGAGTGAGAGACGGCGAGGCCCGCGCGCCCTCGCGCGCGGCTACTCGTCCTCGCCGTCGCTCGTCTCGAGAGAGGCGTGGCGATCGGCGTCGCGCACGGCGCCGAGCTGCCGAGCTCGGCGGCGTCAGGCTTGCGCGACGTCAGCGGCGCCGACGCCAAAATCCAGGCTTGCGCCGTGTGTGGGCGACAGCCACCACGCGCGCTGCGCGCGCGCCCAGGGCATCGACGACGACATACGGAAAGGCGTCGAGTCTCGCGCGCCGAAAACCCGTCGCTACATCGCTCGGCCATCTCTGCGGCGTCGCTGCAATGACACCGAGCACGTTGCGCAGGTCGCCGACGAAGCGTTCGGCGACTTCTTCGTCCGCATGCTCCGAGCACCAGCGAGCCGCGCGCTCCGCCTCGCGAACGGCGGCCGGGTGGAGTCAACGGCGAGCACGAGCGGCTCGAGCGATTCGCGCGAGCGCTTGCTCCGCGGGCACGGCTTCGACACGTCCCGCGTCGAGAGCGCGCATCCGTCGGCGGAGCGTCGGAGCCCATGCAGCATCCCAGGCAGCCGGGGAGAGCTCGTCGCCCGGAGGATCCAGATCGCCGAGGTCGCGTAGGGTCTCTCGCACGACCGAGAGGGCGCGCTTTCGCGCGCGAGGGCTGAGGGCGGCCAGGTCGACAGTCAGGATGCCCGTGGCATCGACGCTCACGCGGATGGGCTTGGCGGCAGCCATGACGGAAGGATCGAGCGCGCGACCACAGGACGCAAGGGCCCGTTTCGCGCGACGACGCGGTTCGAGAGGCTACTCGTCCTCGCCGTCGCTCGTCTCGAGCGAGGCGTGGCGATCGGCCGTCGCACGCGGCGCGTGGAGGTCCGCGACCTCGCGGTGCGAGCGGTGGTGGTGCTCGTGGTGCTCGTGGTGGGCGACGGCCTCGTCGACCGTGTCGTCCTCGTCCGCGTGACGCGGAAGGAACAGGTGCGCCGGATCGTGCGGCGAGCCGTTGCGGCGCCACTCGAAGTGCAGGTGCGGCGCGCGCGCGAAGCCCGTCTCGCCGACGAGCGCGACGCGCTGGCCGCGCTCGACGTACTGGCCGGCGAACACGAAGATCTCGTGGCAGTGCGCGTAGAGCGCCGAGCTGCCGTCGCCGTGCAGCACGATGAGCACGTTGCCCATGCCCGTGATGCCGTTGTCGGCGTACATCACCAGGCCGCCGCGCGCGGCGACGATGTCCGAGCCCTCGGGCGCGCCGATGTCGACGCCGTCGTGGCGCGTGTGCGCCAGGCCCGCATCGCGCGTGTAGCCGAAGCCGCGCCCCATGTGCCCCTCCGGCACCGGGAACGTCAGACGCGTCTCGTCGTCGACGCCGGCCGTCGCCGCGCGCCACTCGTCGAGCGCGGGCTCGTGCATCATCTGCAGCGCCGTGGCCCGGTGGCCCAGGCCGAGCCACGTCGCGAGCTCGGCGGACGGGCCGGTCGGCGTGGGCACGATGCGCTCGCCCTGACAGAACTGGCGGTAGCCGCCGCGGGTCCGGCACTGCCGCGGCATGCGCGCGCGCTGGCGGGCCGGCTCGAGCGGCATCGCCTCTTCGCCGTGCGACCACCACGCGGCCGGCGTGCGGGCCTGCAGGTCGACGCGTCCGACGGCGTGCATGACGTGGCCCGTCCGGAGAGGCTCCGGCGCGACCGCCGCCGTCGTCTCGGCGCCCGGAAGGTGTGCCGCCGCGAGCAGCGCGTGCTCGTCTTCCTGCGTCTCTTCCTGCGCCGACACGCCCGCGGGCAGCGCCGCGAGCGCGAGGAGAGCCGCCGAGATGGGCAGGGCGTAGCGCACGAGTGGACGACGCTAAGCGACGATCGCGGACGCGCGGAAGCGCTTTCGGCCGAAATCGCCCTCCCACATGCACTTTTTCGGGGCACATCGGCGGATCTGTGGGCACGTGTGCGCCGCGCATTTCTGGACGATCGTGCGATCCGCGCGGCAAAACCCGAGGGCCTCTTTCCCTGTGGCGCACGCGCGCACGGGCTCGAGCTCTCCGTGGCGAGCACTCCGACTCACTCTTCTTCGTCGTCGATCGCGGGCACCGTGGTCGTCCCCGGCAACCACGACGGGGTCCACCTCGGCCATCAAGCGCTCCTCGCGCGCGCGAGAGAGCTCGCCGCGCCGCGCGGCAGCGAGGTCGTCGCGCTCACCTTCGATCCACACCCGATGGCGACCGTCGCGCCCGAGCGCGCGCCGATCCCGCTCACGACCATCGCGCGTCGCACCGAGCTGCTCCTCGCGGCGGGCGCCGATCGCGTCGCCGTCGCGCGCTTCGATGCGGCCTACGCCGCGCAGACCGCCGAGCAATGGATCGACGACGAGCTCGCGAGGCGCCTCGGCGCGCGCGCGGTCGTGGTCGGCGTGGACTTCCGCTTCGGCAAGGGGCGCGGCGGCGACGTCGAGGGCCTGCGCGCGATGGGCCAGAGGCGCGGGATCGAGGTCGATGCGCTCGGCGAAGTGACGCTCGCGGGCGGTGACGAGCGCGTCTCGTCGACGGCCGTGCGCAAGGCGCTCGCGGCAGGAGACGTCGCGCACGCTGCGGCGCTCCTCACGCGACCGCACGCGGTCGACGGAACCGTGATCGAAGGAAACAAGCGCGGCCGCACGATCGGCGTTCCGACCGCGAACCTCGCGCCCGACGCCGTGCTGCTCCCCGAAGACGGCGTCTACGCCGTCCGCCTGCGCACGCCGGACGGCACCTGGCGCGCCGGCATGGCGAACCTCGGCACGCGCCCCACGTTCGCGGCCGGTCGCTCGCTCGAGGCGCACGTCTTCGATTTCGCGGGGGACCTCTACGGCGTGCGCGTGCGGCTCGCCTTCATCGAGCGCATCCGCGACGAGAAGAAGTTCGACGGCGTCGAGAGCCTCGTCGCCCAGATCCGTCAGGACGAGACGACCGCGCGCGCAGCCTGCGCGCGCATCCCCGCGGGAGCCGAAGGATGACGACGCACAAGGATCGAGCCCGGATGCCGATGCAGGAGCTCATCGCGGAGGCGGAGCGTCGCGACATCGCGGGCGCGGAGTGGATGGATCGCGCGTCGCTCGTGCGCGCGCTCGACGAGGCCGACGGACACGAGCGGGGCGGCGCGCTCGCGCGCGCGCGGCGGCTGCTCGGTGACGGGATCGGGCGCGTGGTCAGCGTGATGCGTGGGCGGAGCGAGCGCCCGAGCCGGCCTCCGCCGCCGGTGGTGGTGCCCGTGGAGGCCGAGCCGGTGCACGAAGCAGCGGAGACGGCGGCCGCGGCGGAGCCCGTGCGCTCGGAAGCGCGGCCGGCCGACCCGACACCGATCGAGCCGGCGCCGATCGAGCTCACGCTCGCCTCGGATGCAGCGGCCCCGGCGCCGCTGGCGCTCCCGGATCTGCTCCCCACCGATCCTTCGTTCGGGGGCCTGCGCGTCGTCGCCCAGGACGAGCGGCGCTTCCTCGTCTGGCGCGCGCCGAGCGCACGCCTGGCCGCGATCGGCCGAGGCGAAGAGCTGACGCTGCGCCTGGTCTCGATCGGCTGCGCGATCGGCGATCCGAGCGCGCAGGTGGTGATCGAGACCGCCGACGAGCCGGGCCTCGCGAGCGAAGGCGTGCGCGCGCTCCCCGCCTCGAACGCCCAGCGCTGCGTCGCCGCGATCGGCGTGGGGCGCGGCTCGGACTTCGTCGCGATCGCGCACGCGCGCGTGGCCTGAGCGCTCGAGCGACCGCGCTCCGTCACGACCCACGCGATCGACGCGGTCACTCGTCAACGACCGACGTGCACTACGGTCGCGTGGATGTTGCCGCGCGCGACGGATGGCCCGTACCAGGCGACGACGTACGTATCCTGTGAAGCGCTCCCGATCGCGCACGACGGGATGCCGGAGTAGCTCGGCGAGAGGGAGATCGAGCGTCCGAGCGGCGTGCCCGTCGGCCCGAAGAGCGCGAAGCGGACCGTATTGCCATCCATGTAGCAGGCGCCGACGGTTCCTCCGACGTCGTCACCGGCCATGCGGAAGTAGCCAGCGATCGGTCCGATGCTCGTGGCGGCTCCGACGGTGCCCGCGAACGGGTCGAGCACGAAGCCCTGGCCGGCGCTCCGATCGGGCGTGACGGCGAGAAAGACCGTGTCGCGCAGCCGAGCGGCGGACGCATAGCCGCCTACGTCGAGCACGATCGGCGCGCTGGCGACCAACCCGGCATCGGCGAGCACGCGCACCGTCGTGGTGGAGGCGTCGTTGTCGTAGGTGACCAGCCGGCTCGCGACCGACACGATGCCGGCGAGGACGCCGCCGCCGTAGGGCTCCGCACGCCCGAGGTCGAGCTCGACGCTCGTCTGCCCGTCGGTCCGCGTCACGAGCGAGTGGCGAACCGCGTCGGAGCCCGCAGGACGGAAGAACGCCATGGTCGCCCAGCCGTGGATCGCGGCGTGCCGGGTCACTTCGACGGGGTGGAGGGACGCCCGCGTCGCCTCGCTGGAGCCGATCTGCGCCCCGTTGCGATCGAAGAACGAGAGCGCGAACTGCTGCTCGCCGCTCGCGGTCCAGCCGGCGAGCTGGTGGTGGCCCCACGCGCTCGGCATCACGAGCGTGCCGAGAGCGGTCCGGGGGCTGATCGGCTGTGCGCTCGCATCGAGGTGGCGCATCACCGTGCCGTTCGGCCCGGGCCACGTGAGGATCCACTCGTCGCCGTCCCATGCGAGCGACGGGGGGCCGCCGTCGCTCAGATCGGCGTCCTCCGTGGCGAGATCGACGCGGGCACCGGTGGAGCAGCAGTCCTGGTCTGCGCCGATCACAGGGGGATCGATCCATCCGCTCGCGCTCGGGTCGTCGCTCGGACGCGCGTCGGGCGCGACGTCGGGCTCGTCACTCGGAATCGCAGCGTCGGGCCACGACCGGCTCGCGTCCACGACGGTGCCCGTATCGTCGGGCGCCGCGCCATCGCCCGGATCGCCCGCCGCGTCGACGCTGCCATCGATCGCGTTCGGATCGATCGCGGCGTCGATCGGGGCGTCGATGTCGTAGGAGGTTGGACACCCCGAGATCGACGCGGCAGCGGCGACGACGAGGGCCCACGAGAGACGGTGAGATCGGATCACGAGGCTCCTTCGCGCATCGTGCCATCGTGCGCCTGGGCGCCGCGAGTCGGCAAACGAGAGGCCACTTCGGGGTGTGATCGCGCGCCGCACCTCTGCACCTCGATGCGATGCACGATGCCTCGATCGTGGCCCGATCGACGACGTGCCGTCACTTCCGGGCGCTATCCTGGCGCGCGATGCGCTCCATCCACTCGAGCACCCTCGTCCTCGCGCTGCTGACCGCGTGCTCGGCGCCACCGGCGGCGTCGCAGGACGCGGCGGTGGTCGCCGCGGAGGACGTGGGCGTCGATGCGCCGCGCGCGGAACGTGACGCAGGCGTCGACGGCGGCTTCACCGCGAGCTCGAT
The DNA here is from genome assembly GCA_044223665.1 of Sandaracinaceae bacterium. GTDB lineage: Bacteria > Myxococcota_A > Polyangia > Polyangiales > Sandaracinaceae > JBBSAT01. The sequence goes on along the minus strand of JBGALT010000003.1, from coordinate 5,940 downwards.
CGCGCCCTGCACGCTCTCAGTGCCTCCGCCCTTCGCGGTGCCCGCGCACCTCGCGCTCTCGACGGGCAGTCCCATCGCCGATCGCGAGCACTACGTGCTCACCGTGCTCGAGACGCTGCCGGGCGTCGCCGCCTCGCTCGCCGCCGACCCGGCGCTCACCGCGATCACGGGTGCACGGAGGACCGCGCTCACGGGCGCCGACGTCGCGAGCTGCGATGCCGCCTGCGTGCGCACCGCGCTCGTGCACGACGAGGCGGCGGCGATCGAAGCGACGATCGCCGCGCTGGGGACGGCGGGCTTCGACGACGAGGTGGCGGCCGAGCTGCGGGCCTCGCTCCGCTTCGAGCGCTACGTCGAGCGCGGCGACGACGACACCACGCTGATCCGCACGGCGCTCACCGAGTCGAGCGTGAATCTCGCGGCTGCCTTCGACCGCTTCGCCGCTTCCGAGCTGCCGGCGGCGATGCTCGGGCCGATCGTGCACGACGCAGCGACGCAGGCGACGAGCGCGTGGTGGCAGCCGCTCGAGCGCGTGACCGTCGCGGCCATGCTCGGCGCCGGGCGCGACGAGGCCGTGCGCTACGAGCCGATCACGACGGGCGAGAACGCGGCCGCGATCGCCGCGATGGAGGCGACCGACTGGGCGAGCTTCCCGTACGTCGCGCTGCTGGTGCCGGGCCAGGGGCCGACCGACGCGGTGACCGCGCTCAACCCGGCGGGCGCGGCGCGCGTGGATCTCGCGGTCGCGCGCTGGCAGGCGCACCTCGCGCCCTTCTTCCTCCTGAGCGGCGGCCACGTGCACCCGGATCGCACCGTCTACAGCGAGGCGATCGAGATGAAGCGCTACCTGATGCAGACCTACGCGGTGCCGGAGAGCGCGATCCTGGTCGATCCCTACGCGCGTCACACCACGACGAACCTGCGCAACGCGGTGCGCGAGCTCTTCGCCTACGGCGCGCCCACCGACGGCCGCGTGCTGATCGTCACCGATCGCGTGCAGTCGCTCTACGTGAACCTCGCCGACTTCGGCGTGCGCTGCGACGAAGAGCTCTTCTACCGCCCCTTCCTAGGCCTCGAGGCGCTCTCGCCCACCGACACGTGCATGACGATGGCGCCGATCTCGACGACGATCGCCGCGAGCGACGCGCTCGATCCCTGATCGGTTCCCCCGAGCCTCGCGGTGGTCTACGTTGGCGGGATGCGCTTCCGACGCCGCCTCGCTTCGCTCGCCGCCCTCTTCCTCGTCGCCTGCCCGTCGACGCCGCAAGACACGCCGGATGCCGCCGTCGAAGACGGTGGCAGCGCCGACGGCGCCGTCGACGCGCCGGTGGACGCCGTCGTCACGATGGACGTGCTCGGGCCGCCTCCGGCCGACGTCGATGCCGACGTGAACGGCTTCCACGTCCACGTCGCCGGCGCGACCGGCGCGCTCACCGTCACGCGCGCCGACGGCTCCACGATCCTCGGAGGTCTGCCCGGCGGCAACGGGCCCGGCGATCCGGACGCGTCACCGCACGTCGGCATGGCCGTGCGCGACGGCACCGCGACCTTCGCGACGAGCTTCGGTCAGTTCCGCATCACGGACACGACCGACGTGCCCTGGCGTGGCATCGCGCGCGTGCTCGCGCCGACCTCGAGCGCGCCGCTCACGCTGCCGCTCGTGGCCGAGGACGGGGCGCCCGTCGCGACGCTCGAGATCTCGGCCTCCGGCGCGCACGGCCTGCGCCTGCACGTGCACACGATGGACGCCGCGCTCGATCGCGTCTCGTTCGCCTACGCGTGCGGCGCGAGCGAGCACTTCCTCGGCTTCGGGGGCCAGAGCTTCGACGTCGACCACCGCGGCCAGACGATCCCGATCTGGGTCGAGGAAGACGGTATCGGAAAGCGCCCCGACGAGTCGTACTCCGGCTATCCGCTCCAGGGCCGTCGCCACTCGACGCACACGCCGATGCCGATGTTCGTCTCGAGCGCGGGCTACGCGATGATGCTCGACACGCCCTACCGCTCGATCTTCGAGATGTGCTCGGAGAGCACCGACGCGGTCCGCATCGAGGCGTGGGAGGACGACCTCGATCTCTACTTGCTGGACGCGGCGAGCCCGGCCGAAGGCGTGCGTGCGCTGACGGAGCTCGTGGGACGCCCCACGACGCCGCCCGACACCGTGCTCGCGCCCTGGCTCGACGCGATCCACGGCTCAGAGGAGGTCCGCGACGTCGCCGCGCTCGCGCGCACGAGCGACGTGCCCGTCTCGGCGATCTGGACCGAGGACTTCCGTGGCGGCGCCGAGCAGCCGGCGAACCTCGGCTACGCGCTCGACGAGGACTGGAACATCGATCGCACGCTCTACCCCGACTTCGAGACGCTCGCGGACGAGCTGCACGACGAGGGCTACGCGTTCCTGACCTACAACAACAGCTTCCTCGTGATGGGCGCCGACGTCTACGACGAGGCGCTCGCGATGGGCTACTCGATCCACCACGACGACGGCACGCCCTACACGTTCACGGGCGCGACGTTCACCAACACGTCGCTGGTCGACTTCTCGAGCCCGACGGCCACCCAGTGGGCCGAGGACGTGATGCGCGCGCAGATCACCGCCGGCTCCGATGGCTGGATGGCGGACTTCGCCGAGTGGCTCCCGACCGACGCGCGGCTCGCTTCGGGCGAGGACGCCATGACGGCGCACAACCTCTATCCGCTCGCGTGGCAGCGCGCGAACCGCGAGCTGCTCGACTCGATCGGCGACGGCGTCGATCGCGTGTGGTTCGTGCGAGCGGCCTACCTGCGCTCGCAGCCGGTGGTGCAGGTCGTGTGGGCCGGGGACCAGACGACCGACTGGGCCGAAGGCGATGGCTTCCCGAGCGTGATCCCGATGGGCATCGGCCTCGGGATGACCGGCTTTCCGTACTACGGCAGCGACATCGGTGGCTACGTCTCGACGGGCACCGACCCCACGAGCCGCGAGCTCTTCTTCCGCTGGACCGAGCTCGGCGCGCTCAGCCCGGTCATGCGCACGCACCACGGTCGGCTCACGACGCAGAACTGGCAGTGGAACCACGACGCCGAGACGATCGCGCACTTCGGGCGGTGGGCGCGCGTGCACCAGCAGCTCTTCCCGTACCTGCGCGCGCTCGCGGACGAGAGCACGGTGAGCGGAGCACCGATCTTCCGGCCGATCGCCTACGAGCACCCGGACTTCGCGCCGGGCTGGTCGATGACGGACGAGTACGTGCTCGGACCGTCGATCTACGTGGCGCCGGTCGTGACCGAGGGCGCGACCTCGCGCATGGTGACGCTGCCGCCGGGCACCTATCGGCCGCTGCTCGGGGGCGCGCCGGTGACGTCGACGGGCACGGCGATGTCGATCGCGGCGCCGGTGACGGAGATCCCGGCCTTCGTGCCCGAAGGCGCGATGATCGTCGCGCTCCCGCCCGAGGTCGACACGGTGCGCGACGTGGTCGCCGGCTCGAGCGCCGTCACGCTCGCGAGCGTGGGCGACGACCGCGAGATCTGGCTCTATGGCCCGGGGAGCGCGAGCTTCACCGAGGGCGCGCTCGCCTACGCCTGGACGGCCAACGGCTGGAGCGGCGCGGCGGCGGCCGCGACGTGGAACGGCGCGCCCGTGACGATCACGAGCGGCGCGGTCGACGTCGTGGGCCCGGGCACCCTCGTGCTCGACGGGACGGCGACGCTCGTCGTCACCGGCGGCGAAGCCGACCGCGCGATTCGCATCGTCCTGCGATGATCAGGGCGCGCTGACGCGCTAGAATGTGCGTCAGTCCGCGATCGGCGGCTCCGTCGCCCGCGCCATGACCGAAGAAACGACAGACCTCACGCTCCAAGTGCTTCGCCAGATTCGCGACGAGATCGTCACGACGCGCGTCGATCTGCGGGCCGAGATCGCGAAGACGAACGAGCGATTGGACGTGGCGAACGGGCGGCTGGACGACGTGAACGAACGACTCGACTCGACCAACGAGCGCCTCGGCCACGTGGAGCATGCGCTGCGTGACCTCGCGGGCCAGCAGACGTTCGTGTCGAAGTTCGTCCGCACGCTGGCGTCCCGCGATCGCGATCTCGCGGCCGACGTCGACGATCTGCGCGCGCGTCGAGACCCTCGAGCGGCGCGGCACGGGCTGACCGTTCGCTGCGCGCCGTCGACGACCGCCTCGCCTGCGTGGGTCGAACGACGACGAGGTGAGCCGACGAGGGTCTCAGCGCTTGCGGAGATCTGGGCCGAAGACGGCCCAGAGCCCGCCGCCGAGGCCGACGAGCCAGTACAGCGGCGCGTCGTGCTCCCGGAACGCGCCGAGGAAGCCGAAGACGGCCGCGACGCCCAGACCGATGAGGATGCGGTCGCGGAGCGGCAGACGATCGGGCGGAGGCGAGCTCGGGAGCGCCGCTGGCCCGCGCATGTCGACGCGCTCGTACGTGAGCCCCTTCGCGATGCGCACCGGGCCCGCCGTGGGCGCGCTGCACATGAGCGAGAGCGTGAACGGGATCGCGGCGGGGAAGAGCGGCGTCACCGTGCCCACGCGGCTCGCGCGGATCGCATCGTCGGCCACGCGCAGCCGGACGGCGGGCTTGGGCGTCGTCGGCGAGGTGGAGCTCGCGAGCAGCTCCACCTCGATCGGGCCCTCGTCGAGCGTCACCACGAAGCGCTGCGTGCCGCCCGCGAGCAGCGCGTCGATCTCGGCCGCGTCGAGCACCACGACGACCTTGGGCAGCGCGCCCTGCTTCCCCGCCGTCGTCGTCACCAGCATCGCGGCACCTCCCGGCCGGGATGGTAGCGGGGCCAGTGACGACGTCGAGACCGTGCGCGTTGTGATCCGCACCTGCTGAGGCCGCCGAGGTCACGGTCGACGGTCGATCTCCGCGTGGGCGGAGGATCCGCTTCCGCTTCCTTGGACGATTACCCTTGTGGGGGTCGATCTCCGCGTGGGCGGAGGATCCCACAGATGAGATCCACACCGGCAACTCCATCTGGGTCGATCTCCGCGTGGACGGAGGATCCATCCTCTCGTTCGCCTCGGCGATCTCGGCCTCGGGTCGATCTCCGCGTGGGCGGAGGATCCCGCGTGCACGCGTGCGCCACCGCGCGCGACTGGGCTCGATCTCCGCGTGGGCGGAGGATCCCAACTACTACTGCGCGACGATGCAGGCGCCGGAGGTCGATCCGAGCGTCCATGGTCGCGAACGTCGGCTGCTGCGGGTCGATCTCCGCGTGGGCGGAGGATCCCCCGCGTTGTACGTGTAGACGTTGCCGATCTCGGGTCGATCTCCGCGTGGGCGGAGGATCCCAGGTGGCCGCGCTCCTGCGCGCGGCGGAGTACGGTCGATCTCCGCGTGGGCGGAGGATCCACGCCCGCGGGTCGCGTGCAGAAGCTCCAAGACGGTCGATCTCCGCGTGGGCGGAGGATCCCGGACACGACCGAGGAGCAGGACCGAGCCGACCGGTCGATCTCCGCGTGGGCGGAGGATCCATGGAAGTGTGCGAGTGCCGGCACTGCTACTACGGTCGATCTCCGCGTGGGCGGAGGATCCCGGCGATAGGCGTTCACGACCTGATCGATCGAGGGTCGATCTCCGCGTGGGCGGAGGATCCCGTCTCGCGGCGGGCCACAAGAGCGTCGGCCAGGGTCGATCTCCGCGTGGGCGGAGGATCCGGATCCTTCTTCTTCGCCATCCTGTCCTCCATGGGTCGATCTCCGCGTGGGCGGAGGATCCTCGAGCTGCGGGCAGACCGACGACGTCACCTCGGGTCGATCTCCGCGTGGGCGGAGGATCCCCGATGGTGACGTCGGTGCCGGACCACACGCCGGGTCGATCTCCGCGTGGGCGGAGGATCCGCTCGACAAGTACGGATCGACCGACCGCGACTACGGTCGATCTCCGCGTGGGCGGAGGATCTCCGCGTGGGCGGAGGATCCGGAGCCGGCC
>JBGALT010000325.1:0-2806 GCA_044223665.1 Sandaracinaceae bacterium | reverse complement strand
CGCGCCCGGGACCGGCGAGGCGGGCGCCTCGCGCAGCGCGATCGAGAGCGTCGCCCACGCGGTCCCGGCCACGAGGACGATCGCAGCGCCCACGGCGAGCGCCGCCACCCCGACGCGCGAGGGACGACGGGGTGCCGCGCTCGTGATCGCTGCGTCGCTCGGCGTCGCGCGCGTGGGAGGCGCCGGCGCGGGCCGCGCCTCCGGCGTGACGTCGCGATCGAGCGAGACCGGCGTCGCGGCGACGGTCGCAGCGGCGTAGACCGGCACTTGCCGCGTCGCCGGCGCGGGGGGCGCGCTCGCTCCCTCGAGGATCGCGAGCACGGCGTCTCCGTCGCTCGGCCGTCGGGCCGCGTCCTTGTCGAGACAGCTCATCACCAGCGCGTCGAAGCCGGTCGCCGGCTCTCGAAGTCGCTCCTCCGGCGCGAGGGGGTCGGTCGCGAGGATCGCCGCGAAGATCGTGGCGAGCGTCGGCCCGTCGAAGGGCAGGCGACCGGTCCGCATCTCGTAGGCCACGACGCCGAGCGCCCAGACGTCCGAGCGCGCATCGACGCCCTCACCGCGCGCCTGCTCCGGCGACATGTAGTGCGGCGTGCCGAGGATCGTTCCGGAGGCCGTCACCTTGTCGCGCAGCAGCGTGTCGGTCGCCGCCTCGCCGCCGAGCGCCTTGGCGAGACCGAAGTCGAGCAGCACCGCACGCTCGCGCTCGCCGCGCCCCACGAGGAACACGTTGCTCGGCTTCAGATCGCGGTGCACGAGGCCGATCCGGTGCGCCGCACCGAGCCCCGCCGCGACGTCCATCGCGATCCGCCGCGCGCGCACCAGCGGCATCGGCCCCTCGGCGATCGCGCGCGCGAGCTCGACGCCCTCGAGCAGGTCCATCGCGAGGTAGGCCGTTCCGTCGGCCTCGATCGCGAAGTCGTGCACGGGGACGATGTTCGGATGCCCGAGCGCCGAGAGCGCGCGCGCCTCGCGCTCGAAGCGCGCGAGCGCGTCGCGACGGGCCGCGATCGCCGGCAAGAGCACCTTGACCGCGTAGAGGCGCCCGATGCGCTCGTGCCGCGCCGCGTAGACGGCGCCCATGCCGCCTTCGCCGAGCTTGCGCTCGAGCACGTAGGGACCGAGTCGCCGTCCGAGCTCCACGGGCCCGAGGATGCATTGAGCGGAGCCATCCCGCACGACGACGGGTGCTCGCACCTGCGCGTCGACCACGGGGCGAGCGGGGCGAGCATCCCTTCTCGCTCGGGCGCGGCATCGAGGCCGGATCGCGGCGCGTCCGGGCGGAGCACGCGTCCGCGCGCGAGCCCCGACGACGCGTTCCGCTCGCATCGGGCCGCCGGTCGATCGTAGGATGCGCGACGCTGTGCCCACGAACTCCCTGCCGCCTTCGCAGCTGACGCGACAGGCCATCGTGCGGCGCCGCATCGCCCCGGTGATCGGCCTGGACGACTGGTCGGACGCGGCCAAGGTCGCGCTCGTCTCGGGCGTGACCGCGCCCTTCGCGGTGGGCTGGCTCGTGCGCTGCTCGATGCTCCAAGCGGACGCATCGCTCTCGCCCTACGTCGCGCGCGCGTTCTTGCCGGTGCTGGTGCCGTTTCTGTGGATCCAGGCCCTCGGCCACCTGGTGCTGCTCGCGCTCGGGCTCGGCCTCCGGCGCCGCAAGGCGCCGATGCCCTGGCTCGTGCACGCCGAGGCGCAGCTCTGGTGCGGCTGCCTCGCGTTCACCCTCTACGCCGTCGGGCCGTTCACCCACTCGTTCTCCGTGCTCCTGCTCGCGGTGCCCGTCGTGGGCTACTTGCTCTTCGAGCCGCGCCCGGTGCACTTCGGGCTGGTCACGCTCGCCGTCGGCGTGACGCTCGGCGTGCTCTTGCCCATCGTGGGCGTGCTCCCCTACGCGCCGTTCCTCGAGCACGCGCCTTTCGACGAAGGGCGGCTCGATCCCAGCTGGCTCGTCACCGCGGGCGTGCCGACGATCTTCTCGGTGCTCGTCGGCATCGCCGTCCACGTGCACCTCGTGCGCGGGCTGCGCGAGCGCCAGAAAGAGCTCGAGTGGGCGAGCAGCTCCGACGCGCTCACCGGCCTCTGGAACCGTGCGGCGTTCTTCGCGCGGCTCGAGGAAGAGATCGCGCGCAGCCGCCGGCACGCGACGCCGATGTCGCTCCTGATGATCGACCTCGATCACTTCAAGCGCATCAACGACACGTTCGGCCACGCGGTCGGCGATCGTGTGCTCTCGGACCTCGCGACACGCCTGCGCGAGGCGCTGCGGGGCGGCGACGTCGCGGCGCGCTACGGCGGCGAGGAGCTGGCCGTGCTGCTGCCGCACACGCCGCTGGCTCAGGCCGAGAAGGTCGCCGAGCGTCTCTTGATCGTCGCCCGGACGATCGTGGTCGGGCGCGACGCGCTCACGGTGAGCATCGGCGTCGCGGAGCTCGACGCGACCGAGAACGTCGATCGCCTCGTCGTGCGGGCCGACGAAGCGCTCTACGCGGCCAAGGGCGCCGGACGTGACCGCTACCTCGTGGCCAGCGCGACCACGCGCGCGAGCGCCGACCCGGCGCCGCCCTCCAAGCGCTCGGGCCGCTCGCCGCGCGCCGGCATGGTCTGACGCCCACAGATCCTCGCGCGCCCGGTCTGCTCGGCGGCCGCTGTGTGGAGACGAGAGACTCCCTCTCGGCCGCTCGATCGAGCTCCGCCCATCCGTCGCCTTCGCGGTCGCGGCGGGCACGGGGGGCGCTCCTCTCTACCGCATCGCGCGCGCACGGCGGCGCGCACGCGGGCGCTCGTCGACCCCCCGTGCCCGCCGCTT
>JBGALT010000120.1:0-24333 GCA_044223665.1 Sandaracinaceae bacterium | reverse complement strand
AGAGGCCGGCGACTACACGCCGGTCGTGATGCTCACGGCGCGCAGCGCGGCCGAAGATCGGGTGCGCGGCCTCGAAGTGGGAGCCGACGACTACCTGGTGAAGCCCTTCGAGCTCGACGAGCTGCTCGCCCGTGTTCGCTCGATGCTGCGGCGCCAGCAGTGGGACCGCCGCGGGGGTGCCCCGCCGAAGGCGGACGCCAGCGCGCACCGCGTGGTCCGCATCGGCGAGAGCACCGTGGACTTCGACAGCCACGAGGTCGTGGTCCGCGGCAAGCCGGTGAAGCTCACGCGCCTCGAGCTCGACCTGCTGCACTACTTCATCGAGCACCCGGGAGTCGTCATCTCGCGCAACACGCTCCTCGAGGACGTGTGGAAGCTGCGCAACTACTCGACGGCGCGCACGGTCGACAACTTCGTCTCGCGGCTGCGTCGTCACTTCGAGGACGACGTGCAGAATCCGCGACACTTCCTGAGCGTGCGCGGCGCCGGCTACAAGTACCTGGCCTGAGCCGCGCTGCGGGACGACCCGCCTCGGCAGCGCGGAGGCGCGCGACGCGGAGCCGAGCCTCGCGTTTTCGATCGAACGATCCCATGCGCCGTGGACACGGAGCGAGGACGGCCGAGCGATCGCCAGGCCGCGACTCCGAACATGTACACGATCTCGGGCACTTGGAGGACCAGCTGGGAGCCGACGCCGGCGCCTCGGCCGCGGCCGTTGCCGGCCCGCGGGGGATCCGACATGACGGGCGCGTTGGACCGGGAATCGACGAACGAGCCCGAGCTCGTGGCGAACCTCGTCCGCGGGGACACCACGGCGCTCGGCGCCGTCTACGATGCTCATCACGGGGTAGTCCGCGCGTTCGCGCGGCGTCTCACCGGCAGCGACGCGGCGGCCGAGGACCTGGTGCACGACGTCTTCGTCGCGTTGCCCTCGGCGCTGCGGGGCTTCGAGGGGCGCTCGTCCTTGCGCACGTTCCTGCTCTCGGTCGCCGTGAACCACGCGCGCAACGCCCGTCGAGCGACGGCGCGCCGCCTCTCGGCGATGGAGCGCCTGCACGCCGAGCCCGAGCACCGACGGGCCGAGACGCCGGAAGACGAGCGCGAGCGCCGCGAGCTGGCGGAGATGCTCTCCCGCCTGCTCGACGAGCTGCCGATGGACCAGCGGGTCGTCGTCGTGCTCTGCGTGCTCGAGGAGCGGACCTCGACCGAGGCCGCCGAGATCGTCGGAGTCCCCGAGGCGACGATCCGCACGCGCCTGTTCTACGCGCGCCGCAAGCTCCGCGAGGGCCTGGAGCGTACGATGGCGAAGGAGGCGCGCGCATGAAGGGCGATCCCGAGCAGATGCTCGATCGTGCGGCTGCCGCGCTGCGTGAGCAGACCGGCGCGCCCGCCGCGAGCGAGCAGGTCGCCGCGACGCGCGCGCGGATCCTGCGCTCGCACGCCGAGCTCGCGCGCCCGCCGCGTACGCGGGCCACGGTCTGGCTCGCGGCCGCGGCGGCGGCCTTCGTGGTGCTGGGTGGATCGACGGCGTGGGCGCTGTGGACCGGGCGCGTCGACGAGTGGCTCGCGCCGCGCCCGACGCCGACGGCCTCGCCGCCTTCCTCCGTGGCGCTGCCGTTGCCGCCGACGACACCCTTGCCCATGCCGCTGCCCGAGCCCGCGCCGCTTCCGGATCCCGGGCCGGCGCCCGACACGAGCGGCGCACCAGCGCTCGCTCCGGAGGCGCCGGATGGGCCGACCTCGGCAGTCGCCGCGGGTGAGCCGGTCGGCGCCTCGATCGGCGCCTCGTCCGCGCCCTCCTCGAGCCTCGTGGAGCACGACGAGGTCGACCCGCGCGAGCGCGCGGCGTATCGCGTGGCGCATCGCCTGCACTTCGAGGAGCACGACGCCTCGGGCGCGCTCGAGGCGTGGGATCGCTACCTCGCGACGTATCCGCGTGGTCGCTTCGCCCTCGAGGCGAGCTACAACCGCGCGCTCTGCCTGGTGCGCCTCGGGCGCACGGCGGAGGCCCGGGCGGCGCTCGCGCCGTTCGCCGAGGGGACGCACGGCGGATACCGACGACACGAAGCGAGCGAGCTGCTCGACGCGCTCGACGAGCGATGACGCGCCTCGGGGGGCTCGCGCTCGCGCTCGGTGTCTGCCTCGTCGCGGGCGCGGCCCACGCGCAGTCGCCCCCGCCCATCTTGATCGAGCTCGATGTGGCGACCGCGCAGATCGACGGCGAGGCGCTCGCGGTCGCGCTGGCGAACGAGCTCGGAACGCCGGTGATGCTGGCCACGCCGGAGACGCCCCGCTCGAGCGAGAGCCCGTGCCTCAGGCTGCACGCGCTCGGACCGCGTCGCATGCGCCTGGTGCTCGTGCGCCCCGACGGCTCGACGATGCGTCGGACCTCGAGCGTTCACGCCGACGCCGCAGAGCGGCTCGCCACGCTCGTGATCCTCGCGAGCAACTTGCTCCGCGACGAGTCGGGCGAGCTGCTCGCGATGCTGCGTCGCCGCGCACCGACGCCCGACAAAACGGAAGAGCCCGAGCCCGTCGTCACGCCCGAGCCCGTCGTCGCGCCCGAGCCCGAGCCGCAGGAGCCCGCGGAATCGGCGCCGCTCTCGACCGAGCCCGCGGCCGGCGAGGAACCGATCGCCACCACGCCGGCGCCGCTTCCGCCGACGCCCGCCGATGCGGTGGGCGCCGATCCGCCCGCGCCCAGCACACCTCGTGATCCGTTCTTGCGGCTCGGCGTGAGCGGCCAAGTGGGAACGGTCCCGCACGCCGGCGGCTCCTTCGACGTCGCGTGGCTGGCGGGCGTGGACGCGATGATCACGCCCCTGCCCTTCTTCGCCGTCGGCGTGCGGGCGCTGGGCGGCGGCTACACCACCACCCGCGCGTGGTGCGTCGGAGCCGCGCCCTTCGTCGAGCTGGCATGGCGCTTCGCCGACGTGCTCGATCTCCACGGCGGCGCCGGCGTGCACCTGCAGTACATCGCGCGCGACGACACCTACGAGACGGCCGGCGTGGCGCCGCTGGTCGTGGCCGGGGCCCGTCTCTACCTCGACCCTGCCGTCTCGCTCTCGCTGGAGACGGCGCTCCACTTCGTGACGAGCACCGTGTTCCACGTCGGCTCGGATCTGCTCCCGCAAGGAGCCGTGTCGTGGACGGGAGGCCTCGCCCTCGCGTTCCACGTCTCGTGAGCACGGGCCTGTCGCTGGTTGCGTCCTCACGGACGCAATTGTTCGAACGCTCCGAGCCGCCGCGAACACGAGAGGACGAGACCGCGACGCACTCGGCGCGAGCGGCTCGGAGACACATGCGACCCTCGGCAATTCATCCGCTCGCGCTCTCGCTCGTGACCGTGCTCGCGACCTCGTCACCCGCACGGGCTCAGGAAGTCGAGGCCGCCGTCGCGGTGGCCCCCTCGCCCATCATCCTCGTGCTGCCCGCCGTCGCGGCCCCCGACGCCGAGTGCGCGCCGGAGCAGGAGCCGGTCGACCCGGCGACGCTCGAGGTCCGCGAGCACGCGGCGGCGCCCGAGGACGCGGACGCGGGCCCCGCTGCCGCGCCGGAGCTGCTCACGCCACGTCCGTTCCGCCTCGGTCTCTCCAGCCTCGTCGGCACGCTCGATACCCCGCACGGCCTCGACGCGACGTGGATCGCCGGTCTCGACGTCGGCCTGCGCGTCACACCGCGCGAGGACGCGTTCTTCTTCCTCGACGTCTCGCTCCGTCGCATCACGGTCGGCGGCACCGGCACGCTCGCCGGCGAGCGCTGGGCCATCGGTGCTTCGCCGGCCGTGTCGGTGGGCGGCCGTGTCGCCGAGCGCGTCGAGATCTACGCCGAGGGCGGCGCAGCCATCCAGAACCGCTTCGGAGGACAGGCCGGGAGCTCGGTCGGGGTCGCGCCGTTCGCGGGTGGCGGCGTCCGCGTCTACTTCCTCGACTGGCTCAGCCTCGCCGTCGAAGGCGCCATGCACGTCGTCGCCACGCGCGGGCTCCTCTTGGGGATGCAGGTGTTCCCGCAGGCGTCGGTGATCTTCCAGGGCGGGCTCGCGCTCGCTTTCCACATCGGCTGATGCCGCGATCGATGATCCGCCCCAGAATGAAAGGAGAACGCGTCATGAAGCCCCGCTCGCTCGCCCTCGCCGTCGCCCTCGGTCTCACGGGATGCACGTTCAACGTCTCCGCGTTCGCGCGCGACGTGACGAGCGAGCTCTCGACGACGCCGACGAGGGTGCGTACCGACGTGACGGGTCTCTCCGATCTCGGCGGCTTCGATCTGGTCGTCGACGGCGACACCACGACCACGGGCGCGACGGCGACCGTCACGATCGCGGGCCTGCTGGGCTCGGGTGGCAACGCCGACGAGGCGGTGCGCGGCGTGCAGATCGCGTGGCCGGACGACCCCGCGCTCGCGGGCGGACGCCTCTTGACGGTGGGCTACGGCGGCCCGGGCGCGGAGACGTTCTGGACCGAGGGCATGCACGTGCGCATGCCCTCGAGCACAGGCCTCGACGTGACCGCCGGCTCGACGAGCGTGTACGTGCATGGCGTGAGCACCGACGTGCGCGTGGCCGCCGACTCGGGCTCGATCGAGGTCGTGGGCGCAGGCCACTTCGAGCTCGCGGCCACGAGCGGCTCGATCTCGGTGACCGGGCACGACGGCACCGCCACCTGCACGTCGGGCTCGATCGCGCTGGCGCTCGACGGGCCGGTCGTCGCGCGCGCCGGGAGCGGCTCGATCCGAGGCAGCTTCGGCGGCGGGGGCGAGGCCTCGGCGGGCAGCGGCTCGATCCACCTCGAGCTCGTCGGCGCGCTCGATCGCGACCTCACGCTGTCGGCCGGCTCCGGATCGATTCATCTCGTCGTGCCCGCCGGGACGTCGATGCGCGTCGAGACGCACACCGGGAGCGGCGGCTCCCACGTGCAGGTCGGCGGCGTGGACGCGGGCGATGACTTCACGGGCACCATCGGTGCCGGCGGCTTCCTCGTCCGAGCGACCACCGGGTCGGGCTCGATCACGATCAGCGAGCGGTGAGCCTCAGTGCTCGCGCGACCTCACGGCGAGGCTCGCCTGGAGCGTCGCCGCTCGCGCTCGGAGCGCCACTCCTGTCACGCCGTGGCCATCGCCGCGCTCGAGGACGCCGTCGTGCTCGCTGGCAGCGCGCGCGGCTTGCTCAGGCCCGTGAGGCGGCCGAACACCCAGTCGGTCAGGAACGTCGGCACGAGGCTCATGAGGATCGGGCCCATCGCGTTGTAGAAAGGCGCGACGTAGCGGGCGCGCGGAAAGCGCGAGACCGAGGCCGACTCGATGGCGCGACAGACGCTCTGCGGGCCCACCGCGAGACGCTGCTCGGCTCCCGCGCCTGCGCTCGCGACCTTCGCGAGCACGTCGTGGTAGGGCGAGCTCGGATCGGCGCCGTACTTCTGCACGTAGCTCATGCTCGTCGCCGTGAACTCGCTCTTGATGTAGCCCGGCTCGATCACCGACACCTTGATGCCGAAGCCCGCGAGCTCCATGCGGAGCGCGTCGCTCATCGCCTCCACGGCGTACTTCGTCGCGTGGTAGGCGCCGCCGAGCGGGAACGTCATGCGGCCTCCGACGCTCGAGACGTTCACGATGCGGCCGCTGCGGCGCGCGCGCATCGCCGGAAGGAAAGCTCGCGTCACCGCCAGGAGGCCGAACACGTTCGTGTCGAACTGCGCGCGGACGTCTGCGTCGCTGAGCATCTCGAGCGGGCCGACCAGGCCGTAGCCCGCGTTGTTCACGAGGACGTCGACGCCGTGGCCGTTCGTCAGGCGGTCGACCACCTCCCTGGCGGAGTCGATCGAGGCCTGGCTCGTCACGTCCATGGCGACCGCGTCGAGGCCCGCTGCACGCAGCTCGGCGAGCGCCTTCTCGTTGCGACCGGTGCCGATCACGCGGTGGCCCTTCTTCTGGAGGTGGAGGGCGGCGGCCTTGCCGATGCCCGCGGTCGCGCCGGTGACGAGGATGACGAGGGAACGAGCCATGGTGGGGGATCTCCTGAGCTGGGGTAAACTACGGACGGACTGAACGTTCATTCCGAGAACAAGCAAAAGAACGCCGATGCGGGCGAGCCCGCACCGGGCGAGATCAAGCGCGCAGGGCTTCCCAGGTGAGGGTCTCGAAACGGTCGAGCACCTCGGGCGTGAGCTCCAGCCAGCCGGCGCGCGCCGAGCGGATCAGCTGGATGAGACCGCCCCACACGATCGAGATGAGCAGCGCCGGGTCTTCGTCGCGGGTCGCCTTCAGCATGCGGCTCGCGCCGAGGATCGACTGCGCCATCGTCAAGACCCGGTTCTCCACCGACCGGCTCTCGTCGTCGAGGTAGGGGGCATGGTGGTGGAGCTCTAGAAAATCGAATGCCTGTGGGTTCTTTTGCGCGAACTCCACGGCCCGCCGGAAGACGTGCGACCACTGGGCGCGCGTGGTCTTGTCGAGCGGGAAGTCGAGCGTGATGCAGTCGATGAAGGCGAGCTTCCAGCGACGATAGAGCGCGTTGACGAGCGCTTCCTTGCTGGCGAAGTAGCGGTAGATGGTGCCCGCTCCGACCTGGGCGCGCTCGGCGACCAGCGGCACCGGCGTGCCGTGGAAGCCCCGCTCGGCGAAGAGCGCGAGCGCCGCATCGAGGATGCGGTCGCGCTTGTCGCTGGTCGCTTCGGTGGTCGGGGTCGAGGTCGTCACGGGATGAATGTTCATTCCGTAGCAAGCGCCCCGGACCCGCGCAAGGAAAAACTCGCGGGGCGCGCCCGAAGAGGCTGCCAGTCTCCACGGGCGGACCCGAAGTGGGGATCGCCGTCTCCATCTCGCGGCTTCCACGCTGCACTGCGCCATCGGGATTCCCGTGGTTTTCGTGGAGCGACGCGGTCGCCGAACGTGGGGCGAAGACGGCACGTGTGTTGCGCTGAGCGCGACCATGCGCTGTTCCGTCGCGTCCTCGCTCGCGATCCTCCTCGCGCTCGCCCTCCCCTCGTGCAGCCCGAGGGTCGCGAGCCGAGGCGGTGCCGATCCCGCCTACTCGCTCGAGAGCTACTGCTCGGTGGCCAGCACGCCGGGGCTCTTCGACTGGACCGGCGGCGCGCTCGTCGCGTGCCCGGGCCTCACGCCCGGTGAGTCGGACGATCCGCTCGACGGCAGCTCTTGCACGGTGTCCACGATCGACGGGCAAGGCCAGCCGCACACGACCTCGTACACGAACGTGCGCGGCGCGCAGGTCCTCGCCGACGGGCGGGTGCTCGTCTGGAGCTTCGACGGCTCGCTCGCCATCCGCGGCACCTCCAGCACGATCGACGTCGCGGCGGTCGCGCTCGATCCCTGGCTCGATGCGACGCGCAACCGCATCGCCTACGTGGCGCCCGCCGCCGGCGCGACGTCGCTCGAGCCCGGCGACGATCGTCGCGTCGTCGTCTACGACGTCCCGAGCGGCAGCGAGCTCGAGGTCGCCGCCGACGCGACGGCCTCGGCGCCCGTGATCGTCCCCGGCACGAACGACGTGCTCTACGTGTCGAGCGCAGGCGACATCGCGGCGGTGTTCCGCGCGACGGCGTCGGTCGCCGCCGCCGATCCCGAGCCCGACAGCTGCGCGAGCGGCCGAGAAGGAGATCCGACCGATCCGAACAGCGAGTGCACGCCGCCCGACACGACCGCGGCCTTCGTCCAGCTGACGAACACGACGCCGGAGATTCCGCAGACGAACGTGCCCGCGTTCGGACGGCAGCACCTGTTCGTCGGGGAGAGCGACACCGCGCGGCTCGTCTTCGCCGCGCCCATCGAGACCGACGGCGGCATCGTGAGCGAGATCTTCGCGCTCGATCCGCGCACCGGCGAGACGACCGACCTCGGGCCCGGATCCTTCCCGCAGCGCGGCCCGCAAGGCTCGGTGCTCGCCCGGACCGGTGACCCCACGTGCGTCGCCGTCCAGTACCTCGCGCCGGGAGCGCAGCCATGAGCCGCGCCCACGCACGCTTCGCCGCGCAGCTCGCGGCGGTCCTCGCCTGCCTCTTCGTCCCGGCCTGCCAGCCCGCATCGAACGAGGGCTTCACGGCCGCCGCCCAGGGAGACCTGCACGCCTCGTGTGCCTCCGGCGCGACGACGCGCGGCATCGACGTCTCCGTCTGGCAGGGCGCGATCGACTGGAACCGCGTCGCCTCGAGCGGCGTCGAGTTCGCGTTCATCCGCGTCTCGGACGGCATCCACTCGCGCGACAGCCGCTTCACGCAGAACTGGTCCGGCGCGCGCTCGGCCGGCGTGCTGCGCGGGGCCTACCAGTTCTTCCGCGCCGGCCAGGACGTGAGCGCGCAGGCCAACATCATGATCGAGGCCCTCCGCGCCGACCCCGGCGAGCTCGCCCCGGTGATCGACGTCGAGGCCGCCTCGATCCAGGGCCGCACGTCCTCGCAGGTCGTCTCCGAGGTGCTGCAGTGGATCCAGCTCGTCGGCAGCGCGACGGGCACGACGCCGATCATCTACACGGGCAGCTTCGTGACGGGCTCGAGCTCGACGATGTACTCGCCCTACCCGCTCTGGCTCGCGGCGTACTTCAACGACTACTCGCCCTCGCACTGCCCGCGCGTGAACGAGAACTGGGATCGCTGGACGTTCTGGCAGTACTCGGATCGCGGACGCGTGCCCGGCATCGCCGGCAACGTCGACATGGATCTGTTCAACGGCTCGACGGAAGATCTGATGGCGTTCGCGGGCGGCCACGCTCCGATGCCGCCCCCGCCGCCGCCCATCCAGAGCGGGGCGCTGGCCTACCCGACCGACACCCACACCGTCAGCTCCTACCTGACGCACACGCAGGGAAGCGGGCTGGTTCGCTTCGACTGCCAGCGCATCACGCGCGCCAACCACAAGGGCACCGACTTCGCGGTCGCGCGCGGCACGCCCGTGCACGCCTCGGCCCCGGGGACCGTCATCCGGGCGGTCGACGGGTGCCCCGAGGGCGTCGACTCGTGCGGTGGCCAGTTCGGCAACCACGTGATCATCCAGCACGCCGACGGCCGCGCGACGCTCTATGCGCACATGACGCGCGCCTCCGTGCGCGTGCACCTGAACGACCACGTCGAGTGCGGCCAGGAGCTCGGCCTCTCGGGCAGCACCGGCCACTCGACCGGACCGCACGTGCACTTCGAAGTGCGCGACGGCGTGACCGGCATCGGCAACTACTACCAGCGCGGGCCGACGGATCCGTTCGGCGGCCACTGCTCGTCGCAGCCCACCGACCTCTGGGGCGACGCTTGCCGCGCGACCGGCGAGCGCGACGACGCGCGCTACGTGAGCGCGACGTATCCGCGTCAGCTCACCGTGACGCCCGGCCAGACGCTCACCCAGGCATGGCGTCTGGAGAACACCGGCACCACCACGTGGACCAACGCCGGCATGTACGCGCTCACGCGCACGGGCGGCCCGAGCCTGAACGGGCTCGCGCGCGTGGCCGTTCCCTCGAGCGTCGCGCCGCACGCGCAGATGCGCTTCGAGGTGACCTTCCAGGCCCCGACGGAGCCGGGCACGTACACGGTCACCTACCAGATGTCGCACGGCACCGTTCAGTTCGGCGACATCGTGCAGTTCTCGATCATCGTTCCCGGCCCGGCGTCGTGCCGCTCGGCGACCCTCGGGCGCACGGTGCCCTCGGGCACCTGCGTGCAGGTCGCGTACGGCGGCTGCGCCCAGTCGAGCTGCGCTTGGTACGCGTGCACCAACGGCGCCTGGACGTGCACCCAGGAGAGCTCGTGCATGGGCGAGTCGTTCCCGAACGCCGCCTGCGCGCCGCCGCCCCCGCCGCCCAACGGCTGCATGAACCTCTCGTGCGGCGACTGCGTGGCGACGCCCGACTGTGCCTACTGTCCGGCCGACCACCAGTGCCACATGGCGAGCGACGCCGGCAGCTGCGACAGCGGCACGACGACCAACCCCGGCGCGTGCGACGAGTGCCACGAGGTGGGTGGCACGTGCGGCGATCGCTTCGAGTGTTGCGGCGCCGAGACCAACGCCAACGTCCAGTGCATCCAGGGGTTCTGCGAGGACGTCACGATGTGCGAGATGAACGGTGACACCTGCAATCCGGGCGACACCAACACGCACTGCTGCGGTCTCGGCCTCTGCGGCGCCGACACGGGCGGCAACTTCGAGTGCTGCCTGGTCCCGGGCTACGCCTGCACACAGGACAGCGACTGCTGCGGCTACGAGCGCTGCTCCGGCGGCCTCTGCCAGCCGCAGCCGGTCGGCTCGAGCTGCATGAACACGCAGGAGTGCGAGGGCGCGAGCTACTGCCTCGACAACCACGTCTGCGGCTTCTGACCTTCGCGCCGCGCGCTCCTCGTATCCCCGACGCGAGGAGCGCGCTATCGTGCCGCGCGATGAGCGCCCGTCCTTCCCTCCTCGCGACGAGCCGCACGTGAGCGCACGCCGGCGCATCGTGGTCGTCGGCGCGGGCGGGCAAGCGCGGGACATCGCCTGGCTCGTGCGCGAGCTCGATCGCGCGGGCGCCGGGCTCGAGCTCGTCGGCTTCGTCGTCACCGACACGGCGCGCCTGGGACCCCACGACAGCGAGGTGCTCGGCGACTACGCCGCGCTCGATCGGGTGCGGCCCGACGCGCTGGCGCTCGGCATCGGAGCCCCTCGCGCGCGCCTCAAGGTCGCCGCCGACCTCGCGGCGCGGTTCCCGCACGACGAAGACCACTGGCCTGCGCTCGTGCACCCCTCCGTCGTGATCGACCGGGAGTCGTTGCACCTCGCACCGGGCACCAGCCTGTGCGCAGGGAGCGTGGGCTCGGTCAACGTCACGCTCGAGCCCTTCGCGCTGGTCAACATCGGCATCACGCTCGGCCACGAGGCCCGCATCGGGGAAGGGAGCGTGGTGAACCACGGGGCGTCCATCTCGGGCGGCGTCGTCCTCGAGCGGGGCGTGCTGGTGGGTACCGGCGCTCGGGTTCTTCAGTACCTGACCGTCCACGAGGGCGCGACGGTCGGGGCCGGCGCAGTCGTCACACGCGACGTCGCGGCCGGCACCACGGTCGTCGGAATCCCTGCGCGTGCGCGTACTTGCTGAGCTCGGAGACGCCCACGGTTACATTCCGAAACACGCGACGACGGTCGGAACGAGTTCACAAGGCTGTACGAATCCAGTAGCGTGGATCCTCGTAGCTAACTTCATCGAGGCGCGGATGCGCCAGGAGAGGGAGCATGAGGAACTTGCGATGGGAGCTCTTCGGAGCCGGGCTGCTCTGCACGATGGGAGCGCTGCTCGCCACGCCGCGCATCGCCGAAGCGCAGGCCTGCCCGGCCGGGCGATCCTGCTTCTACGTGCCGCCCGCCCTCCCCGCGGCCCCTGGCTATACGGCCGGGTGGGACATGGTGCTCGCCAGCCCACGCGGGACCATCAGCGGGACGTGGCGCGCCGGCACCGGCGCACCGCACGCGTTCTCGGTGTCCCCCGGCGCGCCGCTGGTGCAGGCGCTGACGACGAGCGAAGGCTCCGCCTCCGGGTTCTCGACCGCCGAGACGCGCGGCATCTTCATCGAGGCCAGCTCGCCTGACCTCATCGTCGACCACCGCCTGGTGCAGGGACCCTGGCAGTCCTCGTCGACCGTGAAGAGCAGCGCCTTCTCCCTCGGCACGCGCTTCCGCCTCGGCGGCTACAACCTCAACGGGCCGCGCTCTGCGAGCACCGGGTACGACTACGCGTCGATCTACGCTCCGTTCGGGGCGACCGTGACGCTCCAGGCCCCACCGATGGGCGCGATCCCGTTCTGGGAAGGTGTGCCCGGGCCGACCGCGACCATCACCTTGGCGCCGGGGCAGACCTACCTCCTGCGCACCATCAACGGGGACACGACCGGTGGGATCGAGTGTCTGCGCGAGATCGACGGCGCGCTCGTGACGTCGACCGAGCCGATCGCGGTCGACACCGGCGGTCGTGGCTGGTCGCTTCACTGCGGCGTCGGCGGCAACTGCGGTGACGACGGGGCCGACAACGTCCTGCCGGTGAGCGGCCTCGGCACGCAGTTCGTGGTGGTGAATCACCCCTCGACCGGCGCCGAAGGAGCCGACGTGGCGGTGGTCGCCGACACCGACGGCACGCAGGTTCGCGTGAACGGCGTGCTCGTGGCGACCCTCGCGGCAGGGTTCACCCACACGTTCCCGATCACGAGCACCGTCTTCGTCGAGACGAGCGCGCCCGCGTACGTCTACCAGAACGCGGGCCTGGCGAGCTGCGAGCTCGACATCGCCATCATCCCGGCCCTGGCCCTCGCACCGACCGGCGCCTGGGTCGTCGACTTCAACGTCCCTCCCGCCTCGAACGGAGAGCTCAGCGTGGTCCTCGCGACCACGATGCTGGCCTCGCTGCGGCTCGACGGCGGCGTCCCGAGCTTCATCGTGGCCGGCCCCGTGCCTGGCCACCCCGAGCTGACGGCCGCTCGCATCAACGTGGTGACGGGCAACCACAGCATCCGCGCCGACGCCGACTTCCAGCTCGGTCTGGTCACCGCCAACGGCGGTAGCGGCCTCTTCGCGTACTACACGCCCTTCCGCATCCCCGGCTGCGGCGACGGCGTGCGGGTCGATCCGGAGGGCTGCGACGACGGCGACCTCGACGACGGGGACGGCTGCTCATCGAGCTGCCGGATCGAGATCGGATTCACGACGTGCCGCACGTCGGCCGACTGCGTCCCCGCCGGTCGCTGCGATGCAGGCACGTGCCTCGCCCGCTGCTTCACGAACGCCGAGTGCAACGACTCGAATCCGTGCACGAGCGACGCCTGCGACGCGACCGGAGTCTGCAGCAACACGGGCCTTCCGGCCGGCAGCGCCGGCGGCTGTGCCGCAGGTCGCGTCTGCTCGGGGGCGCCGACGAACGCCTGCGTCCAGTGCGTCTCCAACGCGCAGTGCAGCGCGCCGACGCCGATCTGCGACGTCGCGACGACCACGTGCGTGCAGTGCGCGAGCAACCTCGACTGCGACGACGGCAATGCTTGCACCACGGACACCTGTGCGTCCGCCACGTGCACGCGCACCCCGGTCGTGGACGGAACCGCCTGCGGTACCGGCCGCTGCGGCGGCGGCAGCTGCGTCATCGCGTGCGGTGACGGCATCGTGTCGATGGCGACCGAGCAGTGCGACGACGGGAACACGTCGTCGATGGACGGCTGCTCGTCGAGCTGCAGCGTCGAGACGGGCTGGTCGTGCGGCTGTACGACGCCGATCATCAGCTACTCGATGGAAGCCTTCGCCGGCCGCGTCGGCGGCGACGGCGGCAGCGTGGGCCCCCAGCAGGGCTGCTCCGGCGCCGACGTGCTCATCGGCCTCGCCATCGACTGGAGCAACGGCCTGGGGACTGGCGTTCGCACCACGACGATCTGCGGATCGGTCAGCGTGGGCGCCGGCGGCGTGGTCAGCACCACCGCCACCACCCGAGACACGCAGGGCGGGAGGGGCTGCGCGGGCTGGGACCCGTCGACCACCTCGGCCGACACGGTGTGCCCGAGCGGGTGGGCGATCGTCGGGATGGACGGGACGGAGTCGATGCTCGGCTCGACTCCCACGCTCTTCTCGGCCCTGGCGATCGTCTGCCAGCAGCTCGGCCCCGACGGATCGTCGTTCGGTCCGACGATGCGGCTTCCGATCGCCGGTGGTAGCGGCGCGCCCGGCACCGCGCAGTCGGCGGCTTGCCCTGCCGGCGCGATCGCGCGCTACTTCCAGACGCGCCGCGGCTGCGGACAGGACGCGCTCGATCTCTTCTGCGGCGTCGCCTCGGCGGCGTGCGGAGGCTCGGCCTCGGTGTGCGGCACCTCGTGTGGCGATGGCCTGGTCGGTGCGCCCGTCGAGGCGTGCGACGACGGCGGCGAGAGCGCGACGTGCGACGCCGACTGCACCGCGCGGACCTGCGGCGACACGACGGTGAACACCACCGCCGGCGAGACGTGCGACACGGGCGCGGAGAGCGCGACCTGTGACGACGACTGCACGGCAGCGACGTGCGGCGACAACCACGTGAACTCGGTCGCTGGCGAGTCGTGCGACGACGGGAACACGATGGGCGGTGACGGCTGCTCGGCCGGCTGCGTCAGCGAGAGCTGCGGCAACGGCCTCGTCGAAGGCGCGGAGACGTGCGACGACTCCGGCGAGAGCGCGGCCTGCGACGCCGACTGCACGGCAGCGATGTGCGGCGACGGGCACACGAACGCCATGGCCGGCGAAGCGTGCGACGCCGCTGGCGCCGCGACCGCGACGTGCGACCCCGACTGCACGGCGCCGCTCTGCGGCGACGGCGTGCTGAACACCAGCGCGGGCGAGGCCTGCGACGACACCAACACGACGAGCGGCGACGGGTGCTCGGCGACGTGCGCCATCGAGGTGATGCCCGACGCGGGCGTCGACGCCGGCACCGATGCGGGCACCGATGCAGGCGCGCGCGACGCAGGTCGTGCCGACGCCAGCCTCTCCGATGCCGCGAACGGCGTCGACGGCGGCGTGCGCTTCGGCGTGTCGGGCGGCGCGTGCAGCTGCCGCGTGGCCGGCGGTCACGAGCGCGGCGTGCCCCTCTTGCCGTTCGGCATGCTCGCCCTCGCCCTGCTCGCCGTGCGGCGGCACCGGGCCCGCGGCGCGCGCGCGGCGGAGGTGCGGTCGTGAGTCGCACCTCTCTTCTCGCGCTCCTCTTGGCGCTCGGGACGCTCGCGGCGGCGAGCTCCCGGGCCCAGGCCCAACAGTCGCTGCAGGTCGACGCGTATCGGCCTGCCCCCACCGTGAGCGATGGCTTCGCCATCAGCCGGCCCGACGATCGCGGGCACCTGAACTTCGGCGCGCGCCTCGACCTCGACTACGCGCTGAACCCGCTGGTGGTCGAGGGGACGCTCGGCGATGCCAGCACCGAGCGCGCCTCGCTGATCGAGCACCAGCTCGTCGGCAATCTCGCGCTCTCGCTCGGCCTCTTCGAGCGCCTGGTGATCTTCGCCGGCCTCGGCGTCGATCTCGTGCAGAGCGGCACCACGCAGTTCGGCTTGCCGGGCGGCGACGGCGCCGGGCTCGGGGACGTGATGGTCGGCGCGCGCGGGCGCCTCTTCGGGGAGCCGGACGAGGTCGTCGCGCTCGCGCTGCAGCTCCGGGTCGCGCTCCCCACCGCGCTCGCGGCGAACGGCGGGCAGCGCTACACGGGCGAGGCCAGCGCGATGTTCTGGCCGGAGCTCCTCGCCGAGCTGCGGCCGATCTCCATGCTGCGCATCACGGCCAACCTCGGCGCGCGCCTGCGCACGAGCGCGCCGGTGCGCCTCGGAAGCCTCGACGTCGACCACGAGCTCACGTTCGGGCTCGGGCTCACGCTCGACGCGATCGAGGACGTGCTCGCCGTCTATCTCGAGGGCTACGGCTCGAGCGCGTTCGACAACTTCGGCAACGCCCGCGCGCGCGAGACCACGCCCTTCGAGGCGCTGCTCGGCGCCCGCGGTCAGGCGACGACCGGCCTCTGGCTCGGCGCGGCCGTCGGCACGGGCATCTCGCGCGGCTACGGCTCGCCCGACTTCCGCGCGCTCGTCACGATCGGGTACGACGGCGGCCCGATCCGACAGCCCCCGCCGCCCCCTCCGCCGCCGGAGCCCAGCGATCGCGACCACGACGGTCTCGTCGACGAGTCCGACAGCTGCCCCGACGAGCCGGAGGACTTCGACTCGTTCCAGGACGAGGACGGCTGCCCCGACCCGGACAACGACGGGGACGGTGTGCTCGATCCGGCCGATGCCTGCGTGATGGTGGCCGAGGATCCCGACGGCTTCGAGGACACCGACGGCTGCCCCGACGCGGACAACGACCACGACGGC
The DNA here is from genome assembly GCA_044223665.1 of Sandaracinaceae bacterium. GTDB lineage: Bacteria > Myxococcota_A > Polyangia > Polyangiales > Sandaracinaceae > JBBSAT01. Next base: position 8,509 of record JBGALT010000120.1, on the reverse strand, counting down.
ATCCTCGATGCGGCGCCGGACCAGTGCTTGAACGATCCCGAGGATCTCGATCACTGGCACGACGAGGACGGCTGCCCGGAGCCGGACAACGACGTGGACACGATCCTCGACCCCGACGATCAGTGCCCGAACGAGCCCGGCACGGCGGCCGAGGGCGGCTGTCCGCAGTCGGTGCGCCTCGACACCGAGACGGGGTTGATCCGGATCCTCCAGACGATCGAGTTCGAGACCGGGCGCGACGTGCTGCGACCGGCCGCGATCCCGATCCTCGAAGAGGTTCGCGCCGTGCTCGTGGTGAACGACCAGATCACGCTCGTGCGCGTCGAAGGTCACACCGACGATCGCAACACGGACGAGCACAACCTCGATCTCAGCGCCCGCCGCGCGCGCACGGTCGTGCGTTGGCTCGTCGAGCACGGGATCGCGGCGAGCCGGCTGACCGGGTTCGGATGCGGCGAGGGGCATCCGATCGAGCCGAACACGACGGCGGTCGGCCGCCAGCACAACCGGCGCGTGGTGTTCCAGATCCTCGCGCCCGCGTCCGCGCCGGAAGGCACGCCGACGTTCGAGGGCTGCCGCCCAGCCGGCGAGTAGTCCCTACCACCGTGTCCGGGGAGCCGGACGTGAGAGGGCGCTCCGCGTGATGGCGTGAGCGCCCTTTCCTTTCTCGCACGCCGACGACCCGGCAGGTGTCGCCGCGAAAGGCGCCGATAGGGCGTCAGCGGCGCGCGAACTGCGCGGCGCGCTCGGCCGGCAGCCGCTGGTCGACGACGCCGCGCACGTCGCGGTTCTGCCAGTCGACCATCCAGCCCGGGTACTCCTTCGGCAGCGCGCTCGCCTCGTCGAGCTTCGCGAGGTGCTCGGGCGCGATGGTCTCGTCGGCCGCCGCGAGGTTGTCGAGGAGCTGGTCCTCGTTCTTCGCGCCGATGATCACGCTCGTGACGAACGGCCGCGTGAGGTGCCACGCGAGCGCGACGCGTGCGACCGACATGCCGCTCGCCGCCGCCACCTCGCGGAGCGCCCCGAGCACGCGCGGCAGCCGCTCCATCTCGACCGGCGGGAAGTCGAACACTGCGCGCCGCGCGCCGTCGGGGCCCTTCTTCTCGGGATCGAACTTGCCGGAGAGCAAGCCACCCGCGAGCGGGCTCCACGGGAGCACCGCGACGCCGAGCGCCTGGCACATCGGCGCGATCTCGCGCTCGATGTCACGCCCGGCGATCGAGTAGTAGACCTGCGCGCTCTGGAAGCGCGCGAGGCCGTTCTCCTCGGCGAAGGTGATCGCGCGCGAGGCGAGCCACGCCGGCAGGTTGCTGAAGCCCACGTAGCGCGCCTTGCCCGAGCGCACGACGTCGTCGAGCGCGCGCACGGTCTCCTCGATCGGCGTCGACGGATCGAAGCCGTGGATCTGGTAGAGGTCGACGTGATCGAGACGCAGGCGCTTCAGGCTGCCGTCGATGCTCGAGAGGATGTGGCCGCGAGAGAGACCGACCTGGTTCACGCCGGGCCCGACGCGCCCGCGCACCTTCGTCGCGACGACGACTTGCTCGCGCGGCCGCCCGAGCGTCGCGAGCGCGCCGCCGACGAGCGTCTCGGACTCGCCCTCCGAGTACACGTCGGCGGTGTCGAGGAAGTTCACGCCACGATCGAGCGCCAGGCCGACGAGCTTCTCGACCTCCTTGTGCCCGAGCGAGCCGATCGCCTGCCAGAACCCCTTGCCGCCGAACGTCATGGTGCCGAGGCAGAGCTCCGACACGTAGAGACCCGTCTTGCCGAGCGTGTGATAGCGCATGAGTCGCTCCTCCGAGGTCGAGACTCTGCGCACCCCGCGCGGGCCCGCGTCAAGCGAGGCCGCCCGTTCGAGCGGGACGTTCCCGATCAGCCGAGGAGCTCTTTGGCCGCCGTCGCGAACACGTCGGCGAGCTCGCGGTAGAGCGCCGCGCCTTCCTTCGCGCTCGCGTCGGCCGGAGCACCGAAGTACGCCTCCGGGCCGCCGGCCTCGAGGAAGGTCTTCTTGCCGTCGCGGATGGCGCGCGAGAGCGAGGTGGGGTTCGCGCTCAGCGTCTTGGCGCGCTCGGTCTTCACCAGGCCCGGCTGCGCCGCGAGCACGAGGCTCGTCTCGTACGAGCCCGCGTGACAGGCGCCGCTCTTGAACTCCTCCCCGAGGCGCAGCGCGTGCGGCTTGCGCGTCACGTCGGGGAACGCGACGCGCGCGCCCTTCGCGACGGCCGCCTCCATACCGCCCTTCAGCGCCGCGAGGTTGTCGGGCTCGAGGTGCGCGTTGCAGATCACGACTGCGCGGAAGCCCGTGCGCATCGCGCCGAGGATCACGTCGCGCACGAGCGCCGTCGCCGTCTCGAGCGGCAGCGAGATCGTGCCGGGGAACTCGCTCGCGTACTCGGTCACGGCATAGGCGAGCGGCGGCAGGACGAGCGCGCCCTTCCCTTCGTCGCGCAGCTGCCGCGCGGCGCGCTTGGCCGCCTCGCGCGAGATCACGACGTCGGTCGAGAGCGGCAGGTGCGGCCCGTGGGCCTCGGTCGCGCCGGTCGGCAAGAGCGCGACGCAGCCCTGCGCGAGCACGTCGCGCGCTTCTTCGAACGTGAGATCGGCGAGCTCGAGCGAGGCCATGGCGGCTCTCCGTGTACCACGCGGACGGGGCGAGGAGCCTCCCGCGTCGGTCACGCGTGCGACGTCAGTCACCGACGCAGACGGCCCACCGGACGATCGGGAGGTTTCCGAAGGAGCCGACCAAGGTCAGCGTCCAGGCGCCGACGGGGCTGCTCGACGCGAGCGGAGCCAGCCCGGAGATCTGGGCGTCCCCGAGCGCGACGAACGCGCTGTCGACGTATCCGTCGCGGAGCAGGCCGAGATCGAACGAGACCGTGTCGCCGCCGGGCGTCTGGAGGTAGCCGACCCCGGAGGGCGGGAAGTCCCGTGAGAGGTTCACGCCGACGAAGACGGTGATCCGTCCCGGCGCCGTCCCCACCGGTACCTGCGTCGACGCCCCCGATCCCTCGAAGCACGTCCCGGGCGGCGGCGTGCAGGTGCGCGCGCGACAGACCTCGATCGCCGGGGCGCAGTCGATGCCGCCCAAGCACTCCACGCAGCTGACGGTGGCGGTGTCGCAGATCGGGCGCTCCCGCGTGCACTCCGTGACGCGGAAGTCGCGGCACGAATCGCCATCGAAGAAGCCGCACTCCCGTACCGAGATCGGGGAGCGGTAGCAGCCGCGCATTCCGACGGTCCCGCAGTCGTCGGCGCAGCTCGTCGAGCACATCCCCGAGCTGGCGAGGCAGGTCTCTGCCGCGGGGCACGCGCGTACGAGGTGCCACTCGAAACAGCCGTCGCCGTCGGTGTCCTCGCAGAGCTCTTCGCTCACCAGATCGGCGCCGCAGCGGCGTGCGCCGGCAGTGCAGCGGCTCACGCACGCGCAGGCACCGAAGCCGTTGTTCGTGCACTCCTCGTCGGCGGCGCAGGGCGCCGCGATGGCCTCGAGACACGCATCACCGTCCGCCTCGCCGCACACCCACGAGCTCAGGTGATCGGGCGTGCAATACGAGTCGCCCGCGTTCCTGCACCGGAAGCCGTACGTGGGCACGAAGTCGTGCTCGCATGCGAGCTCCTCGGGCCGTCCGCAGTCGCGCCGCCCATCGAGTCGGAGCGCGCACGTCTCGCCGGCGGGACACGCCACCTGCATCCAGTCGAGCTCGCAAGGGCGCACCTCGAGACAGCGGCGAGCCGTCGCCGTGTCCACGCAGTCGGACTCGCCGGCCGCGCACGCGCCGGTCGGAGCGCAGCCCGCGTCGGTGCCGGTGTCCGCCGGATCGACATGCGCATCGCCGAGATCCGCGTCGAGCGCGCCGGTATCGGCCAGCCCTACGTCGGACCGGGCCGCATCGGGGCTCACGGCGACGTCGGGGCTCGGTGCCGCATCGATCGAGCCCCCGTCGAGCGAGCCGCCATCGACACCGACGGGTTGGGCACAGCCGGGGGCCCCGAGGATCCCGAGGAGGGCGAGGGCGAGGGCGAGGTTTCGCAGGGAGGGCAGCGCGCCTTTCCGCGTCATGGCGCGAGCCGATACGTGCCGCCAGCGTCGACGGCGAAGACGTTCGTGCCATCGGATGCGATGAGGGCGCGGCGCGCCGTGCGGCCCACCGCGGTGATCGCGGTTGGGCTCGTGCGGCTCGTGCGGAGCACGCCGAAGGCGGACGCGCCGGACACGGTGAGCCAGATGTCGTCCCCGACGACCTCGACGTCGAGCAAGGTGAAGCCGGCACCGAACGTAGCGAGGATCTCGGGCGCTCCGGCGGCCGCAGTCGCTGCTCGATAGAGCCGCAAGGGTGCGGTCCCCGAGAATCCGGCGGCGACGAAGTAGACGTGCGTCGCGTCGAGCGCGCGCACGTACATCTCGTCGAGGTCACCGGTAGCGCCGTCGGCGAAGAGCGGCGTGCCACCGCCGACGAGGGTGAGCGAGGCGCGCTCGATCCGGAAGTAGGGCGGCGGGCTGGCCACGCGGATGCCGTAGTACACGCCGGCACCGTCGATCTCGAAGCGATCGGCGCCGTTCGTGTCGTAGAGGACGCTGCTGGTCGGCATCGCGAGCGGAAGGCGATAGATGCGCGTGCGACCGAACGGCTCCCCCTCGAGATAGAAGAGGTGCGTGGCGTTCACTTCCACGTCGATCGGAGCGCTCATGCCCGTCGCCACCACCAGTTCCTCGGCAAAGGTCGTCGCGTCGATCCGTCGCACCGACGCGTCGGCTCCACCCGCCACCGACGGCCCGCGGCCGAAATACACGTAGCCGCCCACGTTCTCGAGGGTAGCGGCCGCGCCGGAGCGCGTCGTGAATCCGCCCGCACCGCCGTACGGAACCGAGAGGAGGCTCGGCCCGATCGCGGCGAAGACGCTGCCCGAGCTCGCGACGGCGTCGTTGACGAAATCGTCGACGCCGACCGTTCGGGTCGCGACCGGCGTGAGCATCGGAGCACCCAGTACCAGCGCGTCGTCGACGAGCGCACCGGTTCCGCCGTCGATCGCGGGCCCGGTGTCGAGCGCCGCATCGTTCGCGGCGCCGGTGTCGAGCCCGGCATCGTCGGCCCCGGCGTCGGCGCCCGCATCGCGGGGGCCCGCGTCGGCCATCCCAGCGTCGAGCGCCGCGCACGGCACGCCGCAGTGATCCATCGCGCCGTAGACCGCTTGTGCGAAGCGAAGGCCTGCCACCACCGCGTCGATGCGGTAGGGCCGAGGAGAGCCTTCGGTGCATTGACAGAGGAACACCGTGCCCTGGGGGTTGTCCGGCCCGACCGGCTCCGCCGCGCAGGAGAGGCCAGCAGTGCCGCCGATCGCGTTGACCGAGCAGCTGCCCGTACAGCCGGAGGGAAGACCCAGCGACGAGATCGTGCAGGCGGCGTCGCACGGCCCGAGCTCGAAGCACATGGAGAGGCTCGTCACCAAGCGCGCGAGCTCGAGCAGCGTGAAGTGGCGCGTGTAGAGCACGACCTCGCTCGATGTCGCGGGGGCACTTCCGATCGCCGTCCATTCGGCCTCGGAGTCCGGCCTCCGCAGACCCACGAGCTCGCCGGTGCCGCTGGAGGTCACGGGGATCGTCACCCGCAGATCGAGCGCGAACTCGGTGTTCCGTGGCTCGAAGCGGTAGGCCGCCCCGTCGGCGACGGCGACGAGCGGATCGAGCTCGGGTCGCTCGGTGACGCGAGCGATGCTGAACCGAGTCGGCGCGCTCACGGCGCCGGCGGGCACGTCGAGGCGCACGCCATCGGGACCGAGCAGCGAGCCACCCTCGGGGCCGATCGTCGCGGAGAACGGATCGCTCGAGGGCGAGCCGCAGCCGATCAGAACGAGCGTGAGCATGAGACGAAGCGAGCGCATTGGACGTAGGGTATGCGAGCCGTGGAGGAAGTCACACCCCCCCGTGGCGCGACGGAACGCGCGAGGCGCGCCACCGCTCGGTAGCGCGCCTCGCGGCGGGACGGCGCTTCGGTCACGCCGGCGTGACGGTCACCGAGTGCGTGCACGCGCGGTAGATCGTGTCGCGCAGGCGCAGCGTGTACGTGCCCGGCGTGAGCTGGCGCTCGATCTGCGCGCTCGAGTTGGGCCCGCCGTAGGAGTTGGTGTCGATCGAGGCGCCGTTCTGGATGAGCTCGATGCGCGAGGTGCACATCGACGAGTCGGTCGCCGCCGCGTTGATGCGGTAGTTGCCGGGCGCGGTGACGTTGATCGTGACCTCGGCGCTCGCCTCGCGGTCCCAGTCGCCCGAGGGCGTGGTGACCGTGGTCGGAGGCGCGCCGGGCGCGATCGTGGCGGCGGCCGCGAACGGCGCCGGCTGCGTCACCGACACCTGCACGCCGGCGGCCGCGTGGTTGTACTCGTGGACGCGCACCGTGTAGGTCCCCGCCCCGAGGAACGTCGCCAGGCGTGCGTTGTAGCCGTCGCCGCTGTCCGAGTCGCTTGCGGAGGTCCAGCCGTTGTCGTCGAGGATCGTGAGCTGAGCATCGGCCGGCATGGCCACGGCGTCGAACTGGTACTCGCCGGGCGCCGCGACGGCGAAGGTCCAGCGCGGTGCTGCGGCCGCCGTGACGGTGACCGCCGGCGCGCCGACGGCGATGGTGGTCGGGTTGGGCCCGCCCGAGGGCGCGGCGCCGGTCGCCGGAGCTGCGGCGGTCGGATCGGCGGTGGGCGTCGCTGCACCGCCGCCCGAGCCGCCCATGCAGCAGCCACCGAGGGCGAGCGAGGCGCCGAGCGCGAGCGAGAGCGGAAGCGTGATCGTCTTCATGATGGGAATCTCCTCTTCTTCTTTTCTTCGTCTTCGTCCGGAGCAGGGCGCGGCGCTCAGCGTGCCGGAGCGACCGTCACGCTCATCGGGCACGCGTGGCCCCACCAGTTGCGGATCCGCAGGGTGTAGGCGCCGGCGACGAGCGCGCGCTCGGCGGTCGCCGCGGTGCCCGAGCCCGAGTTCGAGATCGTGTAACCCTCGACCTCCATGTTCCGGATGACCTGGATCTCCGGCGAGCAGTGCTCGTCGCTCGGCGTCGCGGTGATCGTGTAGTTGCCCGGCGTCGCGACGTTGAGCGCCACCTCGACGCTCGACGCGCGAGACCAGTCGCCCTCGGGCGTGTTGATCGACGTGGCGGGCGCGCCCGGCGCGATCGTCGCGACGGGCGTGAACGCCGGGGCCGCCGTGACCTGCACGCTCGCGGTCATCGCGCGGTACTGGTACTCGTAGACGATCACCTGGTAGGTGCCGGGCGCGAGGAACGCCGCCAGGCGCGCGTTCGTGCCCTCCCCCGAGTCGCTGTCGTCGGCGACGTAGCTGCCGTCGTGCATCAGGCGCAGCTGCGCGTCCATGCCCCCCTCGGCGATCGCGTCGATGATCACCTCCTGTGGCGTGTCGATCGTCAGGGTCAGGCTCGGGTCCGCGGCGATCTGTCCGCTGGACGCCGGAGCGCCGGCGGTGAGCGCCGGCAGCGCCTGGGCGATCGCCGTCCCGGCCAGACCGAGCAGCGCCGTCGCGATGAGCGTCGTTCCAATCTTTCGCATCTCTTTCCTCCGTGGTTGCGCACCCCTCGGTGCGCGTCGCCGTTTTCGTTCCGGCGCCCTGGGTTACGGGCAGACGGCCGCTCTTCCCACGGCGGAAGGCGTCAAATGAGGTCAAACGCGGCGACGGCAGGCGCGCCAGAGGCCCTCGGCGCGGTCGAGATCGGCCCTGACCGAAGGCGCGGGGAGCGTCGCGCCGCGTTCTGCTACGATGGCGGCATGGAACGCCCGCAGAGCATCGTCGGTCTCGCCCTCCACGCCGCCCGCCTTCGTTGGCAGGCGCTCACGCCGCGCGCGCGGATGATCACCGTCGCCGCCGGCACGTTCTTCACGCTCGCCGCGGGCGCCGGCGCGATGCACGCGATGGGCGAGTGCGGAAGCTGCTGCCACGGCGGCTGCCCCTCGCACGCGGCCGCGCAAGAGAGCCCCTGCCACCACCACTGATTCCTGCCGGAGCCGCTCGCCGCAGGGTCGGTCTCCGGCCCGGCGAGCGCCCGCGCCGAATCAGGGCTCTTCGCCGCCGGCGAGCTCGGGGAGCTTCCGGTAGATCGTGCGCGCCGAGATGCCGAGCAGCTGCGCGGCGAGCTGCTTGTCGCCGTGCGTGTGATCGAGCGTGGCCTTGATCACGCGTCGCTCGATCTCGTCGAGCGGCGTGCCGAGCGCGAAGCTCAGCTCTTGCGAGCGCCGCTCGGCCTGCGCCACGTGCGTCGGTAGATCGGTCGGCAGGAGCGCCGGGCCCTTGCCGAGCACCACCGCGCGCTCGATCACGTTCTCGAGCTCGCGCACGTTGCCCGGCCACGAGTAGCCGACGAGGATGTCCATCGTCTCGCGGCTCGGCGTCATGCGCGGCTTGCCGTTCTTCTTGCAGTACACGTCGACGAAGTGATCGACGAGCAGCGGGACGTCGCCCGAGCGGCTGCGCAGAGGCGGGCTCGTGATCGCGATCACGTTGAGGCGGTAG
>JBGALT010000119.1:0-24831 GCA_044223665.1 Sandaracinaceae bacterium | reverse complement strand
GAGACGAGAGACTCCCTCGCCCGCGTGAGCGGGAGAGGGTTGGGGAGAGGGACCGCGAAGGGTCGTGTTGGTGCAGGGCGCTGCGATAGGCGGGCGTTCGCTCGCTCGAGCTCCGCCCATCTGTCCCTCTCGCGATGGCGGCTCGTTCGATCACTCCTCGTCCGCGCGGACAGGCCCATCGATCGACTCAGCGTCCGCGCGGACCACGGAGCTGATCGGCGACCAGCGCCGCGATCCGGTCTTCGCTGCTCCGTTCCCGGAGCGTTGCGCCGAGACGCGTCGAGGCCCGACGCAAGCCTTCGTCGTCGATCGCACGACGCACGGCGTCGGCCCACGTCGGAGGCGCGTCGAGGCGACGCGCGACGCCCGCCCGCTCGAGGCGCACGGCGTGATCGAACTGATCGTAGTCGAGCGGCGTGACCAGCGCGGGCAGGCCGTGGCGCAGCGCGTGGTACATGACGCCCGCTCCGCCGTGGTGGACGACGAGGGCGTAGCGCGCGAGGTCACGCGCGTAGGGCACGTACCCGAGCCGGTGGAAGTTGCCGTGCGTCTCGCGCCGGTCGCTGCGCACATCGCCGTCGCTGAAGTGCACCTCGAGCTCCGGGCACTGCTCGGCCACGCGCCGCGCATGGGCGGCAGCCTCGTCCTTCTCGAAGAGCAGGTGGGTGCCGATCGTGAACAGCACGTGGCGGCGCCCCTCGCGAAAGGGGGGCTCCGGCGCGTCGCTCGGTGGCGTGTAGAGCACGGGGCCGACGAACACCAGCGAGCGCGGCCACGTGCGCGGGATCTCGAGCTCGGCCAGGCCGAGCGCGAGCAGTCGCTCGTCGGAGTAGATCGCCTCCGTGCCGTCCGCGCGATAGAGCGCCGGCAGCCCGAGCGCGCGCAGCTGCTTGCGATAGAGCAAGCCCACGCTGCGCTTGAAGGTGCGCACGACGGCGCGTCCATACGCGTCACGGATGCGACCGCGCAGGTCGTCGCGCGGATGCCAGCCACCCATGTAGCCAGGCGGGCCATCGGGCGTCTCGATCGCGCAGGGCGACTCGTGCGTGGTCCACCACGGGATGCCTTCTTGCCGAGCCATCAAGCCCGCGACCGGCACGGTGAAGTCCGCGATCACCAGGCTCGGTCGACGTTGGGCGACCAGCGCGTGCAGCTCGCGCTTGAAGCGACCGAGCAACGCGAGGTTCTCGCGGAGCTGTGCGTCGAGACGGCGAGGATCGCTGCCGACCGCGTGCGGCGGGTTGGCGATTGCCTCGATGCGCGCGTCCTCACCGGCCAGAACGACGGCGCCCGTGAGCCCGGCGCGCTCGATCGCCAGGCGCGCCGCTTCGGTGCTCGCCACCACCACGTCCACGTCGCGGGCGAGGCGCCGCGCGATCCCCAGCGTGGGATGCAGGTGCCCGGCGAAGGGCGGCGCGACCGAGAGCACGAGCGGGCGCTCGCTCACCTGGCCTCCGATCCGGCGAGCCCGCGAACGCGAGCGATGAAGGCGAGCGCCGCGTCACGCATGGCGGGCGTGCGGAGGTAGCCCATGTGGTCGGCGTCCACCACGGTGTCGGTCTCGCGGAAGAAGACGCGTGAGACCGGGTCACGTCGCCCGCCGACGAGGTGACAGTCGAAGTGGGGCCGTGCGCGCGCGACGGGGCCGTACGCGATCACGTGCAGACGCGGCCAGACGGCGGGCGGCGGCGAGAGACCTCGCAGGAGCTCGAGGCCGCAGCTGCCAGCGAGGAAGACGACGTGATCGGCGCGCGCGAGCAGCGGGTCGAGCACGCCGCGGTGCTTCGCCTCGAACGAGGCTCGAGGCGCGCGGAGGAACTGCGAAGCGTTCGCGACACTCGCGCGCGCGAGCGAGACCTCGCGGTGCGGCAGCGTGGCAGCGTCCCACGGAAAGTTCAGAGCGAGCATCTCCGCGGGCGCGAGCGCGAGCGACGCGAGGAACGCGGCCTGCTCCGGGCTGAGCGCGTTGCGCCCCGGATCGCTCTGGCCCGTGAGGAACGTGACGAGGAGGGAAGGCATCAGCTCGGACCCAGCGCTCCTGGAGATCAGATCGCGCGGAAGTCTTCGTCGGAGACCACGCGGTAGCGGCGCTTGCGCCACACGATGCGGCGCCACACCGATGCATGCGCCAGGTGGATCGGCTGCAGGAGCTCGCTCAGCACGCTCATCAGCGGCCGGCCGACGAAGGAGCCTCCCGCGATACGCGTCTCGAGCCAGCCGGTGCACGCCCAGCGCACGAGCAGCGAGGTCGCGAGCGCGCCGAGCGTGACGCCCGAGGGCGCCGCGAGCGCGAGCACGAGCAGCGCCCAGAGCAGCGCGGGTGGCAGACCGAAGAAGGTGCTGATGAGCGCCACGAGCCCGATGGGCTGACGGGCGAGCAGGAGCGAGACGAAGAGGAACCAGCGATGCAGGAGCCGGAAGTAGTGACCGACCCCGTCGAGCGAGGTCGCGATGTGCTGCAGGTGCGGTGTCTGCTCGATGGTGCCGCCGGCCGAGGTGACCGCGCGCGCCATCGCCAGATCGTCGGTCAGGCAGCGCAGCGTCGGCGCGAAGCCACCGACGCGCAGCAGCTCCACCCGCCGCATCGCCCAGGTCATCCCGTTGATGGTGATCGGCGCGCGGAAGGTCGGGATCATGAGGTACGTGACCGCGGCATTCTGGTTCACGAACTGGCTCAAGAGGCGCGAGGCGAAGCGGCCGTCGTCCTCGTAGTGCGGCAGGCCCGTCGTGAGGGTCGCGCGCTCGAGCCCCTCGACGAGCGCGCCGAGGCTCGCGGCGGGCAGCGTGGTGTCGTCGTCGAGCACGACGATGATCGGCTCCTCGACGCGCGGCAGGATGCGATCGAGCTTGGCCATCTTCGGGTTGAGGCCCGGGCCAGGCGGCGGACAGACCTCGACGACGACGCGCGCGCTCGGGTGCTCGGCGCGCAGCGCCTGGGCGATGCGCTGCGCCTCCGGGTCGTCCTCGTCGACGAGCCAGTAGAAGCGCGCCCGCGGCAGCGCTTCGAGGTTCTTCGCCAGCCGGGCGGGGAGCAGCGGGTCGCCCGAGAGGATCGCGACGAGCACGGCGACGTCGTCGCCCTCGTGCGCGCGGGGCACCGGGTAGCGCGCGGCGTAGCGCGCGGCGAGCGCGGAGCGCGTCGAAACCAGCAGCACGTCGAGCGAGGCCACGGCGATCGACACGGTCTCGGCAGCGCTCGTCATGCTCGGCAATCCAGACGCACGGACGCTACCACGCCGCGACGCGTGCTCTTCATCGGACCCAGCGCGTGAACGCGTCGAGCCCGCCGTTCTCGTCGATCCACGCCGCCGTGCGCGCGAGCCCTTCGTCCCGCTCGATGCTCGGGACGAAGCCGAGATCGCGCGTGGCCGCGCGGGTGTCGTAGGTCGCCGTGCGCGTCAGGAGCGCGACCGAGTAGCGCGAGAGCGGCGGGCGGTGGTGGTGCCCGAGCGCGGGCAGCTTCCACGCGAGCTCGACGGCCGCGGTCAGCAGGCCGAGCGCGTGGGGGTCGACGCGACGGGTGATCGGCGGCACGCCGAAGCGCTCGACGAGGACGCTCGCGAACGCCCACACGTCGAGCGGCTCACGGTCTGCGACGAAGTAGGGCTTGCCGCAGATCGCGCTCGCCTCGGCGCGCGACGCGCGCACGCACGCCTCGGTCGCGTGGTCGACGTAGCAGATGGACGCGAGCACCCTGCGGCCGCCGCTCATGTCGGGCATGCGCCGCGCCGCGAGGCGCGCGAGCACGGTGGGGAGCCAGCCGTAACGATCCCGTGGGCCCCAGATCGCGCGCGGGCGCAGCGCACACGTGACGAAGTCGGGACGCGCGGCGGAGAGGACGTCGCGCTCGGCCTGCGCCTTCGTCTCCGAGTAGAGGTTGAGGTAGCGCGTGGGGTAGGGCGTGGACTCGTCGACGTTCTCCTGCTCGCCCTCCCCCATCACGACGCTCGGCGTGCTGACGAAGACGAATCGCCCCACGCGCGCGGACCGTGCGGCGTCGAGCAGGCGCCGTGTGCCTTCGACGTTCGCCTCGACGAAGTCGGCGCGGCTGCCGTGATCCATCGCGCGCGCGGCACAGTGATGCACGACGTCGACACGCTCGCACGCGGCGCGGAGCGCGCGCGGATCGCCGAGGTCGCCCTGCACGCGCTCGATCGCTCGCAGCGTGTCGAGATGCGCGACGTCGCTCCCGGCGCGGACCAGCACGCGCACGTCGTCTCCCGCGCGCAGGCACGCCTCGGCGAGGTGACCACCGACGAAGCCGCTCGCGCCCGTGACGAGCACCCGCATCGCTCAGCGCCTCGCCACGATGGCAGGTCGATCGCTCGGCGGCAGGCGCCGCCACCAGGTCGCGCCGAGCAGCATCGTCAGCGCGAGCGTCGTCGCATCGGCGTGGCCCGCCCGCCGTCCGAGCGGGATCGACCAGCGGAGCTGCGCGGCATGCACCACGACGCTCAGGAAGAGGTCGATCCACCAGATCGCCCGCGCGATCGGCGGTAGCGGCACGACGAGGCCGACGAGGACGAAGAGCCAGCCGAAGAGGGGCACGAGCATCGGCGCGTAGTGGGCGAGCGGCTGCGTGGGCGCGCGCCCGAGCCGCACCGAGGCCCACGCAGCGAGCTCCTCACGGACGATCTTCGCGTTGTGGCGGATGTCGACCGGGAATCCCTCGTGGAACAGGATCTCGGGCGCCGTGCCGAGCGCGGGGGTCTCTTCGCAGCGCCTACGAAGCGCTCGCGTCACGGCCTCGCGATCCGCGCTCGGCTCGGCGAGCTCCACGCAGATCACCGGTGCGCGATCGCCCGGCGGCCCGACGCCGACGAGCGCCGTGCGAGCCACGCCGGGCACGCTGTCGAGCGCGGCCTCCCAGTGCAGCGTGTGCAGCGCACGATCGCGCGTGCGGACCACGTGGGCGCGCCGACCCGCGAGCCAGAGCCGGCCGTCGGCGTCGCGCGCCGCGAGATCGCCGGTGCGATGCCACATGCCGTCGTCCCGCACGATCTTCGAGGCGCGATCGAGCGCGGGCGCGCGGTGGTAGTGCGCGCTGACGTTGCGCCCGCGCACGGCGAGCTCGCCCACCTCGCCGTCGGGCACGTCGCGGTCGGCGTCCTCGGCCACGATGCGGACCGACACACCCTCCGGCGGACGACCGACGAGCACGCCTCGCCCGGCGCGCACCTCCTGCAACGTGCGCTCGGCGAGCGCTTCGGTCGCCTCGACCGCCGCGATGGGCAGCGCTTCGGTCGCTCCGTACGCGGCGAAGAGCCGCGCCTCCGGCGCGAGCAGCGCACGAAACGACGCGAGGACGCTGCTCGTGACGGGCGCGCCGCCGCTCATCACGGTGCGCAGCGTCGTCATGCGGCGCCCGCTCTCGGCGCCGTAGCGAGCCAGCCGCGAGAGCAGCGCGGGGGAAGCGAACATCGTCGTCACCGCGTGCGCCTCACACGCATCGAGGAGCCGCGCGCCGTCGGCCTCGGCCGGGCGCGGGGGATCCATCGGCGCGAGCACGCTGGTCGTGCCGACGAGCACGTCGAACAGCGAGAAGAGTGGCAGGGTGGCGAGCGAGACGTCGCCCGGTCCTTGCGCGAAGTAGGCGGCGATGATCGACGCCATCGCGTCACCCATGGCGTGCGTCGTCTCGACGCCCTTCGGAGGGCCCGTGCTCCCGGTCGTGAAGTTCACGACGAGCAGGTCGTCCGGCGCGGTCGGCGCGAGCACGAGGGGGGCCTCGGACGGAATGCGCAGCGCCTCCAGGCGGCGCGTGTCGATCCACACGGCCGTGCGCACCGAGCGGAACGTGCGCGGCGAGGCCCACCGGAGCACGTGTGCGATCGGGATGCCGACGAAGGCTTCTGCGCCGGTCGCGCGGTGCGCGTGCAGCATCCGCCCGAGGCCCATCCCCGGGTCGACCACGACGGGCACGGCGCCGAGCTTGAAGAGCGCGAAGGCGATCGCGACGAGGTCGGGGCTCGGCCGCACCATCATCGTGACGCGGGTGCCCTTCGCGATGCCGCGCGCCGCGAGGCCGCGCGCGAGCTCGTCGGAGAGCCGCTCGAGCGCGCCGTAGGTGATCACGGGAGCGCTCGACGCGCCCGTCCCCGCGACCACGATCGCCGGCGCGTCCGGTCGGGCGCGCGCGTGATCACGCAGGCGCTGCGCGACGTTGAGGATCGTGCTCACGGCCGGTGGACGATCGAGGACGCGCTCGGCCCCGCGCCTGCGGCCAGGAAGAGCACCGGCCGGGCGCCGAGGCGCCCCTCGAGCGCCGCCTGGTGGTAGGCGATCGCGAGCGTCGAGGTGTGCGGGTCGCGCCCCACGCCGTGCACCGGAAGCGCCGATGCGGCGGGGAGCGAGAGAGCCTGCGCGAGCGACGCACCGAAGCCGGGAGAGGGGAGCGAGCTCGCCAGGAGCACGTCGCTCAGGCGCTCACGCTCGAGCTGCTGCCGGCCGAGGCCGGTGGCGAGCGCGAGCAGGCGCGCCTCGTGATCGGCGGCGCGCTCGATGGTGATGCGGGAGCGGCCCTGCGCGTCCTCGATCAGTGCATAGCCCGCGAGCCCGTCGCCGCCCGCGTGATCGTCGGCGATCGCGACGCGCCCGAGACCGCGCGCAGGATCGGGCTCGGCCCCCACGAGCAAGGCTGCGCCCACGCTCGCGTAGGGGAAGTCCTCGTGAGGCTCGCCCGAGGGGTGCGCATCGCTCGAGACGACGAGCACGCGCTCGGCGCCCGTCGCGATCGCCGCGGCCGCGACGTCGAGCGCGTGGACGAGCCCGCACGCGCCGTTCATCAGGTCGAACGAGAACGCCGCCCTCGCGCGCGGGTACTTCACGTAGTCGAGGTGGATGCCGAGCTCGCGCTGCACGAGCGCCGCCATCGAGGGCTCGACCATGTTGGCGTCGCGGTAGATGCCCACGTTCACGAGCACGTCGACGTCGTCCGGGCCGACGCCCGCCGCCGCGAGGCACGCGCGCCCGGCCGTGGCCGCGTGCGCGATGGAGCCCTTCGTACCGGGATCGAGCGAGACGCCCGTGGCGACGATGCGCGCGCTCATGGCTCGAGCTCGAAACGCGCGCTCATGCCTCGACCTCGAGCGAGGAGATGGTCGCCGCGACGCAGCCCGTGACGACGCCCGACGCAGCCGGGACGAAGAGCACCTTGCTGCCGCGCGCGAGACGCCTCTGCCGCAGGTGCTCGTGGAGCACCACGAAGTGCGAGGTCGACGCCGTGTTGCCGTACGCCTCGACGACGGAGAGCGACTCGGGCACCGGAGCCTCGAAGATCTTCGACGCGAAGCGCGAGAAGCTCGACATCGCCTTCGTGCCGACCTGGTGGTGCACCAGGTGGTCGTAGCGCTCGGCCTCGAACGAGCTGCCGCGCTTGCGCAGGAAGTCGCGCTGGAAGTGCGGCCAGAGCTGCACGCGCTCCTGGCGGTGCATCTCTTGGTTGTTGGTGTAGAGCGCGGGGCCCGGCGTCTGGTCGCTCGGCATCCCGATGCAGAGCCCCGCGTGCTCCGCGCACGTCATCAGCTCGACGTAGTGCAAGCAGTCGGCATCGTCGCCCGCGTCGTCGACCACGACCGCCGCGCCCGCGTCGCCCACCGTCAGCGAGCCGAACTGCGGGTCGAGGGGCTCGTCGATCTCGCGCAGCGCCGTGTCGGAGATCGGCGTGATGCACTCGCCGCTGACGACCATGCCGCGGCGCGCGCGACCGCTGCGGATCATCCGATCGAGGATCCACACGCCGGTCATCATGCCGGCGCAAGCGTTCGAGACGTCGAAGTGGATCGCGCTGCTCGCGCCGATCGCCCGCTTGATGGCGAGCGCGAGCGAGGGCTCGAAGTAGGTGCGGTATCCCTCGCGGTAGCGCGTGATCGACACGGACACGACGACGTCGAGGTCGGCCGCCGCGTAGCGCGAGCGAGCGAGGCACTCACGCGCCGCGCGAGAAGCGAGCGCGAGCGAGTCCTCGACGGCGCCCGGCGTGCGGTCGTGCACGCGGCGGCTGTGGATTCCCGTGATCTGCTCCAGGTCGAAGGGCGGCCGGACGCGCATCTGCTCGACGAGCGAGCGCGTGGTGACGGCTCGGGTCGGCAGGTACACGCCCAGCGCCTCGAAACGGGTCCGGATCACGCGGCCGGAGCATAGCGCCCGGGCGACCCGGAGATCGATGGCACCGGAGGGCCGGCCGGTCGCGGGCGGGCCGATCAATCGTCGGCGAAGAGGCTCGCCCCTGCCGCGCAGGGCGCGCGCACGCCGGTGGACGCGCCCCCATTCCGGAGGATGACGATCTCCACGCGGCGGTTGGCGTCGCGCGCGTGAATGCTCGTCCCCGGCTCGACCGGGCAGCGCTCGCCGTAGCCCATGCTCCGCATGCGCACCGCCGCCACGCCGCGCGCGACGAGGCCGTCCACGACGGCGGCCGCGCGATCGCGCGTGAGATCGAGGTTGTACTCGTCGTTGCCGCGATCGTCGGCGTGGCCCTGGATCTCCACGAGCTCGATCTGCGGCACGGCGATCAGCGTCGCCGCGATCGCGTCGAGGATGTGGAAGCTCTCGGGCAGGATCTCGGCGCTGTCGTAGGCGAACTGGATGGGCTCGAAGAGCGTGATGCCGCCCGTGCCCACGTCGAGGATGCCGTGGTCGGGGCAGCCATCGTCGTCTTCGGTTCCGTTGTAGCTCTCGGGATCGTTCGGGCAGTCGTCGTCGACGTCGAGGATCCGGTCGTCGTCGTTGTCCGGATCGGGGCAGCCGTCCGGGTCCTGCCAGCCGTCGGGGTCTTCGGGATCGTTCGGGCAGAGGTCGTCGACGTCGAGCGTTCCGTCACGGTCGTTGTCGTCGTCGGGGCAGCCGTCCTCGTCCTGCCAGCCGTCGTGGTCTTCGGGCTCGTCGGGGCAGCCGTCGTCGAGGTCGAGGATCCCATCACCGTCGCGATCGCCGACGCCTCCCTCGGGACAGCCGTCCTGGTCCGCGTCGCCGTCGCGGTCCTCGGGGACCATCCGGCACGCGTCGTCCACGTCGAGGATGCCGTCGCGATCGTCGTCCGGATCAGGGCATCCGTTCGCGTCGTCGAAGTCGTCGAAGTCCTCGGGCTCGCTCGGGCACTCGTCGTCGTCGTCGCGGTAGCCGTCGCCGTCGCGGTCGCCGATCGAAGGCTCGAGGACGAAGGCGAGCATGCCGCGCACGTCGGCCGAGAGCAGGCCTCCGATGGGGAGCGCGCCGCCGCCCGAGAGCGCGAGGTAGCTGTTGCGGTCGACGAACAGACGCAGGCCGCCGATGGCTTCGAGCGAGGTGCCGCCCGGCACGCCGAGCGCGCCGAAGAGGCTCGCGCCGTACACGTCGACGACGAGCTCGATCGGCGAGTCGCCGAGGCGCACGCCGCCGGCGAGGCCGTAGGTGAGGTGCGGGCCGTAGGCGACGCTCGTCCCGCCCGCGACGCCGCACGTGACGGGGTTTCCGTCGCTCAGCGCGCACGTGGCCGCGCCGCTTCCGCTG
Source organism: Sandaracinaceae bacterium (assembly GCA_044223665.1). Taxonomy (GTDB): domain Bacteria; phylum Myxococcota_A; class Polyangia; order Polyangiales; family Sandaracinaceae; genus JBBSAT01. Next base: position 15,342 of record JBGALT010000119.1, on the reverse strand, counting down.
ATCGTCGTGTGGCCTCCGACGGGCACCGTCGGGGTGTCGCCGGGCCACAGGCGCGCGCCGAGCTGCGCGCCGAAGCGCACGAGGCGATCGGGGCGCCACTCGGCGGCGAGCATCGGCCAGAAGACGGTGCCCGTGTCGCCGACGAAGTGCGCGGGTGAGCCGCTCGGGAGCTCCACCTGCAGTGCGGCGGCGAGCCCGAAGCCGCTCGAGCGCTCCGCCCGCACGAGGCGGACCTTCGTGTGGATCACGATGCCGCCGAAGCCTTGGTAGGACAGGCCGCTCGGCGTGGCGCTCTCGTCGTAGAGGCCGGGGATCGTGATGTTGCCGCCGGCCGCGAACGCGACCGGGATCTGCACGCCGACCTCGAGCAGGTTGAAGAGGCCCAGGTTCGCCTGCAGCGTGCCGGTCATCACGTAGTCGACCGCGCGCCCGCACAAGAGATCGCGCCCACAGCGCACGGCCGGATCGGAGAGCGAGCTCGTGCCGCGATCGTCGGCGTTGACGAACCCGTCGTAGGGCAAGAGACCGAACCCGCCATCGACGACCAGGCCGAGCGCGAAGTCGAGGTGGCCGAGCACGTCGGTGCCGTTGACGGAGAGAAACCCGCGGCTGTCCATCGCGGGACGATAGAGGTGCAGGTCCATGCCCCCGCGACCGGGGCCGAGCGCGGCGCTCTGGGCGCCCGCGCGCGCGGGGGCGCCGAGCGAGAGGGTCGCGAGCGCGAGCGAGAGCACGAGGATGGGGAGCACGAGGCGCTGCATGCGCGGGCCCCATCAAGGCGTGCGCCAGGAAACGACAACCCTTTTTCCCCGTCGAGCCGCGCGCGCCGTTGTCGTCTGTCGCCTGCAATCGTCGTCGGTCGGCGACAGGACGAAAAAAAGGAGCGCTCGGCCAAAAACGAGCCTTGCCTCCTCCCACACACCCATCGGACGCTCGAAGGAGAAGGATGGCGATGCGAAAGACGACGGCGATCTGGCTGGGGGCGATGATGGCGGGGTGGACGCTCGGATGCGGCTCGAGCACGACGCTCGATCCGGCCGATGCGGGCACCGAGGACGCGTCGCGTCCCGTCGATGGCGGCACGCCGGAGGATGCGGGCGGCGCCGACGATGCGGCCGCGGGTGAAGATGCCGCGAGCACGTCCGACGCGGGCACGCCCGTCGACGCCGGTGCAGGCCCGCGTGATGCGGCTGCCCGCGACGTGGGCACGGTGCTCCCGCCGGCCGATGGCGGCAATCCGTTCGGCGATGCGGGAGCGCTCGGCGATCCGGCGTGGGTCCCGATGACGGTGCTCACGGACGGCACGCACTGCCCGCCGCTCGAGGCCTGCGGTGGCGACGTGACGGGCACCTGGGACGTGTCCGGCGGCTGCTTCGAGGTCGATCTGTCGGCGATCGATCGCTGCCCGACGGCGGTGGCGTCGGCGACCGGCCAGGCGCGCGGACGCGTGACCTTCGACGGAGCGATCGCGCGCCGCGTCGCCCAGTCGGAAGTGAACGTGCAGGTCTACGTGCCGGCGCTCTGCGCGCGCTTCGTTCCCGGCGGCTGCCCCGCCATCCAGACGCAGATCCAGATGGCGACGCCCGATGCCGCCTGCGTGACGCAGACCGACACGAGCTGCCTCTGCCAGGCGCGGCAGCTCAACGTCATCGACGACACCGACGCGTACACGACCTCTTCCACGCAGATCATCGGCAGCGTGAAGCGCTGGGACTACTGCATCGCGGGCGACTCGCTCCGCTACGAGGACGCCTCGCCGAGCGGCCCGCGCGAGCCCGGCATCATCGAGCTGACGCGTCGCTGAGCGCCGAGGCGACGATGGGCCCGTGCCCGCCGCGATCGCGAAGGCGAACGATGGGCGGTGCTCGATCGAGCGGGCGAGCGAGCGGCGCGCCCGCCTCTCGCAGCGGCCCGTTCCGGCACCATCTTCGCAGTCCCTCTCCCCAACCCTCTCCGCTCACCTCACGCGGTGGGGGAGGGTCGAGGAGAGATCGCCGAGACGCCGCGCCGGCGCGCGTCCACCTCGCGCCAGTCCGAGACGGGATCGCGTGGGTGCACGGGGCCGCGCAGGCGCGGCAGCGCGAAGGCCGCATCGAAGTCCGTCACGCCACCCGAGCGCACGTAGATCGTCTTGCGCGAGTACGGAAGGAAGAAGATGCGGAACGGGAAGAAGCTCTTCACCACGACGACGTCGGCATCGCGCATGCGTAGGCCCATCTCGCGGTAGAAGCCGGGCTTCATCACCAGCGCCGGCCCTTCCACGAGCACCACGCGCACGCCGCTGTCCTCGAGGTCGATCCGCACGCGCTTGCCGAAGCCCGGGTCTTCGCGCATCGCCGCGATGCGGCCGCGCACGACCAGGGGGCTGTGGCGCCCCGGATCGCGGCTGCCGCCGATCGCACGCTCGATGCGCATGCCGATCGGCAGGCCGAAGAGGGCTCGCGCGCTCTCTGGATCTTGCACGGGCACGTAGCTGCGCAGCGCCGGCGCTTCGTCGCGGAGCGCGCGGAGCAGGCGCGTCGAGTCCCCGCTCGAGCCGGCGGCCACGACGTCCGAGGCATCGCTCATCACCACGCTGCCGGCGCGCCGCGCCCAGCGCGCCTCGAGCGCCTCGCGCACGGCCGTGTGCTCGTCGGGGAAGGACGGCGGCTGCTGGTGACGCACGGCCCAGCACGCCTCGGCGAGCTCGTCGGCCAGTGCGTTCGCGAGCGCCGCGTCGCCGTCGGTCGCGACGTACACGCTCCAGCCCACCTCCGGCGTGTCGAGCCACGGGTGCACGGTGAACACGCTGGCGTCGAGCACCCGCGGGTGCTTCTTGGGCAGGCGCGCGCAGCGCGACCAGATCGCGCGCATCGGCGGCAGGATGTCGAGCGTCGTGCCGCCGCCGAGCAGCATCGGGAGCGAGCGCCACGCGACCGTGGGACGCACCTCGCCGCGCGCGGCACGGACCAGCACGCTCGCCGCGCGCGCGCCGGTCGAGACGTGATCCCGATGCGGGTTGGTGTGGTAGCCGCACAGCGTCGTCGCGAGCGCCACGCGTCGCGCCGAGAGGTTCGCGTGCAGATCGAGCGAGGCCGTGATGGGCACGTCGCCGACCACGCTCCGCACCGCCTCGAGCAGATCGCTCTCGGGATCGTCGCGCCCGACCACGCCCATGGAGCCGTGGAGCGAGAGGAAGAGGCCGTCGATCTTCCCGACCGCGCGCAGCTTCTCGAGCAGCGCGTCGCGCAGCGAGTCGAAGCACGCCGGCTCGAGCGGTCCCGAGGGGACCGCCCACGCGCTCAGCGTCGGGGCCAGCTCGACGTCGCCCATCGCCCTCGCGCGATCGACGAAGCCGCGGATCTCGGCCTTCTTCAGGAAGCCCGGCGCCTCGTCGCCACCCTTGCCGACGGCGCGCGCGAGCGCCTCGCCCTCGACGTAGTGCAGCGCGCGGAAGTCCGCGAGCGTCGTGCGCACCGGCGAGAGCGCGTTCGTCTCTTGCGCGACGCGACCGTAGGCGAGGCGGACTTTCCTGGGCATGTCAGACCAACCGGTTGATGCCGTTGAGCGCCGCCACGCGGTACGCCTCGGCCATGGTGGGGTAGTTGAAGGTCGTGTTCACGAAGTACATCACCGTGTTGGCCGCGCCGTGCTGCGCCATGATCGCCTGGCCGATGTGGATGATCTCGGCCGACTGATCGCCGAAGCAGTGGATGCCGAGGATCTGGAGCGTCTCGCGGTGGAAGAGGATCTTCAGCATGCCCACCGTGTTGCCGGTGATCTGCGCGCGCGCGAGCGAGCGGAACAGCGAGTGGCCGACCTCGTAGGGAATCCCGGCCGCGGTCAGCTCGCGCTCGGTCTTGCCGAGACTGCTGATCTCGGGCGAGGTGTAGATGCCCGTCGGGACGTTCTTCACGAGCTCCCAGTCGGCCTCGCCGTGCAAGGCCGCCGCCGCGGCGAAGCGGCCCTGGTCGTAGCTGGCCGACGCGAGGCTCGGGTAGCCGATGACGTCGCCGGCCGCGTACACGTCCTCGACCTTGGTGCGGAAGCGCTCGTCCACCTGCAAGAGGCCTCGCGCGTCGGCGGAGAGCCCGATGTTCGCGAGGCCGAGGTCGTGCGTGTTGCCGCTCCGGCCCTGCGCCCAGAGGAGCACCTCCGTTCCGATCTTCTTTCCGCTCTTCAGGTGCAGGACGACCATGTCGTCCTTGGTCTCGACGCGCGCGGCCTCCTCGTTGTGCCGGATCACGACGCCCTGATCCCTCAGGTGATAGGCCAGCGCGTCGATGATCTCGTCGTCGAGGAACGACAGGAGCTTGTCGCGCGAGTTGACGAGGTTCACCTTCACGCCGAGGTTGCGGAAGATCGACGCGTACTCGCAGCCCACGACGCCGGCGCCGTAGATGGTGATGGAGTCGGGCGTGTGATCGAGCTTCAGCACCGTGTCCGAGTCGAGGACGCGCGGGTGCGCGAAGTCGATCCCCGGTAGCGTCTCGGGCGTGGGCCTATAGGGGCGGGAGCCGACCGCGACGAGGATGCTGCGCCCGCGCACCCGGCGCGGGCCCGCGGTCGTCTTCACGTCGAGCTCGTTCGGCCCGGCGAACGAAGCATGGCCACGGATGACCTCGACGTGGTTGCGCTCGTAGAAGTCGCGGCGCATCGCGACCTGCTTGCCGATCACGCCCTCGGCGGCGCGCAGGAGCTGAGGGAAGCCGGGCTTGACCTGCGAGGCGACGCTCGCGAAGAGCGGGCTCTTGCGCACGTCGAGGAACTGCCCGACCGAGTGACGGAGCGCCTTGCTCGGGATCGTCGCCCAGTGGACGCAGCCGCCGCCGACGTCGCGTGCGCGCTCGATCACCGCGACGCTCGCTCCGTCCTTGGCGGCCTTCATCGCCGCGCCCTCGCCGGCCGGCCCCGAGCCGATCACGACGAAGTCGAAGCTCTGCTGACCGGGGAGCGTGCTGTCCCGCATCGACCCGCTCACACCTTGCCGAGGATCGAGCGCAGCTCGCTCGCGCGCGTGGGCGTGACGCCCAGCTTGTCGGCGAGCATCCCGTAGACGCCCGCCTCGGCGTCCTGCACGCGTCCGTCGGCCTTGGCGACGAGCCAGGTCAGGACCAGGAGCGCCTCGCGCAGCGCGGGGTGCGCCAGGCGCGGCGCGATCCCGTCGAGGGGGACGTCCTCGTCGACGTGCTTGCGCAGGCTCGTCTGGGCCTCGTCGTCGAGCTCGCTCAGCATGACGATGCGCTCGATCGCCTCGCGCTCCACGTCGCCGACCTCCCGATCCGCCCGGACGATCGCGATGCACGCCTCGATCACGGCGATGCGCGCGCTGCGGATCGCCGCCGCGTCGGCCGTGCCGAACCAGTGCCGCAGGTCGGCGAGCGCAGGGCCGCCGACCACCTTCTGCAGCAGCTTGGCGCTCTCTTCGTCCTCGCTGCTGATCAAGAGGCCCGTGGTGAGGATGCCGAGCCAGCGCGCGGCGACTTCGAGACCGTGATCCATCGCGCGGCACCTTATCACGCGTGCGCGAGGCCGCGGCCGGCGGCCCGGTCGCGGCGCTCGCGTGCGTCGCGGCCCGACTCGGCACGCGCTCGCGCGGCCCCTGGGCATTGCAGTGGCACGGTTCTGGGGTCGCACGTGCCCGACGCCGGGCATTGTTCTCTTCTCGCCGCCGCGCGACGCTTCGACGATGCGCTGGGGCGGAGCCGTGGTCGTCGCGTTCCTCGTCCTCGGTCCGGTCGGCTGCGGGCGCGGCGCGAGCACGGGCGCGGTCGACGGCGGTGTCGATGCGCCGGGCGTCTGCGGCGACGGAACGTGCAACACCAACGAGTCCTGCGCGCTCTGCGCGATGGACTGCGGCGACTGCACGCCGAGCTGCGGGGACGGGACGTGCGACGTCGAGGAGCGCTGCGATCTCTGTAGCGCCGACTGCGGCACCTGCGGCGCGCGCTGCGGCGACGACACCTGCGACGTCCGCGAGACGTGCGCGAGCTGTCCGCACGACTGCGGCGCGTGCAGCGCGAGCTGCGGCGACGGGCACTGCGATGCGCCGGACGACTGCACGAGCTGTGCGGCCGACTGCGGGACGTGCCCGTCCGGATGCGACGACGGCGTCTGCGATGCGACCGAGACGTGCGGCAGCTGCCAAGGCGACTGCGGTCGGTGCACGAGCGGGTGCGGCGACCACTTCTGCGACGCGGCCGAGGACTGCATCGGGTGCCCGGCCGACTGCGGCGCGTGCCCGGGCCTCTCGTGTGGCGACGGGACCTGCGCCGAGATCGAGACGTGCCTCTCGTGCGAGGCCGACTGCGGGAGCTGTCTACCGTTCTGCGGAGACGGCCGCTGCGACGTGACCGAGACGTGCAGCACGTGCTCGGGCGACTGCGGGGCGTGCGTCGGCTGCGGAGATGGAAGCTGCGATCCGAGCGAGTCGTGCGCGACGTGCCCGAGCGACTGCAGCGTCTGCCCAGGCGTCTGCGGAGACGACGCCTGCAGCACCACCGAGACGTGCGCCATCTGCGCCGCGGACTGCGGCTCGTGCGCAGCCGCGTGCGGCGACGGAAGCTGTGACGCGACCGAGGCGTGCGACTCGTGCCCGAGCGACTGCGGCGCGTGCTCGAGCGGCTGTGGGGACGGTGCCTGCGCCACCGACGAGACCTGCGAGAGCTGCGCGGTCGACTGCGGCGGCTGCGGGGACGCGTGCGGGGATGCAGCGTGCGGCGCGAGCGAGTCGTGCACGACGTGCCCGGGCGACTGCGGCGCGTGCGGCATCACGTGCGGTGATGGCCGCTGCGATCCGGGAGAGACGTGCTTCGACTGCCCGACGGATTGCCCGATGCTCTGCGGCTCGCACGGCCTGCACACGTGTCCGCCGACCTTCACGCGCCCGACGCGCCCGGCGCGCTGCCCGTTCCCGGCCGAGGTGGTGATCTGGACCCAGAACGGCTGGAACCACCTGATCGACGCGATCGACGCCGATCACACCGACTGCGCCGAGTACTGGGTCACGATCCCGCACGGCTCTCCCGCTCGCGGCAGCGCGCACGGGCCACCGACGATACGGCCGCTGCCGGCGCGACGCCCGACGTACGCGGCGCTGCACTACATGGCCGAGCTGCACTGGACGACGTGGTCGCGGTGGCGGCGCGCGCACCACGCGAGCTGGACCGACGTGGGCCGCGCGTTCCTCGATCAGATGGCCAGCGTGGGCTACTGCCCGAGCGCCGGAGACTCGTGGGGCATCAACGAGGTGCCCTCGGGCGCGCGCCGCGGCGAGAGCGTCTGCATGAACTGGCCGATCGTGGACGACGAGCGCCTCTGTCACACGGACGCCGACTGCCACGGAAACGGCCCCTGTCAGCCGATCCGCGACTCGGTCCTGGAGGTCGTGCGCACGCTGCACGCGGGGACGAGCACGATGCCGGGCTCGCGCGGCGCGCTCTTCATCGTCAACTACGGACAGAGCACCCGCAACTCCAGCGAGTATCGCGCACGGCTCGCGGGCTGGCTGGAGGACGCGTCGTTCTGGGCCGGCGTCAGCCCGCACGTGCGCTTCTGGGCGCAAGAGGTCTACACCGATCCCGAAGTGAGCTGCCCGCGCGCCAGCGAGCCGAGCACGCTGGCCGAGCGGCTGACGCGCATGCAGGAGTTCACGGAGGGCCCCGTGCGCCTGGTGAGCGCGGCGCCGATGAGCGCGGTCGGGCCGAGCCGCTCGTACCTCGGGCGCGCCTACATGCCGATGCTCAATGCCTTCTACGGATCGAGCCGCCCCTACGGCTACACCCGCACGACGCTCGAGCACATGCAGATGCTCGTGACCGAGCAGGTCGTCGCGACGCGCCAGTGGGCCGACCGCCATCCCTACGCGCCGGACGGGCGCATCGCGTTCGGATACGGAGCGACGGACTGGGACGGCCAGCACCCGCAGGGTGAGGCGCTCGACGGGATCGCCGAGCGCATGGCGGCCGCGATCCGTCAGGCCTACGGGCCGGGCGCGACCGCGATGGGCGCCTGCCGCGAGGGGGCGAGCCCGACGGCGTGGTGCGAGTGCTCGATCGACCGCGGCTCGTTCGCGTCCCCCGATCCCTGGGATGCGCGCTTCTCCACCTGGTGACGGCGCCGCTTCACGGACAGGTGACGGGCGGGTGCGGCCGGGGGTCGACGAACTGCGGGAGCACGACGAAGCGCTCGGGGTGGGCGCGCGCGAGGCAGGTGACGCGCGGAGCGCCCCGATCGAAGAGGATCGAGAGCCGGCTCGCCTCGGCCAGCATCGCGTGGTCGGTGTCGGAGTCGCCGGCGGCGATCACGGGGCGCGGATCGCCCGGGTCGGTCGGGCCGAGCGCGCGCTCGACGCTCATCCCGAAGATCTCGTGGCGGATCCAGAAGCGCTTGCCCTCGTCGAAGGTGATCCGCGGGCCGAGCACGTCCTCGTACGGGTGCGTGCCGAGGTAGACGCCCGACCGGTCACGGAGCAGGCGGGCGCCGATCACGCGCTCGCGCGGGATGCCGATGCGCGCCGCGAAGGAGGCGACGACCGGCTCGAACGAGGCCGACACGATCCAGACGTCGATGCCCTCCGCGCGCAGGCGATCGGCGAGCGCCCGCACCGGCTCCTGGATCCGCACGAAGTCGTCGAGCACTGCGCGCCCGATCGTCCGGCGCGCACCGATCGGCTGGGCGAGGCCCCGCGAGACCGTCTCGTCGGCGAGCTGCTCGACCTCGCGCGCCGACAGACCCTCGAACGCGCGCACCATCATCCCGTAGCTCGCGCGGTAGTACGGCCCGACCGCGGGCTCGAACGCGGGCGCTCCTGCCGCGCTGCCGTCGAGCGCCAGCTCGGCGAGCGCGATGCCACATGGGCTGTCGCTCGTGCGTAGCCGCCCGTCCGGGAGAAGGTGATCGGCCGCGGCGCGCTCGAGGATCGCCGCCGCGTCGTCGGTGAGAGCCCCCCACGCGCGCGCGCCGCGGGCCGGCCAGCGCACGAGGTCGCGATCGAGGAGCGCCGCGAGGACGAGATCGCCGATGTCTCCGCGCGCGGTGGTGTTGTCCCAGTCGAGCACGGCGATCGGCGGACGCGCGTCGTCGTAGCCCTCGCTCGCGCGGCCCGCGCCGGCGATCGCCCGCTCGAGGCGGGCCCGCGCGTCGTCCGGCCAGCCCGCGAGCGACGGCCCGGTCAGAACGGAACCTCGAGCCCGGCCTGCACGATCACGGCGTCGCCGAAGCGGCTCCCCTGCAGGTAGTAGTCGCCGCTCAGGATGAAGCGGCCCTGCTCGAGGAACGAGAGCGGCGTCTCCGAGAGGAAGTGCAGCGGCAAGAGCAGGTGCAGGCCGAAGAGATGGTTCTCGAAGGCCATCATCTTCTGGTCGGCCGTCACGAACTGATCGGTCAGCGAGTAGCCGGCGATGGTCGGCGCGAAGAACGCGTGGAGCTGGTTGTAGTACCGGTAGCGCAGGCGCACGTACACGCCCTGGCCGAGGCCCTGGTAGATGCGCGCCTCCGGCGTGAGGGCGCCGACTCCCCAGTCGTCGACGTAGACGCGATAGAGCAGGTGGAACGCGGTGTCCGACTCCGGGACGATCCAGGCCAGGCGCCCGTAGAAGCTGTGCCGGGTGCGGAGCGCGGGATGGTGCTCGGGCGTCAGGCCGCCGGCGACCTGCACCTGCCGATACGCGTTCTGGATGAACCCGTAGTTGTGCACGAAGTCGTAGCCGAGGACGGCGTAGCTCGTGGGCCCGAGGATCTGGGTGAACGAGAGGCCGGCCTGCACGCCCTCGAGCTGGCCGACGCGCCCGCGGTTGGAGAGCGCGCTCCCCGCGCCCTGGATCACCGCGCCGGCGTCGTCGTGGATGTAGCCGAGCGAGAAGCCGAGCAGGCTGCAGCGCTCGGCCATCGAGAGCACGCCCGAGAGCGTGATGCCCGTCGCGACGTAGTCGGGCTCGACGCTGACGCGACCGCTCACGTCGAGGCGCAGCTGCTCGTTGCCGAGATCGAGCTCGTGCCCGAAGCCGAGCGCGCCCTGGTTGCGGATCTCGGTGAAGCGCACGTCGGAGCTGACGCCGGCGGCCACCGACGCGCTGGTGATGGCGTCGAGCAGGTACTCGCCGTGGATGTCGATGCCCTCGGGGCTCGAGAGGCGGAACGATGCGCCGGGCGCCTCGACGCGCGTCGAGGTCTCCCAGTAGTAGTTGCCCCAGAGCGAGACCTGTCCGGTCCAGCGACCGGATGCCTCGTCGGCACGGGCGTCGTCGGGGATCGTGAGCGCGAAGGCGCCGAGCGCGAGGAGCGCGGCGAGCCGGAGCGCGGCGGGGTGGCGGAGCGGATCCACGTCAGTTGCAGCCGCAGCCGCCGCCGGTGGAGCTGTGTCCGCCCGTGGCTCCCTCGCGGGAGTCGTGGACGTGCGCCCGGAACCCGTTCTCGCCGTCCTCGCTCGATCCGTCCATCGACGCACGGGCCAGGAACTCGCGCTGGTAGGGGTGGACGGTGACGCAGCCCGCGGCGCCGAGCGTCGCGAGAACCAGGCAAAAGAAGGCAGATCGGAGGAGCATGGCGCGGCAATGTAGCAGGCGACCCCCGCGCCGGAAGCGCGCATTCTCTCGCCACTCCGCGCTCTTTGTCCCACATTGGACTGGTCTAGGACCTGGATTGGCCCACAATGGTCCTTCGCGGAACGTCGGCTCGTCCGTGGCGGGTGACGCGCCTCCCGCACCAGGATGAGCTCACCGAGGAGGGCACGATGGCGAGATCGCTCGACGGGAACGAGACGCAACGCAGCCTGGGAATCCGGCTCGAGCCGAGCTCCGAGACGCCGCTCTACCAGCAGCTCTTCGACCAGATCGTCGAGCGCGCGCGCACCGGTGCCTTCCCCGGCGGCTTTCGCCTGCCGCCCACGCGCACGCTCGCGAGCGAGCTCGGAACCCACCGGAACACGATCGTGCGCGCCTACGCCGAGCTCGAGCTCGCGGGCTTCGTCTCGTCCACGGTCGGGCGCGGCACCTACGTCAAGCCCGCCATCGCGCAGCCGGCCCCGAGCGCACCGGCGTCGCGCACCGAGAGCCCGCCCGCGGCGCCGGCCGCCGCCTTTCCGTGGGCGTCCCTCATCGCCGAGCGGGCCAAGAGCGAGCCGCTCGAGCGCTTCCGGCGCATCGGGCGGCAGGTGGCGCGCGGCGAGTTCGTCAACCTGACGCGCATGCAGCCGAGCCCCGACCTCGTGCCCGACGACTTGTTCCGGCGCTGCATCGACCACGTGATGAAGACGCACGGCGCGCGCGCGATGGGCTACGCGCCCGACGAGGGCGTTCCGCGCTTGCGCGAGCGGATCGCCGAGGACCTCGTGCGCCAGGGCGTCCCGGCGCGCGCCGAGGACGTGCTCGTCACCACGGGGAGCCAGCAAGCGCTCGACGTCGTCGCGCGCGCGCTCGTCGATCCGGGCGACACGATCCTGGCACAAGAGATGACGTATCCGGGCGCGCTCCGGATCTTCGCCGCGGCCGGGGCGCGCCTCGAGAGCGTGCCGGTCGATCGCGAGGGGCCGGTGCTGAGCGGCCTCGCGACGGGCCGCGGGCGCGCCAAGGGCTTCTACGTGCAGACCAATCACTGCAACCCGACGGGCACCTGCGTCGGTGCCGAGCGGCGGCGCGAGCTCGTGCGCTTCTCGCGCGAGCAGGGCGTGCCGCTCATCGAGGACGACTACGCCGCCGATCTCGAGCTCGACGGAGGTGCGCCGCCCCCGGCGCTCCGCGCGCTCGACGGCGAGGTGATCTACGTGGGCACCTACAGCAAGAAGCTGATCCCGGCGCTGCGCGTGGGGTTCGTGCTCTGCCCGCCGTCGCTGCGCGAGCACCTCGTCGCGCTCAAGCACACGACCGATCTCGGGACGAGCACGCTCCTGCAGCACGCGCTCGCCGAGTTCCTCGAGCGCGGCTATCTGGTGCCGCACCTCGGGCGAGCGCGGTCGGCCTACCGCGCGCGACGCGACGTGCTCGTGAGCACGCTCGACAAGCACATGCCCAAGGCGATCGAGTGGGACGTGCCCAGCCGCGGCGTGACGATCTGGCTGCGCCTACCGCGCGATCTGGCTCCCGAGGCCGTGTTCGAAGAAGGCCGCCGCCGCGGCGTGCTCGTGAGCCCGGGCGTGCTCTACGGCGTGGACGGGACGAGCACCGGAGTGCGCCTCACGTTCTGCTACGAGGAAGAGGGGCGCCTGGTCGAGGGCGGAAAGCGCCTCGCGCTCGCCGTCGAGACGCTGCTCCAGAAGAAGAAGGGCAAGGCGCCGCAAGAGAGCGTGTCGGTCGGCATGCTCTGATTCTTCGAGGGCCGATGCGCGGCCCTGCTTCTTCGAGGGCCGATGCGCGGCCCTCCCCATCCGGCGGAGCCGGCTGGGGCCCCTCCCTCGCTCCGCTTCGTCGCTGCGCTCGCTACGTGCGCTTCGTCGCTGCGCTCCTTCGCTCCCTCCGCTCTCTCCGCTCCGCGCGAGGGACACGCCTCGTCGCGCGCAGCAACGCGTTCTTCCCCGGCTCTTCTCTCTCGCACGCTCTCGGCCCGCGGCAGGCGACTTCGCTCGGGTCGGCTCGCGGGCACGCGCTCGGTCGTTCGATCTCCCCACGTCCCCATTCCTCAGAGGCCTCCATGTCCCACGAACAGAAGAGCACCTACGCGGCCAAGGTCGGTCTCGCCGAGATGCTGAAGGGCGGCGTCGTCCTCGACGTCGTCGATGCCGCGCAGGCGAAGATCGCCGAGAAGGCCGGCGCCGCCGCGGTCATGGCGCTCGAGCGCGTGCCCGCCCAGATCCGCGCCGAAGGAGGCGTCGCGCGCGCGACCGATCCCTCGATCATCGCGGCGATCCAGGACGCCGTGTCGATCCCCGTGATGGCGAAGGTGCGCATCGGGCACTTCGTCGAGGCGCGCATCCTCGAGGCGATGGAGGTCGACTTCATCGACGAGTCGGAAGTGCTCACGCCCGCCGACGAGAAGCACCACGTGGACAAGCACGCGTTCCGGGCGCCCTTCGTGTGCGGCGCGACGGATCTGGGCGAGGCCCTGCGGCGTGTCGCCGAGGGCGCGGCGATGATCCGCACCAAGGGCGAGGCCGGGACGGGCGACGTGGCCGAGGCGGTGAAGCACCTCCGGAAGATGCGCGAGCAGATCCGCCGCGTGCGCCTGCTCGACGAGGAAGAGCTCGCCGCCGAGGCCAAGGCGCTCGGTGCGCCGCTCGCGCTCGTGCGCGCCGTGAAGGAGAGCGGGCGCCTCCCGGTGCCGGAGTTCGCGGCCGGCGGCATCGCGACGCCAGCCGACGCGGCGCTCTGCATGGCGCTCGGTGCCGAGGCGGTCTTCGTCGGCAGCGGCGTGTTCCTCTCTTCCGATCCGCTGCGCCGCGCGACCGCGATCGTGGAGGCGACGGCCCATCCTCAGGACTTCGAGCGGCTCGTCCGCGTGAGCACGGGCCTGGGCGAGGCGATGCGCGGGCGCGAAGCGAAGAAGCTCGCGCCCACCGAGCAGCTCGCGACGCGAGGCTGGTGATGGCGCGCGTCGGAATCCTCGCCCTGCAGGGCGGGTTCGCGGCGCACGCGCGCGCCGTGGCCGCGCTGGGCGAGGTCCCCGTCGAGGTGCGGAGCGCGCGCGATCTCTCGGCGGCGGACGCGCTCGTGCTGCCCGGCGGGGAGAGCACCGTGATGCTCGATCTCCTGCGGCGCGATCCCTCGCTCGAAGTGGCGCTGGTCGCGCTCGTGCGGGCGGGCGCGCCCGTCCTCGCGACCTGCGCGGGCCTCATCCTGCTCGCGCGCGCGGTCCGCGATCCGGTGCAGCGCTCGCTCGGCCTGCTGGACGTCGAGGTGCGGCGCAACGCCCGCGGCCCTCAAGTGCACTCGTCCGAGGCGTGGGACGACGCGCATCGCTTTCCGCTGATGCTCATCCGCGCGCCGCGGATCTCGGCGGTCGGTCCCGGCGTCGAGATCGTGGCCGCGCTCGATGGCGAGCCGGTGCTCGTGCGGCAAGGGCGCATCGTGGGAGCGACCTTCCATCCCGAGCTCACCGCGGATCTCGCGGTCCACACGCTCGCGCTGCGCTCGTCGCCGGCCTGTACCGAGCCGGCCCGCGTCCAAGCGTGAGCCGGGCCGACGCTCGCGTCAGGGCTGGGCGGCGCTGGCGAGCCGCCGCACGATACGCGGCGCGCCGGGGATGACCTCGAGCACGCCTCCCGCGCTGCTCGGATCGAGCGGCTGCGGGACGATCACCAGCATCGACGGGGTCGCCAGCGCGACCTGCTCCCGTCGCGCGACGCCGAGCGCCGTGATCTCGATCGCTCCCGCTTCCACCATCGCCCACGAGCCGCTCGTGGGGCTGCGCTCGTACTCGCCCGCGGCGCCGAAGTGCTCCGGCGAGAGGCCGTCGGTCCAGTCGCCGACGAGGCTGCCTCGCACGTCGTAGCAGTCGGGCGGGATCGACGGCGCGGGCGACAGGCGCGTCCAGATCTCGCCGTGGCCGTCGGGGTCGACCAGGAGCAGCGTGACCACGTTCGAGAGGCCGAGGGTGTAGGCCAGGTGCATGCCGCCCACGTCGAGCTGGACGCGGCCGGGATCGGTCCACCGGTAGGTTCCTTCGAGCGAGTTGCGCAGGAGGTACCCGTCGGGGCGCAGCTCCATCGCGCTCGTCTGGTGCGACCACGTGCCGATCACCGCGCGCGCCGTCGGCAAGCATCCCGGCGAGCTCGGCGGGTGCGTCGTGGGGGCGGGGCCGCAGGCCAGCAGCGCTGCACCGAGCAGCGTCCCGAGCGAGCGGCGGCCGAGCGAGGTCACGCGCGACGTATACCGCGCGAGCGCGCGCGGTCGATCGCTCGTAAGACAGCGGCATGTGGGCGGCGCTCACCACCTTCGTCGAGACGCACCGCCGGCGCATCGCGAGCGCCGTGCTGGTGATCTTCGTCCTCGTGGTGGGCCTCGACCTCGCGCACACGGTGCCGCGCGAGACGCACCTCGCGCTCGAGCTCGGCGCGGGCCATCGCGACGTCCGGGCGATCGAGATGTCCTACGTCGCGGGCGAGCAAGCCGCGCTCACCGCGCGCCGCCGCTTCCCCGAGGGCGCGCCGGCGCGCATCGAGGACACGGTCGATCTCGTGCCGGGCCGGTACGAGGTCCGGATGGACCTGACCTACGAGGACGGCCACGCCGAGAGCCGCGAAGGGGCGTTCGAGGCCCCGGGGGACGGCGTGGTCGTGGTCTCGCTGCACGAGTGAGAGGGTGAGTGCGCCAGGGAAAGCCTGGAGGGGGAGGAAGCGATGAGCGGATGATCGTCGCGGAAACCTCCTGAGGCGCCTGGTGGTCCTCGTTCCCGGAAGGGACGAGCTGCCTGGCAAAGCTGATCGCAGCCAGA
>JBGALT010000324.1:0-2920 GCA_044223665.1 Sandaracinaceae bacterium | reverse complement strand
GGCGCCGACCGCGCGGTCGAGCAGATCGTGGAGGGCGCCGACCCCGCGGCCGCGGTGAACGGCGCGCTCTCCGAGGCCGTGCAGTCGTACGCGAGCGCGCGCGGCGCCGCGTACGTGGCATCGGTGATCGAGGGCACGCGCTGGTCGCCCGAGATCCTCGAAGCGCCGCACGTGGCGATCGCCGTTCGCCACGTGCAGCCCGAGGGCATGGCGTGGGGCGTCTACGTGATCGTGGTGGTGGCGCTGCCCTGATCGCCCGGCCATCCGCCCCACCTCCGACGTGGAACCGGGGGGAGCTCCGGCGCTCGCACGCGGGGCAGGACAGGAGCCCCTCGGCGGGGGTAGCCTCCGGGAGCCATGGACGGTTCCTCCAAGAGCGGTCTGAAGACCGAGATCATCCAGCGAGTGTTCGAGACGATGGAGTACGGACCTGCCCCCGAGAGCGACGCCCCTGCCATCGCGTGGCTCGAGAAGCACGACCGCAAGATCGGCAACTTCATCGACGGCAGGTTCGTCCCACCTGAGGGTGGCAAGTACTTCGGGACGCTCAACCCCGGCCGCAACATCGAGCTCGCGCAGGTCGCGCAGGGCTCGGCCAAGGACGTCGACGACGCGGTGAAGGCCGCCCGCAAGGCCCTCCCCGGCTGGATCAAGCTCGGCGCCCACGGCCGCGCTCGCTACCTCTACGCCATCGCGCGCCACATCCAGAAGCACTCGCGCCTCTTCGCGGTGCTCGAGTCGCTCGACAACGGCAAGCCGATCCGCGAGTCGCGCGACCTCGACATCCCGCTCGTCGCTCGCCACTTCTATCACCACGCCGGCTGGGCCCAGCTCATGGAGAAGGAGCTCCCGGGCTACGAGGGGATCGGCGTCGTCGGCCAGATCATCCCGTGGAACTTCCCGCTGCTGATGCTGAGCTGGAAGATCGCGCCCGCGCTCGCGATGGGGAACACGCTGGTCCTCAAGCCGGCCGAATTCACGCCGCTCACGGCCCTCCTCTTCGCCGAGATCTGCGCCGAGGTGGGCCTGCCGAAGGGCGTCGTCAACATCGTCAACGGCGATGGCCGCACGGGCGCCGCGCTCGTCGCGCATCCCGACGTCGGCAAGATCGCGTTCACCGGCTCGACCGAGGTCGGGCGGATCATCCGCGAGCAGACGGCGGGCACCGGCAAGAAGCTCTCGCTCGAGCTCGGCGGCAAGTCGCCCTTCGTCGTCTACGAGGACGCCGATCTCGACAGCGTCGTGGAGGGCGTCGTCGACGCCATCTGGTTCAACCAGGGTCAGGTCTGCTGCGCCGGCTCCCGCATCCTCGCGCAGGAGTCGATCGCCGAGAAGCTGCTCGCGAAGCTGCGGCACCGCATGGAGTCGCTGCGCACCGGCGATCCGCTCGACAAGTCGATCGACATCGGCGCCATCGTCGCGCCGGTGCAGCTCGAGCGCATCGAGGCGCTGGTGAGGCAGGGCGTCGAGGAAGGCGCCGTGAAGTGGGAGCCGAGCTGGAAGTGCCCGCCCGAGGGCTGCTTCCACCCGCCGACCATCCTCTCGAACGTCTCGCCCGCGAGCACGGTCGCGCAGGTGGAGATCTTCGGCCCGGTCGTGGTGTTCATGACGTTCCGCACGCCGGAAGAGAGCGTCGCGCTCGGCAACAACACGGCCTACGGCCTCGCGGCCAGCGTCTGGACCGAGAACATCAACCTCGCGCTCGACATCGCGCCGAAGCTCAAGGCCGGCACGGTGTGGATCAACTGCACGAACCACTTCGACGCCGCGGCCGGCTTCGGCGGCTACCGCGAGAGCGGCTACGGCCGCGAGGGTGGCCGCGAGGGCCTCTTCGAGTACGCGGTCCCCGCGTGGAAGAAGAAGGCCAAGGCGAAGGCCAAGGCGTCGAAGAAGGTCGCGCCGAAGAGCGAGATCGTGCCCGTCGCGATCGACGGCCTTCCGCACATCGACCGCACGGCGAAGCTCTACGTCGGCGGCAAGCAGGCGCGGCCCGACAGCGGCTACTCGCTGCCCGTCGTGGACCCGAAGGGGCGCGTGCTCGATCACGTCGCGCACGGCAACCGCAAGGATCTGCGGAACGCGGTGGAGGCGGCGAACGCGGCCACGAAGTGGGGCGGCCAGACGGGCCACGCGCGCGCGCAGGTGCTGTATTTCCTGGCCGAGAACCTCGAGGCGCGGCGGGCCGAGCTCGCGGCGCGCATCGCGGCGATGACGGGAGACAAGAAGGCGGCGGAGCGCGAGGTCGCGGCCTCGATCGATCGCCTGTTCACGTACGCAGCGTGGGCCGACAAGTACGACGGCCTCGTGCACTCGACGAACTTCCGGAACGTGACGGTCGCGATGAACGAGCCGATCGGCGTGATCGGCATCGTCTGCGGCGACGAGCTGCCGCTCTTGCAGCTGATCTCGCTGGTCGCGCCGGCCGTCGCGATGGGCAACACCGTCGTCGTGGTCCCGTCCGAGCGCCACCCGCTCGCGGCGACGGACCTCTACCAGGTGCTCGACACGAGCGACGTGCCCGGCGGCGTAGTGAACATCGTGACCGGTCTCGCGAGCGAGCTCGCGCCGGTGCTCGCCGCGCACGACGGCATCGACGCCGTCTGGTACTTCGCCGACGCGAGCGGCGAGGCCGCGGTGGAGCGCGCGAGCGCCGGCAACATGAAGCGCACGTTCAGCGACCACGGGCAGGCGCGCGACTGGCTCGATCCCCTCCAGGGCGAAGGCCGGGAGATGCTGCGCGAGGCCACGCAGGTGAAGAACATCTGGGTGCCGTACGGCGAGATGATCGCGAAGGAGAGCTCCTACTAGCCGCTGGCTAGTATCGAGGGGCTGCGCCCCTCGAGCACCCCCGGGAACAGGGAACATGCGAAAGGAGGACCTACGGTCGCTCCCGGCAGGGCCTATAGCCAATTGGCTATAG
>JBGALT010000118.1:0-25241 GCA_044223665.1 Sandaracinaceae bacterium | reverse complement strand
CCTCCATCCGCTTGATCTTCGCCTTGAGGTAGGGCGCCCCCTGCGTCACCTCGTCGAGCTTGATGCGGGTGAGGCCCTGCAGGATGAGCGAGTAGTTGCCGCTCGAGTGCTTGAGCGCCTTGAGCACGCGCGCCGCGACGCCGACCGGGTACAGGTCGGGCTGTCCCGGATCGTCGGTCGAGGGATCGCGCTGCGCGAAGATCGCGATGACCGGCTGCTGGAGCGAGTCGAGGTCCTCGACCAGCGCGACCGACTTCTCGCGGCCCACGTCGAAGGGAGCGACCGCGCCGGGGAACAGCACGGCGTTCCGGATCGGCAGCACCGGCAGCTCGTCGCCGAAGTGGAGGTCCTGATCGGTCACCTCGGGCGGAGGGGTCTTGTCGTCGTCGTCGGCCATGGCTGGGTCCTGTCCGGAGCCGGACGCTCTTCCCGCGTCACGCGAGAGAGAAACGTGCGAATCCTCGGAGGAACATAGTGGGCTGATTTTCACGAAGCAAGGGTCTCGCCGCCGCCTTTCGGGTGGGGCGGAGCCGGGATTGCTCGTGAAGTGCTCGGACGGGCGCGGCGCGGACGCCGCGTGGCGTCAGCGGACCGTCATCTCCGCCAAGCCGGCGCCGGTCCGGTGGTAGCCGCGCACCACGAATCGGACGCGCTCGACGCCGTCCATGTCGATGTCGTGCGTCACCGGCTGGGGGCTGTCCGCCCAGTCGAAATGGCCATCGATCGCGCGGGCGAGCGTGCCGCCCGAGTAGATCTCGAGGCGATAGTCGCTCGTGCCGCGATCGTGAGACGGCGGGTTCGCGGCGTTCAGCAGGACGACCTGGCTGACGTGCCGTCCGGGCGAGATCCGCTCCTCGACCCAGCCCGTGGCGCGATCGGGCAGCAGCCACCAGGTGTCGTTGCGGCCGTCGATCGCCATGTCGGCGGAGAACGATGCGTTCTGCTGCCACACGTCCGACGCCGAGGCGAAGACGCCCTCCGGCTCGTGCACCGCGAAATAGGTGCCGCCGATCACGCCGGCGAGCAGCACCGACGCGCCCAGCCACCGGCGCACGCGCGCCCAGCGCATGTCGCCCGCGGTCCAGGCGCCCGTGCCCACCGCGGCGTCCACCGCGTGTCGCGCGTCCATCACGCGCTGGAAGAGATCGGCGAGGGCCGGGCTCACGTCGGCGTCGAGGTCGGGGAGCTTCGCGTCGCGCTTGGCGGCGATCGTCGCGCCGATCTGATCGATCTTGCCAGCGCGCACGCCGCGCGCCGACAGCGCCGCGCGCCACCGCTCGGGCGGGGCGGGCACGGGCGCCTCGATGGACTCGCGGAGCGCGGCGGTGATCGAGGCCGCGTCGGAGGCGGCCGACACGTCCTTCTTGGGCTCCGCCTCCGCCTCCGGCTCGCTCGCCGCGGGCGCGGCGTCGGGCTTGGCCTCCGAGACGGTCTCGCCCTCGGCCGCCGTCGCGTCGGCGGGCTTGGCGTCCGCGGCCTCGTCCTTCTTGGGCTCTTCCTTGGCCGGCTCGGCGGCCTTCGGCGCCGGCGCCGCGGGCGCCGCCGGCTGATCGAGCTTGAGCGCGTCCGCGAACGTGCCCGCCCCGTCCAGGGTCGCGTCGAGCGCCGCGAACGCCAGGCGGAGCCCCTCCGCCGTGTGGCCGTTGGACCAGAGCGTCTCGGCGGCCTCGCCGCGCTGGCGCCCGAGCGCGAGCGTGGACGCGACCTGCTTGCGCCCTCCCTCGCCGAGGCGACCGAGCTGCGCGCTCGCGCGCGAGAGCGTGAAGAACTCGACGACGCCGTCGAAGGGCGAGCTGGAGGCGGGGGCCGAAGTCACGGGGCGGCAGAGTCGAGGCAGGCCCCGATCGCCGCAAGGGCGCGGCGAACCTTCAGGCGAAGGTACGCAGAACGCGGCGCACGGCGCGGACGGGGAGGGCGCCCTCGTCGGGGCGCAGGGCGCTCCCCCAGCCGAGGCGGAGCTTCGCGCCGCGCCACTCGACCGAGCGCGAGAGCGCGGCGTAGGGCCACACGGCGAAGAGGAGCACGTCCTTCAGCGGGCCGATCCACGCGTAGCGCAGCGGCATCGCGTGGCCGCGCGTGCGCCGGATCACCCAGAGGTCGAGCGCGAGCTTGGTCGCCGTGAGGGCGAGGGCCGCGAGCGCGAAGCGCGGATCGAAGCCCGAGAGCACGACGGCGAGCACGGAGAGCCCGACCGGGTTGGCCACGAGATCGGCGATGAAGGCCGGCACGTGGATCACCGCGCGCATCTTCAGCCACCGCGCGTGCCGCGCCATGAAGCGATCGACGGTCGGGTCGAGGTTCACGTTCTCGGCGACGGTCGTCGAGAGGATCACCTTGCGGCGCGCCAGCTCGAAGCGGCGCCCGAGCACGTAGTCCTCGGCGAGGAGATCCTTCACCGCCTCGAGGCCGCCCATCTGCGCCAGCTCGCTGCGGCGGAGGAGCATCGACTTGCCGATCACACAGGTGACGCCGAAGTAGTAGAGCGCGAAGCAGACCGAGGGCGCGATCATCCCGGTGAGCTGGAAGTTCTCCATCGCGCCGCCGAGCGAGCGCTCCCCCACGCCGACGACGATGCTCGAGAGGAGCGAGGCCTTCTCGCCCTCGAGCTCGGAGACGATGCGCTGCAGGTAGTCGGGGCGCGCGCGCACGTTCGCGTCGGACTGCAGCACGAGATCGTGGGTGGCCGCGCGCATCGCGCCGTGCAGGTTCGCGACCTTGGGGTTCAGGCCGAAGCCCGCGTCCGAGTGCGCGAACTTCACGGGCACCTCGGGGTGCTCGGCCGCGATCCGACGGGCGACGGCGAGCGCCGGATCGTCGGGCTCGGTGGTCGCGAACACGATCTCGAACGAGGGGTACTGCTGCGTGAAGAACGAGCGCAGGTTCTCCTCGAGCTGCTCCTCGTCGCCCTTCAGTGGCTTCAGGATCGAGACGGGCGGCAGCGTGATCCCCGTCGGCATCGGGCGGGCCCGCGTGTGCCAGGCGACGGCCAGCACGCCCAGGACGTACACGCCGAGCCCGACGACGCCGGTGCCGAGCGCGATCGCCCCCCACGGCAGCGCGACGAGCGCGGCGAGGATCGACGAGAAGCTGGGGTGCTCGAGGGCGGCTTGCATGGGGACAGCGTCGCGCGCGCTCGTGAACGGGCCGGGGCGCGCGGCGCAATATGTCACCGCGGAGTCGGAACCGGCAATGCGAGCGCCACCTTCGCTCCTCGTCGATCAGCCACCGGCCTGCCACGTCCGGATGGCGTCGACCGGGTGGATCAGCATGATCACGTTGATCGCGAGGCTGTCCCGCACGGTGAAGACCAGCCCGAGCTCGCAGACCAGCACGATCGCGATCCACACCATCCAGAAGCGGGGCCGGGCCGGCAGGAGCGAGGCCGCCACGAACCCGAGCGAAGCGAAGAGCACGTCGCTCGTCGAGTTCAGCACGCTGTCGCCGTAGTAGTCGGCGGAGATCGTGGCCGCGCGATAGCGGTCGATGATGAAGCTCGAGTTCTCGAGCAGCTCCCAGCCGCACTCGATCCCGGCCGCGCACACCAGGCGCCACGTCAGCGAGAGGCGCTCCCGGAGCGGGTAGAGGAACACGAAGAAGACGAGCCCGTGCTCGAAGTGGCTCACGGAGTACGGATCGACGAAGTGCTGGGAGTTGTGCGGCCCGTTGATGTCGATCGACCACGGGACCCAGCTGCCGCACGCGCACCACCAGACGCGCCCGTAGCCGCGCAGGATCGACAGCGTGATCGCGAGCAGCACGCCGAAGGCCACCGCATGGGCGGCGCTCGGGGCGTAGCGCTCGCGCGCGGGGACGGTGGCGGGCGCCGGCGCGGGGCTCGGGTGGCTCATCGAAGTGCTTCAATAACAGCTTCGAGAACAGAGCAGGTGCTCCCGGCGGCACGCCCCGACGCACCCGCGGTCGTCGGCCAGGCAGGCCGACGCGCAGGCCTGCCATGCCTCGGCGCAGGGGCAGTGGGGCGTGAGCGTCACGGGCGCGACGGCCCCTCGTCGTGCGTGCCGTTCCTGCGCGCGCGCATGGCGGGCCGCCCGAACGCTCTCTTCGTGGCTGAGATCGGGGGGCGCCGCCTCGCTCGGCTGGGGGCCCACGGGGGGCGCGTCCTCGGGGGCCTGCGCGGCCCCTTCATCAGCACGCGTGCCGTCGGCGCTCGCCACTTCGGGGGCCGCCGCGGGGTCGGTGGGGGCGCTCGCCTCGTCGGTGCCGGCCGCGTCGGCCAGCGCGGCCTCGTCGAGCAGCGCGATGGAGCCGTCGTCGCCGGTCGAGAGCGCGATCGCGGCGGCGCGGTCGGGGTCGAGCATCGCGAGGCGCTCGCGCACGTAGTCGAGGCGCTCGGGGCTGGCGCCGACCTCGTAGTAGCGGCGCCAGGCCTGCCAGCAGCCGCGCCGATCGGCGTCGGTGACGTGCGGGTCGATGTCGGCCGCGTAGCACTCCTCGAAGTACGCGCTCGCCCGCTGCACGCGCCGCAGGCTCGGGCCGCACGCCACGGCGAGCAGGCCGAGGGACAAGAGAGCGAGTGCCCGGGGGCGCACGATCGCAACCTACCACGCGCCGCGCCGCGCTTCGGGCTCGCGCCCACGCCCGCTCCGCTATAGTCCGCGCCCGCCATGCGCGCGTCGGTCTTCCTCGCCTCGCTCCTGCTCGCGGCCTGCAGCTGCTCGGGCGCCGGGCCGACCGCGGGCGGAGCCACGCCGTACGTCCGCTGCGCCATGCGCGAGCCCGCCCCGGTCGAGCTCACGCTCGGGGCGCTCCACCTCCACGCCGAGGGACGCACCCTGACGATCGAGGGCGCCAGCACGCCCCCGCGGATCGCCGCCTTTCGCGGCGCCGCGCTCGCCGACGAGCCGCTCGAGCCCACGCTCGATGCGATCGAGGCGGGGCAGCCGGCGCTCCAGGTCGTCCTCGGGAGCCTCGGTGACGACGCAGTGCACGTGCAGTCGCTCCTCGCGGCGCTGTCCACGCTCTCGACCCCCACGCTCGTGGTCCTCGGGGGCCGCGACCACCCGGCCGATCTCGACGAAGCGCTCGCCGCGCTCCCCGCCGAGGCCCGCGGCCGTGTGATCGACGCCTCGGCCTACCGGCGCCTCCTCGTCGGCGGGGTCGAGCTGATCCCCGTCGCCGGCGCGCCGGAGGGCCGCTACGCGCGCGACGACGAGGCCTGCGGGCTCGGCGCCAGCGACGCCGCGGCGCTCGCGAGCGAGGTCGGGAGCGGGGAGGGCGCCGCGCCGCGCTTTCTCCTCTCGTTCGCAGCTCCCGCGCCGCTCGCCGGCATCGACGGCGGGGAGGCCGGCAGCGAGTCGGTCGCGACGCTCGCGCGCGCGGTCGGCGCCCGCGGCGCCCTGTACGCGTGGCCCGATGCGGCAGGCCCCGCCACCGCGCGCCTCGTCCCGCCGCTCGCCGGGCCTGCCGCTTTGCTCGCCGACGGTGCGCGCCTCCCGTCGGGCGCGCAGGTGGTCACGCTCTCCGAGACGGGCCTGACGCCGGTCGCGCCGTGACGACCGGGGCGGGCGAGCCCCCACCTTGACTCCCCCCCGGCGCGCGTCTATCTCTTGCGCCCTTTTTCGGCCTCCTTCCGCGGACGCGCGGGCGAGGACGGGGTTTTTCGTGGCGGAATTCGAGATCAAGGTCGCCGAGCTGGATGCCGGACCGCGGGAGTACGACTTCCCGATCCGTGCGTCGTGGCTCGCCGAGAACCTCGCCGATCTCGCGCCCGAGGATCACGCG
The DNA here is from genome assembly GCA_044223665.1 of Sandaracinaceae bacterium. Classification (GTDB taxonomy): domain Bacteria; phylum Myxococcota_A; class Polyangia; order Polyangiales; family Sandaracinaceae; genus JBBSAT01. The sequence goes on along the minus strand of JBGALT010000118.1, from coordinate 19,502 downwards.
GCCGCCACGAAGGACGGCGCGCTGCACCTCGTCGCCGAGAAGTCGGGGGGCGACGTGCTCGTGCGGGGCGAGGCCGAGGCGACGCTGATCGTCCCCTGCGGCCGCTGCCTCTCGCCGGCCGAGATCCCCACGCGCGCCTCGCTCACGCTGCTCCTCTCGCGCCGCGGCGACGCCGTCCGCCCGGCGGGGCGCCCCGTGGCCGAGGCCGAAGAGGACGAAGCGGACACCGTCGAGGGCGGCCCCGACATCGAGATCTTCAGCGGCGACGAGATCCGCCTCGACGACCTCGTGCTCGAGCACCTCGTCCTCGAAGTCCCCATGCAGCCCCTCTGCCGCGCCGACTGCCCGGGCATCGAAGTGCCCGAGCGCATCCGCGGCCCCAAGCATCTGGACGCGCATCCCAGCGCGCCCGATCTCGATCCACGCCTCGCGCCCCTGCTCGCCCTGAGCAAGGACAAGAAGGCGTCGTCGTAGCCTCTCGTTCCGTTCTTCCAGGTTCCTGAAGGAGATCCGCCGTGGCACTTCCCAAGCGTCGAACCACCCGCATGAAGCGCAACATGCGCCGCGCCAACCACGACAAGGTCGCGGCGCCCACGCTCGTCCCCTGCGCCAACTGCGCGGCGATGACCGTTCCGCACCGCGTCTGCGCGGCGTGCGGCCACTACGACGGTCGCGCCGTGAAGAAGGGCAACGAGGCCGAGCCCGAGACGCAGAGCTGAAGCGCTCGTGTTCTCGCTCAAGGACAAGGTCGCGATCGTCACGGGCGGCTCGCGCGGCATCGGTCGCGCGTGCGTCGCCCTGCTCGCCAAGCAGGGCGCCTACGTCGTCGTGAACTACGCCGGCAACGAGGCGGCCGCCGCCGAGGCGCTCGCGCTCGCGAAGGCGGCCGGCGGCGACGGCGAGATCCGCCGCTTCGACGTGGGCGACGCCGAGGCGTCCGACGCGGCGATCGGCGAGATCGTCAAGGCGAAGGGTCGCCTCGACATCCTGGTGAACAACGCCGGGATCGCGCGCGACCAGCTGCTGCTGCGCGTCAAGCAGGACGAGATCGACGAGACGTTCCGTACGAACCTCGGCGGCTCGCTCTGGGCGAGCAAGGCGGCGATCCGCCACATGATGCGGAAGAAGACGGGCCGCATCATCAACCTGACGAGCGTCGTGGCCGAGGCGGGCAACCCGGGGCAGGCCGTGTACGCGGCGTCGAAGGCGGCGCTGATCGGGTTGACGAAAACGCTGGCGAAGGAGTACGCCTCGCGCGGGATCACGGTGAACGCCGTGGCTCCCGGCTTCATCGCGACGGACATGACGTCGGGCCTTCCCCCCGAGGCGAAGGACGGCATCATCGCCCAGACGCCCGCGGGGCGGATGGGGACCTCGGAAGAGGTGGCCGCCGCGGTGGTGTACCTGGCGAGTGACGAGGCGGCGTACGTCACGGGCCAGGTGATTCGCGTCAACGGCGGGATGTACGTCTAGCCGAGGGCTCTCCCTGGAGAGCCGATGAGAGACAGCCAGAGAGTGGTCCTCGCCCGAGCGCGGCGTTGGAAGCGAAAGAAAGCAGAGAGAGCATGGAAATCGGCGACAAGGTGAAGGAGATCGTCTCGCAGCAGCTCGACGTGGACGTCGCGCAGATCAAGCCGGAGTCGCAGTTCATCGACGACCTCGGCGCGGACTCGCTGGCGATCGTCGAGCTCGTGCTCGCGTTCGAGGAGCAGTTCGAGATCGACATCCCGGACGAGGACACCGAGAAGATCCGCACCGTCGGCGACGCCATCAACTACATCCAGGCGCGCAAGAACAAGTAGTCGCGAGGTGGGAGACCGAGGCGCGTCGCGGCGCGTCAGGTCGGTCTTCCGCCGCCCCCGCGTGGCGCGCCCGAAAAAGGGTCGCGGCCGCGTAACGAGCGCCGCGCTACGCTAGCCTCGCACTGAGGACGCTCACGGGCGTCGCGTGCGGGGCGCGTGGCTCGGCGCTCTAGTCATTTTTCGGAAGAATGCGGAGATCGGGGATGCACGGGGCACGCAGGGTCGTGGTGACGTCGGTCGGAATCGTCAGCCCTCTGGGGGCCGAGGCCGACCGCACGTGGAAGGGGCTCTTGGCGGGCAAGAGCGGCATCGCGCCGATCACGCGCTTCGACGCGAAGGACTTCGCGTGTCGCATCGCCGGCGAGTGCCGCGACTTCGACGCCGAGAAGTACATCGAGAAGAAGCGCCTGCGCGAAGGCGATCGCTTCATCCACCTCGCGGTGGGCGCGGCCGATCAGGCGGTGCGTGCGGTGGGCCTCGAGTCCTTCACCGACGAGCAGAAGGAGCGCATCGGCACCTTCATCGGCACTGGCCTCTGCGGCCTCGAGCTCATCGAGCGCGTGAAGGAGACGCTGCTCGAGAAGGGCCCGCGCCGCATCACGCCGTACTTCATCCCGGCGGCGATCGCGAACCTCGCGCCCGGCCAGGTCTCGATGCGCTTCGGCTTCAAGGGGCCGAACTACACGACCACGAGCGCCTGCTCGAGCGGCGCGCACGCGATCGGCGAGGCGTTCCGCTGGATCCAGCGCGGCGACCTCGACCAGGCGGTCGCGGGCGGCGCCGAGGCGACCATCACGGGCCTCGGCATCGGCGGCTTCTGCGCGATGCGCGCGCTCTCCGAGGAGAACGACGCGCCCGAGAAGGCCTCGCGCCCCTTCGACAAGAAGCGCGACGGCTTCGTCGCCGCCGAGGGCGCCGGCATCCTGGTGCTCGAGGAGCGCGAGAGCGCGATGAAGCGCGGCGCGCCGATCCTCTGCGAGATCGTCGGCTACGGCGCGACGAGCGACGCCTACCACCTCACGCAGCCGGCGCCCGAAGGCGAGGGCGCGCAGCGCGCGATGAAGCACGCGCTGAAGGACGGCGGGATCGAGCTGTCGCGCGTGGACTACGTGAACGCGCACGCCACCTCGACGCCCATCGGCGACCGTCAGGAGCTGCTCGCGATGCGCGGCGTCTTCGGCGAGCAGGCGCTGGCGAAGAAGAACGGCAAGGGCCTCTGGGTGAGCGCCACCAAGAGCATGACGGGCCACCTGCTCGGCGCCGCCGGCGGGCTCGAGGCGGCCATCACGGCGCTCGCGATCCGCGAGGGAGTGATCCCGCCGACGATCAACCTCGAGGATCCGGACGACGACGCGCTCGAGCTCGACCTGGTGCCCCACGAGGCGCGCCAGCGGAAGATCGACGTGGCGATCAGCAACGCATTCGGCTTCGGCGGGACGAACGTCACGCTCGCCTTCCAGAAGGCCTGAACGTGGCCGGCGAGCGGGGCAACGAAGAGGGCGTGCCGGATCGCGGGACCATCGTCGTCGCCAACGATCACGCGGGACTGCCCCTGAAGAAGGAGCTCCTTCCGGTGCTCGCCGAGCTGGGCTTCCGGGTCGACGACTACGGGACGCAGGACGGCACGTCGGTCGACTACCCCGACTACGCACACCGGCTCGCCGAGTCGATCGCGTCCGGCAAGCACACGATCGGCCTCCTCATCTGCGGCAGCGGCGTGGGCGTGAGCATCGCCGCCAATCGCCACGCAGGCGTGCGCGCCGTGGTGTGCAGCGAGCCCTACAGCGCCGCGATGGCGCGCCGCCACAACGACGCCAACGTGCTCTGCATGGGCGCGCGCGTGGTGGGCGGGGGCCTGGCGCGCGAGATCCTCGAGGCGTTCGTGGAGCAGCACTTCGAGGGCGGCCGCCACGCGGGCCGCGTGGCGAAGATCGAGCTCTCGACCTAGCTCGGCCGATGGAGATCGAGCGCGACGACCGGCTCGACCAGGAAGCGGCGCGCTTCGGGCTCGTGCGGCACTGCGAGGAGTGCGTGCTCTACGACGAGGAGCGCGACCGCTGCGCGCACGGCTACCCGACGGCGCCGCACAAGCGCAGCGCGAGCCCCAAGCTCGTGGTGTTCTGCAAGGACTTCGAGGCCGCGTAGCGCGGCATGAGTAATTGTTCGGCTGTCAACGCACCATTTGGTGCACCGAGAGGCGCCGCATGGCGACATGCGAATGGGCTCGACGCTCACGTCGCAGCGCCGCTACGGTTCGATCTCCTGGGGGAGGTGCTGATGCGATCGATGGCGTCTCGCGGTCATCTGACGAGGGCTTTCGCGTGGACGCTCGTCATCAGGATTCGAGGCATGCGGCCCACCGACGCCGCCGAGTGACTTGCCGGTCTTCGATCCGATCGCGACGACGACGGCAGTCGGGACGATCCCGGCGACGTCCTTCGTCGACGACGGCGGCCACTTCCACTGGCGCATGTCGATCCCGACCCCGCCGGGTCGGGCGGGCGTCGAGCCGCACCTGGGCGTCGAGCCGCACCTGGGCGTCGAGTACACCGGGTCCATGTCTCCGTCGTCGCTCGGCGTCGGTTTTGCCGTCACCGGGCTGTCGTCCATCGCGCGCTGCGCGCCCACGCTCGCCCAGGACGGTCGCACGGACCGCGTCCGCCTCGACGACACCGACCCCGTCTGCCTCGATGGCCAGCGTCTGCGCGCCCAGGGGCCGGCCGGCTTCGCCGTCGGCTCGCTCTTCCACACCGAGCGCGAGACCTGGCAGCAAGTCCAGATCATCGCGGCCTCGGACGTGCGTACGACTCCGGCGTTCCTTGTCACTTCGCGTGACGGAACGGAGCGCCGCTACGGGACCACGGCGGACTCGCGCGTCGAGATCCCAGCGCCGGGCGACGCCGGCCGTACCGCAGTCCCGGCGTCCTGGCTGCTCGCTGAGGAGCGCGACACGAACGGCAACATCGTTCAATATCAATACGAGCACGTCCGGCCGACGATCAACGACGTCACGTGGCAGGACCTGCCGACGCGTGATCTCGTACGCATCGCTCGCGTCGTCTACACCGGGTACGGCTCGGATACCCTGACGATCGGCGGCTCGCGGCAGATCGAGTTCGAGTACGGACCGATCCGCGGGGTGCCCCGGGCGGCCGATCTCGGACCGGGCGGTGGAACCGAGCTGGTCCCGCCGACGAGCCCGGTCGGGACCTTCTTCGACGGCTCGTTCGGCTGGCCCGCCGACGTCACGCCGCTCACCCGCGTGCGGACGTTCGCGGAGGGGCGGCTCACGCACCTGTTGCGGTTCGTCGGTGGTGACGGGACCACGCCGGGCATCGCGGGCACTCCCGCGCACGAGTATCGGCTCGACCACATCCAGCTCTGCACGCAGGCGCCGCCGGCCACACCGCAGGATCTGGATCCGGAGGGCGATCCGGAGCGCCCGAGCGCCAGCCTCGTCTGCCTGCCACCCACCACGTTCGACTGGATGCACCGCGAGCTGGCGCAGCCGCGCCAGCGCGAGCCCGCGTTCGGGTTCGACACGTTCGAGGGGCTCGCGACGGACGCCGGACGCATGCGAAGGCACCTCGGTCGCACGTGCCACCAAGGCCGCGATGGCTTCAGCGTATGCACGCTGCCGCCACCGAACCCCGTCATCGTGCTCGACGTGAACGGCGACGGCGCCGACGACGTTCTGTACCTCCGCGCGGCTGCGCCGAATGCCTGGGAGATGCGGCTCGGCGTGCCGAGCCCGTCCCGCACGACGCGCGACATCACGGGCGCTCGTCCGTACGAGGCCTCGTCGGGCTACCAGCCCACGGGCCTCCCTCATGCGAACCAGGCCCGCTACACCGCGACGCTCGACTACAACGCCGATGGCCGTGACGACATCCTCGTCGCCCAGTACTGGATCCATTCGCAGGCGAGGGTGTGGGTCTATCTTTCGGATGGCCACGACTTCACCGCGGTGGATACCGGGCTGAGGCTTCCGTGGGCCGAGACCGATCTCTCGCTCGATACGCTTCCGCCTGGCTGGTACAGCTGGCCAGCGCCTGGAGCTGGCGGACGTGAACGGCGACGGACGGCAGGACATCGTCAACTGCCAGTACGAGATCGGCGGGCGCATCATGAACTTCGCGCCCATGCCCAACGCCGCGTTCGGCGAGCTGCCGGGTCGCTGGATCGCCGCGCTCCGAACCGACGGCGGCTTCGCGGCTCCGGTCAGCACGGCCGCGGTGACCGCGTGCGGCTGGGAGTACGCGGTCGACGGGCCCGCCAACGTGGACCTCGATTCGCGCGACTACCCCGTGCACTCCTTCGCCCCGACGCCCGCCGACTTCGACGGTGACGGCCGAGCCGAGCTCGTGATCGCGCCGCCCTACGAGGACGGACGCTTCGAGGTCCGTGTCCTTCGGATGACGGGCGATGGCTCGCTGAGCGTCGACTACCCGGCTCTTCCCCACGCCGGTGACATCGCGGCCTCCCGCGCCCAGGTCGCCGACTTCAACGGCGACGGGCTCTCCGACCTGTTCATCAACCACACGACCCTGACGCTCGAGCAGTTCGCGCGCGATCCCTACGACCCACCTCTGGCGGACGTGACCGATGTCCGGACGATCGTCTGGTTCTCGCTCGGGGACACGGTGTCGAGCGGTGGGGACAGCTTCGCCTTCGCCCCGTACGTGCGGCTGAGCTCGCACAACGCGACCGAGCTCGCGTCTCCGGCGCGTCGTACGCGCGCCGGACGCCACTTCATCAACAGCATCGAGCGACGCTATCCGCTCCTCTCGCTCCCGTTCGAGATGAACGGCGATGGACGCGCAGATCTGATCTACGCGACCTTGGATGCGCGCGATACCACCACCCACCCCCTGTTCAACGGAGAAGCGTGGGTATGGCCGACGCAGACCCTCTGGGTCGACGAGGTCCTCGGTGACTTCGAGGCGACCGCCGACGCGTACCCGACGGCCGGAGGCATCGAAGGAGAGATCCACGCCGACAGCGCCCCGGGCGCACGAGACGGCGTCTACCGGCAGCCCGAGCTCTACCGCGTCGACGCCGATGGCGACGGCGCGCTCGACCTACTCGCCTTCAACGCCGTCTCCGACGAGTACCCCGTTGCTACGACGAGCCTCCTGCAGCTGATGCACAACATCCGCGTCGAGCCCTCGCTCGTCACCGGCGTCCGCGACGGGTACGGGTCTTTCGTTCGCGTCCGCTACACGACCCTCTCGGACCGCGCCGTCTACACGCCAGCCACGACCTGCACCTACCCCCAGCGCTGCGTCACGAACACGCAGTGGGTGGTCTCGCGCGTCGAGCGCGACGCGGGCCTTCCGGACGTCGACGTCGTCCGGACCGAGGATCATCGATACGAGGATGCGCGGGTCGATCTTCGCGGCCGCGGGTTCCTGGGCTTCGCCCGGCACGTGGTCACAGCCCAGCCCTCGGGCGAGGTGGTCGACACGCGCTTCGACAACGCCACGTTCGACGCCCGCATCCAGGACTACCCCTTCGCAGGCCGACCCGCGCGGCGATGGACCTACCGCGTCGACTCCGAAGGCCTCGCGGACGAGCCGGCGTCGCTGCGCTTCGTCGGCACGTTCGAGTCGCACGCCGGGTCGGACCAGGGCAGCCAGCCTTACGCGGTCGTCGTGCAACCCCACCTCGGGTACTCGGTCCTCGACCGGCAGGTGACGATCCGCGAGTTCGAGGAGATGACCGCCCCGTCGGACCCCTCGACCGCGTTTCGATCGCTGACGCCGGTCCGGATGTTCCAGCAGTCGTACGCCTACGACGCGCAAGACAACCCGCGCACCATCGACGAAGCCGATCTCCTCGGCAGCGCCCGCCTCCACTACGCGCTTCGCTACCAGAGCTCCGTGGCGCCCTGGAGGGTAGGTCTGCTCACGCGGATCGAGGAGTCGACGTCGGGTGGGGCCGGCTGCGCCTATCGGCAGGTGATGACCGTCGACGAGGATGCTCTGCACGCTCGGCCGACGCGAGTCGTGCGTAACCCGGGGGATCCGTCGACCGAGCGCACCGTGACTCCGACGTACGACGCTCGCGGGAACGTGACGGCGGTCGCCACCGCCCCCGCCACCGACGGGACGCGCGCGAGCGCCGTCGAGTACGACGCGCAAGGCTACTTCCCGATCTCGACGACCAACGCGCTCGGCCACGAGACGCTGTACCGCTACCACGCCGGCCTCGGGACGCTCGAGGTGGTTCGCGACCCGAACCACGTCGAGACGCGCCACCGCTTCGATGGCTACGGTCGCCCGCGGTTCGAGGACACCGACGGGGAGGCCGAGGTCCAGGTCGCCTACACCCGTGCGAGGACGGTCGTCCTGACGATCGTGGGCGGCGGCCGCTCCGAGGTCCTGCTCGACCGGCTCGGTCGGCCGACCGAGCAGCGCGAGCTGCTCAGCCAGATGCTGAGCGAGGTCGACACCGAGTACGACGCGCTCGGGAACGTCGTCCGCGTCACGGAGCCTCGCGAGTTCGCGACGACCGAGGTCCACGCGACGGTCTTCAGGTTCGATGGTCTCGGCCGACTTCGACGGACGACGGACGCCGATGGCGTCGCCACGCACACGTGGCAGCAGCCACGGCGGAGCTTCCGGCAGGTCACCGGCGGCGGCCGCTTCGAGACCTGGCTCGACTCCCGCGGCCTCGTGTCGCGCGAGATCGAGCCCACGGGCGGCGCCGCCACCGACTACAACTACTGCGCGACCGGTGCCCTCCGTCGTGTCACCGGTGCGGGGCCGCGGAACACCATCGACGTCGGATACGATCGACTCGGGCGTCGCATCTCGCTCGACGATCCGTCGACCGGTCACAGCACGTTCTCGTACGATGCCTGGGACGAGGTGCGCGAGACCGTGAACGCGGCCGGTGACGACGTCGTGCTCAGCTACGACCCCTTGGGTCGCGTGCTCGATCGCCTCGAGAGCTACGCGGACGGCACGAGCCGCCACGCGCACTGGGACTGGGACACGGCGCTGAGACCGAGCGGCGATCCTGCGCTGGGCCTTGTGCACGTGGCCACGAACGAGGGCACGGCGAACGGCGAGACGATCGTGGACACGTTCGAGTACGACGAGCAGGCGCGCGTGACCGCCACGGTGCGGACGACGCCGTCGTTTCCCGGGGCCGCGCTGGCGCTGTCGGTGGCGCGGGACGACCTCGGTCGGACGACCGCGATCACGTACCCGACCTCGATCAGCACGACGCCGTTCTCGGTCGAGCTGCACTACGACTCGCTGAGCGGCGAGGTCGTCCGCGTGTCGGGCGCGGGACGGGACCTGTGGCGGATGGAGGACGAGGACGCTCGCGGCTCGCCGACGAACGAGACGATCGGCGGGGCGACGCGGGCGACCTCGTACACGGACGCGGGTCGCATTCGTGCCATGCAGACGGGCTCGGTCGGCTCTGTGCTTCAAGACCTCGAGTACGGCTACGACGCGCGCGGGCTGCTCCGCACGCGGAGCGATCACCTCGCGTCGCGGACGGAGACCGTGCTTCACGACGCGCTCGGCCGTGTGCGTCGGGTCACGACCCAGGACGCGCAGGGCGCGCGCGTGCAAGGCTTCGACATCGACCGTCTCGGAAACCTGCGTCACGCGGGCGGCGATACCATCGCCTTCGACGACGCGCTGCATCCGCAGTGGGCGACGTCCGTCACGACGGATTCGGGCCCGAGCCAGGCGCTCGTGTACGACGCGGCGGGTCGCGTCACCGCGGCGGAGGTGTCGAGCGGCGCGCGCAGCTACACCTGGAACGCCGACGACCTGCCGCGCACGATCCGGGATCCGAAGCTCGGCCGGGTCGACTTCGCGTACTCGGCGGACGGCGAGCGCGCGCTCAAGTCCGGGCCGAGCGCCACCATGTACATGGGCGGCGTGTACGAGCTGGCGATCGTCGGTCTGACGCTGGTGGAGCGCTACTACGTGCCGACGCCGGTCGGCGTGGTCGCGGCGGTGGAGCGCAGCGGCGTGGAGGGGGAGACGTCGGACGCGATCCGCTGGATGTTCGACGACCGCCTGGGCTCCACGGAGACGACGTGGGTGGAGGGCGAGGCGGCCGAGCACATCCGGTACGACGCGTACGGCGGTGTGCTGGACGACGTCGAGGGCGCGGGCACCGGGACCCCGACGCCCAACACGACGCACGGCTTCACGGGCCACGAGCACGACGGCGAGCTGGGCCTCATCAACATGAGCGGCCGGATCTACGACCCGCGCCTGAGACGATTCTTGACGGGCGATCCGATGCCGACGTCGAGCGCCCAGGGGCTGAACCGGTACTCGTACGTGAACAATCGGCCGTTCGAGCTGACGGACCCGACGGGGTGGCAGGCGGTTGGCTTCAGCGCGCCTGGCTGGGACCAGACCTACGATCGCGGCGGCCAAGCTGAATTTCGCGTCGGCCCGCGACCTCCGGGCGAGTCCGCCCCGATCGCCCACAGCGACCCGACCGACGGCTCGACGTCGGAGCAGGTCGGGAGCGGCGCCACGGAGACCGGTCGGCAGCAGGCGACGGACTCGGAGCGCCCCCCGAGCGTCGAGGAGGTCAACGACGAGCGCTTCCGATCCGCGATGGCGACGTTCGGGGCGGGGCTCTCCATGGGCCTGGCGCCGTTGGCCGATCAGCTGGCCGCAGACCCCACCGGTACCGTCGCCGGCATGGCCGACGCGACGGTCCAGGCGCTGGCCCAGTCCTACGGACGCGCGGTGCTCCAGGGCAACCCCACGCCGCTCGGCGTCCTGCAGTCGTTTGCTTCCGTCCGCGGCGAGGAGTCCGCTCGGCAGGTCGGAACGACCGCGGCCACCGCGACCTCCGCGCGCGACCCCATGACGAGGGCGACCGCCCAAGGAGCCCTCATCGGCACGGTCTTGACCATGGCCGTGTTCATGGTGATTCCGGGGCCGGGCGGTGCGCCGGCTTTGGAGGTCGAGGCAGGGGAGGCCGGGCGGTTTGCCGATCTGGACGCGCGGGCGGTGGTGGGCGACGGACTCACTCCTCATCACATGCCGCAGGCCGCCCTTGAATTCACGTCGCGAGCTGATGGCGGTGCACTGGTGATGCGAGCGAGCGAACACGTTAGAACTCGGACCTATGGAGCTCTTGGACGGGCGACGGCCCGAGCTGAGAGGGGGACTCCCTTCCGCCAGGTGCTTGCGCGAGATATTCGTGACGTGAGGCGAATCGTCGGATCTGGATACGATCCGGGTATTCGTGCGCTGCTTCGTTACTACCGCGACAACTTCCCGGCGCTGATGAGAAGGTGAATCATGTCGATTCGTCCGGAGATATTGGGTCTGGGCGCACTCGGGCCGCTTCCTAGTGAGACGGCTGACGAGGCGACGATAGCGCAGCACCAGATCGCGCTGAGCAAGATTCAAGGTCCCGTGTCCGATGAGGAGGCGGCGTTCCTCCTGGAGCTCTTTGGTCCCGACGACTGCTACGGGCTCGCCTGGACACTGCTGCACCTGATCGAGTCGGCCCCCGGCGGCGCACCATTGCCAGACGCCCCGTCCGGGGACGCGAATGAGTGGCGACGCCGGCTATGGGCGCGGTCGCATCGATGAACCACGGGCAAGAGCGCGTTTGTGGACTACGACGAACCGGAGCGCTTGATGCGGCAGCCGTTCGACTCAGCTGAATCCATGCGTCGACGAACTTGGAGCCTCGTCCTTGTCTCCGGACTCATCTGCGCTTGCTCGACCGCGCACGACGTCCCCGTCGACGCGAACCGCCCGGACACGGGCGTCTGCGAGTACACGCCGGAGACGCCGCTCGCGACGGACTGCACGCCGGAGGGGCGGAGCGCGATCTGCGACGCGTGGGTGGCGGGCATCACGCCGCCGGGCCTGATCGGGCGGGCCGTCTGCTCGCCTACGGTCGTGATGCCCTGCTTCCGAGGGTACGCGCTGAACGGCGACACCGACTCGATCTGCGGGCAGACGGTGGGTCCCTGTGCTCAGGCCGCGACGTGCGCCGTCGTGCCCACCGAGGTGCACGTACCGTTTCCCCGCTGCGTCTGCGCGTGGCGGTGAGCGGAGCGCGGGCGATGGCGGAAGTTATCGATTGGCGACGCGCGGGCACGCCGTATCTTCGGCGTGAATCGAGGAGCCGATGCAGCGATCGACCGTTCGTCTCGCGTTCGTGGCGTGTCTCTCGGTCGCCGCCGGCTGCGGGACGGCCGCAGGGCCCGCCCAGACCGATGCCGGCGCGGACGGCGGTGCGCTCGGCGACGGCGGCGCGACGGGGGACGCGGCGCCGGCCGTCGACGGCGGCGTCGAGCTGGACGCGGCGCCTCCGCTCGATGGCGGGACCCAGGTCGATGCAGCGCGAGCGGACGCCGGCGCGCTCGACGCGGGCGCTTCGGCGCTCGGCGACTGCCGGACGAACGCCGACTGCCCCGGGGGCACGTGCGTGGAGCTCGTCCCGGGCGGCTACCGCGTCTGCCAGACGCCGCCCACGCTCGCCACGGGCTGCGATCCCGCGCGCCCGGAGGACCAGTGCTGCACGAGCGCGGACTGTGCGGCCGGCATCTGCGTGCTCGGGCCGGCCCACCGGTTCTGTGGTGGTGAGGTCCGCAATCCGTTCAACGAGTGCGTCCTGCCGGAGTGCACCAGCACGGCGGACTGCCACGACGCCGTCTGCGCGCCGGCCGGCACCTTCGCCCCGATGGCCACGTGCGTCGCGGCGGCCTGCCTCCACGACACCGACTGCCGCGACGAGGCCGGTGGGCGCTGCGTCGTCGCACGCGATCCCTGCTGCGGCATCCCCGTCGGGCTGGTGTGCAGCTACCCGAGCGACGGGTGTCGGACGGACGCCGACTGCGCCGTCGGCTACTGCCAGAGCGTCGGCGGACGCACGCGCTGCGTGGACGACGGCGGGCCCTTCTGTCCGGCCTAGCGCCGCGCTGAGCGTAGCGCTTCGATCCGAGGTCACACGCCGGCGAGCGCTCGGGCCCCGGGCGTGCTCTACCTCGCGACCCATGTCGACCGATCACAGCCGTCGCGACCGCGGCGGCCTCTTCGAGAACGCCCAGAAGCGCAAGCCGAGTCAGCCCGACATGCAGGGCGACTGCAGCATCGGCGGCACGCCCTACGAGATGCGCGCCTGGCGGCGCGAGGACCAGCTGACGATCACGGTCGCGCTCCCGCGCGGCGACCAGAACACCTATCCCCCCGACGTCTTCCGCGGGGCGCTCGCCGCGCCCAAGGCCGGCGGCCGCGCGCGGGGCGCGAAAGAGGCCGCGCCCGCCTGGGTGGGCGAGATCACGGGCGACGAGGCGAGCTACGCCGTGTCGGCGTTCGAGAAGCAGGGCAAGAGCGGCACCTACCTGACCTTGAGCTTCGAGCGCCTCGAGCGCGCCACGGCGCCCGTCGAGGAGGCTGCCGAAGAGCCCAGCGACGCCGACTGACCTGCGGCGAACGGTACCGCGGTCAGCCGCGCTTCTCGTCGGCCGCAGCTCGGTAGATCCCGCGTGCCATGAGCGAGCGGGCGCCGTCGGCGCGGGCCGAGAGCACCTTGCGGCGCACCTGCGCGATCGCTGCGTCGCGCGGCGCGGCATCGGAGGCGAGCTCGGCCAGGTGCGTCGCGAGCGCGTGCTCGCCGCGCTCGGACAGCACGAGCGCGCGATCGGCGAGCACGCGCGAGCCGCCTGCGAGGCGCGCCAGCTCCTGCGCGAGCTCGGCCGGCGGGGAGGGCTCGAGGCTCGGGGCCGCGCCGTCCCACCATCCGCCGTACAGGCGCCACACGTTGCGCACGATGAAGCTCGGCTCGTCGTACTCGGGCCGTAGATAGGGCTTCTCGAGCAGATGCGCGGGCGCGCGCACCGTCCGAAGGACGTCCGAGAGCCTGGCGCCCTGGTTCATGAGCGCGACGGTCTGGTCGTGCAGGCTCTCGAGCAGCTCGGCCGTGTCGGCGAGCACGCCGGCGACGCGCTCCTCGCCGACGATGGGCAGGCCGTGCCCCGGGCACAGGATCTCCGGGCGGCGCGCGATCATCGCGCGCAGCGCGAGCGCCCAGTCGCGCGGATAGCGCTGCACCTTCTGTGGGTTGCCGGCGTTCGGGCACACCCAGAGGAACAGGTCGCCCGTGCACAGCAATCGCTTGCCGGGCACGAAGACCCAGGTGGCGTCGTCGGTCTCGCCGCGCGCGTGGAACAGCTCGAAGCGCTCGCCGCCCACGTCGAGCGCGAGCGCGCCCTCGTAGGTCACGTCCGGGTAGCGATAGCTCGCCGGCCACTCGACGTCGCCGCCGAACTGGCGCCCGTTGATGCAGCCGTTCCACTCGCGCGTGAGGCGGTAGCGATCGAAGCGCGCCGGCACGCGCGCGTGTGCGTAGACCGTGGGCCGCGCGCTCCCGTGCGCGTCCGCGTCGGCGTCCCAGCGCTCGACACCGAAGCAGTGATCCACGTGGCCGTGGGTGAACACGACGGCGCGGGCGGGCGCGCGCGGCTCCCACTGCCGCAGCGCCGCGTGCACGTGCGCCGAGAGCAGGAACGAGCCCGTGTCGACGAGCACGAGCCCCTCGCGCGTGCGCACCGCGGCGGCGTTCGCGAAGCTCGAGACGAACGCGACCTCGCTCGTCAGCGCCTCCAGCGCCATGCGCGGCTGGAAGGGAGTAGGGCTCGTCTCCGAGGGGTCGACGATTCCGTCGATCAGGTCGCAAGCCAGCTCGGACATCGATCGCGCCATGGGCCCTCCGACGCGGAGCTTACGCCTCGTCGCTCGGCGCGGAGAGAACGAGGCGTGTCGAGAGTCTTCCGCCGAGGAAGGCAAGAACGCAGGAGCGGACCAAGACGCGCCGGGCGCTCTTCATGCATCCCTGCGTTCCTGCATTCCTGCATTCCTCAGCGGCGTCTTCTGGGGGCCGCGCCGACTCAGCGACTCCCTTTCAGCTCTCGGCAGCGAAGAACGCGCGCAGCACCGAGATCATCTTCGGCACGTCGGCCGCCGCGCAGGTCTCGCGGCTCGAGTGCATGCTCAGCATCGGGCTGCCCACGTCCACGACGCGCATTCCCGTCATCGCCGCGGTGATGGGGCCGATCGTCGTTCCACACGCGAGGTCGGTGCGCGTCACGAAGCGCTGCGGCTTCACGCCTGCCTCGTCGCACCACAGATCGAAGCGCGCCGCGCTCTCGCCGTCGGTCGCGTAGCGCTGGTTCACGTTGCTCTTCACCACGGGCCCGGCGCCCAGCTGCGGCTGGTGATTGGGCTCGTGCTTGTCGGCGTAGTTCGGGTGGATCGCGTGCGCCATGTCCGCCGAGATCAGGAACGAGCGCGCGAGCATCCGGTGCACGGGCGAGGGGCCCGCCTTCGGATGCGCCAGCGCCACGCGCTCGAGCACCGTGCGCAGGAACGGCGACTGCGCGCCCTGCGCGCTCTGGCTGCCGCACTCCTCGTGGTCGTAGAGCACGAAGCCGCGCGTCGTCTGTGGCGCGGGCGGGGCCTCCAGCAACGCGCAGAGCGCGGCGTGGCAGCTCGCGAGGTTGTCGAGGCGACCGCTCACCACGTAGTCGCCGCGCAGGCCGATGCGCGCCGAGGGCTGGGCGTCGAAGAAGCAAAGGTCGTAGCCGACGATCGCGCTCGCCGAGGCGCCGCTTCCTTCGGCCTCGAGCTGCTTGGCGAGCTCCTCCTTCAGGTCGAAGGCGCCGCTCGACTCGAGCGCGAGCACCGGCGGCAGGTGCGTCTGCGGGTTCACGACGAGGCCCTCGGTGTTCACGCTGCGGTCGAGGTGGATCGCGAGGCTCGGGACGCGTCCGATGGCCCGCGGGAAGCGGAGCAAGCGCGCGCCGATGGCGCTCCCTTCGCGGACCAGCACGCGGCCGGCGAGCGCGAGGTCGCGGTCGAGCCAGGTGTGCAGGAGCACCCCGCCGTACACCTCGACGCCGATCTGGTGCTGGCCCTGGCGCTTGAGCTGCGCGTTGGGCTTCACGCGGAGGTTCGGCGAGTCGGTGTGGGCGCCGACGACCCGCGCGCCCGTCTCGTCCAGGCCGCGCTCGCCGATCTCGAGCGCCGCGACCGTGGAGCCGGCCCGCACCACGAGCACCTTGTCACCGGGCGCGATCTTCCACTCGTCTTCCTCGTGCAGCTCGCGATAGCCGGCCGCGACCAGCCGCCGCACCGTCTCGCTCACGGCGTGCCACGGGGTCGGCGAGGCGTTCAGGTAGGTGACGAGGTCCTCGGCGGCGTCCGGCACGGCGGCGGTCATCGGGCGCATTGAGCCACAACCCGGGCGGCGGCGCTCGTCTGCGTGCGCGCCGAGGCGCTGGCTCCCGCAGGCGAGGCGGATCGGGTCGCGTGGCCGTCGGCCCGCCTCGGGCTCTCGATGGGCGAAGTGCTCGCATCTGCAACGGTCTCGTTGACCACGAGCCCGGGCGCTTCGTACTCTCGTGGCACAACGATGCGCCTCGCTTCCCCCGTCGCCTTCGCCCTCGCGACTGCGACCCTCGTCCTCGCGCTGGCGCCCACCGCGCCGGCGACGGCCCAGCGGCGGCGCCGGCCTCCGGACCCCACGCCGACCCCGGTGGCGACCACGGGAACCCTGACGATCACCGTCGTCCAGGAAGGCGCCGAGGTCTACGTCGACGAGCAGCTGGTCGGCACGAGCCCCATCGCGCCGCAGACGCTCGCGCCCGGCACCCACACGCTCCGCGTCCGCATGCCTGGCTACAGCGAGTACTCCGACGTCGTGACCGTCGAGGCGGGCGGAGTGGCCGACATGCCGGTCGAGCTGTTCGCGCTCTCCGAAGCGCTCAGCGTCACCACGACACCTCCAGGCGCGCACGTCTTCGTCGACGGGAACTTCATGGGCGAGACGCCCGTCGAAGTGGACCTCGTCGATGGCGCGCACTCGATCCGGGTCACCCTCCACGGCTACGAGGAAGTGGTCCGCGAGATCACGGCCGAGTCGGGGCGCCGCGAGGACCTCTCGCTGACGCTGACCGCGCTGCCCGAAGACCAGCTGCGCGGGCCCGAGTGGTACGAGGAGCCCGTCACCTGGATCGCGGTCGGCGGTGGCGTGGTCGCGGTGGTCGTCATCGTCGTGCTGGCCGTGGTCCTCACGCAGGGCAGCGCGTCCCAGATCGATCAGTTCTGCGCCGGCCCCGGCGGATGCGTTCGCGTCGACGCGGCGTTCCTCGGCGGAAGCTTCTGACGACGACGCGGGCGTGGCGCGCATCCTCCACATCGAGGACGACCCGTCGAGCCGCCTGCTCGTGCGCAAGCTGCTTGCCGCCGCCGGTCACGAGGTGGTCGACGCCGAGACGGGGCTCGAAGGGATCCGCATCGCGCGCACGTTCGCGGCGGATCTGGTCCTCGTCGACATCAACATCCCCGATCTCGACGGCTACGAGGTGGCCCTGCGCCTGCGCTCCGAGGCGGCCTACACGCGCGTGCCGATCGTCGCCATCACCGCCGAGGGCGATCGCGCCACGAGCCTCGCGGTCGGCTGCGACGGGTTTCTCGAGAAGCCGATCGACGCCCGCAAGTTCGCGCGCACGATCGCGCGCTACCTCGAGGGCCACCGCGAGCGCAGCGACGACGCCGAGCCCAAGCTGCGCGAGGCCTCGCAGCGCATCGTGGAGCGCCTCGAGGCGAAGGTGCGGCAGCTCTCCGACGCCAACACGCAGCTCGAAGAGGTCGCTCGCCTGCGCCGCGAGTTCCTGCGGAACCTGACGCACGAGCTCGCGACGCCGATGACGCCCGTCGTGGGGTACGCGAAGCTCCTCCTCGCCGAGGAGCTCGGGCCGGTCACGCCCATGCAGCGCAAGGCGCTGGCGGCCATCGAGGCAGGCGCGCTCAAGCTGCGCGCGCTCGTCGACACGCTGCTCGACGTCTCGGCGCTCGAGACCGGGCGGATGAGCTTCTCGGCGCGCGACTACGACCTCTCCCAGCTCGCCGAGCGGGTGCTCCACGAGCACGCCCAGACGATCGACGAGCGCGGGCTCGTGGTGCAGACGCGATTCGCCACGGGGCTGACGGGCTCGGGCGATCCCGAGAAGCTGCGGCGCGCGCTCGCGCACCTGGTCGACAACGCCGCCAAGTTCACGCCGGCCGGGGGTCGCATCGCGCTGGAGGGGGTGTCCAAGGACGCCGAGCTCTGGCTGACCATCGCCGACAGCGGGCCGGGCGTGCCCTCCGATCGGCTCGAGAAGGTGCTCGAGCCCTTCTATCAGGTCGATGGCTCCGTCACGCGCGCGCACGGTGGCGTGGGGCTGGGGCTCGCGTTCGTGCGGCGTGTCGCCGAGGCCCACGGCGGTAGCGTGACCGTGGCCAGCCCGCCGCCCGAGGTCGCCGGCCTGCGCCTGGGCGGGACGGGCGTCACGATGCGGGTGCGGCGCGTCGCACGCTTCCCCGAGCGGATCTGAGAGGGCCGCTGCGGGCACGTGAACGACACGCAGCGCGATCGCTCCTCGAACGACCGCGCACCTCGAGGCGACGTGGACGAGCTCTACTTCGATCACCACGCGGCGAGCCCGCTCGACCCCCGCGTCGCCGACGCGATGCGCGACGTGCTCTGCCGTCCGCTGGGCAACCCGGCCAGCCCGCACGCGGCCGGGCGCCGCGCGCGCGCGCTGCTCGAGGAGGCTCGCGCGCGGATCGCGGCGGCCGTCGGCGCGCGCCCCGCCGAGATCGTGCTCACCAGCGGCGGCACCGAGGCGTGCAACCTCGGCGTGCTCGGGCTCTCGGCCGGCCGCCACGTCGTGACGACGGCGATCGAGCATCCGGCCGTCGCGGAGCCCGTGCGCGCGCTGGCCCGCGGCGGCGCACGGATCACCGTGCTGGGGCTGCCTGCTGGCGCGATCCCCGACGCCGCCCTCGTCGCGCGGGCGCTCGCCGACGGCGCCGACCTGCTCGCGGCGCAGTGGGTGGGCCACGAGACCGGCATCGTGCTGCCGATCCCGCGCTGGTGCGCGCTCGCCTCCGATCGAGGCGTGCTCTCGGTCGTCGACGCCACGCAGGCCCTGGGCAAGCTCGCCATCGACTTCCCCGGCTCCGGCGCCACGGCCATGGCCCTCGCGTCGCACAAGATCGGCGGGCCGGCAGGCGCGGGGGCGCTGGTCTTGCGCCGCGGGATCACGCTCGAGCCGCGCGTGCTCGGGGGCGCGCAAGAGCGTGGTCTGCGCGCCGGCACGCCGGACGTCGTGGCGATCGTCGGCTTCGGGGCGGCCTGCGCGCTCGTCCACGAGCGCCTCGCCGCGCAGCCCGCGATCGCCCGCCGTCGGGACCGGCTCGAAGCCGCGCTGGCCGGCCGCGGCGCGCGTGTGAACGGCGGCGCCGAGCGGGTCGCGACGGTGACCGACGTGTCGCTGCCGGGCTGGACGTCGCAGGCGCTCGTGGCGGCGCTCGATCTCGAGGGGCTCGAGGTGGCGAGCGGGGCGGCGTGCTCGTCGGGGGTGGACCGCCCCTCGGCCGTCGTCGCCGCGATGTTCCCGGACGAGCCGGCGCGCGCGGCATCGGCGATCCGCGTGAGCCTCGGCCGCGAGACCACCGACGACGACGTCGATCGCGCGATCGCGATCTTCGATCGCGTGCTCGCCCGACCGCCGGCGTGAGGGCCCTCGCTCGTTTCGCGCGATCGAACCTCGATCGCGTCGAGCTTCGCGATCACCGGATCAGCCTGGATCCAGGTTTCGATCGCAAGTGATCGATTTTCGATCGTTTTCGATCGCGAGCC
>JBGALT010000117.1:0-25745 GCA_044223665.1 Sandaracinaceae bacterium | reverse complement strand
TCTCGTAACTGTCGCGAGCACCGTCTCGATGGCCCATGCGCAGGGCACGCCGGCCGGCGCCGGCGGCGGCTCGAGCAGCTCGGGCGGAGGCTGGCTCGCCGATCGCGATCGGACGCAGGGGCCGGGCTTCCGCGTCGGCGATTTCGAGCTGCACCCCGGGCTCGGTGTCGAGGTCGGCTACGACTCGAACCTCTATTACACCGACGACAACCCGCCGCCCGGAGCGCCGTGGCATCGGGTCGACTCTGGGATCCTGCGCGTCACGCCGCACCTGCTCTTCTCGACGCTGTCGGGCGAACGCACGAGCGGTGAGGGTGAGGGCTCGGCCTCGTCGACGCCACCGACGGTGACGTTCCAGGGCGGGATCTCGGCCGCCTACTACGAGTTCTTCGCCGACTCGAACCGTCGGAACCTCGCGCTCGACGTCGGTCTCCGGCTGACGGTGCTGCCGCAGCGTCCGTTCGGATTCGCCGTCTACGACACGTTCTCGCGGCAGGTGCGTCCGTTTGTCGAGAACGTGAACCCGAACCAGGGCATGGCGCGGGACGCCAACAACGCCGGCCTTCAGCTGAACTTCCAGACCGACGGCGGCGTGCTCCAGGTGATGGCCGGATACGACTTCGGCCTCTCCATGTACGAGGACGGCGGCTTCGGCTTCGGCAACACCTTCGATCACACGATGTCGCTGCAGGAGAGCTTCCGCTTCCTGCCTCAGACGGCGCTAATCCAAGACAACCAGGTTCGCTACCACGACTACCTGAACGCTGCGTCGACCGCCGCGCCGACCCGGCTCGGCGACAGCTGGACGCTCCGCAGCCGCATCGGCCTCAACGGCGCGATCACGAACAACATCTCGATCACGGGCATGATCGGCTACGCCGCCGGCTTCTTCGATACCCCGAGTGGTGGCACCTACCTCCAGAACTACGACGCGCCGGTCGGCCAGATCCAGCTCGCGTGGAACATCGCGCAGGGCACGCGCCTCTCGCTCGGCTACGATCGCGACTTCCAGCCCGCCGTGATCGGCAACTACGCGAGCCGCGATCGTGGATACGCGGCCTTCAACACGACCATCGGGGGCGCGTTCCTGCTCGGTGTCGACGCCGACGTTGCGTACGTCGACTACGGCGTCATCGCGCCGCCGGTGGGCTCGACCACCCCGGTCGGCTCCAACCCCGACGGAAGCCTGACCCGCTCCGACATCCGCGTGACGGCCGGCGTGTTCGCCGAGTACCGGTTCACCGACTGGCTCGGGATCAACACGACGCTGCGCTACATGGGTGACTTCACCGACTGGCGCTACAACGTCAGCGTCGGCACGATGGGAAGCGTGCTCGACCCCGCGGGGTACAACAAGTTCGAGGCTTACCTCGGCGTTCGCGTCTTCTACTGACTGAACGCCCGACCGCGTCGCTCGGGCTGGTACCGAGCGAGCGCGCCCGAGCACGTGGCTCGGGCGGGCAGCTCGCTCGAGGCAAGCCTCAGCCGAACACGTCGGCGCGCACGATCGTCTGCGCGCGATCCGGGCCGACCGACACGATCGCGACCTGACAGCCGGTGAGCGCTTCGACGCGCTCGACGAACGCGCGCGTGGTCGCTGGTAGATCCGACATGGTCCGGCAGCCGGTGAGATCCTCGGTCCAGCCGGGGAGCGACTCGTAGATCGGGCGCACCCGATCGAGCCCCGACGCGGGCGGGCGCTCGAGGCGCTGACCGTCGCGCTCGTACGCGACGACGACCTGGATCGGGTCCCAGCCGCGGAGCACGTCGAGCTTCGTCAGCGCGAGCATGGTGAGACCGTTCGCGCGTACCGCGTGACGGAGGACCGGGATGTCGAGCCATCCGCAGCGGCGCGGCCGCCCGGTCACGGCGCCGAACTCGCCGCCGGCCTTGCGCAGGCGCTCCGCCTCGGCTTCCGGCATCTCGCTCGGGAACGGCCCTCCGCCCACGCGTGTCGTGTAGGCCTTGGTGATCCCGACCACGCGATCGATGTCGGTCGGCGCCAGGCCCGCGCCACTCGCCGCACCGCCCGACAGCACGGTCGAGCTCGTCACGTGCGGGTAGGTGCCGTGATCGACGTCGAGCATCGTGCCCTGCGCGCCCTCGAGCAGGATGCGCGCACCGCGCGCCTTCGCGGCGTGAACGACCTCGGCCGCGTCCTTCACCAGAGGCGCCAGGCGTGTCGCGTGGGCTCGCAGCTCGGACGCAATCGCTGCAGCGTCGGGCGGCTGACCGCCGAGCGCGCGGATGGTGGGCAGCCACGCCTCGACGTTCGCGCGAACGCGCGCCTCGAGCTCGCTCGTGTCGACCAGGTCGATCGCGCGCACGCCGCGTCGGGCGACCTTGTCCTCGTAGGCTGGGCCGACGCCGCGCTTGGTGGTTCCGATCGCGCCCGGCCCGCTCTCGCGCAGCTGGTCGACGAGCACGTGGTGAGGAAGGACGAGGTGTGCGCGATCGGCGATCACGACCCTCGAGAAGCTCGCGTCGAGCACGCCGCGGCTGGCGAGCGTGTCGAGCTCCGAGAGCAGGACCGCCGGGTCGATCACCATGCCGGCCCCCAGCACGCAGAGCGGCGTCGGGTGCAGCACTCCCGACGGGACGAGGCGGATCACGGTCTTCTCGCCGCCGACGACGAGCGTGTGCCCCGCGTTGGCACCGCCGCCGTAGCGCGCGACCACGTCGGCCCCGCGCGTGAGGAGGTCCACGACCTTGCCTTTGCCTTCGTCACCCCACTGGGCGCCCACGACGACCACGACCGACATGCTCACCTCTTCGTGCGGGCTCTCGCCGGCGTCAGGCCGCCCTTCGCGAGCCATGATGGCAGCGCGTCGACCGTGACGCGCGCCTCCGAGCCGTTCACGACCACCCGTGCGTCCGTGCCGCGCACGTGCGCGACCACCCCGTGCCCCCACGCCTCGGCATGGGCGCGGGCCTGCGCCAGCGTCGCTCCGGGGTAGGTGGCGACCGCCGAGCCGGCGCCGCGGATCGCAGCTGCGAGCGACGGCGGAGTGTCTCCCGCCAAGAGCACGCACCGGCGAGGGCGCTCGTTCGGGCCGTCGGTGCCGAGCGCTCGCTCGACGTGGTCGAGGTCGATCGCGACGCCGGTGGCCGGCATCGGAGCCCCGAAGCGCTCGAGCAGCTCGTCGTAGCGGCCCCCGCTCGCCACCGGCTCTCCCGGGCCGTGCGCGAGGATCGCGAAGCTCGGCCCGGTGTAGTATCCGAAGCCCCGGGGCTCACCGAGATCGAGCTGGATCGCGACGCCCAGCTCGAGTGCCTCGAGCGCGCGGAGGATCCCCGAGAGCCGGTCGACCTGCTCGCGCGCGGGCCCGCCGTCGGCGATCCGTCGCGCCCGCGCGATGACTTCGGGGCCACCGACGAGATCGAGGGCGGCGAGCAAGCCCTCGCGGATCGCGGTGGGTGCCGGGCCGAGGATCCGGGACAGCTCCGCTCGATCCTTGCGCGCGAGGGCCTGCTGGGCGTCCTCCCGACGACCGTCCTCGAGCCCGCGCGCCAGCGTGCCGGCGAGGGTGGGGAGGTTCAGCTCGATGCGGTGGTCGGCGAGCCCGACGGCGCGGAGCGCGCGGGAGGCGAGCTCGACGACCTCGACGTCCGCCTCCGATCCCTCGATCCCGAGGCACTCGACGCCCGCCTGGGCGATCTGCCGCTGCGTTCGCGCGCGGCCGCGGCGACGGCGCACCACGTGGCCTTCGTACGAGAGCCGGATCGGCCTCGGACGATCCCGCAGCCGGCTCGCGACCACGCGCGCGATCTGCGGCGTGATGTCGGGGCGCAGCATGACGACCTCGCCCGACTCCGCGTCGACGAAGCGCAAGAGCTCGCGGGCGTCGGCGGCTTCGATGGCACGCGCCATCACCGACTCGAGCTCGAAGGGCGGCGTCGCGACCGGTGCATAACCGAAGGACGCGAACACCTCCGAGAGCGCACGCCCCAGGGCCCGGCGCCGCTCCGCCTCGGGCGGCACCAGATCTCGCATACCGACGGGCGGAACGAGGGCTCCGCGAGCCTCGAGTCCGGCGGAGCTGGCGCGGCGAGCCGACACGGGCCAGCGCGCTATCAGTCGCTCCGATCCACGTCAAGCGGACGGCGCGATCGAGCGCGGCTTCGCCGTGCTCAGGGCCCGGCGACCCAGCGGATCGCGCCGAGCCCGAGCAGGAGCGTCGCATCACGAACGGCCCGCGCCTCGTCGCGACCTCGATCGTCGAACACGTGGGCGAGCGGCATCGGCCGTAGCGCGCGCTCGACGGCGCGCCGCAGGCCGGGGCCGAGGGGAGCCGCGGCGAGGCCACGCGGGGAAGGGCGAACCGACTCCACCTGGCTCGAGAGCCGCGCCGCCACGCGCTCGGGATCGATGCCCGCGGCGACGCGACGGGCCGTACCGTCCACGAGAATCCGCCAGGCATCGAGGCCCAGGGGAAACCCGCTCGTCGGCCGGGCCACGCCCCGGTAGAAGGTGGCCTGGCCCGACGTCCAGCCGAAGAGGTCGAGCAGCTTCTCTTCGACCTGGCTCGCGATCTGGCGGAAGAGCAGCACCGGCTCCACGAGCCCCAGCGCCGTGAGCGTGTCTCCCAGCCGCCCTTCGAAGCGCGGCATCACCGCCAGCGCCATGTCGAGCTCGCCGCGCGAGATCACCGCGCGCGCGACGAGGAACTCCCCGAGCAGCTCGCTCGCCACGTTCGAGGTGACGAACTCGGGCACGCCCTCCTCGAGGTACACCTCTTTTCGGACGCCGGCCTGGACGCAGAGGAGCAAGCCCGTCTCGCGCTCGAGGGTCAACGCGCCGAGGATGGGCAGGATGCCGCGCGACCCCGCGAGGTCGACACCGCGGTCCGGTCGACTGGGCGCGGCGCGATCGGCCGTCAGCTCGCTCAGGCTCGAGGGCGGTAGGTGCCGCACCAGATCGGGGTGGGTCGAGAGCGCGACCGGCGCTTCGCCGCGCACGGCGACGCGATCGTCGGGACCCACGTCCCCCGTCGCGACCGCCTCGACGAGGCGCGCGTACGAGAACGGACCGAGCACCCCGGACGGCGTGTGAACCTCGTACTCGTTCGCCGGCGGCGGCGCGGTGTGGCTCCCCTTGCCGTCGCGGCGGACCGCAGGCAGCGCCCCCGAGGGAAGGCGATCCACGGAGGCCGTCTTCACCAGCGCCGCGAGCTCCTCGCGCAGCCCGGCTTCCGGCGCGGGCTCGAAGGGGGCGAGGGCGTGGGCGAGCTCGAGCGCGCTCGCCGTCCGGTCCCGCGGCTCGCGCCGGAGCGCGCGACGCACCGTTTCGGCGAGACCGGCCGGGAGCGTCGGTGCGATCTCCTCGAACGGCTCGAGGTGCCCGTCGCGGATGGCCAGCAGGATCGCGAGCTCGCTCCCGCCACCGAAGAGGGGCTTGCCCATGAGCAGCTCCGCGCACACGACGCCGCTCGCGAACACGTCGGCGCGGCGATCGGACTCGCCTCCGCGCACCTGCTCCGGCGCGAGGTAGCCGATCTTTCCCCTCGTGCGCGGGGTGCTGGTCGCTTGGGGAAACGACTGTCGCAAGAGCGACTGCGCGATGCCGAAGTCGCCGAGCTTCACCTCGCCCGTGACGGAGACGAGGACGTTCGATGGGCTCACGTCGCGGTGAACCACGCCGAGCGGGGCTCCGTCGACGTCGCGCGCCTCGTGCACCGCGTGCAGGCCGAGCAGCATGCGCCGCACGAGATACGTCGCGACGGCAATCCCGAGCGTCGCGCTCCGTCGCGTCAGGAACCGCGTGATGCGCGACAGGTCGAGGCCCGCGACGTGCTCGAGCACGAGGTACGGCACGCCGTCCTCTTCGCCGGCGCCCAGCACCCGCACCACGTTCGGATGCTCGACGGCGAGCCCCACGCGCGCCTCGGCCTCGAACATCGCGCGGGTCGCCGGCTCGGTGGCGAGCGAGGGGAACATGCGCTTGACGACCACGCTCGCCCCCGAGCTCTCGCGTGCGTGGAAGACCTCGCTCATGCCGCCCACGGCGATACGATCCAGCAACGTCATCCCGGCGAACCGCGTCTGGGGCGGGCGGCGGCGGGGGCGGAGCCGTCGGTGGGCGCGAGATCCTCACGCGCCGATGCTACCGCCTCTCGAGGGCGGTGCGCGCGCCCGCCGCGACCAGAGTGGCCGCGTGACGCAGGAGACCCGACGCGCGGATCGCGGTGACCTCGATCCTCGCGCTGCTCGCGATCGGCGCCGCCGTGACGCAGCTCGTCACGGCGCTCACGGCCGACCCGCGCCCGACGGTGGCCGGGGTGCGCCTCGGGATGACCGCCGACGAGGTGCGGCGCCGGGTGGACGAGCGCGGCCCCGGGACATGGAGCTCGGCCGTCGTCGACGGGGACTGGCACCTCGAGCACGTCGGGCCGGACGGTACGGAACGCTTCGAGATCCACGAGGGACAGCTGGTGGCCGTCCGGGCCGAAGGGGTCATCGGCCGCGATCGGCCTGGGGCCCCCCCCCGCGAAGTGACCCCCGGCTCGGTGCTGGTGCGGACGGTGGAGGGCGATCGCGTCCGAACCACGCTGCTTTCCAGGGCCTGTCCCACCCACCGGGCGGAGGCGGAGGGACTGGTCCGCGGCGGCGCCCCCGAGCGCTGAACGGCGGCTCACTACACTCTGCCACCGAAAAGAAAAACGAGGGTTGAACATCCCGCGGGACCCTCGTATACAGGCGCCGCCTCGATGGCCCTCACGCGGGTCTACGTCGTGGCGCACGGTCGGAAGCCCTGTCGGCGGCCGATCGGACGCTGCTAACGCCCCGCTCGTCACTCTCGTCGGATCGCGACGGGAGTGTCTTCACCGAGCACGACCTTTCGGTTGGCGCCCGGTTCCGAGACTGCCCGCATGCAGATATTCCCGAGGACCCTCAACTTCCTGCCGCTGGTCGCGGCGCTGGCCTTGGCCATCGGTGGAGGCGTCGTGACGTTCATCGTCGCGTACTACTTCTCCCCGTGGAACACCCAGGTCGGCTACGCGCCCGTGCAGCCGGTACCTTTCAGCCACCGCCTCCACGCCGGCCAGCTCGGCATGGACTGCCGCTACTGCCACGCGCAGATCGAGCGCAGCTACGAGGCGATGGTCCCGAGCACGCAGACCTGCATGGGCTGCCACGTGACGCTCCATGGCGGCGGGACCGACCCGCACCATGCGACGCACGGCTCGGTCCAGCCGCTCTTCGACAGCTGGTTCTCCGTCACGCCGGAGATGCCGCAGGGCGAGCCCGTGGAGTGGGTGCGCGTCCACAACCTGCCCGACCACGTCTACTTCGATCACAGCGTGCACCTCTCGGCGGGCGTCGGCTGCGCGAGCTGCCACGGCCGGATCGACGAGATGGAGGTCGTTCGCCAGGACCAGCCGCTGAGCATGGCCTGGTGCCTCGACTGCCACCGTGACCCGGAGCCGAACCTGCGGCCGGTCTCGGAGATCACGAACATGGCGTGGGAGCGCCCCGAGGGCGTGACGCCCCACGACTTCGCCGAGCAGCTGGTCGACGACGGCCAGCGCTACGTCGTTCCTCCCGAGAACTGCGGTGGGTGCCACCGATGACGACCGTCGAGACCAACTGCCGGAAGGCGGGCGAGCGATGAGCAAGCGAGAGCCGTTGAGCTTCCGCGCGACGAGCGCGGGCGTAGGAACCAAGCGCAAGACCGCGTGGCGCTCCATCGAGGAGAAGCGCGCGCCGCGCGCCCGCCACGAGGACGTCATCACCGAGAGCGGCGTCCAGGTCGACGCGAGCCTCGAGCCGGGCCTCGTCACGATCGGCAAGAAAGGCACTCCCGCCGGGAACAAGAAAGGCACTCCCGCCGGGAAGACGTCGGACGAGAGCGCGGCCGGCCCGTTCTCGCGCCGTCAGTTCCTCACCGTCAGTGGCGCGGCTGCGGCCGCGGCCGCGCTCCAGGGCTGCATCCGCCGCCCGATGGAGCACATCCTGCCGTACACGCGTACGCCCGAGTACGCGCTCCCGGGCATCGCGATCCACTTCGCCACCGCGGTCTCGCACGCAGGTGAAGCGGTCGGCGTGCTGGTCGAGTCGCACGAAGGCCGGCCGACGAAGATCGAGGGCAACGCAGCACATCCGGCCTCGAACCCGCAGGCGCTCTCGACGCTCGGCGGCACCGACATCCAGACGCAGGCAGCCATCCTCGGGCTCTACGATCAGGATCGGTCGGCCGAGCTGCGCCGCAGCGGGGCCGAAGAGGGCGGCGACGCCCCGAGCTGGGCCGACTTCGACGCGTTCCTCTCGTCGCGGCTGGCCGATCGCGCCGCCGCGAGCGGGCTTCGCTTCCTGCTCGCACCGTTCACCTCGCCGACGGTGCACCGCCTCCGACACGCGGTGCTCGAGCGGTTCCCGGGTGCGCAGTTCCACACGTGGGCGCCGGTCACCGACGGCAACGCTCGCGAGGGCGTGCGCCTGGCGTACGGGACCGCAGGGCGCCCCGTCTACGACTTCGCGCGCGCGAAGGTCGTCGTCTCGCTCGACTCCGACTTCCTCGGCACCGAGCCCGGCATGGCGCGCAACGCCCGCTCGTTCGCGGCCGGCCGCGTCGTCCGTACGACCAGCGACGAGATGAACCGCCTCTACGTCGTGGAGAGCACGCTCTCGACGACGGGCGTCGCCTCCGACCATCGCCTCCGGCTCGGATCGAGCGACATCGCGGCCTATGGCGCGGCGCTCGCGCGCGCACTGCAGGCGGCCGGGGTCGATCTCGGCCCGCTCGGCGCGCTGGCAGCGGACGTCGAGGTCCCGGAGGTCTGGACGCGCGCCGTCGCGGAGGATCTCGTCGCCAACCGCGGCCGGGCCCTCGTGGTCGTGGGCTCGCGCCAGCCGCCGGCCCTGCACGCGCTCGCGATCGCCATCAACGCCGCCCTGCGTGCGAACGACACCGGGCTCGTCTCGTACACGACCCTCGTCGACGACGACGAGACGCCGCACACCGAGAGCCTCTCGGCGCTGGTCCAGGCGATGAGCGCCGGCGACGTCCGCACGCTCGTCATCTGCGGCTCGAACCCGGTCTACGACGCGCCCTCGGATCTCGGGTTCACGGCGGCGCTCGGCCAGGTCGAGTGCAGCATCCACCTCGCGTCGCACGACGACGAGACGTCCGAGCACTGCACCTGGCACTTGCCGATGGCGCACGAGCTCGAGAGCTGGGGCGATCATCGCTCGATCGACGGCACGCTGGCCATCCAGCAGCCGCTGATCGCGCCGCTCCGTGGCGGTCGCAATCTCGTCGAGCTCCTCGCCTCGTTCGCGGGCGAGGACAACGTCCGCGCCTACCACCAGGTCCGCCAGACGTTCGCGAACCTCGTGGGCGACGGTGTGTTCGACGGCGCGTGGCGCCGCGCGCTCCACGCCGGCGTCGTCGCCGGTGCCGAGCCCGAGCTCGTCCGTGGCAGCGTGAACTCGGTCGCCGTCGCCGGTGCCGCTCGCCAGATGACGAGTGGCGGCGAGGGCTGGGAGGTCGTGTTCGCCTCCTGCAGCCGCGCGTTCGACGGCAGCGTCATCAACAACCCGTGGCTGCTCGAGCTACCCGATCCGGTGACCAAGGTCTCGTGGGACAACGCGGCGATGATCTCGCCGGCCAGCGCCGACGAGCTGGGGATTCCCCAGTCGCACGAGGGCCTCTGGCAGAGCGCGGGCACGCACGAGCCGCGCATCGGCCACGTGGCGCGCATCAGCAAGGGCGACCGCTCGATCGAGATCCCGCTCGTCGTGGTCCCCGGCCATGCCGATCGCTCGATCACGCTGCCGCTGGGCTGGGGCCGCACGCGCGCCGGCTCGTTCGCGAACGGCTGCGGATTCGACGTCTACCCGCTCCGCACGAGTGGCTCGCTGCACTTCGAGCGCGGGTTCGACGTCTCGCTCACGGGCTCGCGCTTCGATCTCGCGATCACGCAAGAGCACCACTCGATGAACGACGGCAACGCGCTCTCGGACGTCGAGCGCCCGATCGTGATCGAGGCCTCGCTCGCCGAGTACCGGGAGACCCCGAACTTCGCGCAGTGGCGCGAGCCGACGCCGGAGACGCCGCCGCTCTGGCAAGAGGTCGACTACTCCGAGCCGCGCCTTCCGGCGCAGGGTGGCCCGAGCTGGGGCCTGGTCCCGGTGGCCCGTCCGGCCCAGGAGGGGGCAGGTCCCCGTCACGCGTGGGCGATGACGATCGACCTGACGCTCTGCACGGGCTGCAGCACCTGCATCGTGGCGTGCAACGCCGAGAACAACGTCCCGACGGTCGGCAAGGGCCAGGTCCAGCGCGGCCGCGAGATGCACTGGATGCGCCTCGATCGCTACTTCCTCGGCGACGACGAGGCGAACCCGACGGTCGCGGTGCAGCCGGTCGGCTGCCAGCACTGCGAGGAAGCGCCGTGCGAGAACGTCTGCCCGGTCAACGCCACCGAGCACAGCCCCGAGGGGCTGAACGAGATGGCCTACAACCGCTGCATCGGCACCCGCTACTGCATGAACAACTGCCCCTACAAGGTGCGGCGGTTCAACTACCTCGCGTACCAGGGTCACCCGTCGCAGCTGCAGCGGATGCAGTTCAACCCGAACGTCAGCGTCCGCATGCGCGGCGTCATGGAGAAGTGCACGTACTGCACGCAGCGCATCCAGGCGGTGCGCATCGCAGCGCGCAACGAGGGCAACCGCGACGTGCGCGACGGCGAGATCACGCCGGCGTGCGCACAGGCCTGCCCGACGCAGGCCATCACCTTCGGCGACCTGAACGGTGAGGGCTCGCGCGTGGCTGCGCTCGCATCGAGCGACCGCAACTACAAGCTCCTCGCGCTCGTCGGAACGCAGCCGCGTACGACGTACCTGGGCCGGATTCGCAACACGAACCCCGCGATGCAGGAAGGGGGCGTCTGATGGCCTCTGGGAAGCCGAACTACGATCTCGGAGAAGCGGACCTCGTCGAGCCGGGGACTTCGTTCGCCGAAGTCACCGACATCGTCAGCCGGGTCACCGAGGAGCGCGCGCCGCGCGGGTGGTGGTACCTGTTCATCGGTGCCGCGTCGATGACGGGTGTCCTCGGGCTCACGCTCGGGTACCTGCTCTGGACGGGCATCGGGACCTGGGGAAACAACAGCCCCGTCGGTTGGGCGTGGGACATCACCAACTTCGTCTGGTGGATCGGTATCGGTCACGCCGGCACGCTGATCTCCGCCGTCCTCTATCTGTTCCGCCAGTACTGGCGCACGGCGATCAACCGGTTCTCGGAAGCGATGACGATCTTCGCCGTCATCTGCGCCCTGATGTTCCCGACGATCCACACGGGTCGTCCCTGGCACATCTACTATCCGCTGCCGATCCCGAACGCGATGAACATCTGGCCGAACTTCAAGTCCCCGCTCTTGTGGGACGTGTTCGCGGTCAGCACCTACTTCACCGTCTCGCTGCTGTTCTGGTACGTCGGCCTCATCCCCGACTTCGCCACGCTGCGTGACCGCGCGGCCAAGCGCCTGCGCGCGCTCGGGACCTCGAACATGGAGGGCGGCCCGCCCTCGAGCCCGCTCGGCTTCCGTGCGGCCATCTACGGCGCCCTCGCGCTCGGCTGGCGCGGCAGCAACCGTCACTGGTCGAACTACGAGCGGATGTACCTGATCCTCGCCGCCATCTCGACGCCGCTCGTGCTCTCCGTGCACTCGGTCGTTTCGTTCGACTTCGCCACGTCGGTCGAGCCCGGCTGGCACACGACGATCTTCCCGCCGTACTTCGTCGCCGGCGCCGTCTTCTCCGGCTTCGCCATGGTCATGACGCTGCTGCTCATCGCGCGCACCGTCTTCGGGCTGCACAAGCTCGTGCAGATGCACCACCTCGAGCTGATGAACACCATCATGCTCACGACGGGAAGCATCGTCGGCTACGCGTACGCGATGGAGTTCTTCATCGCGTGGTACTCCGGCAATCCCTACGAGCGCTTCTGCTTCATCAACCGCGCGACCGGCCCGTACTGGTGGGCGTACTGGTCGATGCTCACCTGCAACGTGCTCGTGCCGCAGACGTTCTGGTTCAAGTCGATGCGTCGGAGCATCCCGTG
This sequence comes from Sandaracinaceae bacterium, assembly GCA_044223665.1. Classification (GTDB taxonomy): domain Bacteria; phylum Myxococcota_A; class Polyangia; order Polyangiales; family Sandaracinaceae; genus JBBSAT01. Next base: position 13,681 of record JBGALT010000117.1, on the reverse strand, counting down.
GATGTTCATCGCGTCGATCCTGATCAACATCGGCATGTGGTTCGAGCGCTTCGTCATCATCGTGACGACGCTGCACCGTGACTACCTCCCCAGCTCGTGGGGCAGCTTCAGCCCGACGCTGGTCGACATCCTCATCTACGCCGGCTCGATCGGCATGTTCTTCACGTGCTTCCTCCTCTTCATCCGGTGGATCCCGATGATCGCGATCGCCGAGGTGAAGATGGTGATGCCGCAGGCGAACCCGCACGCGGATCACGGAGACGAGCACGACGAGCACCACGACCACGGTCACGAGGGCGACGAAGAAGCCGCTCCCGCAGCCCTCAAGGAGGCCTGAGCGATGGCCGACGCACCGAAGAAGGCTCGCCTGCGCACCAAGCGCCCGGTCCTCTACCTGGCCGAGTTCACGACGACCAAGGACATCGTCCACGCCGCGGAGAAGGTCCGCGACGCCGGCTACCGCCGCTGGGACGTCCACACCCCGTTCCCGATCCACGGCATGGACCGCGCGATGGGGATGGGCGACAGCAAGCTCGGATGGATCGTGCTCGCCTGCGGGCTGACCGGCGTGAGCGCGGCCTTCCTGCTCATGTGGTACACGAACGGCATCGACTACCCGCTGATCATCGGCGGCAAGCCCGGCTACTCGCTGCCGTCGATGGTCCCGGTGATGTTCGAGCTCACCATCCTGCTCTCGGCCTTCGGCGCCGTGCTCGGGATGCTCGGGCTGAACCAGCTGCCGCGCCATCACCACCACGTCTTCTACTCGGAGCGCTTCGAGCGCTGCACCGACGACCGCTTCTTCGTGTCCATCGAGGCGGCGGACGAGAAGTTCGACGTCGACGGCACCAAGAAGCTCCTCGAGTCGCTCCACCCCGAGTCCCTCGAGCTCATCCAGGAGGAGTCGTGATCTCTTCTCCCTCCATGCCGGCCTCGCGCGCGCTGGTCGCGCTCGCGCTGCTCGTCGTGGGCGCGGGCTGCCGCGGCCAGACCTCGACGGAGCCGCCGATCGTGCCGTTCCGCGGCATGCACGAGATGCCGCGCTACGACGTCCAGGAAGAGGCTCCGTACTTCGACGATGGTCGCTCGATGCGGCCCGTCGTCGCGGGCACCATCCCGACCGAGGCCGTCATCGAGACCGACATCGCCGATGGCCTCGACGCCAGCGGCGGCTACGTCGCGACCATCCCTCCGGGCGCGGCGCAGCACTTCGGCTCGGGCGCCGACGGCATGCGCGCGATGCTCGAGCGCGGCCAGCAGCGCTTCAACATCTACTGCGCGCCGTGCCACGGCTACGCCGGTGACGGCCAGGGCATGGTCTCCCAGCGCGCGCTCGGGCTCGGCGTGGCGTTCGCGGCGGCGAACCTGCACGACGAGGCCTTCCTCCACATGCCCGACGGCCGTCTGTTCCTGACCATCACGAACGGCGTCCGCTCGATGCCGGCGTACCGCGGACAGATCCCCGTCTTCGATCGGTGGGCCATCGTCGCGTACGTCCGTGCCCTCCAGCTCCACCAGGCCGATCCGGCCGCGGCCTCGGCGGACGACGACCACGACGGCGTGCCGAACTTCGCCGACGGCTGCGACGACCAGGCCGAGGACGCCGACGGATTCGCCGACGCCGACGGCTGCCCCGACCTCGACAACGACGAGGACGGCACCGCGGACGCGACCGATGCCTGCCCGACGACGGCCGGCCCCGCCGAGACGCAGGGATGCCCCGCCGATCAGCTCCCGCAGGCCGCGGTTCCGGCGGCGGTCCCCACGGCACCCGCCGTTCCCCCCGCGCCCCGTGCGCGTCCCACCGCTCCCGCCGCAGTGCCGGCGGAGGGCTGAGGAGACTGACGATGGCCTCGAAGGACAAGGGCGAGAAGAGCGCCGCCGAGAAGAGCCCCGGCGGCAAGGGCGCGTCGGCGAAGAAGCCGGCCGAGAGCCTCTATCGGATCCCGCGCGAGAGCGGCTGGGCGCGCGCCGCGCAGTACGCCGCCGTGCTCGCGGTCGTCGGGCTCGTGCTGAGCCTCGTCGCGTGGAACAGCGACTCGCATCGCTTCGCGTTCAGCTGGCTCTTCGCCATCATGAGCGTTCTGGCGATCGGGCTCGGCTCGCTCTTCTTGGTCGTCGTGCAGCACATCACGATGTCGGGCTGGAGCGTGGTCGTGCGCCGCACGAGCGAGACGTTCGCGTCCGGTCTGCAGATCTTCGCGATCTTCGTGGTCCCGCTGATGTTCTGGCACATGGACGACCTCTACCCGTGGATGCACGACTGGCGCGAGTCGGTCGAGCAAGCGAGCGAGGCCGACCACGGCGAGGGCGCTCCGGAAGGAGAGGGCGAGGAGCACTCGCGCCTCGAGGACGAGGGTCTGGTCGGCGCGTCGGTCGCGCACGCGCAAGAGCACGGTGAGCACGAGCGCGGTGAGCCGGGCGAGGTCGGCCACGGCGGCCACGAGCACACGCCCGAGCACCAGGCGCACGAGGAGACGATCCGGGCCAAGCTCGGCTACCTCAACCGGCCGTTCTTCCTCGGCCGCATGTTCTTCTACCTGGCCATCTGGGCCTTCCTCAGCTGGTACTTCCACAGCAACTCGCTCAAGCAGGACGCGACCAAGGACCGCCAGATCACCAATCGCCTGAACAAGGCGGCGCCGCTCTCGCTCTTCGCCTTCGCCATCACGCTGACGTTCGCGGCGTTCGACTGGATGATGTCGCTCGAGCCGGCGTGGTTCTCCACGATCTTCGGCGTCCAGTACTTCGCCGTCTCGTGCGTGTCGGCGCTCTCGGTGCTCGTGCTCGTCACGCACCTCTTGCGCAGCGCGGGCCTGCTCGGCAACGCCGTCAGCACCGAGCACTTCCACGACGTGGGCAAGCTGCTCTTCGGGTTCCTCGTCTTCTGGGCCTACATCACGTTCAGCCAGTTCATGCTGATCTGGTACGCGTCGATCCCGGAGGAGACGACCTACTATCACCTCCGCTTCAGCGGCGGCTGGCGCACGTTCAGCTGGTTCCTGCTGATCTGCCACTTCTTCGTGCCGTTCTTCGGCATCCTCTCGCGCAACATCAAGCGGCGCGTTCCGCTGCTCGCGCTCGGTGCCGGCTGGCTGCTCGTGATGCACGTGCTCGAGGTGTACTGGCTCGTGATGCCGTACACGAACGGTGGCGTCGCGCTCACCCCGCACTGGATGGACGGGGCGGCGCTGTTCGCCGTCGGCGGCGCCTACCTCGCGTTCGTCTTCTTCCGCATGAGCCAGCACCCGCTGATCCCGGTCGGGGATCCGCGGCTCTCGGCCTCGCTGCAACACGAAGTGACCTGAGGAGAGCGACGATGTCCGACGAAGAGAAGGTCGAGATCGTTCGAGACTCGACGGGCAAGGCCCGCGGCGACGACACGCCGCCGCAGAACGGGATCATCCTGGTCTCGGCAGTGCTCGTGGTGCTCACGCTGTTCAGCTTGAAGTACGTGTTCGACTCGTACCTCGACGCCAGCAACCTCGCGGTGCGCCGGGCGCACATCTCCGAGTCGCGCGCCTCCGAGGTGTTGAGCGAGTATCGCGCGACGGCCCAGGACCACCTGCGCGGTGGCGAGATGCCGATCTCCGACGCGATGGAGCAGCTGGCGACGCGCGGCCGCTCGGCGTTCCCCCAGATCCGCCCCGTCGCCGACACGACCACCGCCGCGCGCGAGGGTTGGTCGGCCATGCCCGTCGCCGCCGGCGAGCCGGCGCCGCGCGCCGAGGTCGTCGAGGCGCCGCCGGCTCCCGTGCCGGCACCCGATCTCGACCCTGGCGCTGGCGCTCCCGCTCCCGAGGAGGCGCCCGAGGCGCCATGACCTCGCTGGCCCACGCGGAGCGCTCGTCGCTCGGCCGCATCGCGCCTCTGCGCGCGGTGCTGGCCAGCGGGGTCGCGCTCGCCCTCGCGTGGGCGGGGCCTGGCGTGGGCACCGCCCGCGCGCAGCAGCCCGTGACGCGCCCCGTGATCGCCCCCGGAACCGGCGGCCAGGAGATGGCGCTCCAGGGCGTCGGCGTGGACGAGCGCTTCGGCGTGCCGATCCCGCGCGACATCACGCTCCGCGATCACGAGGGCAACCCGGTGCGGATCGGGGACATCGTGGATGGGACGCGCCCCGTCGTCCTGCACTTCGTCTACTACTCGTGCGCGACGGTCTGCGATCTCGCGATGAACGAGGTGGCCGGCGTCCTGACCCAGCAGCCGTGGACCGTCGGCACCGACTTCGACGTGATCACGGTGAGCATGGACCCGCGCGACACGCCCGCCGACGCGCGCGACGCCCGCGGCCGGCTGCTCGGCCGCTACGCCCGCACGGAGGCCGAGCACGGCTGGCACTTCCTCGTCGGTGACGAGGGCGAGATCCACCGCCTCGCCGAGGCGGTCGGCTATCGCTACCGCTGGGACGAGGCGACGCAGCAGTTCGCGCACCCCGGCGTGGTCACCGTGCTCCAAGAGTCGGGCGCGGTCGCTCGGTATCTCTACGGGATCGAGATCCCCGCCGACGACCTCCGGCTCGCGCTGCTCGAGGCCTCGCGAAACCGCTCCATGACGACCACCGAGCGGGTCCTCATGTTCTGCTTTCGCTACGACCAGCACGACAGCCGCTACGTGCTCGCGGCCTGGAACGTGATGCGGGCCGGTGGCGCGCTCACCGTTCTCGCCCTCGGCAGCTTCCTCGGTACCTATTGGCTCCGCGAGCGTCGCCGCACGCGCCGCGGGCCCAGCACGAGCTCCTCCTCACCGACGGCGACGCACGCCACCCGGGGCTGAACCACTCGGGGCTGAACCACTCGGGGCCGACCACTCGGACACACGCCATGCAGACGCAGACCACTCCCAGCATCCAGCTCCCCGCGCAGATGTCGACCCTCGCGCCGCAGGTCGACTGGCTCTACGACTTCATCTTCTACGTCTCGCTCGTGTTCTTCGTCGGAATCGTCGGAGCGATGGTGTACTTCATGGTGAAGTACCGCCGCCGCGCGGGCGTGAAGGCGGAGCCGACCGGGCACCACAACGCCCTCGAGCTCTTCTGGACGTTCTCGCCGCTGATCCTCCTGTTCATGATGTTCCACTGGGGCTTCCAGACGTACATCTCGGCGTCCGTGGCGCCGGACGACGCGCTGAACATCCGCGTGCGCGCGAGCCAGTGGATCTGGGCGTTCGAGCACGGCAACGGCATGACCGAGACCGGTGAGGTCCACGTGCCGGCGGGGCGCCCCGTCCGCATGATCCTCTCGTCCGAGGACGTCCTGCACAGCTTCTACGTGCCCGACTTCCGCGTGAAGCGCGACGCCGTCCCGGGCATGTTCACCTCGCTCTGGTTCCAGGCCGTCGAGCCCGAGGGCGTGGAGCCGAACGGCGACCACGTCCTCTACGACTCGCAGGTCTTCTGCACCGAGTACTGCGGGACGAGCCACTCGGCGATGCTGGCCACGCTCCACGTGATGCGCCCGCACGACTTCGACGAGTTCATGACCCGAGGTCCCTCGTGCTCGGGCACCGGGCCCGACGGCTCGTGCAACGAGGCCGAGCTCGTCACCTGGGGCCAGGGGAACTTCCAGCGCATCGGCTGCACCACGTGCCACAGCGCCGTGCAGGGCGGCCCCAACGCGCCGGGCCCGAACCTCTGGGGCATCGCCGGCACCCAGATCGACCTCGAAGGCGGCACGACGGCCCTGGCCGACGCCGACTACCTCGCCGAGTCGATCCGCCAGCCCCAGGCGCAGATCGTCCGCGGTTTCACCGGCGTGCAGATGTCGCACTTCAGCTTGGGCCAGGCGCAGATCGAGTCGCTGGTGGCCTACATCCAGTCCCTCCACTGATCCTCTTCGATCGACTCGTCCTCCCCGATCGACTCCACGAGCACGCGCTCGGCTCTCGAGACCCGAATTACCGAAGGAAGAAGCATCATGGCAACGCAGACAGGCGTAGCTACCGCGGGAGCCGGCGCAGCAGCGCACGACGACCACGGCAATTACCTCACGGCCGAGAAAGGCCTGTGGTCGTGGATGTCCACCGTCGATCACAAGCGGATCGGCGTCATGTACCTCGCCGCCGTGATGACGATGTTCGGCGTCGGCGGGTTCTTCGCGCTGCTCGTGCGCACCGAGCTGATCGCCCCCGGTCAGACGGTCATGAGCGCCGACGTCTACAACCAGGCGTTCACGCTGCACGGCGCGGTGATGGTCTTCCTGTTCATCATCCCCAGCGTGCCGGCGGCCCTGGGCAACTTCTTCTTGCCGATCATGATCGGCGCGAAAGACGTCGCCTTCCCACGCCTGAACCTGGCGAGCTTCTACATCTACGTCTTCGGCGCGATCTTCGCCGTCGTCAGCATCTCCGGTATCGACACGGGCTGGACGTTCTACACGCCGTATAGCCAGCACACGAACGCGTCCGTCATCACGATGACGACCGGCGCCTTCATCCTCGGCTTCTCGTCGATCCTCACCGGCCTCAACTTCATCGCGACGGTCCACAAGCTGCGCGCGCCGGGCCTCAGCTGGCAGCGCTTGCCGCTCTTCGTGTGGGGCATCTACGCGACGAGCGTCATCCAAGTCCTGGCGACCCCGGTGCTCGCGATCACGCTCTTCCTGCTGATCATGGAGCGCCTGCTCACCGTCGGCATCTTCAACCCGGAGCTCGGCGGCGACCCGGTGCTCTTCCAGCACTTCTTCTGGTTCTACTCGCACCCGGCCGTCTACATCATGATCCTGCCCGGCATGGCGGTGGTGAACGAGCTCATCGCCACCTTCAGCCGTCGGAAGATCTTCGGGTACATGTTCGTCGCGATGAGCTCGGTGGCCATCGCGCTCATCGGCTTCCTCGTGTGGGGCCACCACATGTTCGTGGCCGGCATGAGCGACTACGCCGCGCTCGTCTTCTCGGGCCTGACGTTCCTCGTCGCGATCCCCTCGGGCGTGAAGGTCTTCAACTGGGTGGCGACCCTCTACAAGGGCTCCATCTCGTTCGAGTCGCCGATGCTCTACGCACTGGCGTTCCTCGTGCTGTTCACCATCGGCGGGCTCACCGGCCTGTTCCTCGGCACGCTCGCGACCGACATCCACCTGCACGACACGTACTTCGTCGTCGCGCACTTCCACTACGTGATGGTCGGCGGCACCGTGTTCGGCTTCCTCGGCGGCATCCACTACTGGTGGCCGAAGATGTTCGGCCGCATGTACAACGAGACCCTCGCGCGCGTGGCGTTCGGCTTCGTGTTCGTCGGCTTCAACATGACGTTCCTGACCCAGTTCATCCTGGGCTCGCGCGGCATGCCCCGTCGCTACTACGACTACCTGCCGCAGTACCACCACCTGCACGCGTTCTCGAGCGTGGGCTCGTACGTCCTCGGCGTCGGGTTCCTCATCATGCTCTACATGTTCATCGACGCCCTCCGGAACGGGAAGAAGGCGCCGCCGAACCCGTGGGGCTCGGCCGGATACGAGTGGATGACGACCTCGCCGCCGCATCCGCACAACTTCGAAGAGACGCCCGTCATCACGCGCGGTCCCTACGACTATCACCTCGCGACCGAGGAGGAGCTCTCCACGGGCTTCCCGGACGAGACCGAGGCCTCGGTCGAGAAGCGCGCCCACGACGCGGCCACCCGGCACGAGGAGGCGGCCCAGCCTCCGGCCGCTCCGGCGGCGAGTCGCGACAGCGAAGACGCGGACGACGAGAAGTCCAAGGACGACGACGAGTAAGACATGGCCACGACCGACACCGCACACGCGTCATCGACGCCTCACGCTGGTGGCCACGGCCATCACGGCCCGAAGTGGCTCCAGCACCACTTCGACACGCCGATCCAGCAGTTCGAGTCGAGCAAGCTGGGGATGTGGCTCTTCCTCGCGCAGGAGATCCTCTTCTTCAGCGGGCTCTTCGTCGCCTACGCCATCGTGCGCGTGGGCTACCCGGAGGCCTTCGCGGCCGGCTCGCACGAGCTGAACCGCTTCATCGGCGGCTTCAACACCATCGTGCTGCTCTTCTCGAGCTTCACCGCCGCCGCAGCGGTCCGCTCGGCCCAGCTCGGCGACCGCGCGTGGGTGTCCCGCTACCTGATCATCACGATGGTCTGCGCCGCGGCCTTCCTCGTGATCAAGTACTTCGAGTACCAGCTGAAGTTCGAGCACGGCCTCTTGCCGGGCGTGCACTGGCACCCGCACCTCGACCATCCGCTGCCGGCGCACACGCACGTGTTCTTCGGCATCTACTTCCTGCTGACGGGCCTGCACGGCGTGCACGTCGCCATCGGCATCGGCGTCATCTTCTGGGTGTGGCGGCGCAACGAGCGCGGCGACTTCGACAAGAACTACTGGACCCCCGTCGACCTCGTGGCGCTCTACTGGCACCTCGTCGACCTCGTGTGGATCTACCTCTTCCCCCTCCTGTACCTCATCTGAGGCGAGGCGACCCATGGCAACCCAGAAGAGCTCGCACGATCACGACGAGCACGGCGGTCACGACGACGGTGCCGTCCACGTCCACATCCACTCGCTCCGGTTCTACGGAGCGATCCTGGGCACCCTGATCCTCCTGACCGTGATCACGGTCGCGACGTCGCTCGTCGACATCGACGGGATGGTCCAGCCGGGCACACCGCAGGGCGCTGGGGGCTTCAACCTCGCGCTGGCGATGCTGATCGCGACCGTCAAGGCGGGCTTCGTCGTCACGTTCTTCATGCACCTGAAGGACGACAGCCGCTTCAACGCGCTCGTCTTCGTCGGCTCGGTGCTCTTCGCGGGCATCTTCCTGGCGTACACGATGAACGACACGGGCCACCGCGGGCAGGGCGACCCTTACTACGGCGTCCACGTCCTGCCGACCACCGGTGAGCGTGCGCCGGGCGGCGTGCAGTGCGTCTTCGAGGGCGAGCTCGCCGAGCCTGGCGCCGAGGGCATGCCCGTGTGCGGTGAGGACGACTCCGCGCACATCCGGCCCTGCCACTTCGTCGAGGGCGGGACGCCCCCGACCGAGGGCAACGTCTGCATCTGGGAGAACGAGACCATCCACGCGGTCCCGCTCGGGCAGTACAACGCGGGGCGCGTCGGCGAGGCTCCGCCGCACCACGAGGGCGGCGAGCACGAAGAGGGCGGCGAGCACGAAGAGGGCGCCGAGCACGAAGAGGGCGAAGGCGCCGGGGCCGAAGAGGGCGGGCACGGCGAGTGATTCGGTGAATTGCTCGATCACGCCGCGGCGGGGCATCGGCTCCGTCGCGGCGTCGTCGTTTCGGGCCCTGGCGGCGCTGCTGCTCGTCGGCTGCATCGAGATGCCGCGCGAGCGGGTCGATGCGCTCCCGGATCGCGGCTACCCGGAGTGCGCGAGCGGTGCGGCGGCGGCCGTGCAGGCGCCGGTGACCCGCGAGCTGCGCGCCGGCCCGGTGATGACCGAAGAGAGCGTGATCGAGTCGTTCTCTCTCCAAGCGCGCGCTTGCCTCGTCGTCTACACGGGGCACGAAGAGTGGGCCATGGGCTCGACCGATCTCGAGATCGTCTACGACGCGGATCGGCGCCCGCTCCGCGCGTACATGCGCTCCACGGCGCCCGGCCCGCAGCCGGCCCCGGAGCGAACGGACGTGCGCGTCTTCGACCTCCGCGGGCCACACGTCGAGCTCACGCGGCGCGCGCCGCTCGGGGACATCGAGCGGCTGCGCTATCGAGCGCCGACGCCCACCGTCGTGATCGCGACGGGGCGCGGAGCGCTCACCCCCTGGATCCAGCGCTCGCACCTCGCGGTGGGTGGCCGCGTGCGCGAGGCCGCGCTCGACATCCGCGAGCGCGTCGAGGTGATCCGCGACGTCACCCTGCGGCGCGAGGAGGATCGCGACGATCCGCTCCTCGGCCACGTCCGCGTCTACACGATCTACGGCCGCGAGCCGATCTACACCGACGACGACGACGTGGTGGTCGGCGACATGATGGGCTTGGTGCCGGCGTCGCTGGTGGACCGCGAGCGCGCTCCAGCCGTTCCGACCGACGGTCCGCCCGCGCCTCGTGATCCGTTCGGCCGCTGACGGACGCGCGCCGAGACCACGTGGTCGCCGGCGCGCGCGCGTGCGGAACGCTGGACCCGGCGCGGCGCTCCCTCTACGCTGCCACGCGATGGACGACGGAACGCGCGATCCCCGCGACGGGAACAGCACGGCGCCGTACGAGGAAGAGTTCCTCTTCCACCTCTCGCGAGGGAGCGAGTACCTCGTCGAGAACCACGTCGAGCGGGCCAAGGAGGAGCTCGAGCGAGCTCTGCGCTACCAGCCCCACGACGCCAAGGGCCAGGACCTGCTGGCCAGCGTGTACTTCCGCCTCGGCCTGTATCCGCGGGCCATCGAGATCTGGTCCCGCCTCTCGCGCCAGCACCCGCACGATCTGGCGCTCCGTGTGAACCTCGGGCTCGTGCTGCTCAAGACCGGGCAGCCCGAGGATGCGCGGGCGAACTTCCAGCGCGCGACCGAGATCGACCCCCAGCACGCGCGCGCGTACCGCTACCTCGGCCTGGCCGAGTGGCGCTGCGGCGACCTCGATCGCGCGCGGGCATCGTTCCTCAAGGGCGGCGAAGTGACGATGGCGCGCCGGATGGAGGAGATGCTCGGAGACGGGCCGGCGCACGAAGAGAAGCCCGCCCGTCCTTCGCTCGCTCCGAGCAGTGCCGGCGGCGAGGCGGCACCCGTCGACGCGGTGCGCGCTGCTGCCAGCGGTGCGCTGGAGAAGCTCGCGTCGAACAGCACGCCGCCGCTCGCGGTCGAGGTGGATGCTCACCAGGCGCCAGTGCCCTCCGGCGCGTGGAGCGTCGTGGAGCAAGGGCGCGAGCCGCTTCCACGCACCGTTCGTCGTGAGCACGTCGAGGGGCGCGCGGAGGTCGCCTCGCTCGCCCGCCGGGTCGATGCGTGGAGCATCGAGCCCGACCAGGGGCCTTCGCTCGCGGTGGCAGCGAACGGGCTCCTGGTCGTCTCCGCCAAGCACGAGGTCGTTCTGCGCCTCGACCGCGTGAGGGCTTCTCGCGGCGCGCTGGCCGGGCACACGATCCCGCGCCGCATCCGAGGCGAGAGCCCGGGCGGCGATGCCGAGCTCGGAGGCCTCGCCGCGCCGCTCGAGCGGGTCGCGGCGCCGCTCCACCCGTTCCGCGCGCCCCCGTCGGGCGAAGTGTTCATCGCCATCGCGCTGGACGACGACGTGGTGTTCGTCGTCGAGTCGCGGCTCGAGGCGTTCGACGCCGCGCTCTCGTACGAGGCCGCGCGGGTCGGTCGCACGCTCGACGTCGTCTCGCTGCGGGGCACGGGTCACTTCGTCCTGCGGGCGCCGCGAGAGCCGTCTGCGCTCGACGTGCGGGCCGGCGACGTGGCGCTCGCCGATCCGGACGCGCTCGTCGGATGGACCGGGCGGCTCTTTCCGGTCGACGAGGAGTCGTCGGCGGTGGAGGGCCGGCTCGCATTCCGAGGCGAAGGGGCCCTGCTGGTTCTCTGACGTGGCGATGATGACTGGCACCGACCCAGCACGGACCGATGTCGACCCCGCGGCGGCGGAAGGGAGCGAGCGGCCGAGCATCGCCTTGCGCCGAGCGCGTCGGCGCACGATCCGCGAGGACGCGGTCAACCTCCCGAACCTGCTCACGATGCTCCGCATCGTGCTCATCCCGGTGGCCCTCTGGCTGATCGCGGACGGGACGCCGCGCGCCTGCTTCTGGGCGGGCGTGGTCTACACGATCAGCGCCATCACGGACTTCCTCGACGGCTGGCTCGCCCGCCGGATGGGCCTCATCAGCGTGCTCGGGAAGTTCCTCGACCCGCTCGCCGACAAGCTGCTCGTGGTCTCCACGCTCGTCGTGATGATCGCGATGGGGTGGGTCCCGGCGTGGGCCGTCATCATCATCGTCGCGCGCGAGCTCTCGGTCACGAGCCTGCGCGTGATCGCGATCGGCGAGGGCGTGGAGATGTCGGCGAGCCAGGGCGGCAAGGAGAAGGCGGCGCTGCAGATGATCGCCGTGCTCCTCTTGATGGTGCACTACCGCTACACGATCGACTTCGGGGTCGCGGCGTTCCCGGTCGACTTCAACCAGGTCGGCCTCGTGACCCTCTACATCTCGGTCTTCTTCGCGCTCTGGAGCGGCGGCGAGTACGTGAAGCTCTTCGTCGACGCGGTGGAGATGAAGGAGAAGCGCCTCGCGGACCAGGACCGCGAGGACGACGCCAAGGCCGCCGCCGCCGGAAAGAGCTGAGCGGCGCCGCGATCAGGCGGCGGCGACGGTGGGCTCGGGTGCCCGCGCCGGCTTCGCGCCCTCGAGCTCGAGCTCGGCGAGCCCGTACTTCTCGGCACACCAGAGAACGCCCACGAGGAGACTCCGCCGGTCCGAGAAGAAGGCCGGGTCGTTCCCCTCGAAGTAGTGGCCGAGGAACTGGAAGCCCCAGCCGACCGTGAAGAGCGTGGCGCCCGCGGGAAGGGCGACGATGCTCGCGATCATCGGCAGCGACGCCACGATCATCGGAATGCCGATCATGTGGGTCGCCTGGTTGCGGGGGTCGCGGTGGTCGCCCTTGTAGCGCTCGAGCAGCAAGGACCATTCGCGGTTCAGGCGGATCTTCATCGTCGGCCTCCGAGGTGCGTAGAAGATGACGCACCGCGGCGCGCGCGCTGCTCGCATTCTCGCCCGTGATGCGCGGGAGCGGCCGAGAGCCTCCGCGACATCGAGCGCCGCCTCGCTGCGGCTCAAGGATGCAGGCGGTTGAGCATGCGCGGGAAGGGGATGGTCTCGCGCACGTGCGGCAGGCCGCAGAGCCATGCGACCGTGCGCTCGACGCCCAGGCCGAAGCCTGCGTGCGGGAACGAGCCGTAGCGGCGCACGTCGAGGTACCACTCGAAGGCCTCGCGCGGCAGCTTGTGGGTCTCGATCGCGTGCTCGAGCGTGGCGAGGTCGTCCTCGCGCTGCCCGCCGCCGATGATCTCGCCGTAGCCCTCGGGCGCGAGCACGTCGACGTTGAGCGCGAGCTGCGGGTCCTGCGGATCGCGCTTGAAGTAGAAGGCCTTCATCTCGATCGGATAGCGATGGACCATCACGGGCCGATCGAACCCCTGCGAGATCACGGTCTCCTCGTCACCACCGAAGTCGTCGCCGAACTTCGCCGGATGCCCGGCCTTCTGCAGCGTCTCGATCGCCTCGCGATACGTGATCCGCGGGAAGGGCGTCTTCACGCTCTCGAGCGGCTTGACGTCGCGCTCGAGGACCTCGAGCTCCTTGCGGCGCTTGTCGAGGACGCGCGCGACGATCGACGCGAGGAAGTCCTCGGCGAGGGCCATGTCGCCCTCGAGGTCCATGAACGCGACCTCGGGCTCGACCATCCAGAACTCGGCGAGGTGGCGGCGCGTCTTGCTCTTCTCGGCGCGGAACGTGGGTCCGAAGCAGTACACCTTGCCGAGCGCGGCCGCGGCCGCCTCCATGTAGAGCTGCCCGCTCTGCGTCAGGTACGCGGGCTCGCCGTGGTACTCGGTGGAGAAGAGTGTGCTCGTGCCCTCGCACGCGTTCGGCGTGAAGATCGGCGCATAGACGAGCGTGATGTCGTGCGAGTCGAAGTAGTCGCGGATGGACGCGATGATCTCGGCGCGCACGCGCAGGATCGCGTGCTGGCGCTTGCTGCGCAGCCAGAGGTGGCGGTTGTCCATCAGGAAGTCGGTGCCGTGCTCCTTGG
>JBGALT010000116.1:0-26862 GCA_044223665.1 Sandaracinaceae bacterium | reverse complement strand
CGCTTCGGCGAGCGGGCGAGGGCTCTGCCCTCGCGCACCCGGTCTGCTCGGCGGCCGCTGTGCGGAGACAAAGAGTCCCTCGCCCGCGCGACCGGGAGAGGGCTGCGAGAGGTGTCGCGCCGCGGTGTTTCGAGCGTCGCGATCACTGTGCGCAAGCGGCGACTTCTCGCGGCGTCCGACACCTCCCTACGAGGCGCTCCCAGCAGCACCACGCTACACCGGGGAACTGGCGCGCGTCGTGCAGGGTCGGCGGCGGGCCGCGTCTCGACCAGAAGTCGAGCGGGCGGCGTCTCTTCTTCGAAAAAAGGTGGACCATGCGCTGGATGCTTCGCGCTCTCGGGATGTGTGCGGCCGTGTCGTTCGTGGGCTGCGGTGGTGGCGCTGCGCCAGCGGGAGACGGCGGCGTGACCGCGAGCGCCTGCCCTGGACCGGGCTGCACGGTGACGGGCACCTCGGTGTCGTGCGCCGCGGGGTTCGCCTGCACGCTGCCGACGACCGCGGGCCGGGTGGAGTGCATGACGGGGTCGGTCTGCACGGGAACGTGCACCGATTGCAGCATCGACTGTCACCCCGGCTCACGCTGCATGGTGACCGTGGGTGACAGCTCGAGCTCGAGCTGCGAGATGGCGAGCTGCGACGTCACGGCCGGCGCGAGCGTCTCGTACGCGTGCCGCGACGGGGCGGACTGCAGCGTGACGATGGGCGAGGGCAGCACCGCGACATGTGGGTCCGAGTCGAGCTGCGTCTTCGAGTGCACCTCGACGTGCAGCCTGACGTGCGACGCCGGCGCCACGGCCTGCACCGTCCAGTGCAGTGGCGATACGAGCGCGCGCGCCTTCACCGGCGCGACGAGCTGCACCTGAGTGGTCGCCAGCGCTGCGCAACCCCGTGCGCACGGTGCACGAGTTGCGCAGCGCGACGGCGTCGCGAGCCCGCTCAGGGCGGCAACGGCGACGACGTGCGCGCCCAGTTCAGGCCGAGGCCGCCCCAGCCGGTGCTGACGACGATGTCCGCGGGGACGTCTCCGATCTCGATCGCCATCAGGTAGTGCCCGCCGGGCCCGCCCGCGCGACGCATCATGACGTACAGCGTGCCGTCGGGCGTGAGGAGCGCGCCGCCGTTCCCCTCAGGAACGGTGATGTCGGAGACCTCGGTGTCCGGGTAGTCGCGGCTCCAGCGCGTCGTTCCGTCGGCCTCGATGAGCGTGAGCACGAGGTGGTCGGTGACGGCGATCAGCAGTGCGGCGCCGTTCGCGAGCGCGACGGAGGGCCATGCCATGCGCTGGTGCTGGCCGCCGACATCGGGCAGCGCCCCGGACCACGTGCCCGCCTCTCTCCAGGCGACGAGTCGCTCGGTCGCATCGGGCATGATCCGCGCCGTCACCTGGCGACAGTCCGAGAGCACGGAGATCGCCCACGTGATGGCATCGACGCGGCGAGGATCGTCGGCGAACGGGAACGAGGGGCCCGCCTCGAACGTGTCGAGCGCCCACCACTGCTGGCGGTAGTGGTCGTTGATCAGTGTGCTGGCGAGCACGCCGCAATGATCGGTGACACTGCTGAAGCGGTAGCCGTCCTCGTAGCGCGAGAGCATGACCGAGCCGTCGGCGGCGACGCGAACGAGATGCCCTGGCCGAGCCTCGAGCACGGTGCTCCCGTCGGCGAGCCCTCCCATCACCGGTGGATAGTCCGGCATGTCCTCGGGGTCGTCGAACGCCAGCGCCCAGCGCAGCTGGCCGTCGCTCAGGCAGCTGCTCGCGAGAAGACCGGAGCGCGCGAGCCACACGACCACGCCGGTCTGCGCGAAGACGATGGGCCGAGCGTCGTTCACGCGAGGAACGTCGGTGGGACTTCCTTCGAGGCTGTCGGGCATGCGAACGAGGACTGCGGGATCGGTGGAGCCGGGCACGCGGATGCGGAACGCGTACGGGCCAGTCTCCTCGAGCGAAAGGAACGCCTGGCGGCGGTCGAGTCGCACCGAGGGCCCACGCGCGCGCGGCTGCGCCGGCGTGACGAAGGCGACAGTCCCCGTGCTGGTGATGCCGACCTCTGCGTTCGGTCCGACGTGAAACGAGACGCCACCAGTCGTCGTCCCGGTGAGCCCGTCGTCCTCGATCTGGGTGGAGGTCGACCCGGTCCGCCGAAGGAGATCCCGAAGGCCGGCGTCTTGGTCGATCTCGTAGACCCACCGGACGTCCCCGGGCTGCGCGGGCTCGCGCACGGGCGTATCGAAGCCGAGGTCGAGCGGCTGGCAGACGACCTCGGGATGCGACTCGACGAGGTGAGGCTCGAACGCCGGCGGCCGCCACGGAGAGACGTACGCGTCGGGGCCCGCATCGTACGGCGCGGCCCCCGCGTCCATGGCGGCGGCGTCGGCTCCCGAGTCCGGGACGCGAATTCCGACGTCGCCCCGATCGACCGACCCGCCCACGCAGCCCGCGAGAGCCAGGCCCGCGATCGTCAGCGAGGCGCGCGCGTATCCTCGGCTCACGAGGAGAAGGTTTGCACGCGCGGGCGGGGGCGTCGCGCCACCCGCGCGTCACAGCGGCGGTCGCGACGCTCGATCGCGTCTCTCTTGCCGTTGCTCACCCCGAGGGGCTGCCCGCAGCCCCACGTGATCCACGCCGTCAGTGGCCCGAGGCGTGGTCCTCGACCGGCACGAACTCCACTTCGTAGCTGTGCGGCCAGAGCTTGCCGGTGATCAAGAACCGGTGGCTGTCGGGCAGGTACGTGATGCCGTTCAGCACGTCGGCCTCTGCCTGCTCGTCCTCGGTCAACAGGTTCCGCGCGTCGATCCAGCCGGTGACGCGGCCGCTCGTGGGATCGATCCGCGCGATCGTGTCCGTCTGCCAGATGTTCGCGTAGACGACGCCGTCCACGCACTCGAGCTCGTTCAGCTGATCGACCGGATGGCCCGCGCGGCGCACGCGCACGCGGCGTACGACCTCGAAGGTGGCGGGGTCGCGGAAGAAGAGCTGGTCGGAGCCGTCGCTCATCACGAGGTGCGTGCCGTCGTAGCAGAGGCCCCAGCCCTCGCCCTCGTACTCGAACTGGCCGACGCGCTCGAAGGTCGCGCGGTTCCACACGTACGCGATCCCCTCGCGCCACGTGATCTCGAAGATGCGGTCGCCGACCACCGCGATGCCCTCGCCGAAGACCTCGCGCGGCAGATCCACGTGCTGCTCCACGGTCCAGTCGGGGAAGTGGATGCGGCGCAGCTGCGAGCGACCCTCGAGGCCCGTGCCCTCGTAGAGCTGGCCGTCGATCCACTGCAGGCCCTGGGTGAAGGCGTCGGCATCGTGGGGATGCGTCGCCAGGACGTGCACACGGAGCGCCTCGGGGCGGCTCGTCGTGTGCTTGGTCGGAGGCGGCGCGCTGCCGCCGTCGTGACTGCCTGGCTCCGTCGTGGAGCCGTGCTCGGGCTCGCTCGTCGCCTGGCCGTGGGTGCGCCACCAGATCGTGCCGAACGAGAAGACGACGATCAGCAGCGCGACCGCGCCGATGCGCGCGGGGCTCGCGCTCGTCATCGGACGGCGCGTGTCCGCCGGCGGGGTGGACGCGCTCGTGTCGGGCTCGGCCGATGCGCTGCTCGCGCTCGAGGGTCGCTGCGGTCGAGGAGCGCCACCGCCACGCTTGTTCTTCTTCCGCGCTTCACCCACGGGGCGAACCTGCGAGGTTCTCGGACCCACGTCAACCGGTGCGCGAGGGTGGTTCTGCGCTATCCATGTCGAGGATGGCGTCCTCTCCGCCCCTCTCGCTCGGTCGCGTCGCCGTCGTCGACGACGACAAGGTGCAGCGCGAGCGCGTGGCGGCCCTCTTGCGCGCCGAGGGGTACACGGTGCATGCCCTCGAGGGGGCAGGGCGCGTGCTCGAGATGCACCAGCGCAAGGAGCTCGATCTCGTCCTCTTGGACGTCGTGCTCGAGGGCCTCTCCGGCATCGAGTGCTGCCGCCTGCTGAAGGCGACGGGCGTGTTCCTGCCCATCGTGCTCGTCACCTCGCGCACCGACCCTGACAGCCGTCTCGAGGGCCTGCGCATCGGCGCCGACGACTACCTCGCCAAGCCCTTCGATCAGCGGGAGCTGCTCCTGCGCGTGGCGAGCTTCGTGCGCCTCAAGAAGAGCTTCGATGCGATGAGCGCGCAGCGCGACAAGCTGCGCGAGACGAGCATCGTCGACGAGCTCACGGGCCTCTACAACGTGCGCTACCTGCAGACGCGCCTGGCCGAAGAGTGGAAGCGGGCCGAGCGCCACCACGAGCCGCTCGCGGTCGCGTTCGCGGACGTGGATCACCTGCGCGCGATCAACGAGCGACACGGCCACGAGGCGGGCGACGCGGTGCTCAAGGAGATCGGCGCACGCCTGCGCGGCGCGGTCCGCGAGATCGACGTGCTCACGCGCTACGGCGGCGAGGAGTTCGTCGCGCTCTTGCCGTCGACGCACCTGAGCGGTGCCGCGACCGTGGCCCAGCGGATCGCCCGGGCGGTGGCGGACAAGCCCATCGACGGCGGCACGGGCGGCGTCCGCGCGACGGTCTCGGTCGGCATCTCGCTCTTCCCGTCCCCCGGGATCCAGACGCGCGACATGCTGCTGCGCGCGGCCGATCGGGCGCTCCTGCGCGCCAAGAGCGAGGGCGAGGGCCGGATCTGCATCGCGCGCGAGCCGATGATGGTGCTCGGCGGCTGATCTACTACGTCCCAGAATCGTCGCGGTGCGCGACGATTGGGACGATGCTGGTTGGCAACTCGCGCGTCGTGCGCCAGCCGAGCTGCGGCAGCGCTGGATCGCCACGGCGTGCTTCCGAGACCGCGCGCCGCGCTGCGGCGCCGATGTCGTTGGGCTGCGGGCTACGCCCGCGCTGTGTACCGTTCCCCGTTGTTCGTGGGCAGGTCTGCCCACGAACAACGACGGCGGGGACCGGTACTCGCGGAGAGGCCACTGCGCTTGCGTGCGCAAGCTCGTGCCCTCCCCGCGAGCTCCCACCGAGGAAGGGCCGCGGGCCCTCCCTCGGGCTCCCTCCCGCACGTCCAGCGCCCCGCAAGCTCGGAGCCCAACCTGTCCCCGAACTTGCGGGGCGCAATTGAGCCGGCTCGACACGCCGCGGGCCGCCGCGTACCTTCGCGCCCGTGCCGCTCATCGAGATCGAAGGCTTGGAGAAGCGCTACGGCGAGCTCCGCGCGCTCAAGGACGTCTCGCTCACGCTCGAGCCGGGGCGCATCGGGCTGCTGGGTCCCAACGGTGCGGGCAAGAGCACGCTGCTGAAGTCGCTGCTCGGGCTGCTGAAGCCGGATCACGGGACCGTGAAGGTCTTCGACCACGACGCGAGCCGCGAGCCCTTCGAGGTGCGCTCGCGCATCGGCTACATGCCCGAGGGCGACTCGGTGCTGCCGGAGCTGACGGCGCTCCAGTTCGTCACGCTCGCCGGCGAGCTCTGCGGGCTGCCCCGCAGCGAAGCCACGGGGCGCGCCCACCAGGTGCTGCACTACGTGGGCCTCGGCGAGGCGCGCTACCGCCGGCTCGGCTCGTACTCGACCGGCATGCGCCAGCGCGCGCGCCTGGCGCAGGCGCTGGTCGGGGACCCGAAGCTGCTGCTGCTCGACGAGCCCACGAGCGGCCTCGATCCGGCGGGCCGCGACGAGATGCTCGCGCTGGTGCTCGACATCCCGCGGCGCACGGGCGCGAGCGTGATCCTGTCGACGCACATCCTCCCGGACGTCGAGAAGACGTGCGACCAGGTCGTCGTCGTCGCGGGCGGCAAGGTGCTCTATGCGGGCGAGCTCGCTCCGCTCGTCTCACCCGAAGAGGGCATGTACGAGGTGCGCTGCAAGGGCAGCCCGGAGAGCCTGCAGAAGACGCTCGAGGAGTCGGGCTTCATCGTGAAGCGGGACGGCAGCTCGCTCGAGGTCCGTGCCTCCAAGGGCAAGGGCGCCGACGACATCCTCCGCGCCGCGGTGAACGGCGGCCACCAGCTCCGCCACCTCGCTCCGCTCGTGCAGACGCTCGAGCGTGCGTTCTTCAAGACGCTCGAGGAGGCCGGCGAGGCCGCCCCCGAAGGCGCCAAGCAGAAGAAGCGCAAGGCCGCCGCGGCCTGAGAGCGCGGGCGCGGCGCGGGATCGGGAGAGCCGCGGCCTCGCGGGAGAGCCGCGGCCTCGCGGGAGAGCCGCGGCCTCGCGGGAGAGCCGCGGCCTGGCGGGAGAGCCGCGGCGCGGGATCGGGAGAGCCGCGGCCTCGCGGGAGAGCCGCGGCCTCGGTCCGGCTCCCGGTTTAAGCGCCGCTTTAGTGGTGGGATCGGTATGGCCAGGGCATCCCCGCGCGATGAATTCGCGTCGGGGATGGTTGTGGGTCTGCCTGCTCGTCGGCTGCGCACCCGAGGGCGTCGCCACCGATGGCGCGCTCGTCGACGGCGCCCATCTCGCGCCGGACGGCTCGGTCGAGGGCGACTCCGGGGCCGACGCCGGCGTGCTCGACGCGACCGCGCTCGACGGCGGCGCGATCGAGGACGGCGGCGGGCTCGAGGATGCGCGCGTCACCGTCGACGCGTGCGTGCCCGATTGCACCGCGCGCGAGTGCGGGATCGATCCGAGCTGCGGCGCGAGCTGCGGGACGTGCTCGCGCGGCACGTGCGAGGCCAACGGACGCTGCTCGGTGAGCGAGCCCGCGGGGCCGAGCTTCCTGTCGCTCACGACCAGCCCCACCTACCTCTCGCCGGGCTCGGGCACGCTGCGCGTGGACGCGCTGCTCACCGACCCCGACGGGGCATCGGACATCGTCGGTGGCACGCTCGTCGATCCCGCGAGCGGTGCGGTGTACGGGCTCTTCACGGCGATCGGCCCGGGCAGCTTCGAGCTCTCGACGAACTGGACCGACGTGAGCGCGGTCAGCCCGATCACCGTCCCCTCCGGCGGCCAGGCTCGGCCCATGCGCGCCTCGTTCGTGGACAACGGAGGGCATCGCGCCGAGCGAGACGTGCTCGTCCTGCTGCGTTGTGACGACCCGCTCCAGACTGCGTGCGCGGGTGTCTGTCAGGCCTGCGCCGCGCCGAGCGGCGGAACGGCGAGCTGCTCGGGCGCCGCGTGCGTGCGCTCGTGCCCCTCCGATCGACATCTCTGCGCGAGCCTCTGCGCCACGGCCGACGACGCCGCGAACTGCGGCGAGGCCTGCCGCGTGTGCCCGCCCGTCGCGCACCGGAAGTCCGATCTGCAGCGCGGGTGCTTGCGGCGCCGCGTGCGATGCCGGCTACCACCGCTGCGGCGGGGCTTGCGTCGCCGACGACGACGCGAGCGCGTGCGGCGCCTCGTGCACGGTCTGTCCCACGCGTGCCGGCGGGACTCCGGTCTGCGAGGCGGGCGCGTGCGGCATCCGGTGCGCGTCCGGCCGCCACGCGTGCGGCGACGTCTGCGCGGACGACACCGACCCGAGCACGTGCGGCTCGTCGTGCACGCCCTGCCCCTCGTCGCCCTACGGCGTGCCCGCGTGCACCGGGACCCCGCTCGCGTGCGGCGCGTATTGCTTCGGCAACGCCTCGATCTGTCCGGCGACGGGCCTCTGCTGCTCGCACGGGGCCAGCGGGGAGCTCGTACCGGGCGAGCCTTCCGCGGTTCCGGGCTGGGGCGTCGCTCGGACCCGCGTGGCACGCGCGCCGAGCGGGGAGACCTGGGCGCTCGTCACGACCGGAAGCGTGATGAGGCTCCATCGCTGGAACGGCTCGGGCTGGGATGCGCCGACGTTCTCCCTTCCCGAGTCGAGAAGCTCGGGCGGGTTCGTGATCGACGGCAGCGGCGTCGGCTACGTGAGCCTCTCCTCCGACACGAGCGCCGCGGTCGTCGAGCGCTTCGCGCTGAGCGCGACGCCGGTCCCCGTGACCGAGACTCCCAGCGCGGCGCTCGCACCCAGCAACGCGCCGATGCTGACGGTGGACGCTGCGGGCGCCGTCGTGGCCTTGACGCAGGGCACGTTCGAGCACGAGGTGCGCCGTCGCGGCGCGAGCGGCTCCTGGTCCCTCGTCGCGCCGCGCGTCGGTGGGCTCGCCTTGGCGTTCGCCGTCCAGAGCAGCGGCGCGCCCGTGGTGCTCCGCGACGCCGGCAGCCGCGCGCTCGCGGTGATGCGGGGCACGACGTCGGCCTGGACGACCGTGTGGAACGCGGTCCACACCACGAACACCCCCGTGGCGGCAGGCGCGCGACTGCCCGACGGACGGGTCGGCTTCGCGTTCGTCGCGCAGGACTTCTCGTCGACCTCGAGCGTCTACTACGTCGACATCGCAGCGACGGGCATGACGACGGCCGGCGAGACCCTCGTCGCGGAGGCGGGCGGCGGAGTGGGGCTGACCGTCGATACCGACGGGACACGGTACATCTTCGCCTACCCACGGTTCATGGTGGGGACGCCCGGCTCCTGGCGGGACACCCCGCTGAGCTTCGAGGGATCCGCTCTAGGCGATGTGTCGCTCGTCGCCAGCGGCGGCGAGGTGTGGCTCGCCCTCCGCTGGCACGACTACGGTGATGGCATGGACCACTCGGGGTGGGCCTACTACACGACGTCGGACTGCGGCATCTGCCGATGAAGGCGTGTCGTGGAGCCGCGGCTCGTCAGTAGAGCCGCGGCTCGTCCGTAGTTCTGCGGCACTCAGTAATACTGCGGCACGTAGAACTGCTCGGAGCGCGGCGGGCGCACGTAGCTGCCGGCGGGCTTGCGCGGCGTGAGCTCGACCGTGTCGGGCGGCAGCTCCTCGTAGGGCACCTTCACGAGGATGTGGCGCATGCAGTTGAGGCGTGCGCGCTCCTTGTCGTCCGAGTCCACCGTGAACCAGGGGGCCTCGGGGATGTTCGTGTGGACGAGCATCTCGTCCTTGGCCTTCGAGTACTCGACCCAGCGGTCGCGAGACTCCACGTCCATCGGGCTGAACTTCCAGCGCTTCATCGGATCGCGCAGGCGCGCGACGAAGCGGCGCTCCTGCTCGTCGTCGCTCACCGAGAACCAGTACTTCAGCAGCACGATCCCGCTGCGCACGAGCATCCGCTCGAACTCGGGGCAGGCGCGCATGAACTCCGCGTGCTCGGCGTCGCTGCAGAAGCCCATCACGCGTTCGACGCCGGCGCGGTTGTACCAGCTGCGGTCGAAGATCACGATCTCGCCCGCGCTCGGCAGGTGCGCGACGTAGCGCTGGAAGTACCACTGGGTCTTCTCGCGATCGGATGGCGTCGCGAGCGCGACCACGCGGCAGCCGCGGGGGTTCATGCCCTCGGTGATGCGCTTGATGGTGCCGCCCTTGCCGGCGGCGTCGCGGCCCTCGAAGATCAGCACGACCTTCAGGCCCTTGTGCTTGACCCAGAACTGGAGCTTCACGAGCTCCACTTGCAGGCGCTTGAGCTCCTTCTCGTACTTCTTGTCCGAGAGCGGGGGGCGAGCCTTCTTCTCGTCCGCCGCTGCGGCAGCGCCGTTCAGCTTGGCGGTCTCGCGCTCGGCCTTCTCCTTGGCCTTGCGCTCCTTCTTCAGGCGCTTGCGCTCCTTCTTGGCCTGGTCCTCGTCGGTCGCTGCGACCGCTGCCTTCGTCTCCGTCCCCTTCGCCATCTCGACCTCGGTCTTTCTCGTCTGCGCTCGGGTCGCGTGGAGCAGACCGCTCCAAGCCACGTCCGTCCTTCGCGCGGACGGGGTGGCCGCGAGGGGCGCGAGGGCTCGCGCGGTGTGCCCCCTCACAGTCGGCCCCCGGCCACTGGTCATCCGTCCCCTGCGCCCGCGGGCTCGAGAGGCCCGTCAGTGCGGATGTGGGCCGGCCGGAGGCAAGGGCGTCGCGAGCACTTCTTCGGGATCGACGCCGCCCAGCTCCACGCCGTCGGGGATGCCGCGGACGCGGACGATCACCGACTGTGCGCCGCCGGCTGGGTCGATCGCGCTCGCGTCGACGTAGGGCACGATGGACGGCGCGTCGATGGCGTCGAGTCGCTCCGGCGGGCCCCGCAGCGTCACGCGCACGCGCGCCGGGCGCACCTCCCGCAGCGTTCCGCCGACGACGGCCACCTCGAGGCGCGGAACGCCGCGCTCGGCGATCTCCGGCGCCACGTCGATCACCACGGTGACGTGGTCTTCGCCCTGCAGCTCCACGTGCGTACCGAGGCGCGTGAGCGCGACGCGCCGCTCGATGCGTCCTTCGCTCAGCGTCGCGGCGGCGATCGGCTCGGTCGAGACGCGCTCGATCGTCGCGAGGTCCGCTTCCGGCCCGCGCAGGGTCACGGTCGACGGGCGCACCGTCGGCTCCCCGACGATCATGAGCCCCGCCGGCGGCCGGCCATCGAGGCGCGGCGCTACCGGCAGCGTGCGCTCGGCGCGCTCGGCCCACGTGAGCGGGACGTTGTCTGGCGAGACCTGCGTGACCTCGACGCCCGCCGGCACCGCGAACTGCTCCGGATCGAAGTAGAAGACGCTGGCGCGCGTCTCGGAGAGATCGAGCTGGATCGGGCCGAGGTCGTCGGTGCGCACCGAGTTGAGGAGCGAGCGGCTGCCGCGCAGCGTGAGACGGACCTTCGCGGGAAGATCGCTGGTGAGGATGCGCGGCTCGGCCGGGCTCGGGAGCACGGCGACCACGTCGACGAGCACCGAGCGCTGCGCGTCCTCCGCCCCGCGGATGACGGAGAAGAGCAGCACCGCGATCACGAGCGACCACGCCTTGAGCGCGACGTTCTCGGTGAGCATCGCCTTCAGCGTGCCGGCGGGCGTCGGCTCAACGCGATTCGGCACGGCGCTCCTCGCTCGACGGGACGGCCTCGCTCGCCGGCACGGCTTCCCTCGGCGGCACGGCGACCGTCACGGCGTGCTCTCCTCGGCCTTCGACCGCTCGGCGAGCACGACCGGGGCGCCGGAGGGCGGCGGCGTGCTGGTGCGGGCGCCTTCGCCGAGCGGCGGCGGCGGCAGGCTCACGGGCCCGGTGCTCTTCCGGCTCGAGGTCGCGCCCGAGGCGAACTTGCCCGAGGGCTCGGCCGCCCGGCGCTTGCGCGTCCCCTGGAAGAGCCCCAGCAGGGCCTGACGCAGCGATCCGGGATCGAGCTCGCGCGCCATGTTGCCGTTGAAGCAGAGGCTGATCGAGCCGCGCTCTTCGGAGACCACCACGACGACGGCATCGGTCTCCTCCGAGATGCCGATGGCGGCGCGATGGCGCGTCCCGAGCGAGCGATCGAGCTTCGGCGACCCGGCGATGGGGAGAAACACGCCGGCCTGCCAGAGGCGCCCGTCGCGGATCAGGACCGCGCCGTCGTGGTTCGGGTTGTCGGCGCTCGCCACGAAGAGCGAGAGCAGGAGCTCCTTGCTCACGCGCGCATCGAGCGTCGTGCCCTCTTGCTGCACGAACTCGTCGAGCGACGCGTCGCGCTCGAACACGATCAGCGCGCCGATCTTGTGCTGCGACATGACCGCGGCCGCCTTCACCACCTCTTCGATGGCGAGCACCTCCCGCTGCTGGGCGGCCCCGCGGAAGAAGGGCTGCGTGCCCACGCGGGCCAGCACGCGGCGGATGTCGTTCTGGAAGAGCACCACGACCAGCAGCACCACGTAGGTGAGCAGCGAGTCGAGCATCGTGTAGAGCGTGACCAGGCCGATGATGCGTGCGAGCTGGTAGACGACGAAGACGAGCCCGAGGCCCTGTGCCATCTGCATCGCCCGCGTGCCGCGTACGAGCAGGAGCACGCGATAGACGAGGTAGGCGACGAGGAAGACGTCGATGCCGTCGGCGAGCCAGCGCAGCACGCCCTCGGCGAAGAGGCCGTGCAGGCGCGGCAGGAGCTCGAGGAGCTCACGCATGGCGCGGCTCCAGGCGGCCGATCACGTCGAGCGCCTGTCGCGTCTCGATCACGTCGTGCACGCGCACCGCGCGGGCGCCGGCACGGGCCGCCACGATGGCCGCGGCCACGCTGGCCCCGAGCCGCTCCGATGCCTCGGGACGCTTTCCGCCCCGCTCGACCAGCATCCCGAGGAAGGCCTTGCGCGAGGCGCCGACGAGCACGCGGGTCTCGAGCGCCGCGAGCTCGCGACACCGCGCGAGCACGAGGGCCGACTGCTCGGGCGTCTTCGCGAACCCCAGGCCCGGGTCGATCCAGAGCCGCGCGCGCGGGATTCCCGCCAGCTCGGCGCGCACGATCGCGTCGCCGAGCTCGCGGATCACGTCGGTCACGACGTCGCGGTAGCGCGTCGTGCGGGGCGTGACGGCGCCGTCCTCGCGCGTGTGCATGAGCACCAGCTCGGCGTCGTGCGAGGCGACCACGCGCAGCAGCGCCGGGTCGGCGCCCATGGACACGTCGTTCACGATGCGCGCCCCGGCGCGCAGCGCCGCCTCGGCCGTGGCGGGCGTGGCGGTGCTGATCGACACGCAGGCCCCGAGCTCGCGCGCGATGACCTGATCACCGGCAGCGCGCGGGCCACCACTACCTCGGGCGCGACGCGCGCGGCCCTTCACCGCGGCCGTCGCGCCACGTGGCCTCGAGGACGCCGCGCCGACGTCGATGACCGCCGCGCCCTGCGCGAGCATCGCCTTCGCGCGCTCGACGGCCGCGTCGCGGTCGAGGTAGTCTGCCGTCGCTGAACGAGCCGGGCGACGTTGAGCACGCCCTGACCTCGGCCCCAGGAGGGCTTGAGCGCGGCCCGCTTGGCGCGCGACGCCATCTCCGCGGCCGTCGGCGAAGGCTGGCCCTTCTTCTCGACGATCAGCCCCGCGCCCAGGTAGTGGCGCGCGGCGGAGCCGCTGGCTTGTGATCTCCATCGTGCACGCCCCCACGACCTTCCACATCGCTCGAGGCCGTCCGGCCAGCTCGTCTGCGGCCGCGCCCGCGGTTCGCGGGGCGCGGCCGGGACGCTCAGCTCCCCGTGGGGACCTCGCGCGGGCGCGGCTGGAAGATGCTCGTCTTCCGCTTCTCCTTCGCCTTCGCTGCCTTCTCCGAGTAACGCGGGATGATGATCTTCTCGCGCTGCGGGAGCCCCGTGCCCTCGATGCACGCCGCGAGCTCGACCTGATCGAGCAGTTCCTGCGCCTCGAAGCGCTCGCCTCGGCGAGATGCGATCGGTTTACCGCGGGTTCTCTTCGAGGCTTCGCGTACGCGTACTGCGCGTTCACGATGCTCTTCACCTCGGCGTCGATCTGGCGCGAGGTGCGCTCCGAGTAGTTCTTCCGGCGCACCGCCCAGGAGCATGGTTGCCAAGCTCGCCGCTGTACGCGAGCGGCCCGAGCTTCTCGCTCATGCCCCACTCGGTGACCATTCATCGGCGCGGCCGGCCACGGCCTGCAGGTCGCTCGAGGCGCCGCTGGTGATGGTGCCGAACTTCAGCTCTTCCGCGATGCGGCCACCGAGCGCCGACGCGATCCGCGCGAGCGCTTCCTCGCGCGAGTAGCCGACGCGATCCTCGACCGGCAGGTACATCGTGACGCCGAGCGCCTGGCCGCGCGGGATGATCGTGACCTTGTTCACCGGGTCGTGGCCGGGCGTGAGCCAGCCGACGAGCGCGTGGCCGGCCTCGTGCCACGCCGTGACCTTCTTCTGGTGGTCGCTGATGACGGCCGAGCGACGCTCGGCGCCCATCGAGACCTTGTCCTTCGCCATCTCGAAGTCCGCCATCGTCACGGCGTCCTTGTCCTGGCGCGCGGCGAGCAGGGCCGCCTCGTTCACGATGTTCTCGAGGTCGGCGCCCGAGAAGCCCGGGGTGCCGCGCGCGATGCGCTCGAGCTCCACGTCGTCGCCGAGCGGGACCTTGCGCGTGTGCACCTGGAGGATCCCGGTGCGGCCGCGGAGGTCGGGCGCCGGCACGGTGATGCGGCGGTCGAAGCGGCCCGGGCGGAGGATGGCGGGATCGAGCACGTCGGGGCGGTTCGTCGCCGCGATGATGATGACGCCCTCGTTCGCCTCGAAGCCGTCCATCTCCACGAGGAGCTGGTTCAGCGTCTGCTCGCGCTCGTCGTGACCGCCGCCGAGGCCGCTGCCGCGGTGCCGGCCGACGGCGTCGATCTCGTCGATGAAGATGATGCAGGGCGCGTGCTTCTTGCCCTGCTCGAAGAGATCGCGGACGCGGCTCGCGCCGACGCCCACGAACATCTCGACGAAGTCCGAGCCGGAGATGCTGAAGAAGGGAACGCCCGCCTCGCCGGCGATGGCGCGCGCGAGGAGCGTCTTGCCGGTGCCGGGCGGGCCCATGAGCAGCACACCCTTCGGGATGCGGCCGCCGAGGCGCTGGAACTTCTTCGGGTCCTTGAGGAACGCGATGATCTCTTCGCAGTCGTCCTTGGCCTCGTCGATGCCCGCGACGTCGGCGAAGGTGACCTTGTTCTGCGACTCGTTGAGCAAGCGCGCGCGCGACTTGCCGAAGCTCATCGCCCGGCCGCCGGACGCCTGCATCTGGCGCATGAAGAGGACGAAGAGGCCGATCACCAGGATCGTCGGGATCCAGGTCCACAGGTAGATGGCCCAGCTGTGCTGGTCGGCGGAGAGGTACGTGACACGGACGTTGTGCTCGAGCAGCTCCTGGTTGAGGTCCTCGCCCACGATGCCCACCGTCGTGCGCATCTCCCGGCGGTCACCGTCGGTGTGGTAGTACGTGAAGTCGGCCTCGCCCGTCCCTCGGGCCGTCACCTCGACTTGGTCGACGTGGCCACCACGGACGTCCGCGACGAAGTCGCTGAACGCCACCTCGCGCGCGGCCGGTGGCTCGGCGATCAGCGAGTAGATGGCCATCATCATCACGATGAGGAGCAGCCAGAGGAGGAGGGTCTTGTGGCTCTGCTTCACTTCGGACCTCGGGAGGCGGACTGACCTCGGGACACGGAGGAGGCGGTGAGCCTTCTCCGGGCCGATGAAAGTTAAGCACGACGGGTGGGGAGCATCAACGATCCCGCACGCGGACCCGCCGTGTTTTCATGCTTCTTCACGCGGTTCCTCGCCGGGGGGAGGGGAGAGCACGACGGCACCCCCCTCGATCCGAGCGGTGCGCCCGCCCGGCAGCCTGACCTCGGACGCTTCCCGAGGTTCCTCGAGCCAACGCCGCATGCTCGCAAGGTGCGCACGCCCGAGGGCGGGGCCACCCAGCGCTTCTCGCAGGGCCCGCAGCGCGACGGCCGTCGGCGCGCGCCCGAGCACGGTGAGCGAGATGCCGCGGGGCGTCGTGGCGTCGGCCAGCAGCCTCCCGGCCCACGCGGCCAAGGCCTCTTCCGCGTCCCGGGCCTCGTCGGCGAGGAACGCGAGGTGGGCGGCGGCGTCGGGATCCTCGGCCATCAGCGCCGGCAGCACCTGGCCGCGGATGCGCGCGCGTTCGAAGCGCGGATCGGGATTGGACGGGTCTTCCGCGAAGCGTAGGTCGTGGTCGGCGAGGTAGGTGCGGACTTCTTCCCGCGTGGCGTCGATGAGCGGCCGCACCACACCGTCCGCGCGCCGAGGCGCGATCGCCCCGATCCCGCGGAGCGATCCGCCTCGCAGGATCCGGGCGAGCACCGTCTCGGCCTGGTCGTCGCGCGTGTGCCCTACCGCGATGCGCGCGGCCCCATGGCGCGCCGCGATCGCCGCGAGCGCCGCGTACCGCGCCTGCCGTGCCCTCGCCTGCACGCCCTCTCCCGGCGGGACGGCGATCCGCTCTCGCTCGAACGGGACCGCGATCGCGCCCGCGAGCCCGGCGACGAGGTCGAGCTCCTGCTGGGCCTCGGCCCGCAGGCCGTGGTCGATCCCCGCCGCGATCGGCCGCACGTCGAGCTCGGGGGCCAGGCGGGCCAGCACGGAGAGCATCGCCGTCGAGTCCGGACCGCCCGAGGTCGCGACCACGATCGTCTGGCCCCGCTCGAAGAGCTCCCGCTCGCGGATCGTCCGCCGCACCCGCGCCAAGAGGCCCATCGGCCGCTCAGGATAGCGTCTGCGCGAGCGCCCGGGTCGGTCCGTTCCGCGGGCGGCAGAGGCGGCAATGGCGATCGACTTGTTCGGCGCCGGGCCCTACTCTCCGGCGAGATGACGCCGCTGCCCCGCCTGCTCGCGCCCGCCGCGCCGATCCTGGTCGTGGCGTTGCTCACCGGGCCCGGGTTCGACGGCTGCGGCAACGGCACGAGCCCGGGGCCGATCCCGCCGGGAACGGCGATCGCCTGCTTCGCCGACACGGACTGCACGGGCAGCGGGTGCGAGGACGTGCGCTGCATCGCCGGCGAGTGCACCGTCGTCGCGCCCTTCCGCGATGGCGACTTCGACGGCGTGGGCGCTCCCCCTTGCGGCGAGGACTGCGACGACACCGACGCGCTCGTCGCGCCCGGTCAGGCCGAGCTCTGCGACGGTCGAGACCAGGACTGTGACGGGATCATCGACGAAGGCGCGCCGCCCGCGGTGCGCCGGACGCTCCTCGGCACGTCCTCCGATCAGATCGCGGCGACCGCGATCGCCGACGTGATGGTGCTGACCGACGTCTCACCGGCCACCGGGCTCCGTCTGCGCACGGCGGACTTCGAGGGACGGGTCTCGCCGGCGACGCCCGTCACGAGCGAGCCGCCGCTCCTGGCCGACCTCGCCTCCGCGCCGTCCGGGGCCGTGCTCGCCGTCGCCGTCCTCGGCGACACGGAGGCGCGCGTCGAGGCGTACCCGCTCTCGATGGACGGGAGCACGCTCCGCGTCGGCACGGCCGTGCTCGTCGCCACCACGACGACCGACGCGCGACCGAGCGCGCTGCGCGTCGCCGCCGTCGGGAGCTCGTTCGTGGTCGTCTGGGACGATCTCGCGACCGATCGCTGGATGGCGAGCCCGAGCTGGGCCGCGCCGGTCCGGATCGCGCCCGCGATCGCCGGGATGGCGACGCTCGCCGTGGCGAGCCTCGGCGACTCGGTGGTCGTGCCGACGGCGGCCGCCCAGCTCACCTTCTTCGCAGCCGCCGACGGGACGGCCCGGACGACCGTCTCGACGGCGGGCGCGCTGGCCGACGGCCCGCTCACGCCGAGCGCGACCGACTACCTCGTCGCCTACCACGACGCGTTCGACCACCAGATCGCCCACGTCTCGGCCTCCGGCCTCGGGACCCCGCACGGTGCGCCGAGCCAGGGAACGGGCCTCCCGCTGCGACTGGATGCTTCGCCCCTCGGCGCGCTCGTCACGCGCTTCGACGCGACCGACGCGCGCGGCCTGGGCGCCGGCGCGCTGGTGCTGGTCATGAGCGAGAGCCTCTCCGCGGTCGTCGCCGAGTTCCCGCCGTCGATGATCAGCGGCGGCCTCTCGGGGCCTCCGCTCGACTACGACGTCGTCACGGGCACGGGCGGGACGGCGGTGCTCACGAACTACGGGATCGAGGGCGCGGTGCTGGCGACGCTCGGGTGCCAGGCGCCCTAGGGCGCGGCGCTGCGAGCGCGACGAGGAGCAGGCGGAGCATGGAGAGCGATCGACTCGTCTGGGTGGATCTGGAGATGACGGGGCTCGACGTGGATCGCGAGCGGATCCTCGAGATCGCCACCATCGTGACCGACGGCGAGCTGAACGTGATCGCCGAGGGGCCCGAGCTCGTCGTGCACCCGCCCGAGGCGGTCCTCGCGGCGATGAACGACTGGAACCAGAAGCACCACGGCGAGTCCGGTCTCACCGAGCGCGCGCGCCAGTCCTCCATCGACGACGCCGAGGCCGAGCGCCGGACGCTGGAGTTCGTGTCCGCGCACGTGGGCTCGCGCAGCGCTCCGCTCGCCGGCAACTCGATCCACCAGGACCGGCTCTTCCTCGCGCGCTACATGCCGGCGCTGGAAGGGCACCTGCACTACCGCAACGTCGACGTCTCGACGGTGAAGGAGCTCGTGCGCCGCTGGTACCCGGCGCAGTACGAGGCGCGACCCAAGAAGAAGGGCTCGCACCGCGCGCTGGACGACATCCGCGAGTCGATCGACGAGCTCCGCTACTACCGGAGCGCGGTGTTCGCCGCGCGTTGAGCCGCGGTGATGCGGGAGCGCCCGCGATCAGGAGCGACGTCGGTACGGGCGCGGGTCGATCGAGAGCCGCGCGAGCGCTCGGCGCAGCTGCGTCCGGTGCACGCCCAGGCGCCGCGCGGCGGCCGTGACGTTGCCCCGCTCCGCCTCGAGGGCTGCTCGGGAGCGCTCGGCCTCGTCGTCCTCGGCGCGTGATGCGCCGCGTGCTCGCCCCGCCTCGCGCCGCAGGTGCGCGGAGCGCACGCCATCGGCCCCGGCGTCGACGGCGCTCCGCGCGGCCTGACGGATCTCGGCGACGAGCTCTCGGACGTTGCCGGGCCACTCGCGGCAGAGCGCCTGCTCGATCAGCGATGCGCGCGCGGGCGGCGCCTGGGCCTGACCGAGGACGACCTCGATGATCCACGGGATCTCTTCCCGGCGCCGTCGCAGCGGCGCGATCTCGATCGTGGGCAGCCCGATTCGATAGAAGAGGTCACGGCGGAACGCCTCGCGCTCGACCGCATCGTCGATCCGTCCCGCGGACGCCGAGCAGAGACCGAAGCGCACCGTCGTGGGCGTCGAGCCTCCCAGGCGGACGACCTGGCGGGTCTCGAGGGCACGCAAGAGCTTCGCTTGCACCGACGGGTCGAGCTCGAGCACCTCGTCGAGGAAGAGCACGCCTCGATGGGCTGCGTGCAGCACGCCGTCGGCGTCGGCGTCGGCGCCGGTGAACGTCCCGCGGCGCACGCCGAAGAGGATCCGCTCCGCCAGCGACACGGGCACGGTGGCGCAGTTGAGGGGCACGAAGGGACCGGCTGCGTGCGGGCCCGACGCGTGGAAGTGACGCGCGGCCAGCTCCTTGCCGACGCCCGTCTCGCCGTGCAGGTGGACCACGTCGCCCGTCCGCGATGCGCGCTCGATGCGCCGCCACGCCTCGGCGAGCGTGGGGCCGACGATGGTGGAGCCCAGGGTGACGACCTCTCCGCCGAGGTAGGGAGTGACGTCGTCGACGCAGAAGAAGAGCGTGTCGCCGATGCGGACGACACTCGGGCCCGTCCCGGACGAGCGCCGATCGACCCGGGCGCCGTCCACGTACGTCCCGTTGCGGCTTCCCAGATCCTCGACGAGCCAGCCCTCGTCGCCGGCGCCCACGCGCACGTGCCGCTGCGAGACGCGCGCATCGCCGACGTCGAGCTTCGCGAGCAGCGCGCGCCCCACGACGATCTCTCCGGCGCGCAGGGCGATCGCGTGGAAGCGGGCGCGGCCGCCGCCGAAGACGATCACGATGCCGGGGCTCGCTCCGCCCTCGGCCGAGGGCCCGGAGCCGCCGCCGGAGGCCGTGTCGGTGCTCGGGCGCGACGTCATGCGAGCCGATCGAGCTCGCGCTGCACGCTCGGCGCGAACGGGGCGGTCGCCAGCTCCGCGCGCAGCGCCCGCCCGCGCGCGGGACCACGTCTCGCTCGCGCGCCGCCGATGGCCCGCGTGGCGCTCGGCCAGCGCCGTCCACGCGAGCGCGGTGGGCCCGGCGAAGGGGCAGACCCGCCGAAACGCTTCCATGAGCGCCGCGGCCTCGGTGAGATCGCGCGCCCGGTCCGCGCGCGTCGGCGCGTCGTCCTCGGTCGCGAGCAGCTCGGCGATCGTCTCGGTGGCCGCGTCGAGCCCCTGGAACGTCCAGTAGCCGCGCAGCTGCACGGCACCGACGAGCGAGATCACCCGGCGGGCCTTCTGCGCCGCGCGCGTGCGCTCGCCGCGGCGGAGGTCGAGCAGCGACTCGAAGCCGTCGATGCTGATCTGGTCGTGCACCGACACCTTCGGGGCGCGGCTCGCCGTGGCTCGCTCCAGCGCTGCGGCGGCGGCCTCGTCGTCGCCGAGGCGCAAGAGGGCGCTCACGCGCAGCGCGCCCCAGAGCATCGCTTGGGTGTCGCCGTGCTTGCGCCCCGATTCGTCGACCTGCTCGAGGAGCCGGATCGAGGCGGCGAAGTCACCGCGATACGCGGCGTGGAGGCCGAGCACCGTGGTGGTCTCCTGCCACTGGCGTCGATCTCCGAGATCGGTCGAGAGCGCTTCGGCGCGCTGGAGCAGCGCGCGCGACTCGTCCCACGACGCTCGCGTGACGAGGAACGCGCCTTCTCGATGGATGACGGTCGCGAGCGCCGCGCCGGATCCGTGATGCGCGTGCTCCGCGATCGCGCGCGCACGCGCGAACCACGTTCGGGCGAGCGGGTGCAGGCCGGCGGTCCCGAGCAAGAGGCCGGCGCCGCTGTAGGTGAGGGCGGCCACGCCCTGCGCACCGCGCGCCGCGAGGTCGTGCGAGCGGAGCAGCGCGAGCAAGAAGAGCGTGGGGTCGTCGAGATAGAACGCGGCCTCCGCGAGCTGGATGTAGGCGCGCGCCAGCTCGTCGAGGCGCGCCGAGCGCGCGTGCCCTTCCCGGAGGTGAATCGTTCGCCCGATCAGCGTCGCCATGCCCCGCGTGACGTGGAGCGCCCGGACGGCGGGCGAGGCGGGCAGATCGCCGCCGCCCGAGGCGATGGCCTCCCGGCAAGCGCGCGCCGCTTCTTCGTAGTTGCCGATGCGCGTCTGGGCCGCAGCGAGGAGCCGATGCCATCGGGCTCGCACGTCGCGCTCGCAGGGCCGCGCGGGCCGGCCTCGAGCGCCGTCGTGAGCTGCGCCACCACCTCCGCGTAGGCGCTCGCCGCCAGCGCGCGATCGGCCGCCTCGGAGGCGTAGCGGGCCGCGCGCGCTCCCTCGCCCGCACGGAGGAAGTGGTGTGCGAGCTCGGCCGGCGCCGCGTCCGGCAGCGTGGCGAGCGTCTCGCCGACGCGCGCGTGCAGCCGCTTCTGATCGTCGGTGGGCACGAGCGCGAGCACCGCGCTCTGCAGGAGCGCATGAGAGAAGCGCACTCCGCCCGTACGCGCCTCGAGGATGCCGAGGCCTACGCCGACGCTCGCCCACGCGTCGAGGTCTTCTTGCGGCGCGAGCGCGTGCAGGAGCTCGAAGCGGACCTCGCGCCCGATGATCGCGGCCAGCTCGATGAGCCGGCGCGTCGGCGGCGCGACGCGGTCCAGGCGCGCCCGCATGAGCGTCTCGACGCTCGCCCGTCCGCGGCGCGCGCCTTCGTCCACGCCGTAGAGCAGCCGGCTCCGAGCGAGCTCGGTCAGCACGAGCGGGTTCCCCTCGCTCTCGTCTGCGATGCGCTCGGCGACGGGCTCGCCGGCGCCGAGCAGCACATTCGCGACCTGGACGGCGTCGGCTTTCCGCAGGCGGCCCAGCCGGAGCACGCGCGCGCGAGAGCCCAGGTCGAATCGCACGTTGTCCGGTCGCTGGGTCGCGACCAGGAGCCAGCCGTGCGTCTCGGCGCTCTCGGCGAGCCAGCGCGTGACGTCGAGCGTGTCCGCGCCGGCCCAGTGCAGGTCCTCGACGATCAAGAGCAAGGGGGCGCCGGCGCGGTCGAGCAGCGAAGCGATCGCGTCGACGAAGCGCTCCCGCGAAGGCTCGATCGGGCGCCGCGGGGCCCCGATCAGCTGCGCGAGAGACGGAAGCGTCGCGACCAGGGCGGCGTGCTCGGCGGCGGTCGGCTCGACCTGCACCAGGAGCCGCCGCAACGGCGCGAGGAACGGGGCGTAGGGCTCGGCGGCGTCGCTCGTGGCCTGGCCTTCGAGCACCCGCGCGCCGGCGACGAGCGCGCGCACCACCAGCTCGTCGACGAGCCGCGACTTGCCGACCCCGGCCTCGCCCACGAGGAGCCAGGCGCCGCCAGCGCCGCGGGCCGCGTCGGCGAGCGCGGCCTCGAGCGCTGCGAGCTCGGGGTCACGGCCTACCAGCGGGCACGAGGCCAAGGCGTCCTCGATCTCGCGCC
This sequence comes from Sandaracinaceae bacterium, assembly GCA_044223665.1. GTDB lineage: Bacteria > Myxococcota_A > Polyangia > Polyangiales > Sandaracinaceae > JBBSAT01. Next base: position 5,131 of record JBGALT010000116.1, on the reverse strand, counting down.
CGTCGCTGCGTCGCAGCGACATCCCCGTGGCGCGCTCGAGCGCCTCGAGCACCGCGCTCGCGCGATGCTCGCGCTGGCGCCAGTCGGGATCCAGGAGCCGCGCGACGATCGGCTCGAGCTCTGGGAGCGCATCTCCCCGGTCTTCGAAGAGCTCGGCGAGGATCGCGCCCACCGCGAACAGATCCGATGCGGTGCTCGGCGGTACGCACGCGTCGAGCTCGGGCGCGCGGTAGCCGCGCGTTCCCCACGCTGCCGATCGCGGGCCGCTCGAGCTCAAGAGGTGAGCGAGACCGAAGTCGACGACCTTGAGCACGTTGCCGACGACGAGCACGTTGTTCGGCTTCAGGTCCCCGTGGAGGATGTTGCGCCGATGCAGATAGGCGACCGCCCGTAGGAGCTCGCCCGCGAGCGCGACACGCTCCTCGAGCGAGCGACCCCGCGCAGCCGAGGTCACCGGTCGCGCGTCGTCGAGCAGCTCCATCGTGTAGAAGGGCGATCCCTCTTCGTCGAAGCCGTAGTCGCGGACCTGCACGACGTTCGGGTGACGGATGCTCGCGAGCACCCGGAACTCGCGCGCCAGCGCGGCGCGTCGCGGGCCGATCTCGGGGCGCGCGTGCGCTCGGTCGGAGCTTCCGGCGACGGGCGCGGCGGCGGGCCCCGTTCCGATGCTCGAGCCGGTCGCATCCTCGGTCGTCTCCCGAAGGACGCCGGGCTCGATGCTGCCGCTCACCGTGATCGAGGGCGCGCGCGGGGCGATCGCGATGCGCTTGAGAGCGACGATGCCGCCCAGCCGATCACGGGCACGGAACACCTCGCCCATGCCCCCGCTGCCAAGCCGCTCCAGCAGCTCGTACCGCCCCATCCGCATCGCGAGCAGGATAGAACGTTCGCAGGCGCGAGAGCAGTTCGGCGACGTGCTCGAACGCTGGCACGAACGGCCACGCGTGTGCCGCCGAGCGTGCCGTTTCGAGCGACTCGCCCGCGTGTGCCCGGCCCGCTCGGCGCGGCTTTTCGCTCGCGCGTGGGGGCACGCGGGTTGCTGCGCCGGCAGGCATGACGTGGATACGGGGTCGAAGCTCGCGCTCGCTCGGAGTGCTCGCGTTGATGGTCGGTTGTGCCGGCACCCCCGAGCCAGGCGACGGCGGCGCGCCCGACGCCCGGGACGCAGGAGGTCGGGCGAGCTCGGCCGACGAGCGATTGCGTGCGTTGCTCGATTCGTCGGAGACGGCCCCCGCGCTCGGCATCGAGCGAGGTCACGTCTCGGTGCTCGCCGGTCGGTTTCCGACCTCGGGCGCGACACGCACGGACCGCGCGCGCGCGCTCTTGAGCGGCAACCTCGACCTCTTCCTCGGTCGAAGCGGTGACGGTAGTCCGGCCTACGAGCTGGTCGAGCGTTCGGTGAGCCGATTCGGGGAGGGCGCGGAGGTGCTTGATCGCGTCGTCTTCGACGTCGCGTGGCGCGGCGCTCCGGTCCACGGCGCTCAGGTCACCGTCGTGCTGGCCGGCGATCGCATCAGGCTCGTCGTCGCCAGCGTTCCCGAGGCCCCGGCGACGCACGTCGATCTGCGGCCCGGAATGGATGCCGCCGCCGCCGGCGAGGTGGCTCGGAGCCACGGCGAGGCCGATGCGGTAACGGTCGGGGAGCCGCAGCTCGTCCTCTTGGACCCGGCGCAGAACGGACCGGACCCGTCCGCGGGTCTGCACCTCGCGTGGCGCATCCCGCGCTCGGACGGTCGATGGCTGATCGACGCCCACGATGGCGCCGTGCTCCTCGTCGAGGGGATGCGGAGCGACTACCTCCGCGTCGCGGTCCTCGATGGCGTCGATCCGACGGACGAGCCGGTGCTCGCGAGCTTCGACGGCGAGTGTCAGCCGGGTCACGACTGCTCGGGCGCGACCGCCGAGACCATCGACTACGTGCAGCGGTCGTTCGATTACCACCTCTCGCATCACGGCATCGCGTCGTACGACGGGAACAGCGCCCGACCGTGGGTGGTCGTGCCGGACGCGAGCCTGACGCACCCGAACGCGGTCTGGGATCCGACGAACGAGGCGGGCCCGCGCTTCCTGTTCAGCGCCAACTTCCTCATGCCCGACATGTTCGGGCACGAGTACATGCACGCCGTGATCGAGTACCGGCATCCGGTCGCCTACCAGGGCGAGTCGGGTGCGATCAACGAGAGCTACGCCGACCTCTATGGCGTGCTCGTCGACGACGAGTCCCCACCGCTCACGGTCGACATCCAGGAAGGCCCCATTCGGGTGATGTGCGATCCCGCGTCGCTCGGCCAGCCCGCGAGCTACGACGACTACCGGATCACCACCGCGGACCACGGCGGAGTCCACCGCAACTCGGGCATTCCCAACCTCGCCTGGTGCGACGTGTTCTTGCGGGAGCGGATGGCGGGACGGAGCGACGCCGAGATCCGCGCCGATCTCGATCGCGTGGCGTGGCTCGCGCTCCTCGCGCTGCCGGCCTGGCCCACGATGGTCCAGCTGCGCGTCGCCACCATCTCCATGGCGAGCTGGGCGAACGTCGATGCCGACCCCTGCTCCTACGTCGCGGCGTGGGATCGTGTCGGCGTGGGTGTCGGAATCGCCCCCGCAGACCTCTGCCCGCAGCTTTCCGTGCCGCCGCCGGCCGACCAAGATCACGACGGTGTCCCCGACTCCGAGGACAACTGTCGGGAGATCTACAACCCGCTGCAGGAGGATCCCGACGGGGACGCGTATGGCACCCCCTGCGACTGGGACCCCGACGGGGACGGTCTCGCTTGGTTCGACAACTGTCCATCGATCTACAACCCCCTCCAGCTCAGCACAGGAACAACCTCGAGCCTCGGGGACGCGTGCGACGAGGACCGCGACGCTGTCGAGACCGACGAAGACAACTGCCCGACGGTCGCCAACCCCGACCAGCACGACCGAGACGAAGACAACATCGGCGACGCCTGCGAGCCCGACACCGACGCAGACGGCGCTCCCGACGACGCCGACAGCTGCCCGTTCGTCGCGGCATCGCCGTCGGACACGGATGGCGACGGGCTGGGCGACGCGTGCGATCCGTGCCCGTCCTCGCTCGACGTCGTCGTCGGCTGGACCACGGGCATCCCGAGCCTCGGCATCCCGCCCGCGCCCATCGTCCACGACGCCGATGGCGACGTGACCCCGGATGCATGCGATGGCGCACCGTTCGGTGCCGTGGTCTCGGGCCTCGCGGGCACGAGCCTCGGGGCGGGGACCTCGCACGTGCAGATCGATGGCCCGATCGACACGCCGGTCTTCCTACCGCTCGATCCTTGCGGAGGGGTGTGCCCCGAGGAGGTCGGCGACGACTGGCTGTTCTCGATCGACTTCGGGATGCTCCCGCCCGGGAGCTCGGCGAGTATTTTCGACGAGCTCGGCCAGCTCGTCGCGGCGACCGACTCGTACGGGCCGAGCCGGCTCGACACGCGCCCGGAGCGTGGGCGTACCTATCGGCTGCGCGTCCTGCCGGCGCCGGGCACCGGTGCCACGGCGCTCGATCTCGACGTGGCCTACGGGCCGCCGCCCCCGGATCGATGGGATCAGTGCCGGCTGCGCATCGAGGGATCGAGCTGCTACACGCCGACGGGGCTGAGCGGGCGCTGCGTCGCGGGAAGCTGCGTCGCGACGCTCGCCGACGCCGGGCCTCCCTCGGTGTGCGTCGGCTATCCCGACGGTTCGAGGTGCCTCGTGCCCGACGGACGGAACGGGCGCTGCGCGCACGAAACGTGCGAGCCCTTCGCGATGGACGCCGGCGCGGGTCCCCCCCCCCACGACGCGGGGCTGGCCGCGCCCTCGTGGACCTGCGACCCGCCGGTCCCGCTCTCGGACGGGACTGCGGACGCGACGCAGCCCGATGTGAGCGCGGACGGAGTCGGCGGAGCGCAGACGGTGTGGCGCGAGCCGGGGCTGGACGTCTGGCGGGTCCTCGGGAGCGAGCTCGGCGCCGGCGGTCTGTTCGGGGCGCCCCAGACGCTGGGCGGAACGGGGGCTCCGCCAGTCAACCTCCGCGTGGCGTCGAGCCCGGCGGGCGGCGCGCTGGTCGCCTGGATCGCGACGCCGTTCGGCGCGGACACGAGCCATCACCTCTTCGCGCGCGTGCGCATCGCGGGTGGAGCGTTCGATCCGACCACGGAGATGACCTCCGGGCCACGCATCGGCGAGGCCGCGGTCGCGCTGCTCGGAAGCGGGGACGGATGGGGCGTCTTCAGCCAGGCGCCCACCGTGGGCGCGAGCACCGCCGTGTGGCGCGTCCGCGGGCGCGCGGCGGCGGTATGGACCGCGCCGGTGCGGATCGACGGCTACACCGGCTCGACCACGCTCACGCGCGATCCCGTCGTCGCGCTCTCGCCGTCGGGCGTCGGCCTCGCCGCCTGGGTCGACGTGAGCGCCGGCGCCGTTCGCGCTGTCGCGATCCGGGGCGCGACGGTCGGAGCCGCGTTGCGCATCGACGGGGCGCCCTCGACCGTCACCGGGGTCGAGGCGGCGGTCGACGCGACGGGCGCCGGCTTCGTGGTCTGGCAGCAGTACGACCCAGGCTCGACCGGCTGGGACATCGCGGCGGCCGCGTTCGACGGGACGAGCTTCGGAGCCCCGACGCTCCTGGTCCACGCGGGGGACGGCTCGACGTCGCAGGCACCCGCCGTGGCGGTCGACGGAACGGGGCGCGCGGTCGTCGCGTGGCGGCTGGGCGGCGGAACGACGTTCGCTCCGTGGGTCGCGTACCACCAGCCGGGCATGGGCTGGACGAGCCCGCACCCCGTATCGGGCGCGGGGCGCGCTGCGGATCTCCGGGCGAGCCTCGATGCGAGTGGTCGCGGCCTGATCGTATGGCGCGACGCGATCCCGATGGGCCTCGCCGTCACGTCCGCGGGCGCCGCGGGACGCGCGTTCGCGATCGACGCTGCCGGCGTCGGCAGCGACCCTCTGCGTGTCGCGATGCTCTCGGACGGCACGGCACTGGTGGTCTACCAGGTGTCGGGCGCGGTCGCGCGCGTCTGCGCGGTGCGAGGCCGTTGAGCAGCGTCGCTCGCGTCTCGGCGCGGGCCGCGCCCGCGCCCGCAGTGAACCGGCCACGCCGTGGCGGGAGATTCCGAGACGGGTCGCG
>JBGALT010000115.1:0-25648 GCA_044223665.1 Sandaracinaceae bacterium | reverse complement strand
CGCGCGCGATCGCCTCCGGGACCCAGGTGCGGGTGATGCGCTCGCGGTCCAGGACGACTCCGTCGAGCACGCGTGCGCCCTGGTACGAGACCACGCGCGAGAGCACGAGCGCCCCGCTGCGGTCGTTGAGCGCCATGGGCGTGTAGTCGACCTCGATCTCTCCTTGGACGAGCGGCGGCAGCGAGGGCGCCGGGGGCACGCTCGGGGCCGGGACGACGCGCGGCGCCAGCTCGACGGTGGTCCGCGCGGGCGCGACGCGTGCGACGTCCCGACGCGAGACGCGCGGCACGGCGCGCCCGCGCGACTGCACGCGCTCGTACGCGGCGACGTCACCCGACTGGGCCTGGGTGATCTCGGTCGCGATGAGGTTTCCGAGGCCGTTGAGCGTCTCGTCCTGTCGGAGGGGCGCCGGCGCGTGCGCCACGAGCGCGCCCGAGCTCGCGCTGCCCAGCTCGGCCAAGAGCGCGAGGCGCGCCGGCTCCGTGATCGCCTCGACGACCCGCCGCGCGCGCTCGTTCGCCGGGCCGGGCTCGACCGCGTATGGCGTACGCATCGTTCCGTCGGGATCGAGCTCGAACCAGCCGACGATTCGCGGGTCACCGGTCTCGCCGGCGAGCGGCGAGATGGCGACCGGATCGGTCAGCGCGAGCACGTCGGGAGGCGAGTAGTAGTGGCTGTAGACGTAGAAGGGCCGCTCGTCTTCGCGTGCGACGAGCTCGCGCAGGCCCGCATCCACCGCTGAGCGCGCGCGATCGAGCGCCGACAAGAGTCGTGCGCGCTCCTCCCCGAGGCGCGCCTCGCGCTCCCGGAGCGAGCTGTAGAGCCAGCCGGCCGCGAGCAGCAGCACGGGCACGAGGGCGGCGAGCACGGGCCCCGCGGCGCGGCGCGCGGCGCTCATCGCCCGCTCGGCTCGAGCCGGTAGCCGAGGCCGCGCACGGTCGAGATCCACCGCTCGGCCCCGTCGATCGCGCGCAGCTTGGCGCGCAGCTGCTGGACGTGGACGTCGATCGTGCGCGTGCGGATGGTCCCGTCGCGGTAGCCCCACACGTCGACCAGGAGCGCCTCGCGCGTGACGGTCGTCGGCGCGCGCTCGGCCAGGTAGGCGAGGAACATCGTCTCGCGCAGGGTCAGCGTCACCGTCACGCTGCCGCGGGCGACCTCGTGGCGGTCGACGTCGAGCACGGCCTCGCCGATCGGCAGGCGCTTGGCCGCGCCCGCGGCCCGAGGACGACGCAAGAGGCCGCGCGCACGCGCGACGAGCTCGCGGATCGCGAAGGGCTTGGTGACGTAGTCGTCGGCCCCGGACTCGAGCCCGAGCACGACGTCTTCTTCGGCGCCCTTCGCGGTGAGGACCAGCACCGGCACGTCATCGCCACGGGCGCGCACGCGCCGCAGCACCTCGAGCCCGGGCAGGGACGGCAGCATCAGGTCGAGCACCACGAGCTCGAAGCGCTCGCGCGCGAGGCGTGCATCGGCGAGCGCGCCGTCGGCGGCCCGCGAGGGTACGAAGCCGCTGGCCGCGAAGAGGCTCTCGAGGCCATCGAGGATCGCGGGCTCGTCCTCGACGATCAGCACGCGCGGGAGCGGGTCGAGCGTGCTCTCGGTCATCGCCTGACGAAAGGGTGCCATCCTCGGGGCTCAGTCGACCAGAGGCGGCGTCTCGTCGGGATGGAGCGACACCCCGAAGCGCCGGCCGGGGCCCGCCGTGGCTCCCGCGCGGTGGGCGCGCCGGATCGATGCGACGTCGGCGGCCAGGCGCGGCGCGAGCCGCTCGTCGGTGCGGCGGACGAGCTCGCGCGGCAGCGTCTCGCGCAGGAGCGCCTCGAGGGCGCGGCCGGCCGCGTAGTGGCGCACCTCGTCGGCCAGCAAGATCGAGAGGGCCGCGTGCACGGCCGGGTCGGTCGTCGCGTCGCGGTAGGCCCGGAGGCAGGCGACGGACTCACCCTCGCCGATGACGAGCTCGCGCACGACGATCTCGAGCGCGCGCTCCTCCCGCGTGCCTTCCCACGGCGGCAGCCCGAGACCCTCGAGATCGATCTCGAGCGCGTCGAGCGAGCCGAACCACGAGGCGACCTCGGCGCACAAGCGCGTGTGCCGGAGCTCGTCGCCGATCAGGCGCTGCACGGTGGCGAGCGCGGCGTAGGGAACGCGGATCGCCGCGAGGTGCGAGAGGAGCTCGGTGAAGACGATCACCGATCGGTACTCGTCGACGATGCGGACCGCCCAGCCGAAGCAGGCCGCATCGCGCTCGCCCTCGCTCGCGCCCTCGAGCGCGGGCCTCAGGTGGTCGTAGGCGCGAGGCGTCTCGTCCTCGAGGTCGCGGACGAAGCGCGCGAGCACCCCGGGCGCGGCATCGAGCGGGATCACCGGGGGCTCCCGCGACGGGCTCTGGTGGAAGTCGGCGCCGGCGAGGGCGAGGTACGTCGGACGCGCTCGCGGTCCCCGGTGCCCCACTCCGGACAGACGCGCGCGCGGCAGCGGGGCTGCGGATCGGGCGGTGCGGGGACGCCCGCGTCGTCCGCGCGGGCGACCGCGGGCGCGAGCAAGAGGGCCGAGAGAACGAGCGCACGAGGATCGAGTCGGATGGCCATGCCGTTCTGTGGGCCAGGGCCCTGCACGTCGCCCGTAAGACTTCCGTAAAGGCAGCTTTGACGCAGGCCTTACGCGCGCGCCTCGCGCGAGCGCCCATGCTCGAGACCGAGGAGACGAGACATGCGCAGGCGAGCGGCTCGGTGTTGGGTCTGGTTGGCGATGATCGGTGTGGCCGCGTGCGGGCCGGACGCGCGCCTCGCGGCCGATGGCGCGACGTCCGGAGCCTCGTCGGGCGGAGACGAGCAGGCGCTCCCCGTGCTCGCGGTACGAGCGCTCGATGCCGACCCGAGCGTGTCGGACGTGGCGATCGCGGGGCTCCGGGCCGCGGGGCCGGAGGGGCTCGCGGCGTTGCTCGAGGCCCACGCGGCCGACGTCGCGCGCCTGCGCATGGGGCCCCTCGGGGCCGATGCCCACGCGCTCGAGGCGCTCCGCGAGGACGAAGCGCTCATCCGGCTCCGTCGCGCGATCGATCGCGTGGCGGCGCAGCGCGACGCGTTCGCCAGCGGCCTCTACTGGTACACCGATCTCGCCGAGGCGCAGGCGGAAGCGGCGCGCAGCGGGCGACCGATCCTCTCGCTCCGCCTGCTCGGGCGTCTCGACGAAGAGCTCTCGTGCGCCAACAGCCGCTTCTTCCGCTGGATGCTCTATCCGGACCCGCGCGTGCAGGAAGCGCTCGCGGGATACGTGCTGCACTGGTCGAGCGAGCGGCCCGCGCCGCGCGTGACGATCGACATGGGCGACGGCCGCACGATCGAGCGCACCATCACCGGCAACAGCGTGCACTACGTGCTCGACGCGTCGGGCAACGTCGTCGACGCGATCGCGGGCCTTCACTCCCCCGAAGACTTCGTGACGCGCTTGCGAGAAGGCGCCACGCTCGCCGAGCGCTGCGGGGTGCGCTTCGCGGAGCTGGCGTGCGTCGCGAGCGCGCACCGCGAGATGCTCGAAGCGACGCACACGGACTGGGACCAACTCGTGGAGGACACCACGATGCGATCGGGCCTCGTCACGGGGCCCGCGATGGCACTGCCCAGCTGGGACGAGCTCGTGCAGCGCGACGTTCCCGCCCCGCCGAGCCCGTCGGCCGCCTTCGCCATGCCCCTGACGATCGGCAAGGCGAGCATCGAGATGCCTCTCTTGCGCGTACTGGGGGCGGCCGACGCGCCCGAAGCGCTCGCGCCGCTTCCTTGGCGCGAGATCGCGCGTAGGCGCGCGTTCTTCTTCGAGCTGACGCCGCTCGGGCCGGAGGCCGCCTCGCTCGCTCGCCTGAAGACCGGGCGCACGGACGACGCGATACTCCTCGCGGCCACGGCCGAGCGCGTGCTCGCGGACACGCTGCTCGCTCGCTACACGCACGAGCGCCGCTTCCACACCTGGCTCGCGAACGGCGAGACGCCGAACGACTTCGACACGATCAACACCCGTGTGTACGCCGAGCTCTTCCTCACACCGGCCAGCGACCCGTGGCTGGGGCTCCGGGGCCCGACCGACTGGGACGTGCTCGAAGTCGAGGGATCGATCGACGGGGCGAACTGATCGCCCCGCTCACGGCTCGATCTGCAGGCCGCCTTCGGCGCCGAATCCCTGGCCGTCGTGGATCGCGTCGACCTGGACCGCCGCGGTCCAGGCGACCGCGAGCGTGAGCGAGACGCGCGTGCCGCTGCACTCGTCCTGGTAGCAGATGGGAATGCGCACGCCGGTCGAGGGCTGCAGCCAGAGCGTCGTGTGCGGGGTCAGCAGGGTCGCCGTGCCGTTCTCGTCGGTGAACGTCTCGGTGCTCGCGCTCATCGGTGTCGAGATCTGGAGCCGCGCCGCGAAGAAGGGCACCACGTAGGGGTTCTCGTACGCGACGATCGCGCCGAGATCGCCGGCGAAGAACGAGCCCCACGGGCCGGCGCCGAAGCCCACACCGCCCGTGAAGGCGAGGGACTCGAGCACGCGATGCTTCAAACCGAGGTGCCCCGCGAGGAAGAACGGGCTCGGCGTGCGCCCGCTCAACGCATCGGCGTACGCGAACGAGCCGCTCGCCTGCAGCTCGACGTCCTCCGCGACACCGACGCCGACGCCGCCGCTCGCCACGCCGACCTCGCCGCCCCAGTCGTCGCTGTGGACGCCGCCTCCTGCGCGAATGCCGACGTGGCCCTCGCGCACGGTCTCGGCGGTCTCGAGCGGAAGCGTGCGCGCCGGAGCCGAGACGGCGATGGGCGAGCAGGCCGTGGCGAGGAGCGCCATCGCGGCGGCGACGAGCAGGGTGTCGTTGGTCATGCCCAGAGCGCATCGCAACGGGCGGGCCACCGCGAATCGTGGGCAATTCACGGTCACGCGCGGCGAGCGTTGCGAACGCACCACACGGTTCTTCCCGCCTGTGCCGCGTGCGCACGTGCGTCGCCGCGGTGTCGGGGGCAGAGTTTCGAGATGCGCCTGCGTGGGCACGTGCTCGTCTCGGTCGCGCTCGGGCTCGCGATGGGCACGCTCTCGCTCCGCGCGGCGAGAGCGCAGCCGGATGCGGGGGCCGTCGGCGCGCCTCGGGTCGAGCCAGTCCTGTCGGGCCCGCTCGGCCCTTGCACGGTGACGCTCACGCGTGCGCAGTACTGGCGGAGCGCGATTCTGGGCGTCTCTCCGGGCTCGCCCCGATCGCCCGACGGCTTCGGCCCGCTCGACGTCAGCCTGAGCGGAACGATCACGTGCACGTCCGACGCGCGTCTCGAGATCGTTCGCGCATCGGTGTCCGTCGACGGCGGCCGCGCACGCGCGCTGCGACACCCCGATCGCGCGGGCCCACACCCGAGCGATCCCTGGGACGGGACCATCGCGGCGGGCGAGACCCGCACGTTCACCTTCACCTGGCACGACGGGCCGTTCGCTCCCCGCGACGGACAGGCGCAGGCGCGGGCTCGCTTCCGGGTCGGCCGTGCGACGCTCGAGCTCGTCGCGCCCTCGCTCGACGTCGGCCACGTCAGCTGAGCCCGATCGCACGAAAGGGGGCTTGCGCGGAGGCGCGCGAGCGAGGACGGTAGCGGCCCGGTGTGCGAGACACGCACACGGTCGTAGGAGGCTCTGATGGGTAAGGTCATTCGGCGTGTCGCGGTCCTCGGCTCGGGCGTGATGGGCAGCGGCATCGCCGCGCACATGGCGAACGCGGGCTACGAGGTGCTCCTGCTCGACATCGCGCCGAAGGACCCGAAGGCGCCGCGCAACGGTGTCGCCGCGGCGGCGCTCGCGGGCCTCGCGAAGCTGAAGCCGGCAGCGTTCTTCCACCCGAGCAACGCCAAGCTCGTGAGCGTCGGGAATCTCGACGACGATCTCGCCAAGGCCGGCGAGTGTGACCTGATCATCGAGGCGATCGTCGAGCGCCTCGACATCAAGCGCGGTCTCTTCGAGAAGCTCGAGAAGGTGGCCCAGCCGCACACCATCGTCGCGTCGAACACGAGCGGCCTGCGCATCCACGACATGGTCGAAGGGCGCAGCGAGCGCTTCAAGAAGCAGTTCCTCGTGATGCACTTCTTCAACCCGGTCCGGTACATGAAGCTCCTCGAGCTCGTGGCGGGCCCGGAGACCGATCCGAAGACGGTCGAGACGATCGCGACGCTGGGTCGCGACGCGCTCGGCAAGGGCATCGTCGTCGGCAAGGACACGCCGAACTTCGTCGGTAACCGCATCGGCGCGCACTCGATGATGGCGGTCATCCACCTGATGCTCGAGATGGGCCTCGCGCCGGAGGACGTCGACAACATCACGGGCTCGCCGATGGGCCACCCCAAGAGCGCGTCGTTCCGCACGGCCGATCTCGTCGGCCTCGACACGTTCGTGCACGTCGCCGACAACTGCTTCAAGGCGCTCACCGGCGACGAGGACCGCGCCGTGTTCGAGGTGCCCGCCTACATCCGCACGATGGTCGAGAAGGGCCAGCTGGGGAACAAGGCCAAGGGCGGCTTCTACAAGAAGAACAAGGCCGAGACCGAGACGCTCGATCCGAAGACGGGCGCCTACCGCGCGAAGGGCGGCAGCGAGGACGTCGCGAAGGCCACCAAGAAGATCGCGAAGATCGAGGACGCGGCCGAGCGCGTGAAGGCGCTCGTGGCCACGCCCGGCATCGTGGGCGAGTTCGCGTGGAAGGCGCTCAGCCGCTCGCTCGCGTACTCGGCGCGCCGCATCGGCGAGATCACGGACGACGTGGTCGCCGTCGATGACGCGATGAAGTGGGGATACAACTGGGAGCTCGGCCCCTTCGAGACGTGGGACGCGCTCGGCTTCCGCGAGACGACCGAGCGCATGAAGAAGGAAGGCATCGCGCTGCCGAAGAGCATCGACGCGATGCTCGCGAACGGCGCGACCGGTTTCTACAGGGACGGGACGGTCTGGGATCTCGGCAAGGTCGCGTACGTCGAGCGCAAGACCGACGTGCGCGAGCTGCCGCTGAGCAAGGTGCGCCGCGGCACCGCGCCCGTGCTCGCGAACCCGGGCGCCGAGGCGTGGGATCTCGGCGACGGCGTGCTCGGCGTCACCTTCAAGACGAAGGCGAACAGCATCGATCCCGACGTGATCGCGATGCTTCACGACGCGTCGGCCAAGGCGGAGGAGAGCTTCCGCGCGATCGTGATCGCCAACGAGGGCGAGCACTTCTGCGTCGGCGCGAACCTCTTCGGCGTCGTGATGGCCGCCGGCCAGAAGCAGTGGGACCAGCTGCGCACGATGATCAAGGGCTACCAGAGCGCGACGCAGCGCCTGAAGTACGCGCGCGTGCCGGTCGTCGCGGCCCCCTACGGCATGACGCTCGGCGGCGGCCTCGAGCTCTGCTACGGCGCCGACGCGACGCAGGCCGCGGCCGAGACGTACGCGGGCCTCGTCGAGGTCGGCGTGGGCCTCATCCCCGGCGGCGCCGGCACGATGAACATGCTCTGGCGCGCGATGGACGGCATCGTGCAGGGCGCGAGCATCGACACCTACGCGATCGTCACGCAGGTGTTCAAGAACATCGCGCTCGCCAACGTCGCGACCAGCGCCGTCGAGGCGCAGCACTTCGGCTACTTCAAGAAGGGCGACGGCGTGAGCTTCGATCGCGCGCGCCAGCTGCACGACGCGAAGAAGCGCGCCATCGGCCTCGCCGAGAGCGGCTACCACCCGCCGATCCCGCGCGCGTACGTGCTCCCGGGCGAGAACGGCGTCGCGACGCTCGGCATGATGATCGACACGCTCGTCGCCGGCGGCTACGCGAGCGAGCACGACGCGCTGATCGCGCGCAAGCTCGCGGTGGTGCTCTGCGGCGGCGCCAGCGGCCACACGCACGAGGTCACCGAGCAGGAAGTGCTCGACCACGAGTGCGAGGCGTTCCTCTCGCTCTGCGGCGAGGCCAAGAGCCAGGAGCGCATGCAGTACATGCTGATGAACAACCGCCCGCTGCGGAACTGACTTTCAGGGGGCGTGAGCCGCGTGAGCCGCCCCCTCGCGGCACCGGCGAAGCCGGATGCCGCTCACCCCCTCTTCGCCTCGTCGCTTCGCTCCTCGCGGGCGACCAGGCTCGCGGTGCTCGCGCGCCGGATCCGCGCCTGCGCTCTCTCGTTCGACACCGCCGCGGTTCCCCGGCGGCCGCGGCTCGTCATCGATCGAGCACGAAGAGCTGCAGCCTCTGCCCCGAGCAGGAAGCGCTCGACCAAGGGTGCGAGGACCCTGTCGCTCTGCGGCGAGGCGGCCCGCGTCCGCTCGCGTCCGGTCCTCTAGGCTGAGCGCGCTTGCCGTAGTGTCACCGGCGATGACGAACGAGGTCTCGCGCTCGGTGGTGCATCCGCCGGTCGGTCGCTCGGTACTTGCACCGAGGCACCCGCGACCCCGTGGAGTGGCGGCCGTCGCGCTGGCCCTCGCGCTGCTCGCCACCCAGGCCGCCGCGTGCGGCGGAGCGCCGGGCGCTCTGGCCGACGCCGGCTCCGACGCCACCGCCGGTGCGCCGGACGCCGCGCTTCTCGACGCGTCGGGCGCCGGGGCAGAGCCTGCGCGTGCACCTCGAGATCGAGAACGTGGGCTTCGCGCCGCCCTACGATGCTCGCCGCGCGCAGCTGAGCTTGCGCAGCGCGTCGGGCGAGGTCGTGCTCCTCGGGGCGCCCGTCGAGGTCGACGTCACGAGCTACCTGCCGGGGATGCACACGATGGAGCTCGCGGCGACCGTCCCGGCGGCCACGTCCGCGGGCACGTGGGAGCTGCGCCTCTCGCTCCTCGAGGATGCGAGCGACGCGCCGGCCTACGCGATGCTGCTCGCCAACGACGCGCGCGTGCGCGACGACGTGCGCCGCGAGAACGTGCTCGGCACGATCGCCGTCACGCCCTGAGTACAGCGCCCCGCAAGTTCGGGGACAGGTTGGACACCGAGCTTGCGGGGCGCTGGACGTGCGGGAGGGAGCCCGAGGGAGGGCCCGCGGCCCTTCCTCGGTGGGGCTCGCGGGGAGGGCACGAGCTTGCGCACGCAAGCGCAGTGGCCCTCTCCGCGAGTACCGGTCCCCGCCGTCGTCGTTCGTGGGCAGACCTGCCCACGAGCTTGCGGGGAACGGTACTGAGGGTCCGGGGCGGTCGATCCAGGCGCCCAGGCGCGCCCTCGGTCGCCGCTCGCGGGCGTCCGCGCCATCGCGGCGGCGCGAGAGTCGGTCACTCCGCGGGCAGCGAGAGCCCGAGCAGCTCGCGGGCGGCGCGCTGGAACGACCGGGCGTGGGCGTGCACGATCGCATCGCGTCGATCCATCTCGGCGTCGACGACCGACAGCAGCTCGACGCGCTCTTCGGGCGTGAGCACGCGGCGCACGCAGGTGTCGAACATGCCCGTCCCTGTGGGCCCCTGCCGCTCCACGAAGCGGCCGGGTGCCCTCGGGTCGTCGCACGTGGTGTACGCGCCCGCGTAGTACCGCACCGTTCTCCGGAGCGCCGACGTGCGGGCCGTCGCGTAGCTCTCCATCGTGGCCGGCGAGGTGACGTACGCCGCGAGCGCCTCCGCGACGAGGGCCGCGTAGCCGCGCTCGGCCTCTTCCTCGGTGAACGGCACGCTCACGCCGAAGTCGAAATGCTCGACCGTCAGGTCGCGCGCGAGCGCGAGCCGCTCGGGGCCCCGCTCGTAGACGAGCGTGAAGGAGCCGGAGAGCGTCGGCTGCACCACGACCTGCACGTCCCAGCCGTCGGCCCATCGCGCGCGGCGCGCGGAGAGCAGGGCCAGCGCTCCGTGGTCGAAGCGCAGCACCACGTGCTCGGGCGAGGTCTCGTCGCATGCCAGGGCCGGGGGACAGTAGATCTCGGAGCGCACGTCACCGCTCGTGGTCTCGAGCCGCGCGAAGCCCCAGTCGTGCGCCCGTGTGCGGAGACCCTCGATGTCGTAGCCGGTCTGCGCACGGACCTGCGCGCGCATGCCCAGCAGCGCGACGAGCCCACAGAAGACGACGGCACGCGCCATCGCCATTGGAGCCTGCGGCGGGCCCGAGCTTGGGTCGCCCCGTCCGACGCGAACGACGCCTTCAGCCGGTCCGCGAGGGCGCTGGCGCGAGGAAGCGTGGCACCCAGTACCACGCGACCGCGCGTCCGAAGCGAGCGCTCGCGGTTCCGGCCACGCCGAGGATCGTCGTGCTGATGGCCGTCGGCAGCCCGCTGGCGCCGCCGTGGTAGACGAAGACTGCCCCGGCGTCGCTCACCGGTGAGTCGTGGCCGCTCTGTCCGACCAAGAGGTCCGCGAGGCCATCTCCCTGGACGTCGCGCGCGACGACCGACAGATACGTCGACCCCGCGCCGAGGTCGATCATCAGGCTCGCGGTGGTCACGAGGCCGGAGCCACCGTTCGCGTAGTGGTAAGCGCGCGCGTTGGTGCCGTCGATCAGGACGAGGTCGTGGTCGCCATCGCCGTCGAAGTCCGCGGCGGCGGCCGAGTCGCCGAAGTTGATGCTCGCCCCCGAAGGCAGTGGAATCGTGAGCGAGGCAGTGCTCGACGCGTAGGTGGGGGCCGCCGCGCCGTAGCGGAGGGCTCCGTCGTCGAGGAGCAGATCGGACCGCCCGTCGCCGGACACGTCCGGGAGCACCCAGCAGTGTCCACCGTCGACCTGACCGACCGAGATCGGGCTCGTCGTGGTCGGTGCCGGGGCCTGTCCCGGGTACACGAGGATCAGGCCGGACGAGCCTTGACGCGCCACCACGATGTCGGCCCATCCGTCGCCGTCGAGGTCGCCCACGTTGGCGTGATCGACGGAGATCCCCGCCCCGTCGTTGTAGTTCACGCCCCAGCTCGCGCTGGTCGCGACGCCGCCCGGTCCTCCGAAGCGCGCGTACATTCCGTCGACTAGGCGAACGGTGCTCTGGTCGTGATAGGTCAAGTCGGCGTAGCCGTCTCCGTTCACGTCGCCTCCTGCCCACACCGCGCGCGGGTCGGCCGTGATCATCTGGGTCGGTGCTGCCGCGATGCCCGAGCTCGAGCCTCGGAACAGGAAGATCGTCGATCGTCCCGCGACCACCAGATCCTGGTAGCCGTCGGCGTCGAAGTCGGCGGACGTCAGCGCGTTCTCGGCCCCGCCTCGTGGGCCGAGGCCGATCGCGAACGTGCGGCTCGGCGTCGTCGAGAGGCCGCTCGCGCCTCCGCGGAACACGTGGAGCGTCGCGGCCACCATCGGATCACCTTCGGTGACCGCGACGTCGGCGCGTCCATCACCGTCGAAGTCGCTCCGAGCACGGCCGACGTCGAGGTAGCGCGGTGTCGTCCAGGCCGAGCACTCGCCGTTGTCGCACGCGCGCACGCGCCAGTAGTAGCGGCGTCCCATCGGCGCCGTCATCGACACCGGAAGGCTCGCGGCGAGCTGGTGGGTGGTCGTCGCGATGCCCGCGACGTCGGCTTCCGGGCTCGGGAACGTGCAGCCCGCGAAGCCGGGGAAGGTGCAGGAGTCGTCGACCTGCAGCTGGTAGGTGATCGGCCCGCAGCCGCCGACGGCCAGCGGCACGCTCGACCAATGGAAACGCGGCCGCAGCGTGCCTCGCGCGGCGCCGAGCGCCGAGCCGGTGAGCCACCCGAGCG
Source organism: Sandaracinaceae bacterium (assembly GCA_044223665.1). Lineage (GTDB taxonomy): Bacteria > Myxococcota_A > Polyangia > Polyangiales > Sandaracinaceae > JBBSAT01. The sequence continues at coordinate 14,032 of JBGALT010000115.1, read as the reverse complement.
GCGGCGCGATCGCGGTCGTCACGCCCAAGCCCACGCCGGGGTGGACCGCGCCGCTTCCGTCGTTGCAGTCCGTGCGCGGCAGCGGCCCGCCCGTGCAGGCGGCCGTCGTCGACGAGAAGTTGTCCATGTCGGCGTCCTCGGCGACCTCGATACCTCCTCCGCTCGAGCAGTCGTCGTCCCTTCGGTTGCAGAGCTCGGGCGCGCCGAGGAACGCCGTGGCGCTCGCGTCGTCGCAGTCGTCCTGGGGCAAGCCACCCGTGCACTGCGCCCCCGTCGACGCGTGTCCATCCTGGTCCATGTCCTCGCTCGTCTCGACGCCTCCTCCGCTCGAGCAGTTCGAGTCGATGCGATCGCAGACCTCGGTCGCGCCCGGGTGCTTGCCGGGGTCGGCGTCGTTGCAGTCGTCGCGGGCGTACGCACCACCGACGCAGGTGGCGCCGGGGGGCGCGTGTCCGTCTCCGTCGCCGTCCTCCGCCGGCGCGAGCCCACCCCCGCTCGAGCAGTCGTCGTCGATGCCATTGCAGGTCTCGATCGCGCCCGTGTAGATGCCCACCGCGGTGTCGTTGCAGTCGTCCTTCGGGAGCCCTCCCGCGCACGTCGCAGTGGGAGGCGAGTGGCCGTCCATGTCGCGGTCCTCGCTGCGATCGATCCCGCCGCCTCCGATCCCGCTCGAGCAGTCGTCGTCGAGACCGTTGCAGAGCTCCATCGCGCCCGGATGGACGCTCGCCGCGAGGTCGTTGCAGTCGCTCGCGTTGGCGGCATATCCCGGCGGCGGCGTGCACGCGGTGGTCGTCATCGGGCTGCCGGGGTCGCCGAACGAATCGCCGTCCGCGTCCCCGTAGAACTCGCGGGGGCCGGACTCGTCGATCGAGCCGTTGCAGTTGTTGTCGAGGCCGTCCGCGCACAGCTCCGTGGTCGCGGGGTTCACGTGCTCGTTCGTGTCGTCGCAGTCCGTCGCCGTCTCCACGAAGCCGGGTGGCGCGCTGCACGCTTGCATCGTCTCGCCCGTCGGTGACGCGAAGCCGTCGCCGTCCCCGTCGCGCCGGTACACGGTCAGCACGCCTTCGTCCATGGCCCCGTCACAGTCGTTGTCGAGCCCGTCGCAGCTCTCGACGAGGCCGCCGTACGCGCTCGTGCGCGCGTCGTCGCAGTCGTCTCCGCACGTCGCGCCGTTGCAGCAGCTCGCATCGACGTGCCCGTCTCCGTCGGCGTCACGCTGACCGAACGTGGACGGGTCGCAGTCCTCGTCCACGCTCGCTGCGTCGCAGACCTCGGTCGCGTCGGGGTGCCGCGCGGCGTCGTGGTCGTCGCAGTCGTTGCCGCCGCAGGCCGCCGAGTCGGCGCCGTCGCCGTCCTCGTCGGGATGGGGGCAGCTTCCGCCGCAGTGATCGGTGGCTTCGTCGCACGCGATGCCCGCGCCACACGGCGGCGTGCCGTCGACGCATCCGCGGCCGTCGGCCGCCGGGTTGTTGGGCTGACATTGCTCGTCGCCGTTGCAGTACCGAGCGTCATCGCAATCGCCGTCCACGACGCATCGCGACGGCTGGGCGTCGAGCGTCCCGCCGCCGTCGGTATCGGTCATCGGAGGGCTCTCGGTGCTGCACGCGGAGCTGGCGAGCAGGAGCAAGAACGAGCCGTATCGCAAGCGCATGGGTCGATCTCCTGGACGAGACCGGCCGAGCTTGCCGGGCCGTGGGCACGAGCACAACGCGGACGTGGGACGCGCGAGCACAGGCACGGCGTAGCTTTCTGGAGGCCGGCCACGAGGGTGGGCCGCGCACGGGCCGGCCTCGACGCGAGCCTCGCGACGAGGCGCGGGGGTCGCCGTCAGATCGCGCGCAAGCGCGCGAGGAGATTGCCGTCGCTCGAGACGCCGCTGTGCGAGGTCACGATCGCCGTGACGAGCGCGTGCTCCCGATCGAGCCGATCGGCGAGCGCGTGCATCGCGGAGCGATTCTGGTCCTGGCTCTCGGTGAACACCCAGGGCGCCACGACGAGCGCGCCTTCGGTGGTGACCGACGCGCTGTCTCCGACGAAGAGGACGCCGTCGATCAGGTACGCGGCGCTCCCTGCCGTGTGCCCCGGCACCGCGAAGACCTCGATCTCCGCGTTCTCGGCGCGGATCGTGGCCCCGTCCTCCAGGGGATGATCGACGCGGAGGCCGGTGGGCGACGCGCTGGCGACCCAGCCGATCGGCCCCCGCGGCCCTTCGTGCCCCTCGGCTTGCGCGACGTCCGCCTCGAGAGCGTAGATGTCCGCGTGTCGGAACTGGGCGCAGCCGGCGACGTGATCGCGGTGCCCGTGCGTGAGGAGGATCGTGCTGACGTCGTCGGGGCCCCGCTCGCGGCGCGCGAGCGCGCGCAGGATCGAGGCGGCCGCGGCGTCGTTGCCGCAATCGACGAGCGCCACGTGCCCTTCTCCGAGGTCCACGATCGCGGCGCTCACGTAGCCGTCCTGCACGATCTCCACGGTGGCGCCGACGTGCTGGCCGTCCTCGATGGGGGCCAGGCCGCCGAAGGTGGCATACGCGGCGCCGAGCACGAGCCCGAGCAGCAGAACGAGCGCAATTCCGACCCCACGAAAGGCGCGGGAGCGGCGTCGAGGAGCGGCCATCGGGGCGTCCTAACAGACCCGCCGCGTGCGCGCGATGAGCGCAGCACTTCTTCGCGACCTGCGCTACGTTGGCGGCCATGACGAACGTCGTGATCGTGGATGCAGCTCGCTCGGCGGTGGGTCGTGCAACGAAGGGCTCGCTCGCGCTGCGGCGCCCCGACGAGCTCGCGGCCGAGGTCATCCGCGGCCTCATGGCGCGCAACCCGGGGGTGAAAGCGGAAGAGGTCGAGGACCTGGTGCTCGGCTGCGCGATGCCGGAGGGCGAGCAGGGCCTGAACGTGGCGCGGCCCGTGGGGCTGCTCGCCGGGCTCCCGGAGAATTCCGGCGCCGTCACGATCAACCGCTTCTGCAGCTCGGGGCTGCAGGCCATCGCGATGGCGGCGGGCGAGATCCTCGTCGGCTCGAGCGACACCGTGATCGCGGGCGGCGTCGAGTCGATGACGATGGTGCCGATGACCGGCTACAAGCTCAGCGCCTCGCCCGAGGTGATGAGCGAGTTCCCGGCCGTCTACACGCCGATGGGCATCACGGCGGAGAACGTCGCGGCCAAGTTCGGCATCACGCGCGAGCAGCAGGACGCCTTCGCGCTCGCGAGCCAGAAGAAGGCCAGCGAGGCGATCGAGAAGAAGAGGTTCGAGGCCGAGATCGTCGAGGTCCACGGCATCAGGTTCAGCGCGCACGCGCCGGATCGGGACGAGGAGCGCCAGAAGTTCTCCTTCGTGCGCGACGAGCTGCCGCGCCCCGACACGACGGCCGAGGGCCTCGCCGCGCTCAAGCCGGCGTTCAGCGCGAAGGGCTCGGTCACGGCCGGCAATGCCTCGCCGCTCTCGGACGGCGCGGCCGCCGCGATCGTGATGAGCGAGGCCAAGGCCCAGAAGCTGGGCGTGAGGCCGCTCGGCTGGTTCCGCCACTTCGTGACCGTGGGCGTCGACCCGGCGATCATGGGCATCGGGCCGCTGCCCGCCGTGCAGAAGCTGCTCGCCAAGACGGGCCTCACGATCAAGGACATCGACCTCGTGGAGATGAACGAGGCGTTCGCGTCGCAGTCGATCTACTGCGCGCGCGAGCTCGGCATCCCGGACGAGAAGCTGAACGTGAACGGCGGCGCGATCGCGCTCGGCCACCCGCTCGGCTGCACGGGGGCCAAGCTCACGGCGACGCTGCTCCACGAGCTGAAGCGCCGCGGGGGCCGCTACGGCATCGTCACGATGTGCATCGGCGGCGGTCAGGGCGCGGCCGGTCTCTTCGAGCTCGCGAAGTGAGGCGCGCGTGACGCGATCGATCGTGGTCGGCGCGCTCTTCGCCAGCGCGCTCTCGCTGCTCGGCTGCTCGAACGGAGGCACTGGCGGCGACGGTGGCCCGGCGCCTGGCACCGACGCGGTTGCCGACTGCTACGCCACGTGCCGCACGACGACGAGCGCCACGTGCGAGTGCTCGCTCCCCTGCCGAGGCCAGCTCATCGAGGCGACCTGCACGGCCGAGACGTGCAGCTGCACCGTGGACGGCACCGCGACCCGCACGTACCCGTTCACGACGTGCGATCCGTTCGTCTTCGCCGACGGCTGCACCGGCATCCAGCGTGACGGAGGCCCGCGCGACGGAGGCGGCGCGACGGACGCCTCGTCGTTGCGCGATGGCTCGGTCCAGGACGCGAGCGGCGTCGACGCGGGTGTGACCACGGACGGCGGCGGCGCGGACATGGATGCGTGGACCGACTCCGATGCGGGCACGTCCTCGGCGGACGGATCCACGGGCCCCGACGCGTTCGCCGACATGGACGCGTTCGTCGGGACCGACGCGTTCGCGGGGACCGACGCGTTCGCGCCTGGCAACGACGCCGGCGGGCCCACCACGCTGCTGCGGGACAACGTACGACCGCGGGTGCGGGTCGAGCAGGGCCGAGCGCAGAGCGATCCGACGAGCACGACGCCGCTGGTGTGGGACGTGAGCTTCGACGAGCCGATCGACCCGGCGACCCTCAGCGCCGCCGACTTCGTGCTCGCGCCCGCGCTCGCCGTGACGCGCGCGCTGATCGACACGGGTGACCACCAGCACTTCGAGCTGCGCCTCAGCGGGCTTCCCGACGTGGACGAGCTCTACGATCTCAGCTTGCCGGACTCCGCGGCGAGCGACCTGGTCGGCAACCCGAGCGAGGCCTCCACGAGCACCGACGGGCGCGTTCGGTACGACTCGACGCTCGCGACGGTCGAGGTCCGGAAGTACCCACCCATCGTCACGTACACCAATCAGCTCCCGATCGACTTCCAGATCGTCTTCCAGGACCCGATCACCGCCGCGAGCTTCGATCCGGCCAGCGTCGTGAACGGCGGTACCGCCACCGGCGTGACGTGGACGCTCGTCACCGTGAGCCCAGGCTACGCCTATACGGCGCGCGCGACCGCCATCACCGGCGAGGGGACCGTGTTCCCCGTGGTTCCGGCCGGCGCGGGGCGGACGATGGTCGGCAACCGAGCGACCGCCCCCTCGGTCTATCTCGACGCCCCGGTGTTCTACACGCCGCGCCCGATCCTCGTCGTCACCGACGCCGCGGCCGACGAGGGGGACATGCTCACGTTCAGCGCGCAGATCCTCGGAACGGGCCCCGCGAGCACCACGCCCACGGTCTTCGACTGGGACGTGTTCGACGGGACGGCGCTCGCCTCGGTCGACTACGTCGACACCGGTGCGGTCGACGCGACGATCCCCGCGGGAGGGCGAACGCTCGCGCTGCGTGTCTCGGCGCTCCCGGAGGACGCTCGTCCAGAGCCGACGCTCCGCTTCGAGCTACGCCTGCGCAACGTTCGCGGCGACGTGTACGTCGCCGACGACGTGGCGGTCGGGACGATCCGCAACGACGACCGCGGGATCTGGGTCGTGGGCGGTGGCACGCAGTCGAACCCGATCGCCGAGCCCGTGGACCTCCGCGTCGACGGAACGCAGTTGCACGTCTTCGGTGAAGCGAATTCGTTCGGCTCGACGCTGCAGACGTCCGATCACCTCACGGGGATCCCGTCACGCAATCTTCGCCTCGACGGGCAAGGGCCGGGCGCCCTCGATCTCACGGCGACGAGCTACTTCATGGCCGAGAACCTCGGCATGGGCGGCGGCGTGCAGATCCACGCGTTCGACCGCACGAGCGACTTCTACATCGACACCTTCGGCGATTTCGGACGGCTGCTCGTCGTCGAACCGACCGATCTCATCGAGGTGGCCGACCTCGCAGCCGACGACACCCACGTCCTCACGGCGCTCCACCACACGGCGTCCTCGGGCGCTGCGAGCTGGCGGATCCTCTGCAACGACGCGACGACGGCCGCACCCTGTGCTGGCTTCGGCACGGCCGGAGTGCTGGAGCTCGACCGGGCATCAGGCGCGCTCGACGAGGGGCCGGTGACGCTGCGGATCGCCGGGGCGTCGTTCTGGGTGTTGGGCTACGTGGGGACGGCGTACCGCCTCGAACAGCGCTCGCTGACGACCGGGGCGCTCGTGACGTCGTTCGGCACGGGCGGCGTGCTCGATCTGACCACGCGCGGCTTCGTGCGGGCGGACGACTTCGACGTGCGGGCGGGCGCGCTCTACGTCGTGGGGCTCTCGAGCATGCGCGGCTTGGTGGCCCAGCTCGACGCGAGCACGGGGGCGACGGGGTGGCTCTGGGAGTCGCTCGTCGACGACCCCTACACGATCACCGCCTGTGATGAAGGCGTGTTCTTCGGAGGCTCCCGCGCCGGCACGATGTATCTCGAGCACTGGGGGCTCGACGGAGCGGCGCTCTGGTCGCGCGGCTTCACGCCCAACGCAGCGGGCCCGGCCGCCATCACCGACGTGGCCTGCGAGCCAGGCACCTTCTGGCTCCACTCGATCGGCCTCACCACCGACGCGTTGGGCCATCGGAACTGGTACTACGACCGTCGCTACCTGGCCGACGGCTTCCGGTACACGAACTCTCCGACGATGCCGCAGGAGTAGACGCGCCGCGCGACCCGTGCGATGGACGATCGAGCGGTGACGATGAGCACGAGCGGCAAGAAGAAGGTCTCCCTCACCGGCGTGAAGCCGACGCACTCGGCGCCGCACCTCGGCAACTACCTGGGGGCGATCCGCCCGGCGCTACGCCTCACCGACGCGTTCGACGGGATGTACTTCATCGCCGACTACCACGCGCTCACGACGATGCGCGATCCGAAGGCGCTGCACGCATCGGTGTACGACGTGACGGCGACGTGGCTCGCGTGCGGGCTCGATCCGTCGCGCACGATCCTCTATCGGCAGTCGGCGATTGCCGAGGTCTTCGAGCTCGCCTGGGTTCTCTCGTGCGTCGTGGCGACGGGGCAGCTCGAGCGCGGGCACGCCTACAAGGCGGCGATCGACGCGGGCGAGGCGCCGAACGCCGGCGTCTTCTACTACCCGGTGCTGATGGCGGCCGACATCGTGCTCTACGACTGCGACGTCGTGCCGGTCGGTCAGGACCAGCGCCAGCACGTGGAGATCGCGCGCGACATGGCCGAGCGCGTGAACCACCTCTGGGGCGCGGGCACGCTCGTGGTGCCGGAGGTGCACCTCTCGGACGCGCCGCTCGTGCCGGGGCTCGACGGAAAGAAGATGAGCAAGAGCCAGGGCAACAGCGTCCCGCTCTTCTCCGATGCCAAGGCGCTGCGCAAGACGGTGATGAAGTTCGTGACCGGGAGCGAGCCACTCGAGGCGCCCAAGCCGAGCGACGGCACGACCGTGTTCGAGCTCTACAAGCTGGTCGCGACCGAGCCGGAGGTGCAGGCGATGCGCCAGAAGCTCGCGGCCGGCGGCGCCTACGGCTGGGGCCATGCGAAGCAGGACCTCTACGAGGCCCTCGAGCGCGAGCTCGGCCCCAAGCGCGAGATCTACGAGGCGCTCCGCGCCGACGAGGCCAAGCTCGACGCCCTGCTCGAAGAGGGCGCCGAGAAGGCGCGCGTGATTGCGCGGCGCACGATGACGCGCGTGCGCACGGCCATCGGCATCACGCGCTGAGGAATCGACGCGCGGGTCTCGCCCGGGCGCAACGCGCGGCGCTCGCCGGACGAGAACGGAGCATGGCCCGAGCTCCGGCACTCGTTTGGCGGCGCCTCCCATGACGGTCGCGGCGCCGCACGACGCTCTGTTCCGTCGCCTCTTTTCCGATCGCGAGATCGCCGCTGGGGCGTTGCGGGGAGCCCTGCCTCCGGAGATCGCCGCGAGAATCGACTTCGCCACGCTCGAGCTACAGCCGGCGAGCCACGTCGACGAGGCACTGCATGCGTTTCAATCGGACGTCGTGTTCCGCGCGAAGTTGGCGGGCCGCGAGGCACGGCTCCTTCTCTTGCTCGAGCACCAGTCGCGTGCCGATCCCTTCATGCCGTTCAGGCTGCTCCAGTACGCGGTGCTCCTCTGGGACGGCTTCCTACGCGATCACCCGAAGACGAAGCGACTGCCGCTGATCGTTCCGATCGTGTGGCACCAAGGCGCCGCCGGTTGGCGCGCGCCGACCGACTTGTTGGACCTGCTCGACCTGACCGACGAGGAGCGCGTGGTGCTCGCGAGGTACGTGCCGCGCATGCACTTCGAGATCGAGGAGCTCGGCCGTACGAGCGACGCGGATCTGCGCGCGCGGCGCATGACCCCCGAGGCGACGCTCGCGCTGGCCGCGCTTCGCGACGTGCGTGACGCGGCCGACGTGCCGGCATTGGTCGCGAGCTGGGTGGAGCTCGCCCGCTCGGCTGCCACGACCGAGGCTGGGCTCCGCGCGCTGGGTGCGGTGGTACGCTACGTTCTCGAGGTCCACGGGGGCCTCGACGTGGAGGAGCTCGCCGAGATCGCGAGCACGCTGCTACCCGGAGCCGGAGCGAGAATCATGGCGACCGCACGAGAGCTGATCGAGCAAGGCCGCGCACAAGGGATCGCGGAGGGCAAGGCGGAGGGCAAGGCGGAGGGGGTTCTCGCCGGGCGCCGCACGACCTTGCGCCACCTCCTGCGACTGAAGTTCCGCGAGGCTGCGACCGACACATTGCTTGCGCGGCTCGAGGCGGCCGATGCCCCCACCCTCGATCGCTGGGAGGAGCAGGTCCTCGCGGCGCCGACCATCGAGGCCGCGCTGTCCTGAGCGGGCACGAGGCCGTTCGCGGCAGCGACTGGGAGCCAAGTGTGCTCGGCGCGGCCGTCGTCCCGGGCCGCAAGGGCCGGAGCGAAAGAACCGATCCGAGCCGGCTCGTCGAGCGTGAGCGCCCGCACGAGCCGGCGCGCGCGCCGTTGATCCCGTCCACGAAAAGTGAGAAGTACGACTTCTCACTTTGATCGGGGGCCTCCATGCGACGTCCGGCGCTGCTTCTTCTCGTCCTCGTCCTCACGGGCCTCGCGCTCGCAGGCTGCGGCTCCACCACCACGTCGAGCCCCGGCGATCGCGATGCGGGTGGCAACCCCGTCGACTCGGGCTCCGCGAGCGTCGATGCGGCGGTCGTGCCCGGGGACGACGCGGGCACGCAGACCGGCGACGACGCCGGCACGCAAACGGGGGACGACGCCGCGGTCCTCCCGGGCGACGACGCTGCGGTCACGCCGCGCGACGACGCGGGCACCGTCACGCCAGGCGGGCCCGACAGCGCAGGCCCCTACGTCGTCACGCGCACGAGCACCATGCGAACGGGCTCGACCGTCGTCGCGTACGTCCCGACCCTGGGCGCCGGGGCGCGCGTGCCGCTCGTCGTCTTCAAGCACGGCTTCCAGCTCTCCAGCGCCAACTACGCGACCACGCTCGAGCGCATCGCCACGCACGGCTTCGTGGTGCTCGGCGTCGACACGCGCAGCGGCCTGATCGGGGGCCCGACGAACATCGACGAGCGCGACGCGATGATCCACGCGATCGACTGGGCCCTCTCGGACGCTCCTTTCGCGGCCAGCGTCGACGGCGCACACATCGCCGTGAAGGGGCACAGCCGCGGCGGCAAGGTCGCCGTGCTGGCCGCGGCGGCCGACGCGCGCGTGACGGCGGCGCTGCTCCTCGATCCCGTCAACGGCTGCGGCCCCGGCTCGCCCTACAGCGCGAGCTGCCCCGATGCGCGGATCGGCGCTGCCGCTCTCACCATCCCGGTCGGCGTGATGGGAGAGACCAACGACGCCACCGGTGGCTTCATGCCCTGCGCGCCGACGGCCCAGAACTACACGACGATCTACGGCGCGCTCACCTCGTCGTGGGCGGTCCAGTGGACCTTCGCCGACGCGGTCCACATGACCTTCACCGACGACGGGGGCGGCTCCGCCGGCACCTTCTGCGCGCGCGAGCCGGCGAACGTCGACGTGTTGCGCGCCGACATCCGTGCGATGAGCGTCGCGTTCGTGCGCTATCATCTGCGCGGCGAGGCGGACATGGCGGCGTGGCTCACCGGGAGCTCGGTTCCGAGCAGCGCCGCGACGGTCGGTCCCTGATGGCACCTACGCGACGCGCGCGTGCCTCGGCGGCACCGCCCCCCACCGCTGCGGCGCCGCCTGCGCGCCGCGTGAAGATGTCGGTGCTCGCGCGCATGAGCGGGGTCCCGGCGGCGACCATCAAGCACTACGTGAACGCGGGCCTGCTCCCCGAGCCCACGCGCACCGGGCGCAACATGGCGTACTACGACGTGTCGGCGGTCGATCGCGTCCAGCGCATCAAGCAGCTGCAGCGAACGCGCTTCCTGCCGCTGAAGGTCATCCGCGACGTGCTCGACGGGGCCGAGGCCGATCCCGACGAGACGGTGGCCGCCTCGATCGCGCGCGTTCTCGCGCACGAGACGAAGCAAGACCGACGCTCGCGCGCCGAGCTCCTGCGCTCGGGCCTGCCGTCCGAGCAGCTCGCATGGCTCGAGCGGATCGGTCTGGTGCGCTCGCGCCGCGACGGCGGTCGCGAGGTCTTCGAGGGCGACGACCTCGAGATCCTCCGCGTGCTCGGCGCTGCGCGGAAGGCCGGCCTCGATCCCGAGATGCTCCCGCTCGAGGTCCTCGGCCAGTACGCGCAGGCGCTCGGTGCCCTCGTCCGCGCCGAGCTCCAGGTCTTCCGGCAGGGCGTGCTTCCGCGCGCCGGCGAGAAGCTCCCCGAGCTGACCGAGGCCGCGACGTCGCTCAGCGAGAAGCTCGTCGTCCTGCTGCGACGCAAGATGCTCCTGCCGACGCTCGAAGCGCTGGTGGAAGAGGCGCGCGTCGCAGAGCGTCCCGCGCGCCAGCGTGCGCGCTGATCCACCGAGCCCCGCCGTCAGCGGAAGGTGATCGCGATGTCGCTCGAGACGGTGCCGACCGTCGCGTGCACGGTGCCGCTGCCGCTGCCCATCGTGCGCAGGCGAGCGGTTCCTCCGGCGGCGGGCGGGAGCCCGATGAGGTCGTCGCTGACCATGGAGATGGTGCCGACCGCGCCGGCCGCGATGCTCCACTGCACCGCGCGGACGGTCAGGAGCGCGTTGCCCGACGCGTCGTCGACGCGGCAGGCCAGCGTCGTCGACGTCGTCGTCTCGCCAGCCACCGCCACGACCTCGATCGTGCTCTCGGCGACCAGGCCGGCGAACGCGCGGTCGCGGTTCGTCGCGGTGCTCAGGCGCCCGCAGCGGATGGCCGCCGGCGCGACGAAGATCAGGTGCGCCCGGTCGATCTCCTCGCCGCCGGGGGCGAGGACGCGGACCTCCACGTCGCCGGCGCTGGCGGTGCCGATGTTCGCCTCGAGGATCAAGCCGTCGTCGTTGCTCGAGGTGTGGACGTTCGTGATGTCGACGCCGGCCGCCGCCTCGAGCGTGGCTCCCTCGAGCACGGCGCCGCCTCGCGAGCGGATCTGGACGAGAGGCGCGGCCCCGGTCGACAGACGCGTGCCGAGGTCACACTCGCTGCCGAACGTTCCGTCGCCGCAGAGGCCGTCGTAGATCACCCACGTCGTGCGGCCCTGATCGCCGATGGTGCGGGGCGGTGCGTAGAGGGGCCCGTTGCCGAAACAGCCCGGCACGAGACCGAGGGCGAAGAAGAGACCGAGCGAGCGAAGCGTCGAGCGCATGGGAGCCTCCGAGCGATGGTGCCGAGCGTGCGGAGAGCCGAGCAGACGGCGTGCCAGTCGAGGAAACCCCGCTTTCCGCACGAATCGGCGTGCCGGCCCAGCGAGGCACGTCGCGGGTGTGAAACGCGCGCACGCCTCGTCGCGGCGGCAGGCCGAGCTCCCATTTCAGGCCGGCGGACGCCGCGCGTCGGTACTACCCTGCCGCCCCATGCCGGACTTCGCGTACGAGGATCTGCTCCCGATCGGTCACGACGACACCACGCCTTGGCGCAAGCTCACGAGCGAGCACGTCTCGCGCCTGGACGCGGGTGGCCTCTCGCTCGTGCGCGTCGACCGCGCCGCGCTCACGACGCTCACGCGGCAAGCCATGCACGACATCGCGCATCTGTTGCGCCCGGCGCACCTCGCGCAGCTCGCGAAGATTCTCGCGGACCCCGAGGCGTCCCCGAACGACCGCTTCGTGGCGCTCGACCTGTTGAAGAACGCCAACATCGCCGCCGGAGGCGTGCTGCCGATGTGCCAGGATACGGGCACCGCGATCGTGATGGGCAAGAAGGGCCAGCGAGTGATCACGGCGGGGGCCGATCACGCTGACGAAGAGGCGATCGCGCGCGGTGTCTTCGAGACCTACGCGAAGGACAACCTCCGCTACTCGCAGCTCGCACCGCTCTCGCTCTACGAAGAGAAGAACACCGGCAACAACCTCCCGGCGCAGATCGAGATCTTCTCGACCAGCGGCGAGCACCACCACGAGGACGAGTACCGCTTCCTCTTCATGGCCAAGGGCGGCGGCTCGGCGAACAAGAGCTACCTCTACCAGGAGACGAAGGCGCTCCTGAACGAGAAGAGCCTCATGGTCTTCCTCGACGAGAAGCTGCGCGGCCTCGGCACCGCGGCGTGCCCGCCCTACCACCTCGCCATCGTGATCGGCGGCACCAGCGCCGAGCACACGCTGAAGACGGCCAAGCTCGCGAGCGCGAAGTACCTCGACGCACTGCCGACGACGGGCGCGATGACGGCGCGCGGCTTCCGCGATCTCGAGATGGAGGCGAAGGTCCACGCGCTCACGCAGAAGCTCGGCATCGGAGCGCAGTTCGGCGGCAAGTACTTCTGCCACGACGTGCGCGTGGTGCGCCTGCCGCGCCACGGCGCGAGCTGCCCGGTGGGCATCGCCGTGAGCTGCTCGGCCGATCGCCAGGTGCTCGGCAAGATCACGAGCGAGGGCGTGTTCCTCGAGCAGCTCGAGACCGACCCGGCGAAGTACCTGCCCGACGCCACGCACGCGCAGCTCGGCGGCGAGGTGGTCGCGATCGACCTGAATCGGCCGATGAGCGAGGTGCGCGCGACGCTCGCGAAGCACCCCATCAAGACCCGGCTCTCGCTCACGGGCACGCTCGTGGTCGCGCGGGACATCGCGCACGCGAAGCTCAAGGAGCGCATCGATCGCGGCGAGGGCCTGCCCGACTACATGAAGCAGTTCGCGGTGTACTACGCGGGCCCGGCCAAGACCCCGACCGGGATGGCGAGCGGCAGCTTCGGGCCGACGACCGCCGGGCGGATGGACAGCTACGTCGACGCGCTGATGGAAGCCGGCGGCAGCTTCGTGATGCTCGCGAAGGGCAACCGCAGCAAGCAGGTGACCGACGCGTGCAAGAACCACGGCGGCTTCTACCTCGGCTCCATCGGCGGCCCGGCCGCGCGCCTGGCGCAGGACTGCATCAAGAAGGTCGAGGTGCTCGACTATCCCGAGCTCGGGATGGAGGCGATCTGGAAGATCGAGGTGGTCGACTTCCCGGCCTTCGTCGTCGTCGACGACAAGGGGAACGACTTCTTCGCGGGGCTTTCGGGCGCTGGGGGGGCGGGAGCGCCGAGCGGCAAGGGCCTGCCGCTCGCGCACTGAACGACGACGCTGCGAAGGAGGCTGCGCCCCGTGCTCCGTGCCGCCACCGAGAGCGACGTCCCGTCCATCGCCGCGATCTACCGGGCGAGCTCGACCGCGCGCGAGCCCGACGAGATCGACGACGCGCTGGTGCTCTCGATGGTGCGCGAGGCGCGCACGCGCGGGATCGCGCTGGTCGCCCTCGACGGCGATCGCGTGACGGGGTTCGTGCTCGGTCCCCGCCATCCGGTGCGGCGCTGTCGGCACGTGATGACGAGCGTGCTCGTCTGCGTCGAGGCAGGCGCGCGTGGCCGCGGGGTGGGGCGCGCGCTCCTGGTGGGCCTCGTCGAAGCCGCGCGCGCCAGCGACTGGTGCGCGCGTATCGAATTCCACGTGCGTGCGTCGAACCGGGTCGCGATCGCGCTCTACGAGTCGCTGGGCTTCGTCGTCGAAGGACGGCTCCGCGAGCGCGTCGACACGCCGGAGGGGCGCGTCGACGACCTGCTCATGGCGATGCTGCTGCCGCGGCG
>JBGALT010000114.1:2699-25951 GCA_044223665.1 Sandaracinaceae bacterium | reverse complement strand
GCCGAGCCCGGCGAACTTCACCGATCCGACGTTCTGGCAGACGCGCGATCGCGCCCACGTGATCGCGACGATCACCGGCGGCGGCGCCTCGGTCGGTCGCTCGCCGCTGATGCCCTCGTTCTCGAGCGCGTTCACGCCCGAGCAGATCGAGCAGCTCGCCGATCACGTCGTGGCCTTCCAGCCCTGACGCCGCGCGCGACGCCGCCGCTCACGGCGGCGGTCGCGGCGCCCCTCGCCCACACCGCAGAGCCCGGATGTGGGGCCCCAACGTGCTCGACGGTTTCAGCCGGCCCCGTCGCGATAGCTCTGGAGCGCCCCGAGATCGTTCGCGGCGGCGCGCGCGTCGGCCTCGTGGATCTCGTTGCGGCGCACGAGCTCGGCGAGGCTCTTCTCGAGCGTCACCATGCCGTCCTTGCGGCCCGACTGCATCGCGCTGGTGATCGTGCCGACCTTTCCCTCGCGTAGGCCGGAGGCGACGCTGGAGGTCACCCGCAGCACCTCGAGCGCGAGCGCGCGTCCCTCGCCTCGCGCTCGCGGGAGCAGGCGCTGAGCCACGACGACGCGAAGAGAGTCGGCGAGCTGGCCGCGGATCTGGGCCTGTCGCTCGGGCGGGTACGTGTCCACGATCCGCTCGATCGCGCTCGCGGCCGAGCGGCTGTGGAGCGTCGAGAGGACGAGGTGGCCGGTCTCGGCGGCGGTGAGGGCGAGCGAGATGCTCTCGGCGTCCCGCATCTCGCCCACGAGGAGCACGTCGGGGTCCTCGCGCAGCGCGTCGCGCAGGCCGGTGGCGAAGTCGCGCACGTCGCGGCCGATCTGACGCTGCCGCACGATCGAGGCCCGGCCGCCGGCGCCGCGCGTGCGCCCGCCGGTCGAGAAGACGTACTCGATCGGGTCCTCGAGCGTCACGAGCACGACCGATCGGCGGCGCAGGATCTCGCGAGCGAGCGCGGCGAGCGTGGTGCTCTTGCCCGAGCCGGTGGGGCCGCAGACGAGGACCAAGCCGTTCGGCAGCACCGGCAGCTCGCTCAGCAGGCCGCCGTGCGCGAGCGTGTCGAGCGCCGGCGCCTCGGGCGGGAGCAGCCGGAGCGCGACCGCGAGGCCGTGCGAGGCGCGATAGACGTTGCCGCGGACGCGGGGCGCGCGCCCCCGCGGGCCGATGGGGTCCTCGGGCAGCGCGAGCACGAAGTCGCACGAGCGCCCCTGGCCGAGGCGGGCCCGCGCGCGTGCGTCGAGGAGCGGGCCGAGCACGTCGGCCGTGTCGACGGGGCCATCCTCGAAGAGCGTCGTCAGTGTCCCGTGCACCCGCCACGTGGGCGCCTCCCCGTGGGCGAGGTGGACGTCGCTCGCGCCGGCGATGTGGGCGCGCACGAGGAGTGAGAGCAGAGCCTCGCTGGGCTCGGCGATGCTCGCTTCGGTCCCCGTCGCCGCGAAGGGCTCGACGGTGTCGTCGGTCTCCGGAACGGGCGACGGCGGCCGCGCGAGCGTGCCCGCGTCGGCTGCGGGGCGTGAGGGCGGAGCCGCCGCCGGGCTCGGGCGTGTCGGCGGCGCGGCGGCAGGCGGCGCGACCGCTCCGGCGCCCGTGGGCTTGCCGAGGCTCGTGAAGACGACGTCGAGCCCGCCGCTCTCGCGCGCGCCGATCACGACGCGGAACGACCCGAGCCCGGGCACCTCGTGCGTGGCGTCCGCTTTGGCCCCCCCGGCGAGCCGCGCCTGGACGTCGTCGCTCAGGATCGGGCCGAGAAGGTGCCGGAGCATGTCGTCCGGCGTCTTCGGCATCGAGAGCCGCTTGGGCGCCCCGGCGGCGAACATCGCCGGCGCGCGATCGCTCCCGAGCCGCACCTCGTCAGCTCCCTCGCGGCTCGCGAGCGTCAGCAGGCTATCGACTGCGGCCATGCGCTCATGCCTCTCGAAGTGCGGAAACGGCGGGCCACCGGCTGCGCATTCCGCCGATCATGGCGCCGGGGAGGGTGGCGCGCTCGGATCGGGCCCGGGCTCGCCCGTGGCCTCCGGCGTGCTGTCGGGCCGCCCTTCCGCCTCGACCGGCGTCGGCTCGGCGGGCTCGGGCGCGCCGGCGTCCTCGGCGTCCTCGGCGCCCGCGTCGTCCTCGCTCGCGTCCGCGAGGTCGGCGTCGTCGGCGCCGGCACCGGCGTCGTCCTTGACCCCGGCGTCCAGGCCGATCGTGCTCGCCGGGAGCATCTCCAGCGCCGCTTGCTCGGCGGCTCGCTCGCAGTCGGCATCGCCCACCGCCCGGCAGACGGCCGCCTCCAGCCAGACGTGGAAGAGCGCGTTCTCTTCGTCGGAGATCGTGTGCGTGACCCCTTCGAAGGGCACGAGCGTCGCATCGAACCCGAGCCCATCGAGCCGTCGGAACACGTCCTCGGTGGGCCCGAGGGGGATCGTCGTGTCCGCCGTCCCGTGCATCGAGCGCAGGCGCGGATAGACCAGGTCGGTGCGCCGGTAGGTCGGCACGAGCGGCGGCGGCAGCCAGCACGCGAGCGGGAACGCCTCGCCGATCACGTCGTCGTGATAGAGCGCGAGCGTGATGGTCAAGAGGCCGCCCTGCGAGAACCCGCTGGCGATCACGCGCCCACGAGCGCCGCGATCGTGCGCGATGCTGCGCACCAGCGACGCGACGCGCGAGGCCTGCGCGAAGAGGGTCGAGCTGAGCCGATCCACCAGGCCCTGTCCCACGTAGACCGGCAGCCACTCGTAGCCGGCGCCGAGCGGATCGGGCGCCTGCGGCACGATCACGCGCACCGGGTGCGTCAGCCCGAGGAAGGGGCCGCCCGGGATCTGCGCCGAGCCGCCGCGACCGTGCAGCACGACGAGCATGGGCAGCGCGTCGTCGAACGCGGCCGCGCCGATCACGACCTCGAGGTAGTAGATCCCGGCGCGCTCCTCCTGCCGTACGCGGAAGGTGTCCGTGTCCGGGGGCGGCGTCGGCAAGGGCGCCGGCATCGAAGAGCGCCGCGTCGTCGCCGGCGTCGCGCGCGCGCGCCGATCGCGGCGACGGCCTCGCTGGTCGCGAGCGCCGAGCCGAGCTCGTGGCCACGCGGAGGCCACGCGCTCTCCTCCGTCTCCTCGGTCTCCTGGACGATGGCCTCGGCGATGGGGTGCGAGGGCGGCTCGGCCGGCACCGCGAGCTCCCGGTAGACGAGCGCCGCGCCCAGCGCGAGAACCATGGCGGCGAGGGCGAGCTCGATGCGTCGGTCGAGAGTGAGCTTCACCGAGGGAGGCACCGAGGAGCGGTGTTCGGCAAGGAGTGCTCGCCCCGGAGGCCCCGGACGGTAGCGACGGCAGCCCGCGTACGGTGGGGGCCGGAGCGGGCGAGCCGATCGGTCATCGGCCCCATCCTAACAACGGAAGGCCGTACGCGCCCTGACGGCCGCGCGCCGTCGACCGAAGCCGACGACCGTCGGCCCGAGCCTGCGCCCCGCGCTCGCGGATTCCCGGCAATTCCAGCGGATCGAGCGCGGCACGCCGGCTGCAAACACCGCCGCCATGAAGTCGGGCACCACCCAGCCCGCCAAGCGGCGTCGAAAGATGAACACCAGCCATCCCATCGTGCTCGAGCAGCCCAAGGACGTCTTCCCGCGCGCGCGGCCGCCGATCCATCCGCTCGATCCGCCGAACACCGACACGTTCCGCCCGCCGGCGCCCGGCGCCAGCGACGTCGTACGGCTCGGCAAGAAGCGCCGCTGACGCACCGCCCGGCCGGCCCGGCGGCGACGCAACGTCCGAGCGTCCCGGCCGCCGTGCCGATCAGGTCCGAAGGCCGTGTCGCTTGAGCAGCTCGAAGAGGTGCGAACGATCCATGTCGGCGTCGCGCGCGGCCTGGGCGACGTTTCCGTTCGCCTTCTCGAGCAGGGCGCGGAGATAGGCCAGCTCGAACTCGTGCAGCACGCTCGCGCGGGCCTGTCGATAGGGCTGGCTCACGAGCGAGGCATAGAACGAGGTCTGCCCGGAGAGCGGCGGGACCGGGGTCGCCGGGCTCGACGGTGGCGCGCTGGCGGCCGATGGAGGGCGCAGCGTCTGACCGCTCCGCGCGACGAGCTCCGGCGCCTCGCCCATCGCGATCGTCGCCTCCACCACGTTGCGCAGCTCGCGGACGTTGCCCGGCCAGTCGTGGCGCTGCATCGCCTGGATCATCGAGGGCCCGAAGAGCTGCTGTACGATCGGGTCGCTGGCGTAGCCCGCGCGCTCGAGGAAGTGGCTCGTGAGCATCGGCACGTCCTAGGGTCGCTCGCGGAGCGGCGGGACGGCCAGCTTCACCACCGCGACGCGATAGTAGAGGTCGAGCCGGAAGCGGCCGCTGTTCACCTCGGCCGAGAGATCGCGGTGCGTCGCGCAGACCACGCGCGCATCGAACGGGATCTCGTCGCGCCCGCCGACGCGGCGCAGCTTGCGACGCTCGAGGGCGCCGAGCAGCGCCGGCTGGAGCGAGTCCGGCAGCTCGCCGATCTCGTCGAGGAAGATGGTGCCGCCGTGGCCGCGCTCGAAGGCGCCGACGTGGCGGCGATCGGCGCCCGTGAAGGATCCCTTCTCGTGCCCGAAGAGCTCGCTCGCGACGAGCATCGGCGAGAGCGACGCGCAGTCGACCGTCACGAAGGGCCCGGCCGCGCGCGGGCCGAGCTCGTGGAGCGCGCGCGCGACGAGCTCCTTGCCGACGCCGGACTCGCCCTGCACGAGCACCGCGACCTCGCTGCGCGCGGCGCGCGCGATCTGCGCGAGCAGGCGTCGCATCGCCGGCGAGCGAGCCCGCAGGCCGCCCAGCTCCTCGCCGTCGTGGACCTCGACCTCGAGGTCGGCGCCGTCCGTGAGCTTGACGATGGTCTCCCCGAGCACGACCTCGGTGCCCGGAGCGACGACGGCGCGCTCGAGCCGGAGATCGCCGACGAAGGTCCCGTTGGTCGAGCGTCGGTCCTCGACCAGGATGCCCGCGTCGGTCCGCGAGGCCCGCAGGTGGAAGCCGGAGACCGTGCGGTCGGAGACGACGAGATCGTTGTCCTCGGCGGTCCCCACGGTGAGCTGGTCGGCCCCCGCATGGTGCTTGCCGGCGTCGGGGCCCGAGACGATCTCGGCGGCCACCGAGCGCACGGGCATGCGATCTCGACGCTGGTGCGGCAGCGTCATGCCCTTCGCGAGAGTGGGCCCGGACATCGACTGGGAAGCTACGACCTCGGGCGGCGGGTGTAAACCATGAGCATGTCGCCGCCCCGCGTCCGCTTCCCCATCGCCACCAAGCTCTCGATCGCCTTCGCGGCGCTCGCAGGGCTACCGCTCGTGGGGCTCGGTGCGTACGTGGTCGACGTGGACCGCACGACGCTCCGCGTGCTCTCGCAGCACCTCGCCGGCGCGGTCGGCGACGCGGTCGCCATGCGGGTCGACGACGAGCTGCGGAGCGCCGAGGACGGCCTCGAGGAGATCGGCCGCGTGCTGCTCGACGAGACGCTCGACGAGCACGAGACGACCCGCCTGGCCGAGGCGCGCTTGGCCGGCGACAGCCACCTCGACCACGTCGTCGCCTACGATCGCGAGGGACGCCTCCTCGTCGCCATCGGCGAGCCCGATCGCGACGCGCGCATCGCGCCACCGGACACGCTGCCCGAGGCGATTCGTACGAGCGCCGATCGGGCCGACGCGGCGATGGGCGAGGCCCAGGCGAGCGAGGGTGGCGAGCGCATCCTGGTGGTCGTACCGCTCCATCGGGGCGAGGACGTGACCGGGTACGTGGCATCGATGGTCTCGCTCGCCGCCATCGACGAGCGCGTGAGCGAGCTGCGCGCCGAGCACTACCCGGAGACGAGCGACGCGATCCTCGTGATCACGACGAGCGGGCACCCCGTCTCCACCGGCGGTGCGCTCGCCGGCGCCGACGCGGCGGCGCGCGACGGCGTCCTCTCGGCCGCGCCCGCGACGACACCCGCCGCCTGGTCGGGCCGCTTCGAGACGCCGACCGGCGAGCGCCTCGGCACGATGCGACCGGTCGGGGCCCGTCCGCTGCGCGTCGTCACGCAGGTACCGATCGCCGTCGCGTTCGCCTCGCTCGCGGACGTCGAGCGGGCCGTCGCCATCGCCGTGCTCGTCGCGATCCTGATCGCCCTGGCGCTCGGTGTCGTCCTCGCGCGCGGGATCACCGCGCCGCTCCGCACGCTGGTGGCGTTCGCGGCCGATCTGCGGGAGCGGCGCTTCGAGCGGCGGGCGCAGGTGAGCTCGAGCGACGAGCTGGCGGTCCTCGGCCACGCGATGAGCGACGCGGCGCGCGGTCTCGAAGAGAGCGAGAAGACGATCCGCAAGGAGATCGAGATCCGCAGCGACCTCGGTCGCTACCTCCCGGCCGAGATCGTGGAGCGCGTCGTGCGCCGGGAGCAGGACATGGCGCTCGGCGGCACGTCCCGCACGATCACCGTGCTCTTCGCCGACGTCGTCGGCTTCACACCGCTCGCGTCGAAGCTCCCGCCCGAAGCGACGGTCGCGATCCTCAACGAGCTCTTCACGATCCTCACCGAGATCGTCTTCCGCCACGGCGGGACGGTCGACAAGTTCGTCGGCGACTCGGTGATGGCGCTCTGGAATGCCCCGGCGCCCCAGCCCGATCACGCGGCCCGCGCGCTACGGGCCGCCGACGAGATGCTGCGCTGGCTCGACGCCGGGAACGCGCGGTGGAAAGAGAAGTACGGCGTGACGATCGAGCTCGCGATCGGCGTGAACACCGGCGAGGCCGTCGTGGGCAACGTCGGCTCCGACACGCGCATGGAGTACACCGCGATCGGCGACACGGTGAACGTCGCCGCGCGGCTCGAGGCGCTCGCGCGCCCGCAGCAGATCCTGGTCACGGCGGCGACCAAGGAAGCGGCGGCCGGCGAGCCCTTCGACTTCTACGACGGTGGCGCGCGGGAGCTCGCGGGACGTCGCGAGCCGGTGCACGTCTTCGAGGTGGGGGCATGAGCGAGCCGCGAATCGAGAGCCGCGAGCCGACGGTGGGGGCGCGCGTCGGGGACTACCGGATCGAGTCGATGCTCGGCCGCGGGGGGATGGGCGTCGTGTTCCGCGCCACGCAGCTCTCGCTCGGTCGCGCGGTGGCCCTCAAGGTGCTTCTCCCCGAGCACGCCGTCCGGTCCGGCGCGAGCGCCCGGTTCGAGCGAGAGGCCCGCGTGAGCGGCGCGCTCCGCCACCCGCACGCGATCGAGGTCTACGACTTCGGCTCGGCGGATGGATACCTCTACCTCGCGATGGAGCTGCTGGTCGGCAACACGCTGCGAAGCGAGGTGGGCGACGGCGACGTCGTCCCGGTCCCTCGCGCGCTCGCGCTCGCGTCGGACGTCGCGGGCGTGCTGGTCGCGGCGCACGCGCGCGGCATCGTCCATCGCGACCTCAAGCCCGAGAACGTGTTCCTCGAGCGGCAGACCGACGGTACCGAGCGACTCGTCGTCGTCGACTTCGGGCTCGCCTTCGTGGTCGACCACGAGCAGCTCGGCCGGTTGACGACGGATGGCGCGATCACCGGCACGCCCGACTACCTCGCGCCCGAGCAGGTGACGAGCGGCGCCACCATCGGGCCGCCGGCGGACGTGTACGCGCTCGGCTGCATGCTCTTCGAGATGCTGGTCGGCACCACGCCCTTCCACGGGCATCCGATGCGCGTCCTGGTGCAGCACACGCACGCGCCGCCGCCCTCGTTCGCCGAAGTGCGCCGCGACGCGACGATCCCGCGCGCGCTCGAGACGCTCGTGCAGTCGATGCTGCGCAAGCGACCCGAGGAGCGACCGACCGCGTCCGACGTGCTCCTGGAGCTGAGCAGCCTCTCGAGCGGGCAGCGTGCGCCCGAGCGCGCGCGGGATCGGACCGGCCTCGACGGTCGCGCGGCCCGGATGATCTCGGCGATCCGGCCGGCGGCGTCGGAAGCGACCACGGTCGAGGTCGAAGCCCTCGGTGGCGCGGACGTCGCGGTGATCGGGGCCCTCGAGGGCGACGTCGTGCTGGGCATGGCGGTGAGCGCGCTGCGGCTCTTCATCGTCTCGCCCGAGCAGCCGGTGGGCGATGCGGCGGCGATCTATGCGCCCGGCGCCGATCTGGCGACGCTCTCGGCGCTGCGCGCACGGCACCGCGTGCCCATCGTGACCGACGCATCGCCGAGCGATCCGAGCCGCGTCCCGGGCCTGCTCCGCGCGGGGATCGACGACGTCGTGATGGCGCCGGTGCGGGCCGAAGAGCTCGCGCGGCGCATGTGGAAGCTGATCCGTCGCTCGCGACGGGCCGAGGAGAAGAAGAGGACATGATTCGCGCGCGCTCCGGCTCCCTCTCGCTCGTCCTGTCGTGGGCCTTGGCGTGGCTCTGCTCGACGACGGTGCCGGCGCCCGCCGGCGCGCAGCCTCCGGCCGAGGGCGACTCGGTCGAGATCGTCGAGTACACGGTGCAGGCCGGCGACACGTGCGGGCGCATCGCGCAGCGCATGTGGGGCAACGCCCGCCGCTACGATCTGATCCACTCGTTCAATCCCGGGATGGGGCCTCCGCCACACCACCTCGTGGCCGGCACGGTGCTGCGCCTGCCCCGCGTCGCGACCGCGGCGAGCTCGCTCCCCGACGCGCGGGTGACGGCCGCCGAGCGTCGCGTCACCGCGCGATCGCGCGAAGAGGAAGCGTGGCGCGAGGCGCACATCGGCCTCGATCTCTACCGCGGATGGCACGTCGTCACCGAAGAGCGGAGCTCGGCCGAGCTGACCTTCCGCGACACCAGCGTCGTCGCGATGCGCGCCGACACGCTGGTCATCATCTTCGGAGGCGCCGCCACGCGCGTCCGGCAGGGAGGCACGGACGCGACGCTCGAGCGCGGATCGATGCGCACCGCGCTCGGTGCGCTCCGCGGCACGGGGGACGCGAGCGGCGGCGGTGGCGCCCTCGCGCTGCACGTGAACATGCCCTCCTCGCAGGCCGATCTCAGCGGCGGCTCGAGTGTGCTCAGCGTCGACGAGGGCGGTACGAGCCGCGTCTCGGCCCACGTGGGCGAGGTGCGCCTGCGCGGCGAGAGCGGCCCGGTCGTCCGTGTTCCGGAGGGAATGGGGAGCGCGGTCACGCCGCACGCGCGGCCGACGCCGCCACGGCCCCTCCCGCCCGCTCCGATCTGGGCGAACGGTCCGCGCCGCTTCTTCGGGGCCTCGGGCCGGGGCGCCGTGATCGCGGGCGAGTGGTCGGCGGCCGCGGGGGCTCGGACCTATCACGTGGAGGTCGCGCGCGAGCCCGACGGCCGCGGTGTGGTGGCGTCGACCGAGGTACCCGAGTCGGTCACGCGGTTCGAGCTGCACGGCTTTCCGCCGGGCACCTACTACGTGCGCGTCAGCACGATCGACACGGACTTCTTCGAGAGTCGCCCGAGCGAGGTGCTCACGGTGAGCGCCGAGAGCGCGACCATCACGCTGCCGGGCGCGACCGAGGGCGCGAGCTTCCCTCCGATCGATCCGTCGGAGGAGCCGGGCGCGCTCACGCTGCCGCTCGGGACGCGCGTGGCGCTGCCCGCCGACGTGCACTGCGAGGGCGGCGCGAGCGAGCTCGTCGTGACGAGCGAGACGCTTCCCGCCTGCGCCGACGCGAACGGCCCGGTCGCGCTCTTGCCGGTGCGCGTCGAGACGGTCTCGCTCCGCGCCGACGCGACGACGCTCGCGGCGGGCGAGACGCGTGAGGTCTCGTTCGGGCTCGTCTCGGGCGCGCTGCCGCCGGACGCCGCGCTCGTCGCGCACGGCGTGACGCTGACGAACGTGCGGCGTGACGGCGATCACCTCTTGGCGACCGTCACCGCGCCGGCCGACGCGAGCGAGGGGTCGGTCGATCTCGTCCTCGGCACGACGGTGCTCTCGAGCACCCCGCTCGCCGTGACGCCGGCCCCCGCCGAGGAGACGACGGAGACGACCCCCGCCGTCGCCACGGAGACTGCCGAGGCGGAGGTCGTCCCGGTGCCCGATCTCCCGGCCGCGCCCGGAGCGCTCACGGAGGCCGTGGGCGCGATGCCCTTCTCGGAGAGCGTGGGCTTGCGCGACCTCGACGTGCGCGGTGTCGGCGGGCGCGTCTCGATCGGCACGATCGCGGCGGGGGAGCCGATGGTGCGCGTGGCGCTCGAAGCGTTCGGCTCGGTCCTCGACGATCAGCTCCGCCTCTCGGTCGCGATGCCGATCGATGCCGCCTCGCCGCGCACGCAGAGCTGGCAGGACGGGTCGGCGGATCTCGTCGCGGGGGTGGGCTGGCTCCCGCTGCGCCGCGGACCGGTGTCGCTCCTCGTCGACGCGGCGATCTGGATCCCGACGGAGCTCGACCACGGTCTCTCCCTCGCGCGCCTGGTGCCCTCGCTCGAAGCGGCGTGGCTCGTGGGCGGGACCTTCCACCTGCGCACGCGTCAGGCGGCGATGCTCGACCTCGCCGATCACGGCACGCGCCTCTGGTCGAGCGCCTACGGCATGGACGCGCGCATGGTGGGCCCCTTCGGCGTCGGCTTCGAGGTCGAGCTCGTCGTCGGCGATCCCGACGGTACCGGCGTGCGCTCGGACTACGCGTTCGTTCCCGAGATCGTTCTCGACTTCGAGTCGATCGCGGTGCACGTCGGCGGCCGCTTCGGCATCAACCATCCCACCTACTTCGGGCCCGCGGGCATCTTCGTCTCGGCGCGCCTCGCCGCGTTCTGATCGAGCGCGGCACGCGCGGGCGCCAGGCGCACCGGACGTGCCGTGTTTCGCCGTTACATCGGAATCCCCCGGTCTTGCGGAGCCCGTAGCGCGAAATACGGTCTCGTCTCCCGTGTTTTTCCGGGAGCCGAGGAAGCCGTGAACGTCTGGGATTACCTGGTCGCGTGGCCGAACGTGCCTTTCACCATCGCAGTAGGAGCGACGCTCCTGTTCGCGGCGGTGCAGGCGTCCGGCCTCATGGGCCTTCTCGGTGGCGATGCGGACGCGGATGCCGATGCGGATGCCGACGTCGATGGTGACGTCGATGCAGACGCGGACGCCGATGCCGACGCCGATGGAGATGGAGACGCGGACCACGACGCCGATGCGGACGACGCGGGCGAGAACTGGGCGCTCAAGTTGGGCTCTGCCTTCGGCATGGGCCGGCTTCCGACGACCCTCCTCGCACAGGTCTTCTTCGTGGTGCTCGGAGTCGGTGGGCTCTTGATGAACGTGCCTTTCGTGAGCGTGGGAACGATTCCGCTCTGGACCTTGCTCTACACGCTTCCGGCCTCGGCGCTGATCGCGCTCGGGGCGGATGCGGCGATGACGCGCGTGCTCGCGCCCATCGTGGACGACAAGGCCCAGGCGGCGACGAAGCGCTCGGCGCTCGTCGGATCGATCGCGACCGTGATCTCGCGGAAGGTGACGGAGGAGTTCGGCGAAGTGCGGATTCGAGACAAGAGCGGTCACGACGTGCGACTCGTCGTGAAGCTCGCGAAAGACGGAGGCCGGACGGCCGCGCCGCTCCTCGAGGGCCAAGAGGTCCTGGTGGTCGACGTGGACGAGCGCGGCACGCCGATCGTGAGCGCGCTCGAGCTCGCGCTCGCACGCGTCGACGCGACTCCGTACGAAGAAGAGCGCGAGCAGGTGGCGGCGCGCGTGAAGAGAGCGCGCGTCGTGGCCGCTCGCTGATCGACGACCGAGCGAAGAAGACGCGCCCCTCGTGGACAGGTGGGTGCTCCGGAGGGAACCACGGTTCCCCCCGCAGCACGTGCGTGTGCACGGCGCTGCCAACTCCGTATCCCCGGAGCGCGGCGTGAGAAGGAGGCACCATGTTTGCTCTCACCACCCAACAGACGATCGTGGTCGGCGCGTGCATCGCGCTCGCGCTGATCGCGACGGTCGTGCTCACGACCCTGTCCAAGTTCTATCGTCGCTGCGGCGCCGACGAGGCGCTCGTACGCACCGGTAGCGGCGGCAACAAGGTCGTCATCGGGGGCGGCGTCGTCGTGATGCCGGTCCTGCACCAGCTCTCGCGCGTGTCGCTCCGGAGCGTGAAGCTCTCGGTCGAGCGTGCGAGCAAGAACGCGCTCGTCACCGCGGACAAGATCAAGGCGAACGTCGAGACCGAGCTGTACGTGAAGGTCGAGCCGCTCGCCGAGGACGTCCTCGCGTGCGCGCGCAGCTTCGGCGAGCGCTCGCTCGACGAGAAGGCCATCGCCGATCTCATCGAAGGCAAGCTGACCGATGCGCTGCGGAGCGTGTCGGCCAACCAGACCTTCATGTCGCTGCACGCCCAACGCAAGGAGTTCGCCGAGATGATCCAGGCGGCGCTCTCCGAGGAGCTCAAGAAGAACGGCCTCACGCTCGAGAACGTGTCGATCACGTCGCTCAGCATGGTGCCGGTCAGCGAGCTCGATCCTTCGGACGTGTTCGACGCCGAGGGCCTCCGTGCGATCACGGAGTCCGTCACGTCGAACCGCGAGAAGACCAACCAGATCCAGCGCGAGAAGGAGACGCAGATCCAGGGACAGAACGTCGCTGCGAAGATGCGGGCCCTCGAGCTGGAGCAGGCGCAGAAGCAGGCCGAGGCGGATCAGCAGCGCAAGGTCGCGGAGTACGCGGCGATCCAGTCGGCCGAGACGGCGAAGGCCGTCTACACGCAAGAAGAGGCGCGCGAGCGCGCCGCCCAGGAGAAGGAAGCGCAGGTCGAGCGCGCCCGCATCCTGAAGGAGCAGCAGATCGCCGTGGCGAACGCCGAGAAGGTGCGCACCGAGCGTGAAGCGCAGATCGCGGCGGAGAAGGCCCAGCAGGCCGCCGAGATCGAGAAGCAGACCGTCATCCAGGCGGCGGAGATCGCGCGCCAGAAGGCGCTCGAGGCCGCGACCATCGAGAAGGAGAAGGTGGTCGGCGCTTCTCTCATCACCAAGGAGACGGCCATCGAGACGGCGCGGATCGGCAAGATCGTCGCCGTCACGAAGAGCGAGGAGGAAGCCGCGCGTGCCGCGGCGGCCAAGGCGCTCGCGAAGGCCGAGGAAGAGCGCGCGAAGCAGGCGATCCTCACCGTCGAAGCGACCGCGAAGGCGGAGCGCGAGAAGGAGATCGCGGCGATCGAGGCGGCCGCCAAGGCCGAGGTCGAGCGCCAGCTCGCGGAGGGACAGATCGCGCGTGCCCGCGGTGAGGCGGGCGTCGTGCAGGCGGCGGCCGAGGCTCGTGCGAACGAGCGTCGCGCGGCCGCGCAGGCGGAAGCGGACACGCACCTGGTGATCGCCGAGGCGAAGGCGGAGGCGGCCGCGAGGGAAGCGCGCGCGATTCGCGAGCTGGCCGAGGCCGAGGCCACGCGCCTCGAGCGTCAGGCCGACGCACGCAAGAAGCTGGTCGAAGCGGAGAACGCCGTGTCGGACAAGCTCGTCCTGCGCGACGTGGCCGTGAAGGCCCTCGAGGTCCTGCCGGACGTGACGCGCGAGCTCATGAGCCCGGCGGCGAAGATCTCGGAGATCAAGGTTCTCCAGACGAACGGGCTCGGGCTCGGGGGCGGCAGCGCCAACGGGATGGGCGCGCTCGGCGGGATGAGCCCGATCCTCAAGACCATCATGGAGGCCGGCGCGGCGTATCCGCTCGTTCGCGAGCTGATGAGCTTCGGCGGCGTGGACGCGGGCAAGGTCGAAGGAGAAGTGAAGAAGCTCCTCGGCTCGCTCGGCACCGAGGTGAGCGGCGTGCTCACCGCGGACACCACCAAGAAGGAAGAGCAGGCCCCGGCGGCGGAAGCGTCGAAGCCCGAGGTCGCGAGCGGCGATGAGCTGCTCGTGGTCGAGGACGACGACGACGACGACGACGACGCGGAGGAGTCGAGGACGACGACGCCTCCGGCGGCGCCTGCCATCGCGGCGGGCAAGGGCAACGGCCACCTGCCCGCGGGTGTGATGCGCGGATGACGCGCCTCGCACGTACCTCTCGGTTCTTCGAGAAGCGCGCCCTCCTCGGGACCCTCGTGCTCGCGGCGGAGAGCGCGCAGCGAGAGGGAGTCGACCTCTCCCTCTCGGGTCTCGCGGACCAGATCCGCACGCACACCGCCGTCGACCCGCTCCAGACGGTGACGACGACGGTGCTCGTCTCGGCCGCGGCGTTCTACGCGGCAGAGAAGGGCGTCAACGAGAAGGTGCAGACCTTCGGCGACGCGCTCGCCTACTGCGCGACCAGCCTCTCGGTGGGCTACCACGACATCTTCCCGCGCACCGAGGCCGGGAAGGCCATCACGGGCGTGCTGCACACGCTCGGCCCCGCGCTCGCGGCCAAGGCGCTCGACGCGCCCAGCCGGGAGACGCAGGAGCAAGCCCAGAAGAAGGAGGAGAAGGCGAGCGCGCACGATCGCGCCGTGCTCGCCAAGCTCGAGGAGATCGTCGGCGCGCTGCGCGAGCGCCGGTAGCCGGAACGGAAAGGATCGACGGAACGAGCCAGCGGGCCTGAAAGGCCTGCTGGCTCGTTGGCTTCGGGTCCACCGCCATCGATCGAGCTCTTCGAGCGCGTTCCGCATGGTCGCCGCCGCGCCGCCGCTCGGAATCTCGGGCTGCGTGGCTCGCTCGAGCTCGGCGTCAGCCAGATCGGCAGCTGGGTGCTCGTGCTGGGCCTCTTGCTCGGTGTCGCGAACCTCCTGCGGCCTTGGCTCTCGACCGAGCCCGCGTCGGCGTGACCCGTCGCGACGTCAGGGCAGGGTGGATCCCTCTCCGAACACGAGTCGGTAGTCGAGCCCGCTGGTCGACTCGTTCTCGTCGACGATCGCGGCGTAGAGCCCCCGGTCGAGCGGTGCGAGGATGCGCGAGCCGCGCTGGCCGCCGCCGACGCCGTGCCACGGCAACAAGAGGACTGGGTGCACGTAGAGCGTGATGCCACGACAGTCCATTCCTGCGCCCAGCGTCGCGTCGTCGTTGCACTGCGTGATCGTGCCGGTCGCGGCGCTGCGCACGTAGAGGCTCGGGTCACGGAAGGGCCCGAACAGGTCGTCGTTCCGCTCCCAGTAGCCACCGTCGCTGCGGCAGAGGCTGAGGAGCACGACGTGGCTCGGCGTGCCGCACGAGGTGAACCAGTGCGCCGCCTCCCCCGAGCTCGCGCCACCGCAGGTCGCCGATGCGCTGCTGCCCTGGGGGAGACGGCCTTCGACGCTCGCGCCGGACGCCAGCGGGATCGGGTTGGCGAACGTGTCGGCCGCGATGGTGTCCGGCAAGAACTGCAAGTGCAGGGTGAAGGCGCCCGGGTTGCAGCTGCCGATGGCGACGAAGTAGGTGCCGGCCGCGAGGTGAACCGCGGTCTGCGAAGCACTGCCCCAGCTCGGGCACGGCGCGTCGTCGTTGCATGCGCCTGGCGTGAAGGGACCGGTGAAGGGCACGAAGGGAAGTGCGTTGCCGGTGGCGGAAGTGACGTGGATCTCCGTGTTCGTCGCTCCGGATCCGAAGGTGTCGAGGTACACGACGCCTGCTGCGACGAGCTCGAACGAGTACCAGACGTTGCGCGCGCTCGAGCACCCGCAGGGCACGCTGGGCCCATCGAAGCTGGCGCCCACCGTCGTTCCGGTCACCGTCACCTCGGACGTCGACGGAACGATCGGGACCGCGTCCGCGCGCAGGTCGTTCGGCGGTCCGCAGCTCCCCGCGATGCAGGTGACTCCGGTCGGGCACGCGTGGCCACACGCGCCGCAGTTCGTCGTGCTCGTCGTGAGATCGACGCAGTTGCCGCCGCAGAGCGTCTGGCTCGAGCCGCACGAGCTCGCAACGCAGCTGCCGCCCGTGCACGAGCTGCCCCGCCCGCACGGATGCCCGCAGGTTCCGCAGTTCGTCGCGTCGGTGTCGAGATCCGTGCACGTGTGGCCACAGAGGTCGGCGCCGGCGCGACAGGAACAGGTCCCCGCGGAGCAAGCGCCGCGAACGCAGACGATCCCGCACCCGCCACAATTCTCCGGGTCGCTCGAGGTGTCGACGCAGCGCCCTCCGCAGTCCGTGACCCGGCCCCGACACGCGCACGTGCCGCTCGCGCAGCCCTGTCCTGCCGGGCAGACGTTGCCGCACGTGCCGCAGTTCATCGGATCGGTCTGCGTGTCGGCACACACCTCGACGCCAGCAGCCTCGCACGTCGTCGTCGACGCACGGCACCGTGCGACGCAGCTCCCTCCCTCGCACACCTGTCCCGTGGCGCACGCGTGATCGCAGGTGCCGCAGTGGAGCACGTCGACGGCAGTGTCGGCGCAGTCGCCGGTGCAGCGCGTGGTGCCGGTCGGGCACGTCGTGGGCTGGCACACTCCGGCCATGCACGTCTCGTCGGCAGCGCACGTGAATCCGCACGCGCCGCAGTTCGCGTCGTCGTCCTGAACCGATGCGCACCCCGTGCCGCAGTCGAGCTCGCCGAGGGCGCATCCGGTGTCCGCGATCGTGATGCCACCGTCGCCCCCGCCGTCGCGGCCGGCCCCACCATCGCGGTCGTCGCCGCCGTCGATGGCGCCCGCATCCCGCGCTCCGACGTCGGACGCACCCGAATCCGGTGGAGAGACGGCGGCGTCGCCGACGGTCGTGCCGCTCCCGCAGCCTGCCGCCAGGCAGAGAGACAAGACTCCGGCGAGAAGGACGTGCCTGCGCTTCGTCATCCACGTAGCATCCCGCGGACCCCGTCCCGCTCGGGCGCCAAGCGCTTCTTTCGACGCGCCAGCTGACGGGCGCCGAGGAATCCGGCATCGTGTCCTCATGGACCTCGCGAGCGACG
This sequence comes from Sandaracinaceae bacterium, assembly GCA_044223665.1. Taxonomy (GTDB): domain Bacteria; phylum Myxococcota_A; class Polyangia; order Polyangiales; family Sandaracinaceae; genus JBBSAT01. The sequence continues at coordinate 9,270 of JBGALT010000114.1, read as the reverse complement.
CTCGCTCGTTCGTCCTCGAGCCGCTGGGGCGCGCGCTCGTGGGACGTCGTCATGTCCTCTGGTCTGACGGCCCGCGGCGAGCGGGCACGGTCGTATGGGGGGACTTCGATCTCGAGGATGCGCGCGCGATCACCACCGGCTGGGATTACGAGGCGCGGCTCGACACCCCCTACGGCGCCGTGGTGGACCTCGCTCGCCTCGCACACGTCGAGCTCCGGGCGTTCGCGGCCATCGAGGCCGACATGCGCCGGCGCCTCCCGGTGCTCGCCCGGCGCATCCGGCGACAGGCGTTGGTGCGCCCGGCGGGTTGGGTCGGCTCGATGGTGTCCGGGTTCTACCCGGTGCTCGCGCCAACGTTTCGCTGGCGCGTGTTCACGCGTGCCGACGAGGCGTACGCCTGGGCGCTGGGCAGCGAGGGCCCGCGGCTCGCGCGCGAGGTCGACGCGATCGTGCGCGAGGCGTGCGCGGACGACGAGCTGGCTCGCGTGCGGGCGGTCGTGCGGGAAGCGATCGATCGCGAGCTGACGCTCGTCGAGGTGGCGAAGCGAGTCGGGCGCTCGGCGCGCTCGGTGCAGCGAGCGCTGGCGGCCGCGGGGACCAGCTTTCGTGCAGAGGCGAGCCGCTTGCGCGTCGAGCGCGCGCGCGAGCTGCTCGAGGGGACCGAGCTGAAGATCGAGCTCGTGGCGCGCGCCGTCGGCGTGCGCTCCCCGACGTCGTTCGTGGCGATGTTCCGTGCCGCGACCGGGACGAGCCCGAGCGCGTACCGCAGCGCCCGGAACGACCTCGCTGAGAGGCCGGGCGGTCGTGGGAGGGCGCGTGCCCGCCCGCGGCCGGACCGTTGACGCCGGAGCGCGCCGCGCGGACCATGCGCCCGTGATCCTCGACGAACGGAGAGCCGCGCGCGGCTCGCTCGCCGCTGCGCTGATCGTCCTCGCGCTCGCCTCGCTCTCTCCGTTCTTCGCGCCCGTTCCGTGCGGCGGCCTCCCGGCTGGGTACGCGCCCATCGTGGCGCTGGAGCTCGCGCGCTCGCAGTCGGATCTCGACGCGATCTTCGGCGCGGAGCCCTCGGCCTGCCGCACCACGATCGTGGCTGCGATCGATCTCACCGACTGGGTCGATACATTCGTGTTCGCCCCGTCGTACGGCGTCTTTCTCGCCCTCTTCTTCGCCAGCCGCGCGCGGAGCGGGCGGGCGGCGCGCCTCGGCATCGGGCTCGCCGTGACGGCGGTCGCCTTCGATCTGCTCGAGAACGCGTGCCTGCTCACGCTGACGGGCTCGCTCGACGCGCGCTCTTCCTCCGCCGTGCTCCTGCCGTGGATGACCGGCGTGAAGTGGCTCGCCCTGGGTCTGGCCGGGCTTCCGGAGGCGTGGATCTTCGCTCGCGAGGGCGGGATCGCCTCGAAGGTCGGCGCGGTATTCGCCCTCCTCGCGCCCGTCGGCGTGGCGCTCGCGCTCGTCGCGCCCGCGCGCTTCGGTGCAGCCATCGCGCTCGCCGTCACGTGCGCGTGGGTGCCCTGCCTCGTGAGCGTCGCGATCGCGGCGCGCCGTCCGATGGCGGCGTAGCCCGACGCTCGCGCCACGTGGTGGCCCCGGAGGCGATGACGATCCATCGCGCCAGGAACGAGGTCACGCCTTCCGTCGAGGCCGGCGTCCGGAAGCTCGTGGCGTCCGCTTGCCATGCTCGGAACTCGGACCTGAGCGACGCCGCTCGCTCGCTGCGGGACCCGCTGGCGGTCCGGCGGCGTCCCGCTCGAGCGGGGTACGTCCCGCCGAGCCACGGGCCGGTGCTTCGTCCGTCGTCGCGAGCTCGCTCGTCCGCCCGTCGATGAGCACGCGGAGCAGATCGAGGCGCGACTCGGCTCCCAGCTTCGCCAGCACGTTCTCCTGGTGGAAGCGCACCGTTCGCGCGGAGATGCCGAGCATCTCGGCGATGTCGGCGTGGGTCCGGCCGAGCATCAGCCCATCGAGCACGGAGCCTTCCTGGCTCGAGAGCCGGCGCGTCTTCTTCAGCTGCTGAAGCCAGATCGACTGGACGGCACCGACGAGCTCCGCGTCGACCGCGAACGACGCCAGGTCGGCCGTCGTGCGATCTCTTCGGAGCACCACGACGAGGCGAGAGCCGCACGCAGCGACGCTCGATCCGCGCTGGAGCGGGCACGAGGCGCACGGCACGGGCAGACCGTGGAATTTCTCCCAGCACGTCCGCTTGGTGCGCACGGCGCGCCCGTCGATCCGCCGGAGCTCGCCGAAGGCGACACCCGTGAGCACGGTGTACGTAGCGGCGGACACGTGCATGGCCTCTATCAGCGAAGCGTGACGGATAGACCTGGCGAAAACGCCAGGTGCGGGAGCCTCGCCTCTTCGCGCACCGTCTCGACGTGCAGCTCGACTTCGGGAGCTGGGCCGAGAGCTCCTCCGACATGCTGATCGCGGTCGACCGTGCCGGACGGATCGTCTGGGCGAACGAGCGCGCCTGCGCGCTCACCGGCATGGGCAAGGAAACGCTCGTCGGGACCGAGGTCGAGGCGCTCGTGCCGAGCAACGTGGAGGCGATGCATCGGACGCTCCGGGCAGGGTTCCACGACGCCGTCCGGCGCCGCGCGATGGAGCGTAGCCCCGCCCTGCGCTTGCGTCGCGCCGACGGCACCGAAGTGGACGTGGAGATCGCGCTCACCTTGATCTCGGCGGGGAGCGGGGACCCGCTCGTGCTCGCGACGGTCCGGGACGTGAGCGATCGCGTCCGCCAGCGCCGGCAGTACGAAGCCACGCTCCGCGAGATCGCGGCGCGCTCGCCCGCGCTGGCACTGGTCGTCCGGGACGGACGCATCGTCTTCGCGAACGCACGCGTCGCGGTGCTGCTCGGGACGACCGTGTCGGCGCTCCTCGATGCGTCGCTCGAGGAGTTCGTGGGCTCTGCGATCCCGATGTCACGCTTGCTCGACCCCGCGCGCAGCGCGATGGAGGTCGGGCTCCGGTCGCCCGGCGCTGCGCCCGCGCGGGTCGAGCTCGAGCCCGCGGTGGCGATCGAGCTCGAAGGTGGCGCCGCGTGGCTGCTCGTCGGCGTCGATCGCACCGAGCTCCACAGGCTGCGCGAGCGGAACGCGATCGCCGAGCGCGTGCTCGTCCACGGCGCGCTGGCCGCGGGGCTCGCGCACGAGCTGGCCACGCCGCTGCAGACGGCGCTCTTCTGCGTCGAGGATCTGGCCACCGACGCGCATGGCGCGGACGACCGCGCCTCGAGCCTCGAGGACGTGCGCGCCGCTCTCGCGCACATGCATCGCGTGCTCGACGACATGCGCGGCCTCGACAGCGCTCCGACCAGCGTCGTGCTCGGCGATGCGGTGGAGACGGCGCTGCGCTTCGCGGCGGGCGCCATCGAGGGAGCGGGCGCCGTGGTCGAGTACGACGTGCCGCGGCACATCGTCGTGAAGGGGCAGCGGCAGCGCATCGTGCAGCTCGTCGCGAACCTCGTCGTGAACGCCTCGCACGCGGTGGCGGACGCGCGCGCACGGTCCGTTCGCGTCTTCGTCGACGGAGCGGACGACCCGCGCTGGGTCGAGCTCGTGGTCGTCGATCGGGGCGTCGGCATCGCGCCCGAGCACCTCGAGCGTGTCTTCGAGCCGTTCTTCACCACGCGTGCGGGTGCCCATGGCACAGGGCTCGGGCTCTGGATCTGTCGGAGCATCGCGCAGGGGCTCGGTGGCGACGTCGTCCTCGCCTCGGAGCTCGGGCGAGGAACGGAGGTCCGCGTCCGGCTCTTGCGCGGTTCGTGACCACGAGTGCTCGCCGAGCACGAAGCAGGGATCAGCGCTCGACGCCGCCCAGCTCGTCGGCCCACCGCTCGGGAAAGCCGTCGTAGTAGTGCTCCCAGCGCCGCCCGGTCACTTCGCGATGGAGCATCGCGTAGATCGCTCGCGCGCTCGAAGGAACGCCGACGATCGGAAGGTAGAGCGGGCCGAGCAGCGCGGACTGCCGCGCGTGGCCGAGCTCGTGGCGGCGATTGCGCTCGTCCATGAAATGCCACCGGTTCGTCTGGCGCGACCAGAACACGAAGTGACCGAGCGAGATGCCGGTGCCCGTGCTCTCGACGACGATTCGCTCGCCTTCTCTCTCGACCCGCACGATGCGGCCGCGCAGGCGCTCGCTCGCGTACGTCAGCGCGCCCAAGAGGTCCTGGGGCAGCTCCCAGAGGATCGCGCGCAGGCGAGGCCGTCCCGTCATCGACGGCGCTTCACGTGGAGAGGATGGCGGCGATGCAGGGCGCGAGGTTCTCGCGCCAGGCACTCTCGGTGGCGTCGTTGAAGCCGGTGTCGACCTCGCGTGCGACGGCGATCAGCGAGTCGAGCCACGTCGCGTAGTGATCGGCCTGGATGTCGAGGTTGCGCGCGCCGTGCGTGCGGCCGACGTCGCGCAGGTGCGCCAGACCTTCTTCGTGCCCCGCGGCCGCACGGAGCATCATGTAGAGCGAGGCGCGCATCACGCGGACCTGCTTCTCGAAGTTGGTGTGCTGGAACCGGTGGGCGATGTCGGGATGCGCCGCCATGAAGCGCCCGTAGAAGCGCGTCAGGAAAGTCGGGTTGGCGAGGCAGCGCGTGAGGCTGGTCTCGAAGACGGGATACGAGGCAGGCGCCATCGGCCCATCAGCATCCGTGAGGTCCGCGGGCCGCGCAAGGACGCCGCGGCAGTTCCAGTGACGCCGTCAGCGACCCGCGCGGACCTCGCAATGACCAGCCTCGCAGATCGCGCGGAGCGCGCCGAAGTCCGGCACGCAAGGCGGGCAGGGCGGCCCCGGGTCGCAGACCCGCGCGTCGAGCGAGCCCATCGCGGGGTTGTAGGCGACGGCCTGCTCCAAGCCGATCGCGCCGCACGCGCAGCACTGCGGGACCGCGAGCACGCAGTCCGCGTCCAGGACGCAGACCGCGAGCGGATCCGAGTGCAGATCGACCGGCGCACACGCCCCGCCGGCGCACGTCGCGAAGAGGTAGGGATCGGGCTGGCCGGCGCACTCCGGGCAGCCTGTGGTTCCACAGATCTGATCGGCGTAGCTCGCGAGCGCATCGACGCGGAGCGCGATGAGATCGCTCGAGGTGGGCTCGCCGCAGGCGCCGCAGCACGAGCGCGGGCGGAGCGCGCAGTCGCTCGGCATCGTGCACTCGGTCGAGCTGCCCCCGTCGGTGAGCGAGCCGGTGTCCGGTGTCGCGCTCGCGTCGCTCGTCGTGCCGCCGTCGCTCGCGCCGGTGTCGCTCGCCGTGGCTCCGTCGCTCGTCGCCGCGTCGCTGCCGGGCGAGTGCTCGTTGCCGCAGGCGGGAGTGAGAGTGCCCAGCGAGAGAAGGAGCGCGCCGAGAACCGACGCTCGGAACGGGCGGGCCCCAACCCCGCGTACGGAAGGGGCCGCTCCGGGCGAGTCGTACCGGGCGCGAGAGACCGATGGCGAAGTCATGCCGGAATTGTGTCGCAACTGCGGGATTGCCGCCATCACGACGGCGGACGTGTCCGCCTCGCGGGTCCGGGCGACGCCGGACCCAAGGACCGGACCGTCGAGGTGTCCCTGGCGCATGCGCTCGCTCCTCGCCTTCGTCGGTACGTTGCTCGTCCTGGTCGCGCTCCTGCTCGTGGCCCACGTCAGCGTCGGCGCCGAGGTGGGCGAAGGATGCAGCGACTTCCTGCTCTCGTGCCGCGGGACGCGCGGAGTGCTGACGCTCAACGCGTGCCTGCACGAAGGGCCGGAGCCCGATCAGGCGTACTGCTCGTACGCGTGCCACGAGGCGGCCGAGTGCCCCGAGGGCTGGTCCTGCGATCCCGCGTGGGGCTACTCGAGCGTGCCCGAGGCGACGGAAGACGTGGAGCGTGTCTGCCGTCGCCCGCGGCGCTGATGGAGGTTCTTCGCGCCGGGATCCGCGGGCTCACCAGCTCGGCGTCGGCCTGCAGACGTGGCTCGCGCAGATCATGTCTCCGAGGAGCTCGCACTCGGTGACGTCGGCGCACGTGTAGAGACAGGCGCGCGGGCCCGCGCCGCTGGTGGTGCACGTCTCGAGGCCGGTGATGCAGTCGGTGCTGGTCGTGCAGGCCCGCAGGCAGGCCCCGCCCACACAGGACAGCGGGCGGGGGCAGCTCGCGTCGGTCGTGCAGGCTTCGTAGGAGCCTGGGTCGGCGTCGTCGATCGTGACGCAGACGCTCACGGCGAGGTCGTCGCGCCAGCGACCGCTCGCGCAGGCGAGCGACTCCGGACAGTCGAAGTCGCCGCTACAGCCGCGCGCACAGCGGCCGTTCACGCAGGCCGAAGTCGAGCCCTGGTAGGCGGGGCAGTCGTCGTGGGTCGTGCAGCTACGCGTGCAGTAGCCGACGTGGTCGAGGCCGCCCTGGGCCTCGAAGTAGCAGGTGTCCGCGCCGCAGGCGCCGGCCACCGTCCCGTCGCATGCGGCGAACGAGAGCGGTGATCCCGTGTCGGCGTGCATGGCGTCTTCCGTGCTCGCCGCGTCGGCCGCGCCGGCGTCGGTCCCCACGGCGTGGCACCGCCCGTCGGCGCCACACACGGGCGCCGAGCTCGGGCAGCTGCCGCCGCGCGCGCAAC
>JBGALT010000114.1:0-2689 GCA_044223665.1 Sandaracinaceae bacterium | reverse complement strand
AACCGTAGTAGCCGTCGCCGCCCAGCGCGGGGGCGCATCCGCTCGTGACGCACGCGATCGCGAATGAGAGCGCGGTGGTCACGGAGGCGCGCGCGAACGTCGGTCGCTCGCCCATCAGAAGGTTCCTCGGAGCGACAGGCCGCCCGGCCCGAGCGAGAGCTGCGCGCGCTCGCTGCCGCCCACCATCCGCCACACCAGCCCGGCCGCCGCCGCCGCCACGCCGACGCCGAGCGTGATGCCGCCGGCGATCTGCAGCGGCGCCGCGCGATCGTAGCGCGCCGCGAGGTCGGCCCACTCGGTGCCCGCCGGCGCGCGCGCGACGAACGAGGCGTCGTCGGCACCGAGGACGAGCAGGACGGTCCCGGTCACGACGGCGGCGCCACCGAGCCCGATGAGCACCCAGCTCCCGATCACGTCGGGAGTCGACGGGGCGGCCGCATCCGCCTCGGGACCGGGCCCCGGCGACGCGTCGGCAGTGCGCGCTGGATCGCCGAGCGCGGGCGCAGGCTCGTCGGGCAGCGCGAGTGCGAGCGCACCGTGCTCCCCGCCGTGGACCGTGACCTGCGCGCGCGCGACGCGCCCATCGGGGGCGCGAAGAACGACCTCGTGGGCCCCCACCGCGAGCGCGACGCTGGGCGTGCCTTCGAGCGCGCCCTGGGCCTCGGTCGGCACGCCGTCCACGTCGACGACGCTTCCCGCGGGCGCGGGGCCGAACGTGAAGTCGCCGACGAAGACGCGCGCGCGCTCGAGCAGCGCGCCGACCTGTCCCCGCTGCTCGTCGGTCAGCGCGCGACGGGTCTCCGAGAGCGAGCGCTCCAGCGCGCTCCGCGCGGCGACGTAGTCTCGCAGCTCGTAGGCCGCCATGCCGATGCCGCGCAGCGTGCGTGCATTGGGGAACATCGCATGCGCGCGCTCGAAGAGCGCCCGCGCCTCCGCCCACCGCTGGGCATCGAACTCGTCCAGCGCGGCATCGATGGTCGCGCGGTACTCGGGTGGCGGTCCGTCGTCCTGCGCGTGCACCGTGGACGCCGTCGCGACGGCGGCGATCCAGAGCATCGAGATCAAGCCGATCGTCGTCGCGCGCCGAAGGGCCATCAGAACTCGTCCCGTGCGAGGCGGCCGGTGCGTCCGGCCGGCTCGGCCGCGGTGACGGAGGAAGCCGCGGTGACGGAAGAAGGAGGTGCGGGCACCGCGACGGTGCTCACGACGGGCCGGGCGCGGCCCCCGTGCGCGGGCCGCGGCGGCAGTGAGCTCGGCAGAGGTGCGGCCTCGGGGGTCGGGGTGGTGGCGGCTACCGCGCCAGCCGGCGCGGCCTCGGGCGGCGCGCCCAGTGGGGTCGCGCTCTCGGGCACTGCCGGTGCCGCGAGCAACGCCGGGCTGCCGGCATCGGTCCCCGCGTCGGCGACGTGCACAGCCACCGCATCGAGGGCGTCGCCGAACGGCAGCGACGCCGCGTGCTCGCGCGCGGCGCCCGCATACTGACCGGCGACGAAGAGCGCGCCACCGCCGAGCACCGCGATCCCGACGCCGACGATCCAGGCCCACGGGGTCGCCGTCGGGGCCGGGGCGACGCGGTGGGCGCTCGACGACACGAACGGAGTCGCGCTGGCGCTCGAGGTCTTGCTCGGCGTCGCGACCGAGATGGGAATGGCGGCGGACGTCGCGGCGCTCGTCGCCAGCGGGCCCGTCCGCTCGGCACCGCTCCCCGGAACCGGGGCGGGCGGCGGCAGCGCGACCGCTTCGATCTCTCCGCTGGCCGCCGCCGGGTGGATCGACGTCGGCCGGGGAGCCGTGAACGTCACGCCCGGAGCGAAAGGGGCGAGCGCGGACGCGAACGCCTCGACCGAGGGCCAGCGAGCCCCGAGGTCCTTCTCGAGCGCGCGGTGCACGACGTCGGCGAGGCCGGCAGGGAGCCCCGCGACCACGGACTCGAGGCGGGGCGGCGCTGCCGTCGCGATCGCGACGATCGTCTGCCCCAGCGTGTCGTGCGCGAACGGCGTCTGCGCGGAGAGCGCCTCGAAGAGGATCGCGCCGAGCGCCCACACGTCGGTGCGCCCGTCGAGCTCGCGCTCGCCTCGCACTTGCTCCGGCGCCATGTACGCCGGCGTTCCGACCATCGCGCCGGTGTGGGTGATCGCGCCACCCGCGGGCGTGCCTGGCGCGGCGAAGCGATCGCCCTGCAGCTTGCTCACGCCGAAGTCGAGCACCTTCGTGACCGGTCGATCGCCCGCCCCGGTCGCGACGCAGAAGAGGTTGTCCGGCTTGAGGTCGCGGTGGACGACGCCCGCGGCGTGCGCAGCGGCCACGCCTTCCATCGCCGGCACGAGCAGCGCGATCGCTTCGGCCGGCGTCAGCTTCCCGCGCCCGTCGATGCGCTGCCGCAGCGACTCGCCGCGCAAGAGCTCCATGACGAGGTAGGCGGCCTCACCCTCCACGCCGACGTCGAGCACACCGACGACGGCCGGATGATCGATGCGCCCCATCGCGCGCGCCTCGCGCAGGAAGCGCTGCACGGCGGCGTCGCCCGCGTCGACGTCCGGCAGCATCCACTTCAGCGCGACGCGGCGATCGGTGAGCGTGTGGCGCGCGCGAAAGACCGCACCCATGCCGCCCTGCCCGAGCATCGACTCGAGCAGGTACTTGCCCGCGACCACGTCGCCAGGCTGCGGAACGGACTTCGACGCGGCTG
>JBGALT010000113.1:0-25917 GCA_044223665.1 Sandaracinaceae bacterium | reverse complement strand
GACGAGCGGCGAGGCCCCAGCGTCGCCCGACGACGACGACGAAGAAGAAGAGGACTGAGAGCGTCGAGCGCGCGGCTCGGCAGCGGGGCCGTGCCGCGCGTCAGCGACAGTAGGGTCGACCGGGGTGCGGCTGGTGCGCCCACGTCTCGCGTCGATCGAGGAACGCGCGCACGGACGGATCCATCGGCACCTCGGGCGGAAGCGTCGTCGGCGCCGTCTCGCGCGAGCGGCGGCGCGGATGGGCGATCACCGGCTCGAGCCCCGCCTCCGCGAGCTGATCGCGGCGCCAGGGATAGATGGGCGTCGCGTCCTCGCAGCCGCCGGCGAGATCTTCGGCGGTGCAGAAGTAGCGGACGTGGAGGTGGTCGTCGTGCGGATAGCCCGGCTGACACGACACTTCCTCGAAGCGCCGGACGATCGCCCTCCGTGCGTGGGCGCGCGCGGCCTCGGCGAGGAGCATCGTGCGGACGTGCTCGACCACGAAGATGCGCTGCACGAGCGCGTCGTCGTCGTCGAGCAGCGCCTCGACGAGCCGCCACGTGCGCGGCAGATCGATCTGCATCGGCACGTCGTCGCCGGGATCGACGAGGTCACCGTAGTCGGTGCCCTGTCCCTCGGGATCGATCGGCACCGCCATCGACGCGCGCGGCTGGCCTTCGGGATCGAGCAAGTAGAAGAGGACGTCCACGTCGCGGCCGGCGCGGTGCGAGCCGTGGTGCTCGATGGTGCCGCCTTCGCGGAAGCCGATGTCGTTGATGGTCAGCGTGCCGCCCGGTAGCTCGCGGTGGACGATGGCGGCCGCGTCCACGAGCGAGCGCACGAGCTCGTAGGTCCCGAAGTACGCCTCGCGGTTCGGTCGTCGTGGGTTACTGAACAGGCCGGGTGCGCGGCGTGGGAGCGGCACGCCGCCTTCGAGGTGACCTTCGTTCGGGCCGCCGATCGAGGTCGACGTCGCAGGCGTCGCGTCCGCGAGCGCGACGATCGACGAGGCGCTGTCCGACGCGCTCGCGCCCGCGCCCGCGTCTTGCTCGATCGCGATCGCGGCTCCTGCATCTACCTCGAGCACGGCCGTCGGCGTCGGATCGGGCGCGGCGATCCCCGGGTCGAGCTCGTCGCCCGGGACCTCGGCCGAGGACGCTGGTGGCGTCGCGACGATCGTCTCCGGCGCGGCCGTGGTCGGGGCGGGCGCGGTAGGCCGGGCCTCTCCTCCGCCGCAGGCCAGCGTGAGGGCGAGCAGCCCGATCCCTCGAAGACGCACCACCGAACCCTGCGGCTGGGCCCTCATCCTTCGCAAAGAACCGACGAGACGCGCGGGTCACTCCCCGCCAGCGCTCCCCGAGAGCCACGCACAGAGAAACCCAATCAAAAACGAATTGTTGGCCCCATGTGCGCAATCGATCGGCGCCTACGTTCTCGCGCCACCGCTCATGCAGTGTAAAGTGATGCTTGACACTCTATGTGAGGTCGGACATGGTTCTCGTCATGAAGCGCGCTCGTGGGATCGACGTTGCTGCCAGCGCCCTCGCGCGCGTGCTCCCGCGCCCCTTCGCGCGCCTCGTCGATCAAGCGCGGCTCGATGCGGCCTCGATCGTCGACGGCCTCGCGGGTCGCCGGGCGCCGACGTTCTCCACGCGCGAGCAGCCGCTGCCCCGCCCGACGGCGCTCGAGGCCATCGATCCGATCGCGTCGGTCCTGCCCGGCGCGCTCGCGCGTCGCTACGAGACCGCGGTGCGCGACGTGCGCACCGTGACGCGCGAGCTGCGTGGCGATCGCTTGCCCAGCGTGGTGGCGCGCACGACGAGGCTCGCGCGGCCGCGCGCCTCGACGCCGCCGCCCGCCGCGAGCACGCGGCGCCGTCTCGTCGTCACCGCGCTCACCCGCGAGACGGAGGACGCGCTCGCGATCACGCTCGCCGCCGAGGACGGCGCGTCCATCTCGTTCGTGCCGGGACAGTTCCTCACGCTGCACGTCACGGTCGACGGGCGCGAGCTCCGTCGCGCGTACTCGATCTCCAGCACGCCGAGCGAACGCCCGCGCGTGACGATCGTGGTCAAGCACATCGAGGGCGGCCGCGTCTCGACGCACCTGCACCAGACGCTTCGTGCGGGGGATCGCCTCGAGGTGACGGGCCCGTCCGGCAGCTTCGTCGCGCCAGCCTCGTCGGGGCCGCGGCACTTCGTGTTCTTCGCCGGCGGGAGCGGCATCACGCCGATCGCATCGCTGCTCGGCACCGCGCTGGAGACCGAGCCGGGCGCCCGCGTGACGCTCGTGCTCGGCAACCGCCGCGAGCGCGACGTGATCTTCCTCTCGCGCTGGGACGCGCTGAGCACGCGCTACGGCGAGCGCCTCCGCGTCGTGCACGTACTGGAAGATGCGCCGCCGTCGCGCCCGCATCGCCTCGGTCGCCCCGACGAAGCGATGGTCACGGAGCTCGTGCGCGACCTCTCGCTCGATGCGCGCCTGCCCGGCGAGGACGCGCCGCTCTTCTTCCTGTGCGGCCCCGCGCCGATGATGGCGTCGGTGCGGCGCACGCTCGAGGGCGTCGGGATCGCCCCGGCGCGCATCCACGAGGAGCGCTTCCTCTCGCCCGCCGATCCGAGCGAGCGCGCCGAGGTGCCGGCCGTGCCGCAGACGATCACGATCCGGCGCCGCGGTGTGCTGCGCACGTTCGTGCAACAGCCCGGCGAGACGATCCTCGAGGCGGCGACGCGCAGCCGCACCGAGATGCCGTCTTCCTGCACGCTCGGTGGCTGCGGCGCGTGCCGATGCCGCGCCGTGAGCGGCGAGGTCGCGGTCGACGAGCCGAGCTGCCTCACCGACGCCGAGCGCGCCGAGGGCTACGTGCTGACGTGCGTCGGCCGAGCGCGCGGCCCCGTCACGCTGGAGGTCCCGTGAGCGCGACCGACGAAGGTGGCACGCAGCGGCCGAGCATCCTGCCGGGGATCGCGCCGGCCGTCTCCGACGAGCCGCATCGGCTGCGGATGAAGGATCTCTGCGCCGAGACGGGCTTGCCGCGGCAGGCGATCCACTTCTACATCCACGAGGGCCTGCTCCCGCCGGGCACCAAGACCGGCCGCAACATGGCGCTCTACGGGCCCGAGCACGTCGAGCGCCTCAAGCTGATCAAGAAGCTCCAGCACGAGCGCTTCCTGCCGCTCAAGGCGATCAAGGCGCTGCTCGACGGGCGCGAGGAGCACTTCGCGCCGGGTCAGCGCAACGTGCTGCTCGACGTGAAGCAGCGCCTCGCGCACGGCCAGCTCGTGCGCCCCGAGCATGCGCCGGAAGTGACGGTGCGCGCCGACGACGTGTGCGCGCGCGCCGACGTGCCGCGGGCGGACCTCGACCACGCGGTCGAGATCGGGCTCATCGGCGCGCGCCTCGACGAGGCGGGCAACCTCTTGATCGCGTCCGACGACGCGTGGCTGATCGAAGCCTGGGGCGAGCTGCGCCGCCTCGGCTACACCGACGACCTCGCGCTGCGCATCGACGACCTGCTGATGGTGCAGGAGGTCGTCGATGATCTCTTCAACCGCGAGGTCGTGCTGCTCGCGAGCCGCATCGATCGCGTGTCGCCCGAGCGCGCCGCCGCGATGATCGAGCGCGCGCTGCCGATCGTTCACCACTTCTTCACGGGTCTTCACCTCAAGAAGATCCGGTCGTTCTTCGCCACGCTCGAGTAGTCGCCCCCGCCGAACAGGAGCAGTCCATGGACCTCACGGAACGTCTCTCGCGCATCCTCCCGCCGAAGGTGAAGAACCAGGTCGAGGCCTACGCCGACGCCGCCTCCACGCTCTTCGAGGTGCACGACCCGCGCGTGCTCTCGGCGATCGGGCCGAGCGCGGTGCGCGGCACGATCCTCAAGCGCGGCAAGCAGGGCGTGCCGACCCAGATCCCGAGCTCGCACCGCGCCTACTTCGACTGGACGTACCCGCACGACCACGAAGAGATGGCGATGCTCTACGACCGCGCCAAGCGCGGGCAGTGGAACGGCGACGACCTGCCCTGGCAGACGAACGTCGACCCCTTCGATCACCGCGTGCCGATCCTGCCCGACGACTTCCTCGGCTGGGACCGCATCGACGGCAAGGGCGTCAAGCTGAACGAAAAGGAGAAGGCGGGCCTTCGCCACAGCGTCGTGTCGTGGATGCTCTCCCAGTTCCTCCACGGCGAGCAGGGCGCGCTCTTCGCCGCCGCGCAGGTGACGGAATCGGTCCAGTTCTTCGACGGAAAGCTCTACGGCGCGACGCAGGTGATGGACGAGGGCCGTCACGTCGAGGTCTTCCACCGCTACCTCGACACCAAGCTGAACAAGCTCTACCAGATCAACGACAACCTCTTCGTGATCATCGATGCGCTGATGCACGACGGCCGCTGGGACATGAAGTTCCTCGGCATGCAGATCATGGTGGAGGGCGTCGCGCTCGGCGCGTTCAGCACGCTCTACCGCGAGACGAGCGAGCCGCTCCTGAAGCAGCTCCTGAAGAACGTGATCCAGGACGAGTCGCGCCACGTGCACTACGGCGTGTGCGCGCTGCGCGAGCACATCACGAAGGACCTGACGGAGAGCGAGCGGCGCGAGCGCGAGGACTGGGCCTTCGAGGTCGCGCTCCTGATGCGCAACCGCTTCCTCGCCTACGAGGTCTACGAGGAGTGGTTCGAGCACCGCATGAGCCGCGCCGAGTGGCGCGACTTCATGAACGAGTCGCCCGGCATGAACCGCTTCCGCCACCTGATGTTCGGCCGCATGGTCCCGAACCTGCGCGAGATCGGCCTGCTCTCACCGCGCATCGTCCCGCACTACGAGCGCGTGGGCCTCGCCAAGTACATGGGCGGCCTCGCCGCCGACAAGATCAGCGGCGATCAGATGATCGCCGAGCTCGAAGGCGCGCCGCTCGCGGCGTGACGCGCGGGGCACCGCGATCGCGAGGTTCGCGCGCGATGCGGTCGCGAGGAGTCTCCGTGCCCGCGGCGATCGCGAAGGCGATCGACGGCCGGAGCTCGACCGAGCGTGGGCGGCTCGCCGTCGACGACCTCGTCAGTCGTCGGAGCACGGCCCCGCGTCGGGTACGTCGAGCGTCAGCCCGCTCACACGGAACGTTCCGTGTTCCTCCGAGATGGCGACGTGAAGCCGTGTGATCGTGGTGCCGACCGCATCGACTTCGATGCAGCGCTCGCCCCATCCGACGGAGGACACCCCGACGTTCGCGAAGTCGGTCGCGGTGCGGATCACGACGAGCGTCGCGTCGGGGCGCTCGAGGCCCGCCGCGACGGCATCGGTCGCTAGCTCGCTCGCCCGTCGATCGCCAGCCCGAACGCGCTGGAGGAACGTGATCGCGAGCTCGGCTTCCGGCGTGGCGACGCATTGCGACGCCGCGACCATGGCGACACCGAAGAGAACGATCGTCACCGTGCTGACGATGCCCGTCCTCGACTCGCTCACCCGTGGCTCACCCAACGAAACGCGTTGCTCCAGAAGCGCCGACTGTTGGCGCCCCACGCGCGATCCAGCGTCAGGTTCTCGTCGCCGATCACGAGCACGCGACCGGATCGGACCTCGGCGGTGACGACGAAGCTCTGTGCGGCTCCGGTGCTCGGCATCGTCGTCGCGAGCACGGGATGCGTCGAGCCGGGATCGAAGTACAGCGCGTAGCCTCCGAGCGATTCGAACGTCGACGCGAGGCCCTCGCTCACCGGATGCGCGCCGGTCCACTGCACGGGGCCACTGTAGAGCGCGTCGCGGAAGAAGATCTCGCCCACCGAGGACGCGATCTCGGCTCGGGTGTTGTCCCCCGCGACGTATCCACCCATCACGATCAGCCCACCGCCGGCGTCGACGAAGCGCTGGAGCGCGCTCAGCTCCGGGGTCGTGATGTCGTCTCGCATCGACTCGACGACCACGACGTCGCACATGAAGAGGATCGCGTCGCTCAGAGACACGGCGCCGCTCGACGTGTCGCCGACGCGCCATTGCATGTTCGGATCGACGAGCGCCCCGAACATCGAGGCGCCCCCATCCGAAGGAGCGCCCCAGAATCCGATTCGCAGTCCGTCGCAGATGCCGTTGCCGTCCAGGTCGCAGCCGGCGTCACTGCCGGCATCCGGCGTGCCGGCGGCGTCCAGCGCAGGCGCGTCGGCGGTCGCCGAGTCCAGCACGAGCGCGTCGAGCGGGCCGCCGTCGGTGACGGGCGCATCGACCGAGGGCGCGTCACGCGCGCCGCCGTCCGTAGCGCCGGAGCCGGGGTTTCCGCCGCAAGCGGCGAGCAAGAGCGCGAGCCCGAGACGTGATCTCATGGGCGCACTCTCTCCCCGCCGTGGAGCGTGCGGCAGTCGTATGGTCGTACGACGTCTCGCGACTCACGCTTCGAAGAGTGCCCGTTCGTGGGCCTCGAGCAGCGATCGAACGCTGGCGGAGTATGCGTCGAGCGCTCGAGCGAGCGCAGCTCGATCTCCGAGTCGCCACGCATGGCTCAGCTGCTCGTGCGGGCCGAGCAACGCTGCTCGCACCTCGGCACGGATCGGAGCGTCTCGCTCCAGCGCGGCCTCGGCGTCGCGCGCCGCCTGTTCTTGCGCCCGGGCAGCCCCCCGCATCTGCTCGAACATGACCGCCGCCGAGACGGTGGCGTACGCGGAGAGGCCGAGCGCAGCCCAGGCGTCCTGCCACCACGCGAGGCCGATCGCGGGGCCGAGAAAGCCGATGAGCGTCACCGGGAACGACGGAAAACCGACGCGCTGTGCCGTGTACTTGCGGGGCCACCACACCCGGAGGACGAAGCCGTCCTCGTTCTCGACTCGCGCAGAGCCGCCGCGGAGGCGCGCTCGGAGCTTCGCGAAAGCGAGGCCGCGTCCGCCCGCGAGCGCCGGCGTCTGCGTTCCGCGCGATCGAGCCTCGAATCGCACGGCGTCGTCGCTCGCGTCGAGGAGGATCTCGATCACCGTGGTCGGTGCGGCGCGAAGCGCGTTGAGTGTCGCTTCGGTGGCGAGCTGCACCAGCTGTCTTCGGTCGTCTTGCGGGAGAGCCAGGGCGCTGCCCTCGAGCCGCACGTCCACCCTCGCACCGATGGCTCCGGCCACGGCCTCGAGCTCCCGCTGTGCGCGCGGGAGGTCGGAGTGCCCGGCGAGCTGCGTGAGCTCGGCGCCGCGCAGCGTGAGCTGCGTGACGAGCGTCTCGAGCTCGCTCTCGCTGGCCCCGCTCGCGAGGCGAGTGCGCGCCACGAGCAAGAGCCCGCTGACGCCATCGTGCAGCGAGGTGAGCACACCGAGCCTCGCGAGGGTGCCGCTTTCGCGGGCCTGCTCGATCGCTTCCTCGGTCTCGGCCGCCATGTCGGAGCTCTCGGCGGCGCGCCGCGTGACGAACGCCGCGAGGGACGAGAGACCGCAACCGACGAGGAAGGCGACGATCAGCGAGCCGACGCTCGGTGACGGGACGAAGACGAGCCGCATCGCGAGCGGAACGAGCACGATGATGGCGAGCAACACGGTGGACCGCCCGATCAAGAAGACGCCGCAGGCCGTGGCCATCACGAAGCCCATCACGTAAGCGGGCGACGCCGGCAGGCGTGACGTCGCCCCGAAGGCCGCGCCGTACGACACCGACGAGAGCAAGAACGTCGCGCGCAGCAGGGCGAAGGGAAGCCCGGCGCGATTGAACGCGCCGGGGATCATACCCACCAGACACAGCGTGCCCCAGGTGACGAACGTCGCCCAGACGCCGGCAGGCGAGATGCCGAGCTGCTCGATGCCCCACGTCGACCCGGCGACCACGGTCATCGCGAGCCCGAGGATCAGCGTCGGCACGCCTCGCCGAGGGCCCATGTTCGCACGCAGAGTGGCCGGGTCGAACCCGAGCCAGAGGGCTCGCCATGCGCGCGGGGGGAGTCGTCGATCCAACACGGGCCGATCGTGCCCATGGCACGCCTCGGCACCGCTGTCGTATGGAAATGGGACACGCTGGAGTGCGAGCGTGTCAGTCGTTGACCTCGAGCACGTAGTACTGCGCGCCGGCACCGCCGGGTGCCGTTCCCTCACTCGACTCGATCACGTAGGTTCCCGGGCTCGCGAACCCCAGCGAGCCCGCGGCGCCGGTGTCGACACCTGCGACGGCCGCGTAGAGATCGCCGCCGGGCGCCCACGGGTACTCCGGGCCGCACAGGAGTCGCACCTGCGCTGCGGCCGACGTCGATAGCTCGACGCGGGTGTGGGTCCGCACGAGCGCGAACGGCGGCTCGCTCGTGAGGTCCAAGCGCGAGCCGTCGGCGAGGATGGCGACGGCACTGCGATTCGACGCGTCGAGCGAGAGCGCGAGGCGTTGCACGTCGAGCGAGCGAAGGCTGGCCACGGGACCGGCCGCGTGATCGACGTAGGCGCTCGGCAGCGTCAGGCCGGCGTCGAAGCAGCCGCGCGGGGTCGACATGCGTAGGTGCATCGCGTAGCGACGCACGTACGACTCTTCGCCCGCGCCGGGGGGAGCCCAGAGCACGGGATACACCGGCGTCGGGACCGTATCGCGGCCGGAGAGAGCGAACGACGTGCCCTCGGCGACGTCGACGACGATGCCACCGAGCATCGCGCTGCCGCCATCCAGAAGGAGCTGCACGCCGCTCTCGGCGACCTGCAGCGTCACGGGCACGTTCTCGAGGACGGCAGCCCCATCGAGTGCGAGGACCGAGAGCAAGCCGTCTCGCGCGTCACCCATGACGATGCGCACCTGGAACGCGCGACTCTCGGCGTGCCGCGCGATCGCAGGATCTTCGCGATCGGCGCCCGTCGGCTGCATCGTCGCGTGCGTCGTCAGGTACCCGACGATCGTACGGCCTGCGATCCGAGTCGCGAGCCGGTTCGCGCCGTCCGAGCCGGGCGGTAGGACGTCCGTCGCTCGCGCTGCGACGAGCGAGCCGAACCGGTATCCATAGTCGAGGACGAGCACGCCGCTCGTCGAGACCCACCCCGTCACGTCGCTCGCCGTGGGCCCTTCGTAGGCGTACGGAGAGCCCATCGTACGTGCCTCCGTGTACGGCGTGGAGACGGCGGCGAAGGTCAGGTGCGACCCATCGCACGTAGGCGAAGAGAGCGTCACGTGCTCGGTCACCTCGGCGCTCGCGGCGCCGACGGTCCACGCCGTGGCGTCGCCGTCGACCCTCCCTTCTCCGAGCGGAGCCCAGTTCCATCGCGCGTCCGGGCCGATGCCGAAGCCACTCTCGAACGCGACCCACTCGCCGCTCGGCACTGCGCAGGCGCCAGGCTCGACCGCGCTGATCACGACGTTCTCCAGGGCGATCGCGAGGCCCAGGCCGGGAAGTCGAAGACCCTCGTAGCTCGCGCCGACCACGGCCAGGTCCGGCGCGTTGCTCTCCGTGACGGTCAGGTGAAGTGGAAAGGCTCCGCCGCGATCCTCCGTCGTGCCGCGGACCCTCACGTCGTCGCTCGCGTCCGCGGGTGTGCCGTGGTCCCCCGTCAGCTCGAAGCTGCCGGTGGTGGCGGGTGCCCCGGTCGTCACGCGGATCGCGAAGACATCGCCCGGGCTCGCAGTGCCCTCGAGCGCCAGCGGCAGCGGAGGACCCCGCACGGCCGAGGGCACTCCCCGCGGAACCTCCGCGCTCGGTCCACTACACGCGACACACGCCAAGACGACCGAGGAAGCGAGCCGGTTCATCATGCCTGGAGCGTCGCCAACCGCGCGAGCAGGCGCACGTCCCTCGCGAAGTGGACGTCCCGTGTCGTATGCCCATGGGACGCTCGCGCCTTCGGCGCGTGCGAGAATGGGGCGATGGCGGCAGAAGTTTGGCTCCTCGACGACGAGCCGGACGTGCTCGCGGCGCTCGCGAGCCTCGTGGAGCGCGCGGGGCACCCGGCGCGCACTTTCTCGGACGCGACGCCCCTCTTGCGCGAGCTCGAGCGCGGCGTGCGGCCGGCGCTCGTGCTGCTCGATCTCCAGCTCGGCGACGGTCCGGACCCGCGGCTGATGTCCTCGCTTCCGTGGCTCTCGGAGCACACGCCTTTCGTCGCCGTGACGGGCCACGCCAGCGACGAGTGGCTCTTCCCTGCGATCGAGGCGGGATGCTGCGGCTATCTCCTGAAAGCCGATGCGTTCGAGCGTCTCGGCAGCGTGATCGCCGAGACCCTGGCGGGCGGTTCGCCGATGACCCGCGAAGTCAGCCGTCGCGTGCTTCGACGCCTGCGGCGCGCTCCGCCGATGCCCGGCAACAAGCCGCCCTCGGATCGCGAAGCGCGCGTCCTGCAGCTCCTCGCCGACGGATACACCTACGAGCAGATCGCGCTCCACCTCGACATCTCGATCGGATCGGTGCGGACCTACGTCAAGCGCGTGTACGGAAAGCTCGGCGTCAACACCAAGAGCGAGGCCACCCAGCGGGCGATGCGCCTCGGCTACGTGCGATGACGGTCGTCGGCGCTCCCATGCGCTCCCGCCCGTCGCGGAGCAACGGCTGTCGGACGGTCATACGACTCCCGGGAGCTCGATGGGTGAGCCCAACATCCTCGGATGACTGCGACGCCCTTCTCGCGATCGACTCGCTTCCTTCTCGTCCTCGCGCTCGTCGCGGGAGCCACCGGCTGCCCTACGGTGCCCTCCACCATCGATGCGTCGGACCCGCGCGTGGACGCGGGCGCCCACGACGGCGGCTCCTCGGACGGGAGCGTCGACGCTGCGCGCGCGGATGCTTCGGACGGGGCGGCGCCGGACGCTCCGCGTACCGACGCGGGGGACGTCGACGCGAGCTCGCTCGACGCGGGCGATGTCGACACCGGCCGCGGCGATGCGGGGGCTGCCGACGCGGGGGTCGTGGACGGCGGCGAGATCGACGCCGGCACGGGTGATGCCGGCGCCTCGGCCGATGGAGGCTCGGACGGTGGCGTGGTGGCCCCCGACTCGGGAATGGTCTGCCCCTCCGGCTTCGCGAGCTGCGTGATGGGCGAGGCCGAGTGCGCGCGCGACCTGCGGAGCGACCCGCTGCACTGCGGGTCGTGCGGCGCCGAATGCCCGCGTTTCGCCCCCTTCGTGAGTCACGTCGTGTGCGACGTGGGAGTCTGTCGAATCGACGCCTGTGCGGTTGGCTTCGCCGACGCCGACGGCGACCCCGTCGATGGCTGCGAAGCGCCATCGGACTACTCGCTCGCCTGGCCCGGAAGCCCGACGCCGCTCCGCATCCCGCGCGGGAGCGCGGCGCCGATGCGGATCGACGTGGTGCGCCAGAACGGCTTCACGTCGCCCGTGACGATTCGCGCGCTCGGCCTGCCGTCGGGCGTCGGAACCTCGACGGCCGTCGTGAACGGCGACTACGCGAGCTTCGTGCTGACCGCCGACGCAGCGGCGCCTCTCGGTACGTTCTCGTTCTCGTTCGAGGGCCGCGAGCCCTCTGGGATGCTCCTTCCGCGAGGCGTCATGCCCTCGATCGAGATCGTTCCCGCCGGAACGATGTCGGTGCGAGCGGTCGAGGTGAGTCGAGGCGGAGTGCCGTTCACCGACGGCGTGCTCCGCGAGTACCAGGGGCTCGTGCAAGTGCGCCTGATCGGAGCCCAGCTCGACTCGGCCACATCGGTGACGTTCGACGGCGGTGCGTGGGTCGGCTCCATCCTCGCACGCGGCACGATCGGTGCGCAGCAGTACGTCGATGTCGACGTCCAGATCGGCGTTCCCTCCCGTGAGCTCGTCGACGCCGTCGTGGTGGGACCGCTCGGCACGGCACGCTTCGAAGCAGCGATGCGAGTCACGCACGTCACCGTCTCCACGACCGGGAGCGACTCTGCCAACGGCGATGCGCTCCATCCATTCCGTACGCTCACGCAGGCTCTCGGCGTGGGGGGGGATGGGGTCCACATCGACCTCCGGCCCGGGCGCTATTCGGATGGCGAGATCTTCGCGTCCGGCGTCACGAACGTTCCCCGCGGAGCGATCGTGCGGGGCGTGCCCGTCGATCCACTGGACACCATCGAGATCGACTGTGGCGGCGCCGCTCTCGGCACGACCGCGCTCGCGGGAGAGGGCTTCTCGATCGCCCAACTGCGCTTCAGCAACTGCTACCGATCGGCGAGCTGGTCGGCCGGCAGCGGTGGCAGCGCGACGGACGTGTGGAGCACCGGGTCGGAGACGGCGCTGACCTACGCGGGTCTCGGCCCGTTCGTGGTGCAGCGGGTCACCTTGGACGCCACCGGCGCCGGCGTCGTGATGGAGTCATCGGCCACGCTCGACCTGCAGGATGCGACCATCTTCGCGCCCACGGGTGTTCGCGCGTCCGCTGCCTCGATCGCACGCAGCTCGATTGCGGCGAGTGCCCGCGCGGTGGAAGCCGTCGGCTCGAGCACGGGGACCGTGGCCATCTCGGGCTCGACGTTGTCCGGCGCCGGCCCTGGTTTCGCCCGCGGAATCGACGCCCGCGGTGCGCGTGTGACCGTGCGGAGCACGTTCCTACGCAATTTCAGCGTCGCGATCGCGGCCGCCGAGGGAGCGACCGTCTCCGTCTCGGCAGAGGGCTCCGAACGGGTCGTCGTACAGAGCTGCGCAATCGCGCTCGACGCGAGCAGCTCCGATGTCGAGCTCGTGAGGACCGGACCGTCGAGCAGCCTCTTGCTCGCCGACGGCGTGATTGGCGCCGATATCCACGACTCCCGCTTCCTCGCCGTCGGCGTCCAGTTCCAGGCGCTGGCCTACGCGACCGTGGTGCATGGCAGTGGGGAGAGCCAACTGCGCGACTCGGTGTTCGACGGCAATTTCTACGGAGTGGTCCTGGAGGAGCTCGCGACGGCAGCGCTCACGGTGTCGGGGTCCACGTTCCGTCGCGGGAGCGGGCCCGCGGTGGGCGTCCTCCTCGTCGGTTGCGCTACGGGCGCTACCGTGCAGCTCACCGATCTCCGGTTCGAGAACATCGACCACGGAATCGACAACTATCGCTGCGGGGGTGTGTTCGGCACCGCGGCGGAGCCGCTACGCTTCTCCGGCTTCTCGGAGTGGGACTACGAGGACTTCCGGGCGACGGGCATGGTCGACGTGTACGCCGACTTCGACGGGATCTCCTATGGCGTGATCGCATCCGGTCCGCTCGATTCGAGTCGGTCCGTTCCGGCGTCCCCGACGGCATGGCGCATCGCAGGTCTGGCCTCGGTGTGGTTTCATCCGGTGCCGTGACGTCCTGCGCCAAGTTGGCGACGCTCCCCAGGGGCTCGCCGCGTGTCGCGGGCTTCGAGGTCCGGTCCGAGGCCGAGGCGAGGTCGCCCCCGTTTCGGTCTCGTTTCGACGGCGAAGATCGCTGCTCGTCCGAGCGCGTGCGGTGGAGTCGACGGCGTGTGGCCCCGCTCCAGCGAGCTCGCCTTGGCGCAGCGTCTGCGTGCGCCGATCACGAGGCGCGCGCCGATCGAGCGCCGCTCCTCCTGCGCGGCGAGCGCGCGTGGGGCCACGTCCACGGCATGCTCGGTGACAACGAGGCGGCGCGTGGCGGTGCGATCGGCCTCGAGCGCTGTCTCGCCCGATCGGCGTTCGTCCGAGATACGCTCGCGGGATGAGCACGTGCCCGCGCTGCGGAGGGCCGCTCGATCCGACCACCGCCTCGTACGACGATCGCGGCGCGCTCGTCTGTCGGCCTTGCACCTCGAGCGCTTCGGCGCAGGCGGCGAGCGCGCTCATCACGGCGAGGGATCCCACGACCGAGCGCAACCTCTACGGCGGCGCGGCGGCCCTCGGCGCTCCTCGGGCTCATGACGTGCGTCACGAGCGCGCTCGGGCTCTTCTTCTTCCTCGCGGCGCCGCTGCCGATCCTCACCGGCGGCGCGACGCTGCGTGGGCTCTTCGGCGACGAGACCGCGCGGGCTCGGCTCGGGGCCGGCGACTTCGCGGTGGTCGCGCTCTCCGTCGCCGGCATCGGCTTCGGTTGCCTCGCGATCCTGGTCGGCCTTCTCGGTCTGGCGTTCCGGGCGCAGATGCACGGGTGAGCGACGCGCCCGTCGATCAGACGCTCAGGACCCTGGCCGCGATACGACCGATCTTGGCGAAGTGCGCGTCGTAGGTCAGGACGGTCGCACCGTCGCGAGCAGCCAGAGCGGCGATCCACACGTCGTTCGTCGGAATCGGCGCTCCTGCGGCCCGCAGTGCGACCACGATATCGGCGTAGATGTCGGCCGCGTCCTCGTCGACCGAGGTGACCTCCACGACGGTCTCTCGAAGGAAGCTCCGGAGCGCGTCCTCGTTGTGCGCAGCGCGCTTGCCCAGGCGGAAACCAGCTCGTAGCTCGCCGAGCACGATGGCGGGTACGAGGACCCGGCGCGCTACGACGATCGCTTCGATGGCGGGCGCGTGCCCGCGTCGAAAGTGGCTGTACGCGGACGTGTCCAGACACAGGGGCGCGGTCAACGCCACGCCTCCTCGTCGATCTCCTCGAAGACCCGCGTGTCGCGCTCGAACGCCCGCAGCTCCCGCTCGGTCCATCCGCCTGCGTGCTTCCGCAGCCCGTTGTCGAAGGCGGGGGCCGCGGTCGATCCCACGGCGATCCTCAAGAGCTCGACGACCGTTGCGTTCAGCGAGGCGCCGCGTCTCGAGCGTTCCCGATCGATCGCTCGCGCGACGTCGGGTGGCAGGTTCCGGATCGTGAGATGCCGTCGAGGTGCATTCATCTCGATAGAATGTGAATGCACAATGGAGCAGTCAAGCACAGCTACTCCGGTGCGCGCTCGTCGAAGCGCGCGAGGAGCTGACCCAGCAGGTGGAGAAGGCGAAGGCGCGCCTCCTGGGCGTCGACCTCCGCGCGGGCGCGATCGAGCTCGGCCTGGCGCAGGGTCTGCGTGGCGGTGAGCACGTCGATCACGAGGCCTGCGCCGAGTGAGCGACGCTCTTCCTGCGCGGCGAGCGCGCGCTGGGCCACGTCGACGGCGTGCTCGGTGAGATCGAGGCGACGCGTGGCGGCGCGATCGGCCTCGAGCGCCGTCGTCGCGTCGGCGACGGCTTGCGCGCGCGCGGCCTGGTAGGTCTGCTCGGCCGCCTCGACCGCGAGCTCGGCGCGCTCTTGCTCCATGTGGATCTGCACGTCGTCGAGGGGCGTCTGGTAGAGCAGCGTGCCGAGGAACTGCACGGCGGCGAACGAGCCGAAGCTCGAGAACGTCTGCCCGACGTCGTCGTAGCCGAGGCCCAGCACCTGGAGCGTCGCGCCGACGTTCAGCACCGGCATCAGCGCCTGGCCCGCGATCGTCGAGGCGACCCGCGCCGCCTCGATCTGCGCGCGCGCCTCCATCACCTCGGGCGTCTGCTCGACGGCGCGGGCCAGCTCGCCCTCGACGACGACGGTGGCGAGGTGCGGCGGCGTCGCCTCGGTCGCCGGAATCGATCCTCCCTCGCGCCGGCCGAGCAGGCGCGCGAGCGTGATCGCCGCGGTCGCGCGCGCGAGCTCCGCGTTGGCGATCGCGGTCTCGGTCGTCGCGAGCTGCGCTTCGAGCGTGAGCACGTCGGCGCCCGCGAGCGCGCCCAGGTCCGTGCGTCGCTGTGCGTCGTCGCGCTGCCGCTCGATGACGTCGTGCGCGGCGTGCTGGATCTCGACGACGCGCTCGGCGTACCAGAGCTCCCAGTAGGCGACGAGCGTGTCGCGCAGGAGCGCGCTCGCCACGCGGTCGCGCGTCGCGTCGGTGCCCGCACGGGCCGCGCGCGCCGAATGGAGCGGCGCGTAGCCCACGCTCTCACCGAAGCCGCGCAAGAGTGACTGCGTGACGTTGAGCTGCGCGTTGAAGCCGTAGCCCGGGCCCGTCTGCACGGCGGCCTGTCCCGGGACGAACACCGCGTTGCGGAACGTGCGGATGCCGTCGACGCGCGCGGTCACGGTCATGCCCCACGGCAGCGCGCGGCTGACCTGCGCGCCGAGGTCGACGTTCTCGCCGTAGTTGAACGCGACGTAGCCGCGCGGCGGGGTCATCGTGCGATCGAGCGAGAGGATCGGCTGGTTGCCGATCGTCGCGCTCGCATCGAGCTGCAGCATGAACTGGAAGAGGTTCTCCTGCTCGATCACCAGCCGATCGGCGCTCCGGGCCGAGAGCACCGCTGCGCGCAGCGTCGGGCTCTCGGCCATCACCTCGTCGGCGGCGCGGTCCATCGTCAGTACGTCCTGCGCGCGCGCGACGGGGACGAGCACGAGCAGCGCGAAGGAGAGAGCGAGCGTCCGGGTCATGAGGCAGCCACCTCCGTGGCGGCGGGCGCGCTGGCCCGCCGCTTGGTCGTCTTCGCGAAGCGATCGAGCGCCACGAACACGACCGGGGTCGTGAAGAGCGTCAGCATCTGCGAGGCCGCCAGGCCCGAGGCGATCGTCACGCCGAGCGGGATCCGCAGCTCCGAGCCCACGCCGGTGCCGAGCGCGAGCGGCAGTGCGCCGCCGATCGCGGCGAGCGTCGTCATCAAGATCGGCCGGAAGCGCTGGAGCGCCGCCTCGCGGATCGCGGCCTTCGCGTCGAGCCCTTCCTCGCGCTGCTTCTCGATCGCGAAGTCGATCATCACGATCGCGTTCTTCGCGACGATCCCGACGAGCAGGATGATCCCGATCAGGGCGACCACGTTCAGCTCGAGCCCCGTCGCCCAGAGCGCGACCAGCGCGCCGACCGCGGCGGGCGGCAAGGTCGACAGGATCGTGAGCGGATGGATCAAGCTCTCGTAGAGCATCCCGAGCACCAGGTAGACGACGAGGATCGCCGCCAAGACGAGGAGCGGCTGGCGCTCGCTCGACGACTGGAACGTCTGCGCGGTGCCGGCGAATCCCGCTTGGATCGAGGCCGGGAGGTGAATCCGATCGCGCGCGGCGTCGACGATGCGCACCGCGTCCGCCAGCGCCGCCCCGGGCGCCATGTCGAACGTGATCGTCACCGCCGGGATCTGGCCCTGGTGGTTCACCGCGAGCGGTGTGCGCTCGCGGGTCACGTGGGTGAACGAGCGCAGCGCGACCAGCGCGCCGCTCGCCGAGCGGACCTGGACGCGGTCGAGGTCGTCCGGCGTGTCGCGCGCCTCGGGCCGGACCTCGAGCACCACGCGCACTTGCGTGTCCTCGGTGTAGGTCGTCGCGATCTGTCTCTGCCCGAACGCGCTCGCGAGCGCGACGTCGACGTCGCGCGGCGTGATGCCGAGGCGCGAGGCCGTGTCGCGGTCGATCGCGACGCGCAGCGCGAGGCCGGAGTCGGTCTGGTCGCTCGACACCTGTCGCAGCGAGGGCTCGCGGCGCAGCTCGGCGAGCAGGCGCGCGGCCCACGTGCGCAGCTCGCCGACGTCCTCGCCCTGGAGCGTGTACTGGTAGGCGGCGCGCGACATCCGGCCGCCCACGCGCAGGTCCTGGGCCGGCGAGAAGAAGACCTGCACCTCCGGATCGGCCTGGAATTGCCGGGAGAGGCGTCCCGTCACCGCGCCGGCGGACACGTGGCGCTCATGCATGGGCCGGAGCGACGCGAAGAGCGTGGAGCTGTTGCTCGCGCCGCCGCCGGGCCCCGACCCGATGAACGCCACGATGTGCTGGATCGCCGGGTCGCGCTGGATGATGCGCGTCACGGCCAGCTGTCGCTCGACCAGCGCGGGGAACGAGACGTCGTCGGGCGCCGCCGTGAACCCGAACATGATGCCGGTGTCCTGGGTGGGAAAGAGCCCCTTGGGGATCTGCCAAGCGAGCAAGCCGGTGAGCACCACCGCGAGGGCGAGCACCGAGAGCGTCGTGCGCCTCCAGCGGAGCGCGCGGTCCAGGCCGGTCGCGTAGGCCCGCGCGAGCGCATCGAAGCCTCGAGCGAGCGCGCGCGAGATCCGACCCCGCGGCTCGTTCTCGCCCGCGCGCAGGAGCCGCGCGCACATCGTGGGCGTGACGGTGAGCGAGACGAGGGCCGAGAGCGTGATGGCCGCGCCGAGCGTGAGCGCCATCTCGCGGAACAGCCGGCCGACGAGGCCGCCCATGAAGAGGATGGGGAGGAAGACCGCGAGGAGCGCGGCGGTGATCGACACGATGGTGAAGCCGATCTGGCGGGCGCCTTCCAGCGCAGCGCGCATCGGCGAGAGCCCCTTCTCGAGGTAGCGGACGACGTTCTCGGTGACCACGATCGCATCGTCGACCACGAAGCCGGTCGAGACGGTGAGCGCCATCAGCGAGAGCACGTTCAGGCTGAAGCCGAGGACGTACATCGCGGCGAAGGTGCCGGTGAGCGAGAGCGGGACTGCGACGCTGGGGACGAGCGTCGCGCGGAGGCTGCGCAGGAACAGGAAGACCACCAGGACGACCAGCACGACCGAGAGAACGAGCGAGCGCTGCACCTCGTCGACGGCGGCGCGGATGGTCGCCGAGCGGTCGATCACCTCCTCGAGCTGGACGGCGGGGGGCACCAGCGCGCGAAGCTCGGGGAGCACGGCGCGGATGCGATCGACCGTCTCGATGACGTTCGCGCCCGGCTCGCGGCGGATCACGAGGAGGACCGCGCGATGACCGTCGGCCCACGCGGCCGCGCGCTCGTTGACCACGCCATCGCTGACCTCGGCGACGTCGCCGAGCCGCACCAGCGTGCCGCCCGCGCTGCGGATCGCCGTATCGCGATACGCCTCGACCCCGAAGAGCTGCGAGCTCGGTGTGACCTCGAGGTGCAGGCCGTGGCCCGAGATGCGCCCGGCGGGACGCAGCTGGGTCGCGCCGGCGACCGCGGCGCGCACCTGATCCATCGCGATGCCGCGCGCCTCGAGCGCACCGGGGTCGACCTCGATCCGGATCGCCGGCTGTGCCGAGCCACCGACGATCACCTGGCCCACGCCCTCGAGGCTCGCGACGCGCGGCGAGAGCACGGTGTCGGCGTAGGCGAAGAGGCGCGGGATCGAGACGACGTCGCTCGTGAGCGCGACGATGAGGATGGGCGTGTCCGACGGATCGATGCGGCGCTGGGTCGGCCGCGAGGGCAGGTCCGACGGAAGGTCGCCGCCGGCGGCCGCGATGGCGGCCTGGACGTCGCGGCCGGCCGCGTCGACGTCACGATCGAGATCGAACTGCATCGTGACGTTCGTCGAGCCGAGCGAGCTCGACGAGGTCATCTCGGTCAGGCCGGCGATGCGCCCGAGGCGGCGCTCGAGCGGCGCGGCCATCGCCGACGCCATCGTCTCGGGGCTCGCGCCGGGCAGCTGGGCCTGCACCATGATGGTCGGGTACTCGACGCGCGGCAGCGCGGAGACCGGGAGCTGGAAGTACGCGGCGCCACCCGCGAGCATCACGCCGATCGCGAGGAGCGCGGTCGCGACGGGACGCTTCACGAAGGGCGAGGAGAGGCTCATTCGGCCGGCTCCTGCCGCGCCACCCCGCTGGGTGTGCCCCCGAAAGAGATCCGCACCCGCTCCATCGCCAGGTACACGACGGGCGTCGTGAGCAGCGTGAGCAGCTGCGAGAAGAGCAGGCCTCCCACGATCGAGATGCCGAGCGGCTGCCGGAGCTCGCCACCGATGCCGGTGCCGAACGCGAGCGGGAGTGCCCCGAGGAGCGCGGCGACCGTCGTCATCGTGATGGGACGGAACCGGAGCAGGCACGCCTTCCGGATCGCGTCCTTCGCGCTCATGCCGTGATCGCGCTGCGCCTCGAGCGCGAAGTCGATCATCATGATCGCGTTCTTCTTCACGATACCGATCAGCAGCACGAGCCCGATCACGCCGAGCACGTCGAGCTCCATGCCCGCCAGGCGCAGCGCGAGGAACGCGCCGACGCCGGCGGAGGGGAGCGTCGAGAGGATCGTGATCGGATGGAAGAAGCTCTCGTAGAGCATCCCGAGCACGATGAAGACGGCGAGCAGCGCGGCGAGGATCAGCGGCGTCTCGCTGGCGAGCGAAGACTCGAACTCGGCGAGCGTGCCCTCTCGCTCGCGATGGATGCTGGCCGGTAGCCCGATGTCGGCCTCGGCCTCGTCGATCGCATCGAGCGCATCGCCGAGCGAGACCCCGGGCGCGGTGTCGAAGGAGATCGTCGTGGCGGGCATCTCGGCCTGGTGGCGCACGACGAGGGGCGCCGCGTGGGTCTCGAAGCGTGCGAGCGCGCCCAGCGGCACGATCTGACCGCTGCTCGCGCGCACGTGGAGCGTGTCGAGCGCGCTCACGTCGTCGCGGCTCTCGGGCGGGAGCTCGAGGATCACGCGGTACTGGGTGAGCTGCGCGAAGATGGTCGAGACGGGGCGCTGTCCGAACGCGTCGTAGAGTGTCTCGTTCACCTCCGACACGCCGACCCCGAGTCGCGCGGCGGTGTCGCGATCGATGTCGACGCTGCGCGCGAGCCCGGTGCCGGACGTGTCGGCGCGCACGTGGAGCAGCTCGGGGCGACGGGCCAGCGCCGCGACGACCCGCGGCGTCCACGTACGGAGCTCCTCGGCGTCGGTGTCCTCGAGGGCGTGTCGGTAGGCGGCCGGGCTCGAGACGACGTCGAGCGCGAGGTCTTGCACCGGCAGGAGCGCGACGTCGATGCCGGCGACGCCGGAGACCGCGTCGGTCAGCCGCGCGGCGATGGCGGCCGAGGTCGCGCTGCGCTGGTCGTGCGGGACGAGCGTGATCGACAGCGTCCCGTGGTGGGCGACCGGCGTCGAGGCGTCGGCGCCCACCGCGGAGACGACGTGGAGGACGTCGGGGTCGGCCTCCAGGCGCTCGACCACGGCGCGCTGTCGCTCGACGAGCGTTTCGTACGAGGCATCGCCACCGACTTCCGTGAAGCCGACGAGCAGGCCGTTGTCCTGCACGGGGAAGAAGCCCTTGGGCGCCTCGATCGCGAGGCCGATCGTCAGCACCAGCGTAGCGACCGCGATCGCCAGCGTCGTGCGCGGGAAGGCCAGCGCACGATCGAGCGCCCACGCGTAGCCGCGGGTGAGCGCATCCATCCACTCCTCGGCCTTGCGGAGGAACCACGAGCGCTGCTCCGGCGGCGGCTCGGGCCGCAGCAGGTACGCCGACATCATCGCGGTGAGCGTCAGAGAGACGAGCGCCGAGACGACGATCGAGGTGGCGAGCGTCACGGCGAACTCGCGGAACAGGCGCCCGACGATCCCGCGCATGAAGAGCAGCGGGATGAGCACCGCCACGAGCGACGCCGTGAGCGAGACGATCGTGAACCCGATCTGCTTGGCGCCCTCGAGCGCCGCCTCGAAGGGCTTCTTTCCCTCCTCGATCAGGCGCGCGACGTTCTCGACCATCACGATCGCGTCGTCGACCACGAACCCGGTCGCGATCGTCAGCGCCATCAGCGAGAGGTTGTCGAGCGAGTAGTCGAGCAGGTACATCACGCCGAAGGTCGCCACGAGCGAGAGCGGCACCGCGACGCCCGGGATGAGGGTCGCCCGCACGCTCCGCAAGAACACGTACATCACGACGACGACGAGGCCGATCGTGAGCACGAGCGTGAAGCGCACGTCCTCGAAGCTCGCCTCGATCGTCTCGGTGCGGTCGACGACGATCGTCACGTCCAGATCGCTCGGCGCCGTCTCGGCGAGGCGGTCGAGCAGCTCCTTCACGCGGCTCGCGACCTCGAGGATGTTCGCGCCCGGCTGGCGCAGCACGTCGAGGACGACGGCGGGGCGGCCGTCGACCCAAGCGCCGATCTCCTCGTTCTCGACGCCGTCGACGACGGTGGCGACGTCGGCGAGACGCACGGGCGCGCCGTTCCGGTAGGCGATCACGAGAGGGCGGAACTGAGCGGCATCGGTCAGCTGGTCGTCGGTGACGAGCGAGTAGTCGAGGCGCGCGCCGTCGAGGCTCCCCGTCGGCAGGTGCACGTTCGCCGACGCGATCGCCGCGCGAAGATCCTCGAGCGTGAGGCCGACCGCTGCGAGTGCGCGGGCGTCGGCTTGCACCCGAACGGCGGGCCGCTGACCACCGCGGATCGCCACCAGACCGACGCCGGGCACCTGCGAGATGCGCTGCGCGAGGATCGCGTCGGCACGGTCGTCGACCTCGCGAAGAGAGAGCGTGCGCGACGAGACGGCGATCGAGAGGATCGGCGCGTCGGCAGGGTTGGCCTTGCTGTAGGTCGGCGGTGCCGGCAGCTCGTCGGGCAAGAGCGCCGAGGCAGCGTTGATGGCGGCCTGCACGTCTTGCTCGGCGTTGTCGATGTCGCGATCGAGATCGAACTGGAGCGTGATCTGCGAGGTCCCGTCGCCGCTGACCGAGCTCATGTGCGTGAGCGAGGGGATCTGCCCCAGCTGGTTCTCGAGCGGCGTCGTGACGGAGGCCGCCATCGTCTCGGCGCTCGCGCCCGGCAGCTGCGTGAAGACGACGATGGTCGGGTAGTCGACCTCCGGCAGCGGCGCGACCGGCAGCTGTCCGTAGGCGACCAGGCTCGCGAGCGCGATCCCGATCACGAAGAGAGAGGTCGCGATCGGCCGACGGATGAAGGGCTCGGAGAGGCTGCTCATGGCGCGCCGTGGCGCCCGCCGGCTCGCCCGCCACTCCCGCTTCGGTCCGTGCCTTCGCCGCTTCCGCCCGGGCCCGGCGTGGGGTCCGTCTCGAGGCGCACTTCGGCGTCGGGGCGCAGTCGGCTCTGTCCCTCGCTCACGACCTCGTCGGTCACCGTGACGCCGTCGATCAGGATCGCGAGCTCCCCGACGATGCGCTCGACGTGAACGGGCCGGACCTGCGCGTGGTGATCGACGATCACGTACACGAAGGCGCCGTCCGGTCCTTGCTGCACGGCCGCATCCGGCAACACGAGCGCGTCGTGGCGCGTCTCGAGCAGCATGCGCACCGGGGCGAGCTGGTTCGGCCAGAGCGCCTCCGTGCCGTTCGGCACCTCGGCCTTCATGCGCACGGTGCCGGTCGCCGTGTCGATGCGGTTGTCGACGACCGCGAGGTGGCCGCTCGCGAGCGTGCGCGCGCCGTCGCGCGAGAGCACGTCGACGGCGAGCGCGCCCTCGTGCATCCGATCGAGCACCGGGCCGAGCTCGTCCTGGGGCAGCGTGAACACGACCGCGATCGGATCGACCCGCGTGATCACGACGATGCCGTTCGCGTCGCTGCTCGAGACGAGGTTACCGGGGTCGACCTGGCGCAAGCCCGTGCGCCCGTCGATCGGCGCGACGACGCGCGCGTACTCCACGCTCAGCCGTGCACTGTCGACGGCGGCACGGTCGGCGCGCTCGGTGGCCTCGAGCGAGGCGACCGACGCCTCCTGTGCCTCGAGGTCCTGCGTGGAGAGCAGCTCGTGCGCGTGGAGCTGGCGATCGCGATCGAGCGTCGTGCGTGCGGCGGCGAGCGAGGCCTGATCGCGCGCGAGCACGGCCTGGGCCTGCGCGAGCGCGACGCGGAAGGGTCGCGCATCGAGCTCGGCGAGCACGTCGCCTCGGTGCACGTCCTGCCCCTCGGTGAAGAGCACGCGCTCGAGCTGGCCGCTCACGCGTGCCCGCACGGTGGCGGTCTCGAGCGGCGTCACGGTGCCGAGGCCCTCGAGGTGGATCGGAACGTCGCGCAGCTCCGCGTGGATCGTGCGCACGGGCGTCGGGCCCTGTTCCCCGCCCGGGCCGCCGCGGCCGCTTCCGCCCGGCCCGCCACCGCCGGAGGCAGCGTTGCGCAACCGGAGGCCGACGATCCCGAGCACGATCGCGACGAGCACCAGCCCGAGCGAGATGCGCACGCCCCACGACGCCTTCGAGGGCGTCGGCGCGGGCGCGCTCTCGTTCTCCCGGGGCGGAGAAGGGGCCGGCTCGTCCATCGCCGGAACCTAGCGGGCGGTACGTAGGCGGAGCGCTGCCTTTGGTAAGACTTCGTAAAGACGCGCGGGGTCTCGCAGAGCCGGCGAGCGCGGCGCGCGGATCGATGCAAGATCGTGGTCGTGCCCGGAAGCGGCCGCATCCTCCTCGTCGACGACGACGTCGAGCTCGCGAGCTTGATCTCCGACTACTTGTCGTCGGAGGGCTTCGAGATCGAGCTCGCGCACGATGGCGAGACGGGCCTGTCCCGCGCGCGATCGGGCGAGCACGCGATGGTCGTGCTCGACGTGATGCTGCCCAAGCGCAACGGCCTCGACGTGCTGCGTGCGCTCCGCGAGAGCTCGCGCGTGCCGGTGTTGATGCTGACGGCGCGCGGCGACGACGTGGATCGCATCGTGGGCCTCGAGATGGGCGCCGACGACTACCTCGGCAAGCCCTTCAACCCGCGCGAGCTCGCGGCACGCCTGCGCGCGATCCAGCGGCGCGCCACGGGCGCATCCCAGCCCCCGCGCGAGGTCCTCGAGATCGGAGACGTCGTGCTCGACGTCGGGGCCCGCACCGTTCGTCGCTCGGGTCGCGAGGTGGTGCTCACCACCGCGGAGTTCGCGCTCCTCGAGCTCTTCCTCCGCTCGGCGGGGCGCGTGGTCACGCGCGATGCGATCGCCGAGCAAGTGCTCGGCCGGCGCCTCTCGGCCTTCGATCGCAGCGTCGACGTCCACGTCTCGAACTTGCGCAAGAAGCTCGATCCCGAGGGCGGCGAGCGCATCAAGACGGTGCGCGGCGCCGGGTACGTCTACACCATGCCGGAAGCGGGAGGCCTCTGATGCGGAGCCTGTTCGCGCGGATGTTCGTCGCGTTCGCGGTGGTCACGGTGGGCACGACCACGCTCGTCTCGGCGTACTACGACTCCTCGCTCGCGCAGCGTCAGGCGGCGCGCGCCCGCCTCGTCGCCGACGTGCTCCACTTCCGGGCGGGCGGCGTGCTCGCGCGATGGGAGGCCGGCGATCACGCGGGCGCCGAGGGCGATCTCGAGGCGCTCGCGACCGAGACCGACCTGCGGCTCGCGATCGTCGACGATCGCGATCACTCGCTCGCCACCGCGGGCACGGCGGTCGACGAGATCCCGTCGGGTGTGCTCGCGCTCGAGCCCGCCGCAGGCGAGGTCGCGCGGCGGCTGCCCGACGCCGAGCAGACGTGGTTCTCGACGCGCGGGAGCCCGGGTGGCGCGCTCCGCCTCGTGGGCGTGGGCCAGGCCCCGCACCACCTGATGCGCGAGGTGCGCCTGGTCCTGCTCGTGATCGTCACGGCGCTGGTGTCGTTCGTCCTCGCGCGCATCCTGACGAGGCCCATCCGCGCGCTGCACGACGCGACGCACAAGATCGCAGCCGGCGACACCAGCGTGCGCGTCGGCGAGGTCGCTGGCGCCGGAGACGAGATCGCCGAGCTGGCCGCCGACTTCGATCGCATGACGGCACGCATCGAGGATCTCTTGCACGCGCGCGAGCGCCTGTTGCGCGACGTCTCGCACGAGCTGCGCTCGCCGCTCGCGCGCCTGCAGGTCGCGCTCGGCATCGCGCGGCAGCGCGCGGCGCCCGAGATGGTCCCCCTGCTCGACCGCATGGAGCGTGAGAGCGAACGGCTCGGCGAGCTGATCGCGCTCGTGCTCTCCATGGCGCGTCTCGAGCAGGCACACGAGATCGCGCAGCCCGCCGAGGTGCGCCTCGACGAGCTCGTTCGCTCGCTGGCGAGCGACGCGTCGTTCGAGGCCGAAGCCTCCGATCGCGCGGTGCGCGTGGTGAAGGACGAGCCCGCATCCGTGCGGGGCGATGCCGAGCTCTTGCGCCAGGCGGCCGAGAACGTGGTGCGCAACGCCGTCCGCTTCGCGCCGCCCGGCACGGACGTGGAGATCGAGCTCGAGCGCGTGAACGGATCGGCCGTGGAGCTGCGCGTGCGCGATCACGGGCCGGGCGTGCCGGAGGCGGCGCTCGGTGAGATCTTCCGGCCCTTCACGCGCGTCGACGAGGCGCGCGATCGGGTCTCGGGCGGCGCCGGCATCGGCCTCGCCATCACCGAGCGTGCCGTGCGCTTGCACGAGGGCAGCGTGGCCGCGGCGAACGCCGAAGGCGGCGGGCTCGTCGTGACGATCCGCCTGCCTGCGATCGCCGTGCCTACGGCCTGAGCGGCCGCCCAGAGCGCCGATGCGGCGTCAGTGGATCCCGCCGAGCGCGTCGGGGGGCAGCGTGGCGAGCCACACGACCACGA
>JBGALT010000112.1:0-27038 GCA_044223665.1 Sandaracinaceae bacterium | reverse complement strand
CACCTGTCCCTGCGAGTTGCCGTTGTGGTGCGAGGCCGTGCCCGTCATCAGGAGCTCGATGGTGCCGGGCCCGAACGGGAGCATCTTGATGTTCACGTCGACCACGGCGTTCGCGCCCTGCTGCGCCGCTTCGGTGCGGAGGCGGCGGAGGCACGTGTGCCGGATCTCGTTGTACATCGACGAGAACTCCTTCACCTCGCCGCGCGCGAGCGTGCGTACCGAGCCGAGCAGACCGCGGCCGACGCCGAGCGCGTACGCGATGTTGCCCATCGCGAACTTGAGCGGCACGTACCCCGCGTCGAGGTGGCAGTAGAGCTCGATGCCCGACGCGGCGGTCGAGAAGAAGCGCATCCTGGGCTGGCTCGCGAACACGGCGGTGCCCTGCGAGAGGAACTCGGTGTAGCCGGCCATCGTGCCGAGGTCGCTCGTCACACCGGAGACGCCCGTCGCGCCGTGGCGCTGCGCCTCTTGCTCCATGCGCGTGATGGCGGCGTGGCGCCCGTTCGAGATCTGGTCGGTGATCGCCTGGATCTCGCCGCCGGTGATCGAGCGGCCGAACGAGCTCAGCGCGCCGGACACGCCCAGCGAGACGACGCTGTTGCCGACGGCGATCTCTCCGGGCGTGAAGCCCTTGAGCGCGAGGCAGTAGATCTCGTTGCCGGTCATCCCTGAGATGTGCATGGGCGCGAGAGTAGAGGAGGGCGCCGCCTTCGGGAAGCGGGGCGCGCCGCGCATTCTCAGCTGTGGCGGCGGCGCCTCGATTTCGAGAGCGGCGGCCTGCCCACGGCCGGCATGCGGCTCGCTCGACGAGCGGGCATGAACAACCTCATGCGTGGTGCGGCGGCCGGTCTCGGCGCCTGGTGGCTCGGTGGTGGAGTGATCGGCACGATCGCGATCTTCGCGATCCTGTGGTGGTTCCTCGGCCACTACTGACCTCGGGTGAGTGAGCAGCGCGAGGGGACGCGCGTTTCCGCGCCTCCCTCGTGCTGCTCGCATCGTCCGCGCGGGCGCGCTCGCGCCGGGCTCAGGGCTTGGGGATTCGCAGCGAGCCGCTGACCATCGCCGAGCCACTGAGCGCGAAGAGCAGCACGAGCGGGTGCAGCGTCATGGGGCCGAGCGCGAGCGCCCCGAGCCAGAGCCGCTCGCCCGTCGCACCGAGGCCGAAAGCGATCCCGAGCACCAGGACGAGCACGAGGCTCGTGGGGATCGGCGTGCCCTCGTAGTAGCGGACCTTGCCCGTCGCGCCGTCGGTGAGCGCGTCGTGGGTCGCGTTGTAGCGCGCCAGGCGGCTGATCCCGCAGGCGACGAAGTAGACGAGCACCACCGCGTCCCAGCCGCCGTCGAGCCCGAGCGCGAAGGCGAGCACGGCAGGCGCCGCGCCGAAGCTGATCACGTCGGCGAGCGAGTCGAGGTCCGCGCCCAGCACCGAGCTGCGCTTCGTGCGCCGGGCGACCCAGCCGTCGAGGATGTCGGCGACGAGCGCGATGGGGAGCAGCGCGAAGGCCGCCCACGCATAGCGCGCGTCGTGCGTGGCGGCGTAGCGCACGGACGCGAGGATCGCCCCGGTGCCGCACGCCGCGTTGATCATCGTCACGCCGTCGGCCGGCGCGAACGTCCGCAGCATCGAGAGGTGCTTCTTCTTCGCCGGCCTCGCCGCGCTCGTCTCGGTCACGAGGGCCGAGCGTAGCGGATCCCGTGCCAGCGATGCTGGGCCCGTCGCGCCCTTCACCACGCTCGAGTCACGTCAGTCTGGCCCGCGCGAGCGGCCTCGGATGGGGCGGAGCGAGGCGCGATCGGCGAGCGTCTATGCGATCCGCATAGACCGTCCGGTCGATTTCGCGCCTCCCGCGGGACCGATAGCGTTCGAGCATGCACACGCGCCTCGTGCTCGCGACGACCCTCGCCCTCGCCGTGCCGGTGGGCGAATACGCTACGCCGCCTTGCGCGAGCTCTTGCCGCGCACGAGGTGCGCGACCGCGTCGCCGAGGCCGTGGAGCGTGAGGGGGAACATGTCGAACACCTTCTTCACGTACTCGATGGTGTTGCCGTTCCAGTACTTCTCGGGCTCGGGGTTGAGCCAGCAGCTCTTCTCGAAGTGGCGCTGCATCTCCATCAGCCACTCGATGCCCGGGCGGCCGCGCTCTTCGCCGAGATCGGCCGAGCCTCCGGCGCTCATCAGCTCGTAGGGCGCCATCAGCGCATCGCCCACCATCACGAGCTTGTGGTGCGGCCCGCACTCGGCGAGCAGATCGCGCACCTTCACCTGCTCCTGGAAGCGCTCGTCCTTGTAGACGTGGCCGTACACGCAGTTGTGGAAGTAGTAGGTGCGCAGCTCCTTGAAGTGGGTCGCCTTGCTCGCGGCGGAGAACAGGCGCGAGCAGAGGTGCGCGTAGGGCTCCATCGAGCCGCCCACGTCCATCACCAGGATCACGCGCGTGTTGGGGCGGCGCGGCGGGCGCAGCACCACCTCGAGCTCGCCTGCGTTCTTCGCCGTCGCGTCGATCGAGCCCTCGAGGTCGAGCTCCTGCTCGGCGCCCTCGCGCGCGAACGCGCGCAGCTTGCGGAGGGCCACCTGCATCTGGCGGATGTCGAGCGTGAGGTCGTCGCGATAGCCCTCCCACGCGCGGCGCTGCGCGACCTGGATCGCGCTGCGACCGCCGCCGCGCCCGCCCACGCGCACGCCCGGGCGTGCGGCCTTGCCGCTGTTCCCGAAGGGAGAGGTGCCGCCCGTGCCGATGAAGCGGTTGCCGCCGTCGTGGCGCTCGTCCTGCTCGCGCAAGAGCTCCTCGAAGCGGCGCTTGATCTCCTCCACGTCGAGGTCTTCGAGCAGCGCCTTCTCTTGATCGGTGAGCTCGCCGGGATTCTCCACGGCGTCCTTCAGCCAGTCGAGGATCTCCTGGCGTAGCTCCAGGCCCTTGGCCTCGGCGCCGCGGAAGTACGTCGCGAACGCGTCGTCGAACGCGTCGTAGTGCGCCTCGCTGTGGATGAGGAGCGCGCGCGCCACGTGATAGAAGCCGTCGAGCGAGCTCTCGTGCACGCCCGCCTTCAGCGCGGCGGCGAGGTTCACCGCCTCGGTGGCGCCGACGGGGACCTTGCGCTTGCGCAGCTCGTAGAGGAACGGGACGAACATCGACCTCGAGTCTCCTTCCGGGCCTCTCGCCCGGCAAGGGCCACGGCGCCGGCGCCGGGCATCGGGGCGCCGGGCATCGGGGCGCCGGGCATCAGGGTGCGCACATCACGACGCGGGGCGCGCGCACGGGGCAGCCCATCTCGTCGGCCCCCGTCGACCAGCAGTCGCGGTTTCCGTCGCAGCGAACGTCGCGGCCGGCGCTCGCCACGATCTGACCGCCGCCGCAGTCGAAGTGGGTGCAGCCGACCTCGTCGCTGCCGTCCTCGCACTCTTCGTAGCCGTTGCAGTGCCAGTAGGCCTGCATGACCCGGCGATCGCCCCACGTCGTCGTGCAGACGTTCGAGCACGCGCGCTCGTCGCTCCCGTCGGAGCACTCGCTGTAGCCGTTGCAACGCGCGAGCGCGGCGACCGTCGTGGTGTCGTCGCAGCGGAAGCTCGGGCAGCCGCGCTCGTCGGAGCCGTCGCCGCACTCGTCGACCCCGTCGCAGATCGCCGCCGCGCTCACGAGGGCGCCGTTGTCGCAGTGGTGGGCGCAGGCCTCGTCGCAGGCGCGCGCGGCCTCGGCGCTGGTGCCGCACGCGCGGGCGACGAGCGACGCACACGAGGTCGCCGCGAGGCATTCCACGTAGCACTCGTCGGGAGCGAAGAAGGGCAGGATCTCGTTCGGGCCCACGGCACCGGGGCCGAGGATCCCGCACTCGCGAAGGCGGACTCCGAGGGGGCCGAGGTCCACGGAGCCGGGCGGCGTCGAGGCACACGCGCTCCCGAGGAGGGCGAGCCAGAGCACGAGAGCGCGTCGAGATGTCACGGCGGCTGCCACGAGCAACGCGCGTTCCCCGAGATCTGTGCCTCGCTGGGCCGCCCGGGTCGGCGCGGAAGCTGCTACGAGCGACGACTCGGGCACCTCGAACGGTGCGTGGAGGCGACATGCTGATTTCTTCTCGGTTCTTGCGCGGAGGGCTCGCGCTCGGGATCACGCTCGGCGCGAGCTTCGTCGCGGCGCCCGAAGCGCACGCGTGTGGTGGCCTCTTCTGCAGCTCGCCGTCGCTGCCCGTCAGCCAGCGTGCCGAGCGGATCGTCTTCAGTCGGGACGACGCCGGCAACGTGACGGCGATCGTCGAGATCCAGTACGAGGGGCCCGCGCAGGAGTTCGCGTGGCTGCTCCCCGTCGCGGGGAGCCCCGAGGTAGGCGTGTCGTCCACCGCGGCGCTGCAGCGCCTGCAGGCCGCGACGAACCCGTCGTACTTCATGACGACGGTGTTCGAAGGACAGTGCGCGGACACGTTCCGCGGGCCGAGCTTCTCCGGCGGCGGGGTGGACGCCGGGGCGTCCGCGCGGGACGCCGGCGCCGCGCTCGACGGCGGCTCGCCCGTCACCGTCGTCTCCGCGGGCGCCGTCGGCCCCTACGACTACGTCGTCATCTCGGTCGATCCCGCGGCGACGCCGCGCTCCGAGGTCGCCTTCGCGTGGCTCATGGCCAACGGCTACTACGTGCAGGAGGCGGGTGCGGCCCTCTACGAGCCCTACCTCGAGGGAGGGATGAACCTCTTGGCGTTCCGCCTCACGAAGGGCAACGACGTCGGCTCGATCCGTCCGGTCCGCATCGGCTTCGGGAACGGCCTGGCGACGGTGCCGATTCGCCCCACGGCCGTCGCGGCAACCGACGACATGGGCATGCTCATCTGGGTGCTGGGCCCCTCGCGCGCCATCCCGGTGAACTACCGCGCGCTCGAGCTCAACGATGCGCTCATCAACTGGTTCAACCCGAGCTCGACCTACGGCGACGTCGTGACCGCGGCAGCGAACCAGGCGGGCGGACAAGGCTTCGTCACCGAGATGGCCGGGGACGCGGCGCCCCTCGCGACGACGATCTGGCAGGACTTCGAGGACCAGCCGTTCCAGAGCGTGCGCGCCCAGAGCTGGAGCGGCCGCGAGGGAGAGCTGCTCGCGACGCTGCTCACCTACACGGGATACGGGACGCTCGACGGTACGGCAGACGTTCTCTCGGCGCAGCTGCCGCTGCCCGACGGCGTGACGACGTCGGACCTGCTCAGCTGCGTCAGCTGCTACTACCCGGCGGACACCGCGGACATCGCGGGCTTCGATCCGGCGACGTTCCTCGATGCGTTCGAGGAGCAAGTCATCCAGCCGATGCGCGACACGCGCGATCTGTTCGCGGGCGCGAGCGACGTCACGCGCTTCTACACGACCATGTCGGCGTCGGAGATGACGATGGATCCCTCGTTCGACTTCAACGCGGACCTTCCGGACGTCTCGAGCGTCCACACCGCGACGCGCACGATCGAGTGCTCGCCGAGCGTGACGACGTTCGAGGCCCCGTGGCGCGTCGCGCTGCCGAGCGGGGCGACGGTGCGTGGCACGGGCTCGAGCTGGCCCTTCGATGCCACGAGCGGCCTGCCCGCCAACGCCCGCATCCTGCGCGTGGGCACGAGCGGAACGGGCGACGTCGTGATCGACAACACCCAGACGATCTCCGCGGCCCTCACGGTCCACAACCGCGAGTTCCCGCCGCCGCGCACGGCGGGCGGCGGTGGTGGCTGCACCGCCTCGCCCGGCACGGCGCCCCGCGGCGTCGCGGCGCTCGTCGTCGCGCTCGGCGCGATCCTCGCCCTCCGTCGTCGGCGCCGCTGATGCGCCTGGCGCCGTTCGCCGCCGTGGTCCGCGGGCGCGCGTCCTCGTGCGCGAGGTCGAGCGCGGCGGTGCACGAGCCCGAGGAGGCGTCGATCGAGATCGGCACGGGCACCTGGCGCTTCGAGCCGCTCGTGGACGGGCAGGACATCCCGCTCGTCCACGGCGCGCAGGGTGGCTGGCACTTCTGGTTGGCCGTGCGCGCGCACGGGATCGAGACCGACACCGGCAGCCTCACCTTCGAGCGACAGCCCGCCGACGAGAGCGCGGCGCCCACGACCACGAGCGTGGGCGTGCACTTCGATCCCGAGGATGCGGAGGGAGGCCGCGACTACCTCGGCTGGCCGGAGATCCTCGGCAGCCCCGGCTGCGCCGTCGGCGTCCTCACGCGCGTCCACGCGACGCTCACGCTCGCCGACGGGCGCACGCTCGAGGACGAGGTGTTCGTCACCCCGACGCCCGGCGACTTCCCGCCGCCGTCGTGCGGGGTGCCGTGAGCAGGTCCCGCATCCGTCGAGCGCCTGGTCTCGTCCTCGTCGTGCTCTCGCTGAGCGGATGCTGGCTCACGACCCCGAGCAACGACTGCGGCGGAGTCACGGCGCACCGCGAGCACACGGTCACGTCGATGCAGCGCGCTGCGCTCGTGATCACGGACGGCGCCATCGAGACCGCGAGCTGCCGGCGCACGTGCGACGCGCTCGAACCGCGACGCAGCGGCTTGCCCGTGCGGTGCGCGCTCGGCAGGGCGACGCGGGCGAGGTCTTCGCGTGCGACTACCTCCGGATCTGTCGCTGACGCGGGGGGCGCGCGGAGAGGCCGGTGCCCTCACCTGACCTCTCCCACGGAGTGGGAGAGGGACCGAGCTCCGGGATCCCCGCACTCCGTGTGCGGGTGTCGGTAAGCGCCGGCTTCTCGCGGGAAAGGCGGTCCGTCTCGAGCTCCTGGCGCTGAGCGGCGGCGGAGCCCCGTGACGACGGCGTCGGCGAAGAGAACGCTCGCGCGACAGCACGGAGCCGTCTCGCCCGCGAGGAGCGAAGCGACGAGGCGAAGAGGGGGTGAGAGAGCTCGGCTACGCCGAGCTCTCGAGGAGGCGGCTCACGCCCCCCCTTGGCTAACCCCGCCCGATCCATTTGCAGAGCACGACCGTGACGTTGTCGGGGCCGCCGTTCGCGTTCGCGCGCTCGATGAGCTTGCTCGCGAGGCCCTTCAGGTCGGTCGTGTTCTGCGCGATCTCGGTGATCTCCGCGTCGCTCACCGGGCCGCAGAGGCCGTCGGAGCAGACCAGGTACACATCGCCCGGCTGCGGCGGATCGAGGCGGGTGTCGACCTTGACGGTCTCCTTCATCCCGAGCGCGCGCACGATGACGTTCTTGTGGGGGAAGTTCGCGATCTCTTCCTCCGTCAGGCGCTTCATCTTGATGTAGTCGTTGAGCAGCGAGTGATCCTCGGTGAGCTGCTCGAGCTTGCCCTGACGAATGCGATACACGCGCGAGTCGCCGACGTGCGCGACCAGCACGCCTTCGTCGATCACGAGGATGCCCGCGAAGGTCGTTCCCATGCCGCGGAGCTTCGGCTCGCGCTGCTGCGACTCGTGGATGCGCAGGTTCGCGAGCTTGATCCCGGTGATGAGCCGGTTCTCCTCGTAGGGCCGCGACTTGTCCATCTTGTACGGCCAGGTCGCTTCCGGATCCTGGCTCGTCGCGACGAAGAACTCCTTGAGCGTGTCGATGGCCATGCGGCTCGCGACCTCGCCCGATGCGTGGCCACCCATGCCGTCCGCCACGAGGTAGAGACGCTCGTCGTCGAGGATCTCGAAGGAATCCTCGTTGTGCGTGCGCTTCATGCCGACGTTCGTCTCGCCGGCTACGAGCACGCGCGCGCTGGATGCCACCCTCGACACCTTTCTCCGACCCGTGCAAGGGCCGGCTACGAAGACCGAGACGCTATCAACGCCCGGGTCGGGAGGTCAACGACGTCGGCGACGCTCCGTGCGTCAATTGTCGTGGGACGACGCGCTCGTGCGCGCCCGCGTGCCGGGCGGCTGGGGGCTCGGCGATCCCGACGGCGCGGGACGGGCGCCACCGAGGCGCGCCGGCACACCGTAGCGGAGGATGCAGTACGCCGCGCGGAACGCGTCTTTCAGGCCGATCTTCTTGCCCTCGGCGTAGGTGCGGCCGTGGTAGCTGATGGGCACCTCGTAGACCCGCACGCCGAGGCCGGCGACCTTCGCGGTGATCTCGGGCTCGATGCCGAAGCGGTTCTCCTGGAGGTCGATCTGCTCGAGCACTTCCCGCCGGAAGACCTTGTAGCAAGTCTCCATGTCGGTGAGGTTCAGGTCGGTGACCATGTTGGAGAGCGTGGTCAGCATCCGGTTGCCGACCGAGTGCCAGAAGTAGAGGACCCGGTGCGCGCCGCCTCCGGCGAAGCGCGTCCCGAAGACCACGTCCGCGCGATCGGCGAGCAGCGGCTCGAGCAGGCGCGGGTACTCCTTCGGGTCGTACTCGAGATCGGCGTCCTGGACGACGACGAAGCGGCCGCGGGCCTCCCGGAAGCCGGTGCGCAGCGCGGCGCCCTTGCCGGCGTTCTGGGCGTGCAAGATCACGCGGACGCGCGGGTCGCGCGCGGGGCCTTGCGTGAGCAGGTCACGCGTCCCGTCCTTGCTCCCGTCGTCGACGACGATGACCTCGAGGGGGTCGATTCCGCACTCGAGCACGCGCTCGATGGAGACGTGGATGGTGTTGCGCTCGTTGTAGCAAGGCATCACCACGGAGAGGGTCGGCTGCTTCGCGGGGCTCGTCACGGCTGCTCCGAACGGTAGCGCGTGGCCAGCACGGACGGGAAGGGGGCGCGGAGGCCGCGACGGGTCTTCGGAAGCATCGCGTCGATCTCTAGCACGTGGTAGGCGAGCCATCCGTGGACGAACGAGACGACGAGCGGAGCGAGCTACTCGCGGAGGTCCGCGCGCACCTGGACTGGGAAGCGGCGTGGAGCGGCTTTCCCGTGCCGC
This sequence comes from Sandaracinaceae bacterium, assembly GCA_044223665.1. Lineage (GTDB taxonomy): Bacteria > Myxococcota_A > Polyangia > Polyangiales > Sandaracinaceae > JBBSAT01. The sequence goes on along the minus strand of JBGALT010000112.1, from coordinate 18,252 downwards.
TGATCGACGGGCCGAGGCCGCTCGTCGAGACGTCGGGCAACGAGACCGCGATGCCCGCCGCGCCCTCGCGCTCGGCCGGCGTGCCCGAGACTCCGGCGGGAGCCTCGTTCCCGGCCGCTGCCGCCGCCGCGCCGACGCCCTCTTCACCGTCGATGGCCGAGGCTCTGGCGGCGCTCGCCCCCGAAGATCGGGTCGGGCGCCTGCGCGTGCTGGCCGACGAGGCGGCGCGTTGCACGCGGTGCCGCCTGCACGAAGGCCGCACGCGGAGCGTGTTCGCGCGTGGCTCCGGGCAGGCGAGGCTCGCGTTCGTCGGCGAGGGCCCGGGCTACAACGAGGACCAGCAAGGTCTTCCCTTCGTCGGCGCTGCCGGTCAGCTCCTCGACAAGATGGTCGGAGCCATGGGCCTGGGGCGTGACGACGTCTACGTCTGCAACGTGGTGAAGTGCCGTCCGCCCGAGAACCGGACCCCGCTCCCGGACGAGGCCGGCGCCTGCTCGATCTACCTCGTGCCGCAGCTCGAGATCGTGCAGCCGGAGGTCATCGTCGCGCTCGGTCGCTGCGCCGCCGAGAACCTCGGCGTGGCCGAGGCGGGCCGCAGCTGGCGTGGCCGGTGGGGCGCCTACCGCGGCGTGCCGGTGATGCCGACCTACCACCCGGCCTATCTGCTCCGCAGCCCCGAGATGAAGAAGCCCGTCTGGGAGGATCTGCAGCTCGTGATGCAGCGCCTGGGGCTCAAGCGCGGCGAGTGACGGCAAGAGTGCTCGCCCCTGAGGCCCCGCACGGGAGCGGGCGCATCCCGCGGAGGGAAGGGGGCGCAGCGGGCGAGCCGAACGGAGTGACGGCAAGAGTGCTCGCCCCTGAGGCCCCGCGGGCGGCGACGCGATGCGGCGGGCGAGACGTGAGGCATACTCCGAACATGTCGAGCTCCGATCCGCGCAGGCGCGATCCGCACCGCCCGGATCGCGCGATCGACGACGACGAGGCGCCCGGTCTTCCGGAGCTCGACGGAGCCGAGCTCGATCCGGGCGTCGAGACCGGCGTGCTCCTCGAGGTCGACGACGACGAGGCGAGCGCCCTCGACGACGCTCCCGCGGGCGTCGAGGCCGACGCGGAGATCGACGACGACCCCGACGCGCCGAGCGCGCTCGAGGACGAGGCGCCGCCGGCCGTCGAGGCCGATCCGTCGCTCGGTGACGGCGAAGAGGAGCGCTGGACCGAGGGCTCCGAGGGCGACGAAGCGCTCGTCTGGCAGGAGCCCGTCGCCCACGAGGAGGCCGGCGAGAGCTCCGTCGATCGTGGTGAAGAGGGCGTGGAGGAGCCGGCGGCGCTGGCCGGCGACGCGCTCCCGGGCCTGCCGCCCGCGCACGTGGGCGACGACGATGGCGACGCCGACGACCTCGAGGTGAGCGAGGCCGGCGCGCTCGAGACCTCGGTCGCCGAGACGGACGAGCTGCCGCGCCTGCCGGACGCCGAGATGGAAGTGCGCTTCGCCGGTCCGTCGGGCGAGGCGGTGCGCTCGGTGGCCGTCGGGCCCGAGGGGCCCGTCGCTGGCGCTCGCTCGCTCCACGATCTCTCGGACGACGATCGCGGCGTGATCGCCATCCCCGCCGAAGGGGAGGTCTCCGCGGTGATGGCGGCGACGGGCGCGTCGGGTCGACCGATGCCGGTCACGTGCTCCGCTGGCGCCGGGCGGCAGCCGGAGCGGCTGCCTCGGCCCGGCACCGCCGACGCGAGCGTGGGGGCGCTCGATCTGGCGCGCGCGGGCGACGCCGGCGTGGTCGCGCGGACGCGCGGGGGGGGGCGCGTCTTCCGCGCGACGCCGGCGAGCTGGGTCGGCCCGGTCGTCGCCAAGAACGTGCGCCGCGTGCGGAGCGCGCTCGGGCCCAACCCCGACTGGCTCGCCTTGGTGGTCGGAAGCGAGGCGGCGCCCGAGCTGATGGGACGCGCGATGCGCGCACGTTCGAGCGCCTTCGCGGCCCCGACGGTCAGCGCCCGCTCGATGCGGCGCGCAGCAAGGACGTGGTCGCCGTGGCGACGACCGAGGGGCGTCTCTTCGTCTCGCGCGACGCGGGCGCCACGTACGCGCGGGTCGAAGGCCTCTCGCGCGTCGAGCGCGTTTGGGTCACGCCCGACGGGGCGGTACTCGCGGCCGTCTTCCACGAAGGATGGATCGCGGCCTGCTCGTCCGCGTACAGGAGCGCGTCGAGCGCCTGCTCGACGTGCTCGCCGAGGTGACCCGCGCGCGTCTCGTCACGCCCGGCGAGCTCGACGGCGACGGACGCGTGCACGACGTCGCGCTCGGTGCGGACGGGACCCTCTGTCGCGACCGGCGTCGGCGTGTTCGCCCTCCGGGACCTCCGCCGGCGCGGAGGCACGTGACGTGAGCGCGGAGCGCGCCGTGCTCGAGCGGCTCCGCGGCGGGGCCGCCGTCGGCGATGCCGCGATCGACGGCGCCCCGAGCGAGCGCGACGACCGGGCGATCGCGGCCGCGGTAAAGCCCGGCGCGCGCGTCGCCGCAGCGAGCTCGGGCTCGCGAGCGCCCGCACCGAGCCGTCCTCGAGCGCGACCCTCGCCGCGGCCGGCGCGACCGACGGAACGTTCTCGCGCGCCTGGGCTCAGGCGGCGTCGCGTCGCCGACCTCGATCAGCTCGACACGCTCTTCGGCGTGCTCGAGGGCGGCTCGCTCGCCCAGCGCCGCGCCACGAGCGCCTGCGCGAGCGCGTCGCCTCCGGCGGCCTCGGCCCGAGGAGCCGAGCGTCGAGGGCGTGCTCGCCGCCTCGCGCGCGACCCCGACATCGCGTGGGAGGTGGTCCGCGCGCGCGCTCCAGGCGCGGCAGGCGCGACGCGCGCGAAGAGCACGACGCCCTCGAAGCGCTCCGCGCCCGCGTCGAGAGCGAGGTCCGCACGTTCTGGGAAGAGGATCGCGCGGTGGAGCCGCTCGGGAGCCTCGGTGCGGAGGAGCTCGCCGTGCTCGCGTTGCACGCGCGCGAGCTACCGGACGTGCTCGCGAGCCACGTGGCTGCCGTCCTCGAGGGGATCGGCGGGCCGGGGGTGGCCGACGAGCGCGCGCGCATGATCGCGTCGTTCCGCTCGGCGGCCGACCCGCGCCTGGTGCCGAGCCTCGTGACGCTGGCGAGCGACCGCTCCGCCGACGTCGCACGGGAAGCGGTGCGGGCGCTCGGCCGCGTCGACGATCCTCGGGTCGCGCCGGCCCTCGTCCGCGTGCTCGATCGCAGCCCGGATCCCGCTGCCCGCGCGCTCGCGGCGGGGGCGCTGGGCGCGCTCGGTGACGCCCGCGGCCTCGCGCTCCTGCGGCGCATGATCGACACCGGCGATCGGCAGGCCCAGCGCTCGGCCGTCGAGGGCATCGCTCCGCTCGCCACCATGGACGACGTCGACCGGCTGGTCGCGCTGCTCGGCCGCGGCGACACGGGGCTCTCGCTCCACGTCGTCCGCGCGCTCGGCCGCATCGGCGACGGGCGGGCGGTGGCGCCGCTCCGGGCGCGTGCCGCGGCCTCACCCGCGCCGGCGCTCGCGGCGGAGATCGAGCTCGCGCTGCGCTCGATCACGGCACAGATGGAGCTGCGCGGGGAGGGCACCTCGCCCGCGCCGTCGGCGATCGCGACCGGCAAGCGAGACGCCATCCGCGTGCCCGAGCGCATCGGTCTCGGGACCCGGCTGAGCGCCGGGATGGACGTGCTCGTCGGGCACCTCTGGCTGCTCGTCGGCGCGATCGATCGCGCGCTCGCGGCGTTCGAGACCGCGGCGCTTCGCCAGCTTGGCTGGGCCGTCACACGCCGCGATCGCGCTCGCGCAGGTGCGCCAGGGCCGCGCCTACAAGCCCTGGCGTTCCGCCGCGCGCTCTCGAGCGATCGCGGCTACATCGAGGCGCAGGCCTACGTCGTGCGCTCGCTGGCCCGCACCTTCCTCCGGCGCGCCGAGGAGATGGAGAAGACCGGCCGGCGCGACGTCGCGCTCGGCCTGCTCGAGGAGGTCGTCGCGCTCGATCTGCGGCGCGTCGAGGAGCCGGTTCGCTTCGAGATCACGCGCCGCGCCGAGCGCCTCCGCCTGGAGGTCGCCTCGTGAGCACCCGCCTGCGCGACCTGGCGCGGCGCGCGCTCGTCGAGCGCCGTCCCGACGCCGTCGCCGATGCGGAGATCGAGCGGCTGGTGGTCGACGTGCGAATGGGCGAGCGCGTCGAGATGGTCACGATCTCGGTGCGCGAAGGGCGCCTCGCCGTGCTCGCCAGCGATGCGCCCGCAGCCTCGTCCCCCGCGGCGGGCGCCGTGCTGCGCTGGCTCGCGTCCGATGCGCCGCGGAGCTCGCTCCCGCCCGAGCCCCGCCCGGCCACGAGCCCTGGGGTCGTCGGGAGCACGGACGGGGCGCTCGACGTGGCGCTCGCCGACCTCGCCACGGCGATCGTGCGGGCCGGGACCGATGCGGCCCAGGCGCCCGCGATCGACGACGCGCTCGCCCGGATCGAGTCGGCGAGCCGCGCGCTCGAGGTCGCCCGCTTCGCCGGGCGCCTGCGCGGGGCGCTGGCGGCCAAGGACGCGATCGAGGTCGCGCGCTTGCTCGAGACGGCGCCGGGCCTGGAGCTCGAGGAAGAGCCCCAGCGCCTGGTCGACCACGTGCTGGTCGAGCTCGGGCGCGAGCTGGTCGACGGGTGGACGCCGAGCGCGATCGAGCGCCGCTATCTCCTCGACCCGTCGACCGGCAACGAGTGGGTCGAAGAGCGGCGGCGCGACGAGGCGGCGTCCCACGGCCCGTTCCCGCGCGTGGTGAGCGCAGGGCTGGCCACCTGCACGGGCCACGGGCGCGTGCGCATCGTCCAGTACGCCGTCGCGCCGCTGGATGCCGACGTGCTCGCGCGCGTCGGCGCCCGGGCCGAGCCCTCCATCGGCGCGGCGCTGGCCCGCGCCCGCGATCACGGCCTCGGCACCGCCGCGCGCGAGCCCGGGTCGGCTCGGCCCGTCCCAGGGCGAGGGCGGGGGCCCCCGGGACGCCGAGGGGACCGAGATCCCGCTCGCCCGGCACGAAGATGCGGGCGCGGCGAGCGCGCTGGCCGCCGCGCTCGGGAAGGGCGAGCCGGAGTGGCTCTTCGGGCGCTGGGCGCTCGTCGGGACCGAGGCCTCGCTCGTGCCGCTCTCGTGCTGTGTGGGCGGGCGCGTGACCCGCCTGCGGTGAGCCAGCCCCGCCCGGCGCGTCCCGCGCTCCGTGAACGGTACGTTGCGCTCCGCGGGGACGGCTTCGGGGCCGTGAGCACCGACCGCAGGGTGAGGTGGCGAGCGCCCGAGCTTGCTCGGGCGCGGCATCAAGGCCGGGATCGCGGCGCGTCGCCGCTGAGCACCGCCGCCGATCACACCCTCCGTGAACGGTACGTTGCGCTCCGCGGGGACGGCTGCTAGCAACTCGGCCCTTCGAGAGGAAGTCCCATGAAGAGCTCGCCGCTCGCGCAGGTCAAGGATCAGTTCAAGGACAAGGATGGCCTCGTCGCCGCCGTGAAGGCGCTCGCGACGGACGAGCTGTGGATCGGGCGCATCGACGAGGGCAAGGGCCTCGACTGCGTGTCGAACCGCAAGCTCCTGCGCCTCCACTCGGTGCTCTCCGAGGTCAAGAAGAGCTACGGCTCGCGCAAGGGCGCCATCGACGCGATCCTCAAGGCCGAGAGCCGTGAGAAGGACGCCGGCTACCGCGCCCGCCTCGAGGCGCAGCCCACGCCGCGCCTGCTCGACCACGTCCGCGCCGCCAAGAAGCGCGCGAAGGCTTGAGTCGACCAAGAGTGCTCGCCCGCGAGCCTCTTCCGCGTCTGCCCGGGATTCCGGACGAGCCTCTTCCGCGCTGCGGGAGAGGCTCGTCGTGCTTGGCGCGACCGCTTCAGCCCGTCTCGGCCCGCAGCCAGGCGAGGTACGGCGCGCCCACGTCGGCGACGCGCAGCGCCACCAGCTCGGGCACTTCGTAGGGATGATGCGTCGCCAAGTGCGCCTCGATCGCCGCGAAGCGATCGTGCGTCGTCTTCAGCACGAGCTGCACCTCGGCGCCGACCTCGATCGCGTCCTTCCAGCGGTACGTCGACCGGATCGGCAGCTCGGCAACGCAGGCCGCCAGGCGCGCCTCCACGAGCGAGCGCGCCAGCTCCGGCGCGCGATCGGGCGGCGCCGTGATCAGGACGACGATTGCCTCCGCGCCCTCGCTCACGCGTTCCCGAGCGGCCGCACGTTCGCCCGCACGTCGAAGACGCCGCGCTCCTTGGCCGCGGCGAGCACCTTGAGCGCCTCGCGGTAGCCGCGCGTCAGCAGCGCGCGAGCGTTGCCGCGGTCGATGAACGAGTACTGCCCGAGGTCGGCCGACACGTTCAAGAGCGTGAGGTTGGGGTGCAGTCGGTGGATGAGGTCCATCCCGCGCCGCTCCTTCTCCGACAGGATCACGTTGAGCGTCTGGCGCACCATCGCCGGCGCCGAGCCGTGCACGAGCGAGGGCTCGTCGGGCCGCGTCACGTGCGGGCGATAGACGTTCGAGATGATGACGACGTCGGCCCCCGCCTCGACTGCGAGGTCGATGCTCAGCGTGCGCACGAGCTCGCCGTCCACGTAGTAACGCCCCCCGATCTTGTAGGGCCGGAAGAGCAGCGGCACGCAGCTCGAGGCAGCCACGGCCTGCGAGATCGCCACGTCCTCGATGTGCCCCTTGCCGAACACGACGCGCCCGCGGCCGTCCACGTCGGTGGCCGTCACCAGGAAAGGCTTGTTCAGCCGGCGGAAGTCGTTGGTCGGCAGCGTCCGCGCGAGGAAGCGCTCGAAGCGGTCGATGGAGAACAAGCCGCTCGTGAGCCAGCCCGGCGAGCGCCACTGATCCGCCGTGGGCATGCCGAGGAAGTAGCGCCCCTTGAGGGCGCCTTCCTGATCGTCGCGGGCCCAGAAGGGTCGAAACCAGTCGATCATCCGGTCGGCCTCGAAGCCCTGGGAGAAGAACGCGCCCGCGATCGCGCCCGCCGACGCCCCGACGTAGACGTCGGGCGAGAGGCCGAGCTCTTCCATCGCCTTGAGGACGCCGACGTGGGCGATGCCCTTCGTCGCTCCACCCGAACCCACGAATGCCACCCGGGGACGGCTCATCACCTGCTCCTTCACCCCTCCCGAGACCCGCACCGTCCCGGAAGATCCCACGGCGCCGCGAGGGAGTCGAGGGATCCGTGGGCTCGCATTCGGGCCGCCCGTGTCCGCCCGCTCAGCCGGCCGGGCCGTACCGCGCCACGATCTCGTCCATCGCGCGCCGCGCGGGGCGCCATCACCGCGCTGCGGACCCAGCCGAGCGCTGCACGCCTTTCCCGGAGCCCGGTCCCCCAACGCGCGCGGTGACGACACGGCTCTCGGTCGCGTCCTCGCGCGCCCTCACCCATCCTCTCCCACGACGTGGGAGAGGAGTCGAGCTCCGCGATCCCTCGGCGTTGACGCCGGCGCAGGCACCGCCGCACGCTGGAGGGGTGTCGGAGCTCTTCTTCGGCCCCAGCGCATGACCCGTCGGCTCGAGCGCACGGAAGGCTCGCCGCTGGGCGTCTCGGGCATCGAGGCCCTCGTTCGCGCGGGCGGGCTCGAGGGCGTCACGGAGCTCGTCCTGCGCGATCAGGCCATCGGCGACGAAGGGCTGGCCCTGGTGCTCGGCGCGCTCGACCTCTCGCGTCTCGAGGAGCTGGACCTCGCCGGCTGCGATCTCTACTCCGAGGGTGCGGCGCGGCTCGCCCGCGCTTCTGCGCTCACCGGCCTGCGCGTGCTCGACGTCGCTTTCGACTCGCTCTCGGCGCCCGCGATCGTCGGCCTCGTGTCGGCACCCCAATTCGGCGCGCTCGAAGAGCTGAACCTCTCCATGAACGCGATCGACGTCCGCGTGGCCGAGGCGCTCGTCGCGGCGTCGCTGCCGGAGACGCTGGTGGCGCTGACGATCAACGACACGACGACGCTCGACGACGCGTTCGTGACGACGCTCGCTCGCCGTCGATGGCCCAAGCTCGCTTGGCTCGGGCTCGGTTGGCATCGCGGCGTCACCGATCGGAGCGCGACGGCGCTCGCGGACGCGAGCGTGTTCCCGGCCCTGCGTCGCCTCGTGCTCGAGGGGTGCTCGATCGGCGAGGCCGGGCACGCCGCCTTGCACGAGCGTGCGCTCGACGAGCTCGTGATCGATCCCCCGTACGTCGACCCCTACGATGCGGACGGCGACCTCGAGCCCGACGAGGGCGGGCCCTTCTGAGCGCGCGTGGTCGATGACCGCCGCCCGCCTCTCGGTGCGATGGAGCGCGAGGCTCGCGGGACCACGCAGAGTGCTTTCGGGCTTGCACGCGCGCCCGGCGCTGGCTAATTGCTGAACCGTATGGTTCAGTATGCGCGCGCGCCGCTGGATGCCTCGTTTGCGGCCCTCTCGGACCCCACGCGCCGGGGCGTGCTCCTCGAGCTGGGCGCGGCGGATGCGTCCATCACGGCGCTCGCGGCGAAGTTCCAGATGACGCTGACGGGCATGAAGAAGCACGTCGGCGTCCTCGAGCAGGCGGGGCTCGTCACGACCGCGAAGGTCGGGCGCGTGCGCACCTGCAAGCTCGGACCGCGCCGGCTCGAGGCCGAGGCGGAGTGGATCGAGGAGTATCGCCGGCTCTGGGACGCGCGCTTCGATGCGCTCCAGGCCGTCGTCGACGAGCTGCAACGGAAGGACGGGCGAACGTGACGGGACATGCGACGAAGGCAGAGCGCAAGGGTGATCGGGAGCTGGTGGTGTCGCGGGTGATCCGCGGGCCGGCCCGCCTCGTGTTCGAGGCCTGGGCCAAGCCCGAGCTGTTCCAGCGCTGGTGGGTGCCGATCTCGGCACCGATCGAGCTCGTGTCGTGCGCCTGGGACGTGCGCACCGGCGGGAAGTACCGCCTGGTGTTCGACTTCCAGGGGCAAGAGGTGGCGTTCTTCGGCTCGTTCCTCGAGGTGACGCCGCCCACGCGCATCGTGTGGACGAACGAAGAGGGCGGCGCCGAGGCGGGCGCGATCAGCACTGCGAGCTTCGAGGATCGCGGCGACGGGACGACGCTCGTGACGATGCACGACGTCTATCCGTCGAAGGAGGCGCTCGAGGCGGCCATCGCGTCGGGGTCCACCGAGGGCGCGCCCGAGCAGCTGGCGCAGCTCGATGCGCTGGTGGTGTCGCTGGCGTAGGCGGGGCGCGGGGGGGCTTGGCGTCGGGCGCGCTCGCGGCGCTGGCGCCCGGCACGCTCCTCCTCTAGATTCGGCGCCCCCTATGACCGACTCTGCTCGCGATCCCCGCCCGTTCATCGTGCTCACCGCGATCCACGACACGAACGCGCGTGCTGCCGCGGTGACGCTCAGCCACGCCGACGCCTGGGAGCGCGCGCAGAAGGCGCTCGCTGGGAAGGACGTCGCCGGGCTCGATCTCGTCGAGCTGCCCGTGCCGCCGAAGGCGTTCTTCGCGCTCAAGCAGACCGCGCCCGCAGCCGGCAGCGACGCCGCGAAGGCGCACGAGGTCGCCGCCTTCTACGACCTGTTCCCGCTGGCCTCGCACCTCGATGGGCCGACGCGGCGGGTGGCCGGGCAGTTCCTCGCGGCCGAGGTGCTCTGGACGCTGGAAGAGCAGGGCGTGCTCGAGGGTGTGCCGCTGAACCTGCGCCTCGAGGTCCCGCGCGACTGGGACCGCGCGCCGAAGGCGGTGCACGAGAAGCTCGTCGAGGCCGGCGCGCTCGATCTCACCGACGGTGCGATCGACACGTTCCGCGAGATCAAGACGGCCTGGAGCCAGAGCGGCTGAGGCGAGCCGGGGCGCTCGCGCGCGGTGAGCAGCGGTCGGCGCGTTCGCAGGGGCGTCATCGCGCGGTGCGGCGCGGTCCCCTCTCCCGCGGGAGCGGGAGGGAGCGGGAGAGGGCTAGGGTGAGGGACCGCAGAGGGTCAGCGGCGAAGGCGCCGCTGCAATCGGACCGCGCGCAGGGCGATCGCAGCCGCGTGCGTTCTTCTCGTGCTCCGCAGTCCCTCTCCCCAACCCTCTCCCGCTGTCGCGGGCGAGGGAGTGGGTCATCGCGCGCGGTCCCGCGCTCGCTCGCTGCGCGCGCGCGGGAGATGGCGTAAAGCTTGCGCTCCGGCGCGCCCCCCGCGCCCCTCCACGCCATGCGCTACCTCGTCCAGACGTTCGGCTGTCAGATGAACGCCCACGACTCGCGGCGGATCGAGGAAGTGCTCGATGCGGCGGGGTGGGTGGTGACCGAGGACGCGGCGCTCGCGGACGTGATCGTCTTCAACACGTGCAGCGTGCGCGAGAAGGCCGAGCACAAGCTGCTCTCGATCCTCGGGACGGTGCGGCCGCTCAAGGAAGAGAAGCCCTCGCTGACGGTGGTCGTGGCGGGGTGCGTGGCGCAGCAGGAGGGAGAGCGGCTCATCCAGCGCTCGCCGCTCGTCGACGTGGTGCTCGGGCCCGACAACATCGCCGAGCTGCCGGGCCTGGTGCGCGATGCGCAGGGTGGGGCGCCGCCGCGGGCGCGCACCTTCTTCGATCTGGACGACACCCGCTTCTTGGTCGCCTCGCCGCGGCCCGACGCGAGGGAGGTCACCTCGTTCGTCACCGTGATGAAGGGCTGCGACGAGCGCTGCACCTTCTGCGTCGTGCCGTACACGCGCGGGCCGGAGCGCTATCGCGCGGCGGACGAGATCGTCGACGAGGTGCGCACGATGGCGCGCGGCGGGACGCGCGAGATCACGCTGCTCGGACAGACGGTGAATTCCTGGCACCCACCCGGAGAGCCCGAAGGAGACGAGTCGCAGTTCGCCGGGCTTCTCGAGCGCATCGCGTGCGAAGTGCCCGAGCTGGCGCGCCTTCGCTACACCTCGCCGCATCCGCGCCACGTCACGCCGGAGCTCGTGCGTGCCCACGCCGAGCTCGCGGTGCTGCCGGCGCACGTGCACCTGCCGGTGCAGTCGGGATCGAACCGCGTCCTCAAGCGCATGCTGCGCCGCTACACGCGCGAGCACTACGTCGAGCGCGCCGCGGCGCTGAAGGCCGCGCGCGCGGGGCTCACGCTCTCGACCGACCTCATCGTCGGCTTCCCCGGGGAGACGCGCGCCGAATTCGAAGAGACGCTCTCGCTCGTGCGCGAGGTCGGCTTCTCGGCGGCGTTCGCGTTCAAGTACTCGCCGCGGCCGCACACGCCCGCCCTCAAGCTCGACGACGACGTCTCCGAAGACGAGAAGGACGCGCGCCTCGCCGAGCTCTTCGAGGTCGTCGCGGACGGCCAGCGCGCGCACCTGAAGTCGCTCGAGGGCTCCCGCGTCGAGGTGCTCGTGGAAGGCCCGAGCAAGGGCCAGCATCGCTACCGCGGGCGCAGCGAGCGCCACGAGATCGTGCACTTCGATGCGCCGCCCGATCGCGATCCGACCGGTCTCTTGCTCTCGATGCGTGTCGCACGCGCGAACGAGCACTCGCTCGACGGCGTGCTCGAGGTCGACCCGGCCACGCTGCCGCGGGCCACGGCGTCGCGTGTGATCGCGCCCAAGCCGCGCTCGCTCCGGCGCCTGCCGATGATCGCGGCCGACGGGTCCGAGCCGTGACGCCGGCGACGAGACGCCTCGTGCTCGCGTGGGCGCCGGCGCTCCTCTACATGACGGTGATCTGGCTCGTCTCGTCGATGGAAGCGCCGGCGTTCCCGGTCGCGCTCTTCCCGCTGCGTGACAAGGGCGTCCACGCGACGGAGTACGCGGTGCTGGCGTTCTTGCTCGCGCACGCGACGCTGCTCACGTTCGTACGGCACCCGCGCTGGCGCGTCGTGGTCACGGCCGTGGTGCTGACCGTGCTCTGGGGCCTGCTCGACGAGCTGCACCAGGCCTTCGTTCCGGGCCGGAGCTCGGACGTCCTCGATCTGGTCGCCGACACCGTCGGCGCACTGGCCGGCACGAGCGCGCGCCTCGTCGTCGGTCGCCTGGTCCAGCGTGCGCGTCCGGGCGTGCCCGGAGGAGCGACGGCGTGATGGCGGGCCCCTTGTTTCCTCACCTCGGGCGCCGACCCGTCCTCGATCCCACCGTGTTCGTCGCACCGACGGCGAGCGTGATCGGCGAGGTGACCATCGGCGAGGGCTCGTCGATCTGGTACGGCGCCGTCCTGCGCGGCGACGTCATGGCGATCCGCATCGGTGCGCGCAGCTCGATCCAGGACAACAGCGTGGTCCACGCGACGGGTGGCTGGGCCGAGACGATCGTCGGCGACGAGGTCACCGTGGGCCACTCGGTCATCCTGCACGGCTGCCGCATCGGCTCGCGCGTGCTCGTCGGCATGGGCTCGATCGTGCTCGACGACGCCGAGATCGGCGACGGCTCGCTCCTCGGCGCGGGCTCGCTCGTGACGGCGCGGACGAAGATCCCGCCGGGGGTGCTCGCCCACGGCAGGCCCGCCAAGGTCGCGCGCGAGCTGAAGCCCGAGGAGCTGGAGAACGTGCTCGAGGCGTCGCGCCTGTACGTGCGCTACGCGCGCGAGCACCGAGAATCGCTCGGCTGAGCGCGCCCGTTTCCGCCGTCGACCTCGGAGCCCTGTCCCTCTCCCGCTCCGCGGGAGAGGCTAGGTGAGGGCACCGGCGCTCGCCTCGAAGCAAGACGCCGCCGTGACGAGTGGCCTCACCGCGCCGCTGGGCACCCGTGCCTGGCGCGCGGCCTGCTACCATCGGCTCGTGCTGCGCCGCATCGTGCCGTTCGCTCTGCCGCTCGCGCTCGCCGCGGGCTGCGGCGCCAAGACCGGCCTCGAGATCCCCGAGTACCGAATGGATGCCGCCGTCGTCCCGGTCGACGGCGGCGTCGATACCGGCCTGTGCATGCCGGTCCGGGTCCCCCTCGAGCCCGAGACGGCCGAGCTGATGCTCGTCATCGACCGATCGGCCTCGATGCGCCTCACGATCCAGGGCGAGCCCGACCAGCCGGTGTCGATCTGGCGCTGGACGATCCTGAGCAGCGCGATGGCCGACGCGCTCGCGAGCATCGATCCGCGCGTGCTCGTCGGCGCCAAGTTCTTCCCCGACGAGATCACGACGACGATGCCGACCACCGAGCAGGCCTGCGCCGCCTCGACGCGCGCCGCGCTATCGACGTCGCGCCCGCGGCCGGTCGCACGGCGCGATCCTCTCGGATCGACCGACCCCAACGGCGGGACGCCCACCGCGATCGCGCTCCAGGCTGCGGCCACGGCGTTCCATGCCGATCAGCCGCGGCGCTTCCTGCTGCTCGCGACCGACGGCGCGCCGAACTGCAACCCCGACACCGGCGTGCCCCAGGAGGTCTGCGTCTGCACCTCGCCGCCGATGGCCTGCGTCGCGCCGCGCCCGGGGCCGTACTCGTGCCTCGACGACGTGCGCACGCTCTCGGTGGTGCGGAACATCGCAGCGCAGGGGATCCCGACCTACGTGGTCGGCATCGAGGACCTGTCGCGCCCCGACTTCTCCGACGTGCTCGACCAGATGGCCGTCGCCGGCGGCCGCCCGCGCAGCGTCCCGGGTGAGCGCCGCTTCTACTCGGTGCGCTCGGCCGACCAGCTGCACCAGGCGCTGATGGACATCACCGGCAGCATCTCGGCGTGCGGGTTCACCACGTCGACGATACCCGGGCCTCAAGCGCGCTTCTCGATCGTCGTGGACGGCGTGACCATCACGCAGGACGACGTCAACGGCTGGACGTGGGTCGACCCCGCCGCGGGCCAGCTCGAGCTGCACGGCAACGCGTGTGCGGCGGCGCAGAGCGCGGCGCGCGTCGAGGCGCTGATCGACGATTGCCCGCGGTGAACGGATAGCGATGGGCTCGCCCACTCGTGGTCGAGCGCTGCGCGTCGGCGTCTACGGCGCCGGCGCCATCGGCACCTTCGTCGGCGGTCGCCTCGCGGCGGCCGGCGTCGACGTCACGCTCGTCGGGCGGCCCCGCGTGCTGGATCCGATCGCCAGAGGCGGGCTCACGCTCGAGGATCTCGAGCAAGAGACGCGCACGCTCGCGCCGGGCGCGCTGCGCTGCGCGGCCGATGCCACGGCGCTCGCCGATTGCGAGATCGTGCTCGTGACCACCAAGACGCTCGCCACCCGCGAGGCCGCCGTAGCCCTGCGCGACGCGACGGCCCCGACGACCCCGATCGTGAGCCTCCAGAACGGCGTCGACGGCGCCCGCACGCTGGCCGAGACCCTCGGCCCGCACCGCGCGTACGGCGCGATGATCGCCTACAACGTCGTGTTCCGGGAGCCCACGGTGCTGCGGCGCGCGACGAGCGGCCCCATCGCCATCGAGGCCCAGCGCGTGGAGGACGAGGCGTTCGTGCGGGACGGGGTGCGCCGGCTCGTCTTCGCGCTGCGCGCCGCGCGCCTGACCACGCTCGAGACGAAGGAGATCGAGCGCGTGCTGTGGAGCAAGCTGCTCTTCAACCTGAACAACGCGCTCAACGCGCTCGCGGGCCTGCCGCTCCGCACGCAGCTGCGCGATCGCGGCTACCGCCGGCTCATGGCGGCGATGATGCACGAGGGCCTCGCCGTGATGCGGGCCCGGGGGATCGCGCCGACGCGCTTCGGTACGCTCGATCCGCGCCTCGCCGCGCGCGTGCTCGGGCTGCCCGACGCGATCTTCGAGCGCGTCGCACGGGCGATGCTCTCGATCGACCCCGAGGCCCGCTCCTCGATGGCGGGCGATCTCGCGCTGCGGCGTCCGACCGAGATCGACGCCCTGAACGGCGTCGTCGTGCGTCGCGGCGGCGAGCACGGCGTGCCGACCTCCGTGAACGAGCGCGTGGTGCGCGCGATCCGCGCGGCCGAGGCCGCGGCGGCGGGCTCCCCAGGGCTGTCCGCTGCGCAGATCCTCGCTTCGTAGGTGGGCGAGGGCGCGCTTGCCTCGAGCCGGCGCGCGCGGTCTCATCGCGCGATGGCCCGCCTGCCCGTTGCGGTCACCCTCGCCCCGCTCGCGATCGTCGCGCTCGGCTGTGGCGCGAGCCCTGCGCCCGCGGCGACTCGCGCGCACGAGCCCGTGGTCGATGCGGCGAGGCTCGATGCCTGGGCCGACCGCGAGCTCGCGCGCGTCCCGTCGGCGGTGGTGGGCCTCGTCGTCGGCGACGAGATCGTCTGGAGGCGCGGCGTCGGCGCGAGCGACGCGCGCGGGGGACCGCCGCCCGACCCAGCGACCGCGATGTACCGCATCGGGTCGATCACGAAGGTGATCTCGGCCCTCGCGCTGCTGCAGCTCGCGGATGCCGGCGTGCCGAGCCTCGACGATCCGCTGACGCGCTGGATCCCGGAGCTCGCCGCGCACGCGAGGGGCGTCACGCTGCGGCATCTGCTGACGCACACCTCGGGCATCCCGAGCGGCGGCGATCGCTCGGCGCCCTACTGGACGAGCACGCCGCCGACCGAGGAGGCGATGCTGCGCGCGCTCGACGTGCCGCTCGAGCTCGAGCCGGGGACGCGCGTGTCGTACTCGAACGGCGCGATGGCGCTCGTCGGCGTCGTGATCGCGCGCGCCGCGCACCAGGACTTCCGAAGCTACTTGCGCGAGCACGTGCTCGATCCCCTCGGTATGCACGCCGTCTGGGATCGCGAGGACGTGCCGCCCGGCGCGCTGGCCATCGGTGTCGCGCCGAACGGCGAGCCGGATCCGCCGCACTGGCGGCTCGGCGCGTTCGAAGCGGCCGGCGGCCTCTATGCGTCGCTCGACGATCTCGCGGCCATCGCGCGCGTGGCGTTCGGCGACGCGCCCGAGGTGCTGAGCGCGCGCGCGGTGACGCAGTGGACGACCGACGATCCGCTTCCCGGCGATCACGCGGCCGCCTGGGTCGCGAGCGAGGTCGACGGCCTGCCCGTGGTGAGCCACGCGGGGTCGACCTCCGACTATTCGGCGAGCCTCGTGGTGTTCCCGACGCGTCGCGTGGCGGCGGTGGTTCTCACGTCGGGCCCGGACGACGACCTGCCCTCGTGCATCGCGCGCGCCCTCGCTCGGTCGGCGCTGTCCGGTGAGGCACCCACCTCGTGCGTGCCGCCGCCCCTCGATCCCGCCACGCTTCGCGACGCCGACGCGCTGCTCGCCCGCGCACGTGCCTGGATGACCGCGCCGACCGAGGAGGTCGCGGCGGAGATCTTCTCCGCGGGATTCCTCGCGGGCACCCCGCAGGCGGCGATTGACGAGGTGCTCGCCACGGTGCGCGAGCGCTACGGGCGCTGCGACGCCACGAGATCACCGGCCCCGGGGGCCTGGGGATGCACGCGATCCTGCAGTGCGAGCGCGGCCGGCTCGCCGCGGAGCTGCACCTCGACGAGGGCGAGCCGCGGCGCATCGACGCGTTCCTCCTCCCGGGCCTCTGACGGCGTCGCTGCCTCGGAGGTGAGAAACCGGCCACGGGGGGCTGGACGAAGGGCCTTTCGGGGCATACGTCGGCGGGCGTGTCCGCCACCGAGACGACCTCCGCCGCCGCCCCGTCGACCTCCGCCGCGCGCCCATCGCCGCTGATGAAGCCCGTCGAGGCGAAGCCCTTCCTCTTCGACCGTCAGGCCTTGCTGACGCTCGCGCGCGAGCGCGCGGGGGCGCACGCGACCGCGGCGCCGTTCCCGCACTCGGTGATCGACGACTTCCTGCCGCGCGAGGTGCTCGCGCCCGTGCTCGCCGAGTTCCCCTCGCCTGATGGCCCGCACTGGGAGCGCTACAACGACGCCCTGCAGAAGAAGCTCGGCTCGCGTGACGAGGAGGCCCTCGGCCCCGCCACGCGTCTGCTCCTGCACGAGCTGAACTCGTCGTCCTTCCTCGCTTTCCTCGAGGAGCTGACGGGCATCCAGGGCTTGGTGCCCGATCCCTGGTACGAGGGCGGCGGGCTGCACCAAATCCTGCCCGGGGGCCTGTTGAAGGTGCACGTCGACTTCAACAAGCACACGGACACGAAGCTCGATCGGCGCATCAACGTGCTCCTCTATCTGAACGAGAATTGGGAGGAGTCCTGGGGCGGCCATCTCGAGCTGTGGAACACCGAGATGACGAAGTGCGAGGGCAAGGTGCTCCCGATCTTCAACCGCATGGTGGTCTTCAACACGACCGACTTCGCCAACCACGGCCACCCGGACCCGCTGAAGTGCCCCGAGGGCCGCAGCCGCCGCTCGATCGCGCTCTACTACTACTCGAACGGCCGCCCCGCCGAAGAGGTGCGCGCCTCGCACACGACGGTGTTCAAGCGCCGCCCGGGCGAGAACGTGGGCCCCACGCTCTCCGAGATCGGCGAGTCCCTGCTGCCGCCGATCGTGCAGGACGCCATCCGCCGCGCCGGCTTCCGCAAGGGCCGTCGGTAGTCTCGCCCGGGCTGGGGGCGCGCGGGGACGCCGGTGCCCTCACCTGACCTCTCCCACGGAGTGGGAGAGGGACGGGAGCTCCGCGGCGCGCGGGGAGGGCGGTCCGAGCTGCGCGCATCGACGGTGCCTCGCGGCCAGGAGCTCGGCCCCTCTCCCACTTCGTGGGAGAGGCTGGGTGAGGGCGCCGACGTCAGCGCCGCTTCTTGCTCGGCTTCTCCGCGCGGCCGCCCGCTATTCCGCGCTTCTGGGCGCGGTACGCGTCCGCGTCGACGCGCTCACCGGCGGCCCACGCGCGCATCGTCGGGACGACCACGGCGCTCCACGTGGGGCTCAGGCGCAGCGTGAGGAAGTCTCGGTAGAGCGTCGCGAGCAGGTCCTCGAGCTCGCGCGTCATGACCATGCGCTCCTCGAAGGCGGCCTGCTCGGCGAGCGCGGCCGCTTCCTCTTCGCTCTGCTTCTTGCGCTTGGGCTTGCCGCGGCGGCGGCCGGCGAGCTCGTCGACGAGGTCGTTCTGCGTCATCGACTCGGCTTCGCTGCCACCGAGCACCGTGCGGAGCTTGAGCCCGCGGATCGCGAAGCTCTCGCCGTGGAGGGCGAGCGAGGTCTCGTCGTCCTTCCACGCGATGCGGATCGCCGCGGCCTCGGGGAGCTGGCCACGGAGCAGCGCTTCCTTCGCCTCGCGCCCGGCGCCCGGCAGCGGCGCCGCGATGCGCGTGCTCTCTTCGCCCGCCGAGAGCACGAGCTTCTTCTCGAGCCAGAGGCCGAAGCTCCCGTGCGCCTTCGTCTCGAGCGTCGCCTCGAAGAGCTCCGACTCCATCCAGAGCCAGAGCAAGAGCTCGCGCCCCACGAAGCGGCGCTTCTCGACCTGCTCGACGAGCGAGGCCTTCGCCTTCGCCGCCGCTGCCTTCTCTTGCTCTTGCCGAGCGCTCATCGGCCACCTCCGG
>JBGALT010000111.1:0-26539 GCA_044223665.1 Sandaracinaceae bacterium | reverse complement strand
GCTGACCGACGTCGCGCGCCTGAAGGACTACGTGTTCTGATCCACGTTCCCGGCGAGCTCGGGGGCGGAAGTGCCCACGAGCGACGACCCGGGGGGCCGTGGCTCAAGGAGAGGGCCTGCGCGTCGGTCAGCGCAGCGTGTTGGGATCGTCGGGGTCGGGCGCCTTCGCCTCGCCGCTCGGCTCGCTCCCCGCGACCGCCGGCTTCTCGAGCTGCGACACCGACTTCTTGATCTCGTCGGCGAGCTTGCCCAGCTCGAGCCCGATCTTGCTCGCCAGCGGCTTGGCCGCCGCCTGGATCTCACCGGCCGTCTTTTCCGTCTCGCTCGCCACGCGCTCCAGAGCCTTCTCGGCGTCGCTCGCCGCCTTCCGTACCGCCGGGTCGATCCGCTTCGCCAGCAGGTCCGCTGCGCTCCGCAGGTGATGCAGCGCCGCCGTGAGCTCGTCCTTGGGGGTGGGCTCGTGGGGGCTCGCGCTCGTCGCCGTCTCGTCGTCCTTCGCCGCCGTCTCGTCGCTCATGGAGCAAGCCTGGGCCTGCCTCCGCGCGGCTTCAAGGACAGAACGGGCGCCAGATCAGCACCTCGTTGTTCGACTCCCGACACTCCCGGATCGCGCCCATCCCGTCGGACGGGTCGTCGAGCACCGCGTAGTAGTCGGTGACCGGCAGCTCGAGCATCGCGTCGAAGGTCACGGTCTCGGTGCCGCCCTCGGGAAGCAGCACGCCCATCGTGGTGGCCTCGCCGATGCGGGCGCCGCCCGTGCTCGGGCGTCCGCGGTAGAAGCCGATCACCACCCCCGGTCCCACGCGCTCGAGCCCGTAGTTCGAGACGTCGACGCGGAGCACCGCCCGCCCGCTCCCCACGCACTCGTAGCTGCCACGGCCGCCCCAGAGGTCGGGCGAGACCAGCACGTCCGAGCCCTGGCGGAGGTTCTGTCGCCACGAGTTCAGCACCGTGGACGCGGGGGCCTCGTGGAGCGGGATGTGCCCGTTCTCGTCGACGTTCGTGATGTGATAGGCGTGCTCGTTCCAGATCCGGCGCGCGCCGACCCAGCGGCCCAGGCGGTCGCCGTAGATCATCACGCCGGGCGGCGTGGTGCGGTCGTGCGGGTAGCGGAGGAAGTTCGCCTCGTTGTTGGCCGTGAACACGATCTCGGCCTGCCCATCGGCGTCGACGTCGGCGACGACCGGGTTCTCCGTTCGCGTGCGCGACGAGTTCCGTTCCTGCACGTGCGGGAAGCCGGTGAGGCCGTCGTAGACACGGAAGAAGAACTGGTCGTTGTAGATGACCTCGGCGCGGCCGTCGCCGTTGAAGTCGAAGACGCTCGAGCCGGTGGAGGCCGACGAGCCGTCCTCGGTGTCGGCCTGCCAGATGATCCCCGTCTGCGCGCAGTAGTCGAAGGGCCGGTGCGGGCCGGTGCAGTCGTGGTCGTAGACGGCGTAGGAGGCGCCGTTCGCGACGCCGATCTCCGCGCGCCCGTCGCCGTCGAAGTCGGCGATGGTCGGGGCGCCGCCCGACGACACCACGCCGCCGCTCGTCAGCGTCTGGATCCATCGCGTGCGCCCCGTCGACCCCTCGATCACGTGGAGATAGCCGTTCGAGACGAGCGCGACCTCCGGGCCGGGCGAGGTCGGGTCGAGCTCGCCGACGCCGCAGAGCCCGTCGAACGCCTCGTCGTCGACCCACATCGTCGTGCCGTCGGCGCGGATCGCGCTGCGCCCGGCCACCACCTCGAGGATTCCGTCGCCATCGAGGTCGGCCACGCACGAGATCGGGCCGAGCTGGCCGTTCGCGCCACGCGTCGTGTCGTCGCCGCCCGTCCAGCGCAGCTCGCCCGTCGGGCCGTCGATCACGTTGTGGCCGATGATGACCTCGACGCGTCCGTCGCCCTCGAGATCGGCGATCGAGACGGCTCCGCCGATCTGGCGGTTCCGGAAGCCGCCCCGGTCCTGGAACGTCGGGTAGTACGACGTCCACATCAGGCTCCCGTCGGCCCGGAACGCGTAGGAGTTCGCGTTCACGCCGATGCCCACGATCTCGTTCACGCCGTCGCCGTCGAGATCGCCCGCGGCGAGGTTGGTCGAGCCCTCGAGCGGCCCGGTCGGGGTTCCGTCGGCGGGATAGCTGAGCGTGACTTGCGTGGCCGGGTCCCAGATGCGGAGCGTGCCGTTCTCGGCCTCCCCCAGCTGATCGTACGAGACGAACACCACCTGGGGACGGAGATCGCCGGTCCGAGGGTCGAGGTCGATGACGACGGGCGTCGCGCAGACCTGCGTCGAGGAGATGTTCGTGATCGTCGAGTGATCGGGCCAGCGGTTCTCGAGGATGGGGCGGTCGAACGGGTCGATCGCCGGAACCACGCGACAGGTGCTCGGGTCGGGCGGCGGATCGAGGGGCGGGGGCGCATCCGGTGCCCAGACGTCGAGGCCCGAGTCGGGGATCGCCGGGACGTCGGGCAGCTCGGGCGCGTCGTGGCCCACGTCGAAGAAGGCGTCGAAGCCGCCGTCGCCCGCGCCGTCGGGCGCGACCGAGGAGTCGTGCCCCAGGTCTCGATCGGGGCGCCCTCCGTCGGGAAACACCGCGTCGTCCTCGGAGCGTTCGTGCGCGAGGTGGCAGCCAGCGAGGCTGGCGATGGCGGCGGCGAGGAGGAACGCGCGCATGGGCGTGGGATTCATAACCAAGGGCCGTGCCATCGCCCCGCTCACGCAACGCGTCGAAACGGGCCTTCCCGAGGGTCGATTCCGGTGTCGGGCGCACCGGGAGCCCGCCAGGCTGGCAGGGCTGTCAGAAAAAGCACGCCGGGGCGCGCTCTTGCTCACGCAGCCCGCGGGGCCGCCGCGACCGGGCTCGACAGGCGAGCGACGTTCGGCTCGATGGCGACCTCGACCACGTCGCCCGCCGCGAGCGGGCCGACGCCGGCCGGCGTCCCGGTCAGCACGACGTCTCCGGGGGCGAGCGTCATGACGGCGCTGATGAACGAGAGCAGCTCGTCCACCGGCCAGATCATGTCGGCGACCGAGCCGTTCTGGCGCTCGACGCCGCCCACGCGCGTGACGACGCGCAGCGACGAGAGCGGCCCGGGCTCGGTCTCGAGCGTGGGCCCGATCGGGCAGAAGGTGTCGAAGCCTTTGCCGCGCGTGAACTGCACGTCCTTGCGCTGGAGATCGCGTGCCGTCACGTCGTTGGCCGCGGTGACCGCGAAGATCCCCGCGGCGGCTTCGGCGCGGCTCGCGCGCTTGAGCGTCTTGCCGACCACGATGCAGAGCTCGCCCTCGTGCTCGACGCGCTCGCTCTGGGGCGGAAGCTCGATCGTCGCGCCCGGCGCGAGCAGCGCGCTGGGCGGCTTCAGGAAGATCAGCGGCTCATTGGGGACGTCGTTGCCGAGCTCCTTGGCGTGGTCGCGGTAGTTGCGGCCGACGCACACGATCTTGCTCGGCGTGACGGGGCAGAGGAGCGACTCGGCGCGGAGCGGGACGAGGCGATCGGTCTCGTTGCCGACGTCGTAAGGCGCGCCGTCCCAGAGCCGCGCGGTGTGCGCGTCGACCTCGGACGCCCAGTAGTGGATCCCGCCGTGCATCAGCCGCAGAAAGCGCATGCGCGGCAGGCTACCAGCCTCGAGCGACGCCGTCGCGCGGGTCGAACGACGGTGGACCGCGTCGTTGCGCGCCCGTAGGATCCTACGGCCATGAGCCCGATCACGCGGATGCGACGAGGTCACGCGGCCGCCGCAGAGATGCAGCGCCTCCTCGCTGCTCGCGAGGGGCCGCAGCCGGAGCTCGCGGTCGCGGAGGCGCTCTCCGCGCTCGAGGCGCTCCACGCGATGGGCCTCTGGCCGGGGCCGAGAGACCCCGTGTCCGAGCGCGGTGTCGAACAGGTCCGGGCGCGTTGGCTGCGGATCGAGCGACGCGCCCGCGGTGAGTGAGCGTCTCCTCGAGACCGCCATCGCGGCGCTCGCCCGCGGGCTGGAGCGCACGGGCGCGTCGTGGATGGTGATCGGCGGCATCGCGATCATCGCGCGCGGGGTTCGGCGGATGACGACCGACGTCGACGTCGTCGTGCGGGGAGATGCCGTCAGCATCGAGGGCCTTCTCGCCGAGCTCGGCGAGGAGAGCATCGTTCCGCGCATCGCCGACGCTGCGGGCTTCGCGTCGGCCAACCTCGTCTTGCTGATGCGCCATGCGCCGACCCGCGTCGATATCGATCTGTCGTTGGCGTGGTCCGATTTCGAGCTTGCCGCGCTCGCGAGCGCGAGTGAGGCATCCTTCGGCCAGGCGCGCCTTCCGATGTCGACGGCATCCGATCTCGTCGTGTTCAAGGCGATCGCGGGACGGCCGAAGGATGTGGAGGACGCCGAGGCGTTGCTCGTTCTCCATCCGGAGATCGACACCGCTGCCGTTCGCGCGCGCGTCGCCGAGCTCAGCGCGCTCGCGGATGCGCCGGAGCTGCTCGAGAGCTTCGACTCTCTCGCGCGACGGGTGAAGCGCGACTCGGTCGGATGAGCCCGCTCCGGGCGCGCTACTGCCCGACGATGCGGATCACGCCGTCCTCGTCGAAGCGCACGAAGCCGGACTCGCCGGCGCGCCCGACGGCGGTGGCCCAGGCGACGCTCTCGCGCTCGCGCGGGACGGGCGTGATCGCGACGGGCACGCGCTCGCGGAACACGAAGCTCGCGCCGTGGACGACGGCTCCCTCGGGGCCGTCGAGCGGGTAGAGCACGGCGATCAGCGTGTCTTCGCCGCTCGTGCCGGCGAAGAGCCACGCGCGCTCGCCGTTCGTGGGCGACCAGAGCAGCGGGCCCGCCGCGAGGCGCGCGCGGATGACGTCGTCGACGACGAGATCGGCGCGCGTGTAGGCACGCTCGGCGGCGGCGGTGTCGAAGAGCGCGAAGTCGTCCGCATACGGCGCGAGCTCGGGCGTGCTGCGCATCGCGGCGCGGAGCGTCTCGAGATCCATCGCGAGCGGCGTGAAGGGCATTCCGCCGCGGCGCTCGGGGTACGCGAGCGAGGGCGCCGCGCCGTAGCAGCAACGCACCGCGCCCTCGCGCCCCTCGGTGGTCTCGAGCGGCATGCGTGCATCGCAGCGGTGGAAGGGGCCGTCTTGATCGACGCGCGCGCCGCGGAGCACGTAGCGATCGCCCGAGCGCGTCCACTCCGGCGCGAGCACGCCCTGCGCGAGGGCGCCGAACGCGCTCGTGCAGCTCTCGGGGTGGGCGGCGCAGTCGGCCCAGCTGCCGACGGTCGGGAGCGCGCGATGCTCGTCGCCCTCGCACGCGCGCTCCCACTCGAGCTCGTCGCAGAGGCGCGCGCCGCGCGCGCTGCACGTGGCGGCCGCCACCTCGGCGGTGACGCGTCGCGGATCGGCGCGCCCTGGGTCGGCCTCGGCGCGGCGATCGATCTCGAATGCGGCACGTCGAGCGGCGCGAGGTCCGCCTCCCACGCCGGGCGCCGCCAGGGCGTGGCTGCCCGCGAGCACGATCCTGGCGGGCACGGCGACGCGCGGGCCGACGCTCGGTGCGGCCGCCGCTGCGGAGGGCGGGGTGGGGGCGGTCGGGATCACGGCCGATGCGCTGGGCACCGAAGCCGCCGCATCGGCGCCGCCATCGGGGTCGCTCGGCGCGCTCCCGCACGCGAGAGCGAAGGCCACGACGACGACGGAGCACCGACGCATGGCCCGAGACAATCGCGCGCCGCGGCCGGCGTCCAGTTTTCGGGCGCCGCCACCCCGCCGCCACCTCCGCCACTCGGACGCCGGAAACCGCGTGAATCCGGCAGCGGGGCCCCGGCACGACGCACGCAAGGGACGAGATCGTGCCCACCAGCCTCCACGAGATCCCCCTCGCGCTGCTCGACGACCGCCCCGAGCTCCTGCTCGAGCTGCTCGCGCGCGCGGGCGGCCCGGTGCTCGAGGCGGACACCATCGAGCCGGTGCAAGAGACGTTCGCGCAGATCGAGCCGGCGACGTATGCCGCCGATCGTGTCTACCTGCTCTCGCGAAACGCGGCGCGCGTGGGCGCGCTGGTGGTCGAGATGCAGCGCTCGGTCGCCGCCGAGAAGCGATGGGCTTGGCCCCTGTATCTCGCGAGCGCGCACGCGCGCCTGCGCGTCCCGGCGTGGCTCGTGGTGCTCACGCTCGATCGCGCCGTCGCAGAGCACGCCCGCGAGCCGATCGACTCCTTTCACGGAGGCGTCCTGGCGCCGTTCGTGATCGGTCCCGACGCCCTCGTGATCGGTCCCGACGCCCTGCCCACCGTGCCCGGGACTGCCGGGGCGGAGCTCGCGGTGCTCTCCACGATGGCTCACGGTCGCGGCGCCGCGGGCGGCGTTCTGGCGGCGCGGGCGCTCCTCGCGATTCGCCAGGCGACGCACCTCGACGAGGCACGCGCGCGCCTGTACAACGATCTGGTCCTCGCATCGATCGACGAGCTGGCCAGGATCGCGCTGGAGGCGGAGATGAAGACGGAAGGCTGGGTCTGGCAGAGCGACTTCGCGAAGCACTGGGTCGGCGTCGGGCGCGAGGAAGGGCGCGAGGAAGGGGAGCGCCGGGCGGTACGCCTGCTCTGCCTCGCGATGGGCGTGCCCTGGACGGAAGAGCGCGCCGCGCAGGTCGCGCGTGCGACGCTGGACGAGCTCGACGCGCTCGTCGAGACGCTCGGTCGCGAGCGCCGCTGGCCGGTCTGACGAAAGGCCGCGACGGCTGCGGACGGAGCGCCGAAGCACGGGCCGAGACCAACTCCGGCCGGCGCCGGCGCCCAGCATTGCCGGGCACGTTCGCGCCGTCTGCCTACGAAGGCCGCGTGAGGCTGTCGGAGGGCATTGCCGTGCGCAGCTCGCGGAGGAGCCGGCCTGTGGCGCCGTCCGTGCCCGTGAACGGGTACGTCCGCTCGAATACGATGGCCCGACCTTCTCCCCCGCGTGCTTGCGCTGTGCTCGCTCTTCGGGCTCGGCGAGCGTACCCGACGGCGACGCGCGCGAGCATCGCGGCGCCCTCACCCGAGCGCCCGCGCCACGCCGCTGGCGATCGTGTGCGCCATGCGCTCGTCGTTCGGGTGATCGAGCTCGTGGTAGACGCGCGTCAGGCGCGCGACCTTGCTCAGGCCGAGATCCGGAGAGCGCAGGATCGAGAGGTGCGCGACGAAGAACAGCGCGTAGCCGCGCTGCACCGAGGCGAGCTCCTCGGCGCGCAGGCCGAAGGCTGGCCCCGCGTACGCGAAGTACGCGGGCACCACGCGGGGCACGTGCGCGGCGTGCTCGCGCACGGCCGCGCGCAGCGCATCGGTCGTCGTGAGGCCCGACAAACGCAGCATCCGGACCAGGTAGTCTGGATAGAACAGCTCCGCCGCCACCGGCTTGTCGAGCGCGCGCGCTACCTCGGCGTCGAGGGTCGCGATGGCCTCCTCGCGGCAGAGGCCGTCGAGCGAGACCGTGTCGATCGGCAGCGCCTCGCCCGCCTCCAGCGCCACGCGCACGGCCTCGCGGTACTCGAAGAGGTCGCGCCGGATCGACACGAACTCCTGGTCCGCGACCTCGAGCAAGCTCGCCACGCGGGAGAAGCGCCGCCGGATCTGCGCGGGCACGGCCTCGTCGGCCTTGTAGCCGAGGTCGTGCTCCACCTCCGCCCACGCGTGCTGCAACGCCGTGCGGATCTGGATCTCGAAGCGGAAGTCCGGGTGCGGGCCGCGGCCGGGGAGGGCGCAGACGTAGTGCAGCGAGCGGTAGCCGAAGCGGCCGTGATCGCTGAAGCGCAGCTTGTCGATCGAGTGCGTGAAGTCGACGCCGAAGCGCGCCTCGATAGCGTGAGCGACGGCGTCGATCGTGTCCTCGAAGAACGTCACGACGCGCAGACCCACGAGGTCCGTCACGTCCCAGAGCGCGCGGTACGTCTTGTCGGGGCGCGCCAGCTTGCCGCGCAGGCTCTCGGTGGATTTCAGGCGCGAGCCGACGAGCTGCACTTCGAGGCCGCCGAGCAGCGCGCGGAGCTCCGTCTCGAGCTCGCGCGTCAGTGCTTCGAGCGCGGGACGATGCGCGTCGTACGAAGCGAGGAGCGTCTCGCTCTCCATGGGAGCGGGGCTAGCACGAATGCGCGGAGAGGTGGGCGCAGGCTGGGTGGCTTGGAGGCAGGCTCGGGCTGGTGTCGGGGCCGCGCTACCGCGGGGACCACGTGGTGGCGCTCGCTTCGCAGTCCCTCTCCCCGGCCCTCTCCCGCTCTCGCGGGCGAGGGGGAACGCGCGTCTCGAGCACCGGGAGCGACGATCCGCCGGCGCAGCGCGAACACGCGTTGCGTGGGCACTCCGGGTCGCGCATGTTCGGCCCCGTCGAAGCGGTCCAGGCGGTCGCTGGCGGGCGCTCCGCGAGGGGCGTGCCGCGGGAGGAAAGTCCGAGCTCCACAGGGCAGGGTGCCAGCCAACCGCTGGTGGGGGTGACCCCGAGGAAAGTGCCACAGAGAATCAGACCGCCGTGCCGGCTCGAGAGAGCTCGCGCGGTAAGGGTGAAAAGGTGAGGTAAGAGCTCACCGCGCCGGTGGTGACACCGGCGGCACGGCAAACCCCACCTGGTGCAAGACCGAACAGGGAGCGCTCGAGGACGGCCCGTCCGAGCTCCCGGGTGTGTCGCTGGAGGGCCGCGGCAACGCGGCTCCTAGAGGAATGATCGCCATCGCGCGGCGGCGACGCCCCGCGAGACGAGACTCGGCTTATGGGCTCTTCGACCACACGGCCTCGTCGCGAGACGGGGCCGTGCGCTTTGGTCCATCGTCGTCCGGCATCGACCAGCTCGCTCGAGTCGGCGTCGGGCAACGATGACGCCTGCTCGCGCGCGCCGAGCGCTCGACGTCGGGGCGAGCCCGGCAGCAGTCGCCCATGGTGTCATTCCGCGGCGGGCGGTTCCGCTGGGTCCGATCGCCCGTCGAGTGCGTGGAACGCGGTGACGATCTCGGCCTCCATCGCTACGAGCGCGGCGCGTTGTTCCGGCGGCAGCTCCGTCGTCGGGCTCTCGCCGACCTCGCATGCACCGTTCGGCCAGGTCAGCGTGACGAAGAGTGAGCCGGAGTGCGGGCTGGCGTGCGCGGGCCGGGGGCGCGCTTGCGCGAGGCCGCGCGCGCGAAACGATGCGTAGAGCGCGTCGAGCACCGCCACCGGAGGCACCCGGCAGAGCGGCGCGGGCTCCGTGCACTGCGCGAGGCTCGTGGCGAGCTCGGCAACCTGCCGCCTCGGCGAGTCGCCGATCGGGATCACGGCACGCACCACGTGGATGGAGAGCGCGGCCGGGCGCTCGGGCTCGAGCGGGCATGCGACGGGGGAGGGCGCCGCGACCACCTCTTCCGGCGCCGTCGACGGCAGGGGAGCCGGCGGCGGCGGCACGCCGCGCGCGCAGCCGATGGCGATCGAGAGCGCCATCACGCCCCCGCTCCACGAGCGGAGCGTCGTCCGAGCCAGCGGCGATGGCGGCCGAGGCGTCATGGCGTGAAGCATACGTCGAGTGCGTCGGCCCGCGTTGGCGGTCGAGCCCGCAGGGTGGCTGGCTGAACGTGCGGCTCGTTTCGCCGGTTGCGTGGACCGCGCCGCGCTCGTCGAGCACCCGGTCGTGTGCCGGTCGTTCTCGCCGAAGACGACGAGGACGGCGGTCGAACCTCGATCGCGGGGCGGTGTCGGCCGATCCGCGGCCGCCCGCGGCGTGCGCTCTGGGGCCGGGCGGGGGTATAGAGGCGCGTGCGCTCCGCCTCGCTCCTCCTCCTGTCGTGCTCCGTGGCGCTCGTGGCGCTCGCGGGCTGCGGGACCGCCGAGCCGACCACCGACGTTGCGGCCGAGGACCCGCCCGCTTCCTCGTTCCGATCGGTGAGCGTCGACGAGGCCCTCGACGGGATGCGCCGCGCTGCGCAGACGCGGGGCTTCTCGCCCGACGGCGAGCCGCAGCGCGGGTTCGTGCTCGAGGGAAGCGTGGAGGTCCGCGCGTTCTCGCTGGTCGCCGGCAGCTGCTACGCCGTCCTGGCGGCCGGGTCGGCGGGGCTCCGGGAGATCGACGTCGCCCTCTACCTCGCGGACGGCACCGAGGGCGGCCGCGACGGCGCGACCGGACGCACGGCGGCGCTCGTGTACTGCCCGGTGCACGCGGGCACCTACTACGTCACCGTCCACGCGAGCGCGGGCAACGGCCTGTTCGCGGTGCGCCTGACGCGCGGGCCCACCGGTCTCGACGTCACCGCGGCCGATCTCCTCCCGACGGCCCAGGGCGAGCGGTGACGCGCGGCGCCCGGCCCTGCGCCCTGCTCGTCGCGACGCTCGTCCTCGCTTGTGCGGGCCCAGCGACCGACGAGGAGCCGCCGGGGGCCTACGAGGGCGCGCTGCCAGCGGTCGCGCCGCCGCTCGATGCGATCACGCACCGCCTCTCGCGCGTACGCGAGCGCCTGCGCCTGCGCGGGTATCGAGAGCTCGCGCGGCAGTCGCGGGCCTTCGTGCTCGAAGGGAGGCCGACGCTGCTTCCGCTCGACCTGCCCTCCGACCGCTGCAGCACGTTCGTGGCGCTCGGGTCGGCGTCGATCCGGGATCTGCGGGTGACGATGTTCGACACCGAAGGCGAAGCGCTCGCGAGCGAGGACGTGCCCGGCGAGGCCGGCCTCGTCCACGTGTGCCCGCAGACCGATCACGCGCGGATGCCGGCGTACCTCGCCGTCGTCGCGCACGAAGGGAGCGGCACCGTGGCGCTCGCCGAGCTCTCGAGCGCTCCAGGCGAGGGGGACGGATTCGAGGGCGTGTTCGACGACGTCCTCGCGCCCCGAGAGCCCTTCGCCGACGTCGAGGCGGCGCTCGCGGCGGCTCGCGCGGTGCTGCGCTCGCGCGGGCTCACCGCGGACGGCGCGGCCAGCATCGCGACCGTGGCCGAAGGCGGATCCGTCCATGCGGCGCACACGTTCGAGCCGGGCCACTGCTACCTCGTCGTGGTCCGCGGCGCGTCGTCGATCGACGACGCGGACCTCTTCGCCTTCGACGCCACCGGGGCCGAGGTCGCGCGGGACATCGGGCAGGGCAGCGAGCCCTCGTTCGAGCACTGCCCGGTCGAGCGCGAGACGCTCTCGCTCGAGGCGCGCGTCTTCGAGGGAGCCGGCGCGCTGGGCGTGCAGGTGCTCGTCGGTCCGGCGCGCGAGCCCGGCACGCGCGGCGGCGATGCCGTCGACGTGTCGGAGGCGCTCGACACCCCGAGCCCGACCACGGACCCGAGCCTCGCCGTCGGCGTCGCCGCGGGCGCGCTCGCGCGCCTCGGCTTCGCAGCACCGCTCTTAATCGCCGAGCGCGCGCGCATCGCGCCGGGCGATGTGGTGACCCACGAAGCGATCCTCGGGCCGGGCTGCTCGCTCGTGATCGCCGCCGCGTCGAGCGATCAGATCGACCTCGACCTCTATCTCGCCGACGCGCAGGGGCGCGAGCTCGACGCGGACACCACGCTCCGATCGAGCGCCGTCGTGCGCGCCTGCGAGCCGGCCCCGGCCGTGCGCCGCGTCGCGGTGAAAGCCTACGGGCGCGAGGGAACCTACGCGCTCGCGATCGTCCGCGCGCCCGACTCGATCGGCAGCGTGGAGGAGCTGCGCGCCGCCGAGGCCGAGGCGCCGCTACGAGCCCGCGGATTCGTGCCGCGGACGACCGAGCGCATCGAGCTGGCCGAGGGCGAGCCGGTCGCGCGGACCATCGAGGTCGAGCCCGGGCGCTGCGTGGCCGTCGTCGCGGCAGGCGGCACCGGGGTCGAAGACGTCGACCTCGTCGTCACCGACGCGAGCGGCGCCCGCCTGGCGAGCGACACGGCGCCCGTCCCCTACGCGAGCGCCTCGACCTGCGCTTCGAGCGAGTCGCCGCTCCTCGTGACCTGCGAGGTGGTGGCCTTCCGAGGAGCGGGACGCGCGACCTTCTCCGTGCTGGACGACTCGCCGCCGGCGCCCCCGTGATGCGCGGCCCGCCGCGGTCGGCGCGCCTCACGCGGCGGGCGCGCCGAGGCGAACGCGCTGAACGTGCGTCGGGCTCGGTCGTCGTCGATCAGTGGCAGGGCTCGGCCGCGGTGGCGCTGGCGCTGCCGACCGTGGCGCCGCAGCAGGTCGTCGGTGAAGAGAAGCAGCTGTTGCCGCATGCGGAGGTCGGACACGTGCACGAGGGGCCCGCCGCGCCGCACGCGGGCGCCGCGCCCGAGTAGCAGAGGAACGCCTGGTTCGGCGGGCTCGCGCAGCCCCAATACATACCGCCCGAGCAGCCGGTCACGCACGCCGACCCGACGGTGCTCGGGGCGCGCTGTTCGCTGCCGTTGCAGTCGTAGTCGAAGCCGCCGCATCCCGAGCGAGGCGTCGTGAACCAGGAGATCTGCCCCGGATACGCGTAGTCATCGGTATCGCAGCAGTCTCCGCCCTGGAGCGCGTATCCAGGCGGGGCGACGCTCGCACTGCAGCCCGGGACCGTCACCGACGACCCACGGCCGTAGCCATCGGCGTCGCCATCGGCCCAATACGAGCGAGGCATGGTCGCCAGCCCCTCGTCGATCAGACCGTCGCAGTCCTGATCGGCAGCATCGCAGGCCTCGGGCGTGACCGGGCTGTGCGCCGAGTCCATGTCGTCGCAGTCACCACCGCGCGTCGTGAGGTGGTGGCCACCGCACACGGAGCCGCCGCAGAGGACGTCCGAGCAGCCGCCGTAGCCGGGCGCGCCCGCGATCGCGCACTGCGCGTACGACGTGGCTCCGCCGTAGTTGTCACCGTCGCGATCGACGAAGCACGTGATCCGGGGCTCGTTCGATGCGCCCGCGCCGGAGCAGTCCTGATCGCACTCCACGGGTGTCGCCGGGTTCGTCGTGCCGGACATGCTGACCGACTGGTACTGGCACGTCTCCGTCGCGTTCGGGTGGACCGCCGCCGACGTGATGCTCGCGGCGCCGCAGCCCGCGTACTGCGCGCCGGCCGGCGGCGCCGCGCCGCTGTCCCAGCAGTCGATGTTTCCCGTGGTCGGGGCCCGGTTGGTGTAGCCGGCGGGGCATCCGCCCACCCCGGGCCGCGAGGCGTCGGGGCAGCGCATCGTCGCCGGTGTGGAGACGGGCGCGTAGCCGTCGTCGTCGAGATCGGCGTAGCAAGTGACCATCACCGAGTCGCTCGTCTGGCCGTTGCAGTTCTGGTCGATCGCATCGCAGAGCTCGATGGCGCCCGGATGGATCGAGACCTCGCCGTCGTTGCAGTCGACGTCGACCCCGGTCATCCGCGGCTGGCGTACCGTCGAGCCGACCGGGCAGCCGCCGAACTCGGGTGGGCGCCCGTTCACCGGGCACTCACTCGTGGACGGCGCGCTCATCGCCGCATACGAGTCGAGGTCACTGTCCGTGTAGCAGGTCAGGCGCGCGCCGTTGTCCACGGTGCCGTCGCAGTCGTTGTCCTTTCCGTCGCAGGCGTCGAGCTGGCCGCCGTTGATGGTGGCGTCGTTCTCCCCGGCCGTGCAGTCCGACGAGGCTCGCGCGAGCGGAACGCGCCCGGTGTACTGATCGGGACACGACGGCCCGCTCGGTCCGGCGACCGGGCACAGGTTCATCCGCGGCGCGCTCATGAGCGCGTACCCGTCGCGGTCCGCGTCGAAGTAGCACGCGACGGTCAGCCCCTCGTCGACGCTCGCGTCACAGTCGTCGTCGATGCTGTTGCACGTCTCCAACGCGTTCGGGAACGCGCGGGGCGAGGTGTCGTCGCAGTCGATCGATGCGCCGACGGGCACGCGCGCGGTCGACCCGATCGGGCAGCCACCATACGCATCGCGTCCGGGCGCGGGACACGAGGCCGTCGGCAAGCCGCCCGGCGAGAAGCCGTCGTTGTCGAAGTCGCCGTAGCACTGGACCGTCACACCGTTGTCGACGATGCCGTTGCAGTCGTCGTCGAGCATGTTGCAGGTCTCGGCAGAGGGCCCGATCGAACAGGTGCTCCACGAGCCGCCCACGCAGCTCTCGGTGCCCGCGGCGCAGAGACCCTGGGCTTCCAGGCAGGGCCGGGACGGAGTGCCAGCCGTGCAAGCGCAGCCGCCAGGCGGATCGTTCGGTACGCCGTCGCAGTCCTCGTCGACCGACGCCGCGTCGCACGAGTCGACGGCGCCGGGGTGGATGCTCGCGACCGCGTCGTTGCAGTCGGTGTTCAGCGCGGAGAAGCCAGGCGGCTGTGAGCACGCGCTCATCGTGGGTGCGGCCGTGTCGCTCGATCCGAAGTTGTCGCCGTCGGCGTCGGTGTAGAAGACGATGAGCACGCTCTCGTCGGTCGACGTGTCGCAGTCGTCGTCGCGCCCGTTGCAGACCTCGGGCGCCGAGGGATTCACCGTCGGGTGCGCGTCGTCGCAGTCGGTGCCGCAGTGCAGGTCGGCTCCGCTGCCGTTGCAGCAGGCAGCGTCGGGCTCGTCGTCGCCGTCTCCGTCGCGGAAGCCGAACGTCGAGGTGTCGCAGTCCTCGTCGTGACCTTCGGCGTCGCAGACCTCGCGCGCGCCGGGGTAGCGGCTCGCATCCGCGTCGTCGCAGTCCATGCCGCCGCAGCTCGTGGAGCGAACGCCGTCGCCGTCCGCGTCGCCGCCGCTGCCCGTGCAGCTCGTCGTGCAGCGATCGGTCGCCTCGTCGCAGGTCTGTCCGGGAAGACACGCCGAGCCCGGGAGCACGCAGCCGATCGCGTTCGCGCTCGGGTCCGCGGGTGCGCAGCGCTCGACCCCGTTGCAGAAGACACCGTCGTCGCACTCGCCATCGACGGCGCACATCCCCGTGCCGCTGTCCGCTCGGACGGCCGTGTCCACGGCGGCATCCCCAGGAGGGGTCTCCGTGGCGCTGCAGGCCACGATGCAGAGCGCCACGGCGGTGGAAGCGAAGCGGGCGGTACGCAACATGCCGCAACGCCAACATTCGTCAGCCAGCACACCAGCGCCAAACTCGTCCGCGCGAGAGCGTTGCGGTGTCGGCGCGTAGAAATCCGCGGTCGCCATCGAGCCGCGGGCCGGCTTGGAGCGGGCCGAGACGCTCGATTCAGTCGCGCTCGGCGCGGTGAGGTCGGGTCATCAGCCCGAACACGGCGTCGCGCGCGTTCATGTCCTGGTAGAGGATTCGGTACACGGCGTCGACGATGGGCATCTCGACGCCCTCGCGTCGCGAGAGATCGTGCGCGCTCTGGGTGGTGCGCACGCCTTCGGCGACCTGGTTCATGCTCTTGAGGATCTCGTCGAGCTTGCGGCCCCGGCCGAGCTCGAGACCGACCTTCCGGTTTCGTGAGAGGTCGCCCGTGCACGTCAGCAGCAGGTCGCCGATCCCTCCGAGCCCGGCCAGTGTCATCGGGTGTGCGCCGAGCTTCATCGCCATCCGCGACAGCTCGGCCAGACCGCGCGTCACGATCGCCGCGCGCGTGTTGTGGCCGAAGCCGAGCCCGTCGCCGATGCCGGCCGCGATCGCCATGACGTTCTTCAGCGAGCCGCCGATCTCGATGCCGATCACGTCGTCGGTCGTGTAGACGCGCAGGCGCTCGGTCGCGAGGATGTGCTGCACCTTCGCGGTCGTGCCGTGGCTTCTTCCCGCGACGACGACGGCGGTGGGCATGCCCTGCGCGACCTCCTTCGCGAAGCTCGGGCCACCGAGGTAGGTCAGCTGCACGTGCTGGCTCTCGGGGAGGCAGTCCTCGAAGATGCCGCAGACGAGCTTCAGCGTGCCGACCTCGATCCCCTTCGTCGCGCTCAGGATGGGCACGTCCTTCGGGAAGAACGGCGTCGCGAGCTGGAGGTTCTCGCGAAGGCCGTGGGTCGGGACGGCCGAGAGGACCATGTCCACGCCGGCGAGCGCGCTCTCGAGATCGTGCGTCGCGCGCAGCGTGGGCGCGAGCTTGGCACCGGGGAGGTAGTCGGCGTTCTCGCGCGTCGCCTCGATGCGCTCGGCCTGCTCGGCACGGCGCGCCCAGAGGCGCACTTCGTGCCCCGCGTCGGAGAGGCTCTTCGCCAGCGCCGTACCCCACGAGCCCGAGCCCAGCACCGCGACCTTCGTCGTCATGGCCGCGACGGTACCCCAACTCACCCGTCAATCGATGCGGTAGTAGTAGTAGATCCCGAGCCCCGGCATCGTTCCCGTGTTCGGCGGCGGCGGGGTCCATCGGTCGTGGAAGTTCATGACCGTCCGGATGCGCGTCGTCGTGCGGCCCGCGTGGCCGGTGACCTGGATGGTCAGGATGCGCGCCGCCGTGACGAGCACGGAGTCGATCTGGTTCATCCGGTCGGCCGAGACCGTCACCGGCGTGAAGAGCATGGGGTTGCCCGCGCCGAGGAAGCTCACGAGCATCGGGTAGAGGTCCTGCGGCCCGCCCTGGCCCTGGATGAAGTTCACGAAGTCCGCGCCGGTGGTGAACCACGGGATGGGCGCGATGGAGCGCATCGTGCGCAGCAGCTGGATGAACTTCGCGGCCTCGAGCGGGTTCGTGCACAGCGACTGGTCGACGAGGATCGAGCAGACGCGGGCGAGCAGCACCTCGGGCTGCGCCTCGTTGGGGTTCACGGCGCCCGAGCCGTAGATCGTCAGGATGCGCGTGCGCGGATCGTCGGGGTTCGGCTCGACGAACGTCGCCCAGAAGTCGTCTCCGACGCCGCGGATCATCCGGATCTCCTCCACGGAGTCCATCGGGGCGTTGCGCGGCTGGTAGGGATCGTCGAAGCGCGTGTAGACGTCGTCCTCGGCGCCGCTCGAGGTGACGGCGCCCGCGCCGGGATCGAAGTTGGTCCGGTCGGTGTCCGGATCCCACCAGTCGATCAGCGCGCTGACGATGTCGAGGCGCGAGGTGAACTGCCCGTCGGCGTCCTGGTTCTCGAAGAGCGGATCGTAGGGGCTCGGCGACTGGTAGCCGCCCATGAGGGCGAACATCTGGAGCGCCACGACGCCGCGCGCGCGGTCGCCGTCGAAGTTGAGCGGGTCGTTGACGTTGATCTTGCTGTTCTCGGCGACGGCCACGATCGCGCACGTCGCGCCGGTGTCGCCGAGGCCGTCGCTCGCGGAGAGGTCGAGGCCGGTGTTGCCGCTCATCTCTTGCGCCGCCTCGTAGTCGCAGAACGGGCGCAGGATCGAGTCGGCGTACATCCAGATTGGGATCATCGGGGGCGGCCGGCCGATCATCAGCTGGTACATCGGCGTGACGAGCGCGCGGATGGCGGGCTCCTGCGAGATCAGGAGGCGCGTGAGGTTGAGACCGGACCGCGCGGCGTACTCCGCGCGAAGCGAGTCGCGCTCGGTGGTCGCGACGACGTAGGCCGTCGTCGTGCTCTCGTGCATGTCGGAGAGCATCACGGCGAGGATCGCGATGGCGGTCATCGCGATGAAGAGCGCGATGCCGCCTTCCCGCGGGCTGGTCGTCGATGCGGCGGGCCCCGTCCGCCGGGCGCGCTTGACGCGACGGTGGCGCGCCCGCGAGTCGGACGAGCCAGCGAAGCCGAGGAGCGGGCGGGGGGAGGGCATGACGACGAGGGAAAACCGGCGAGGAGCCCCAGATTAGTCCCGACCGCGACGGAAGCGAGCCTCCTTTCGCCGCCCGGTCCGGCGCCTCTCACGGGCGCGCGTCGAGCTCGAGCACGATCCGCCAGTGCCCGCCCTCTCGCACCAGGGGCATCGTGGCGATCTCGTCCTCTCCGTCGCCCCGGACCGTCACGGTCGCGCGGTCGGGGTCGGCCGGGTCGATCTCCTCGCGGATTCCGCCGGGCCGGGGGTGGAAGCGGAGGTGGGCGATCCCCGCGACGAGCATCTCCGACGGTGGCCGCTCCGCGGCACCGAGCGCCGCGGTCTGGCGCGCGCGCTCGGCCAGATCGGCCCGGGAGCGCTCGGAGAGCAGCGTGTACGCGTGCGCGAGGCGCTCGCGGTCGTTCTCCGGATCGGTCGTCGGCTCGAGCGACGCGATCAGCTCCCGCACGGCGCCGCTCGGCGTGGCGTCGGGCGGTCCGCCGCAGGCGGCGATCAGCGACACGAGGGCGACGGCGAAGCCGAGGCGAAGGGCCATCGACGCCGACCCTCGCGCGGGCCGGCCCCTCGAGCAAGGAGACGTATACTGACGGCGATGGATCTCGATCACGCACCTCTCGAGGCGCTCGGGGATCGACGCGCCCGCCTCGGCGGTGCGCTCGGCCCCGGCGAGGCGGCGCTGGTGTTCGCTGGACGCGCGCGGGTCCGCCACTACGCCGCGAACGCGTTCCCGTTCCGGGCGTCGAGCCACTTCCTCTACCTCGCCGGAGCGAGCATCGAGGGCGCCGCGATCCTCGTCGAGCCCGGGCGCGCCACGCTCTTCCGACCGGCGAAGGAGCCGGACGACGAGCTCTGGCACGGAGCCACGCCCGACGACGCGGCCGTCGCCGCACGGCTCGGCTGCGACGTGCGGCCGAGCGCCGAGCTCGCGCGGAGCCTCGCCGGCAGGGCGGTCGCGACCGTCCCCTGTCCGGATCTCGAGGGGCGTGTCGAGCAGTCGCGCGTGCTCGGTCGCGAGATCCGCTACGGGCACGTCGAGGGTCGCGATCGCGCGCTCGCCGAGCACCTGGTCGCGCTCCGGCTCGCGCACGACGCCGCCGCGCTGGCCGAGATGCGCGCGGCCGCGGCGGCGGCGGACGACGCGCATCGCGCGGGCATGCGCGCGACGCGCCCCGGCGTGCACGAGCGCGAGATCCGAGCGGCGATGGAGGCGGCGTTCCTGCGGCGCGGCATGGCGCCCTCCTACGAGCCCATCCTGACGGTGCGGGGCGAGGTCCTGCACATGCACGGACAGACGAACGTCGTCGCGCCGGGCGACCTCGTGCTCGCCGACGTGGGCGCCGAGAGCCTCGGCGGCTTCGCGAGCGACGTCACCCGCACCTGGCCCGCGAGCGGCACCTTCAGCGCGACGCAGCGCGCGGTCTACGAGGTCGTGCTCGAGGCGCAGCGACGCGCGATCGCAGCGGTGCGGCCCGGTGCGCGCTACCGCGACGTCCACCTCGCCGCGTCGGGCGCGATCGCGGAGGGGCTCGTCGGGCTCGGGATCCTGCGCGGCGAGCCACGCGCGCTGGTCGAGATCGGCGCGCACGCGCTCTTCTTCCCGCACGGCGTCGGTCACCTGATCGGCCTCGACGTGCACGACATGGAGGACCTCGGCGACCTCGCGGGCTACGCGCCGGGCCGCTCCCGGAGCGCGCAGTTCGGCCTCTCGTACCTGCGCCTCGATCGCGACCTCGCGCCCGGGATGGCGGTCACCATCGAGCCGGGCTTCTACGTGGTGCCGGCCATCTTGCGCGATCCCCGGCTCGCGCCGCTCGTCGAGCGCCACGTCGATCGCGGCGCGCTCGCGCGGTACGCCGACGTGCGCGGGATCCGGATCGAAGACGACGTGCTGGTGACCGAGAGCGGCGCGGAGGTGCTCACGGCGCCCATCCCGAGGTCGGCCGACGACGTCGAGGCGGCGATGCGGGCGTGAGCGTCGGGTGCGGCGTGGCGCGGGAGGAGCGGCGTTGAGCCTTCGCTTCGGAGCGCTGCAGGTGCTGCTCGGTGCGGGGCTGGTCGCGGCAGCCTGGTACGTATCGGGACCGGCATGGGTCGTGGCGTGGCCGGCGCTCGCGGTCACCGTCGTGGGCCTCGGCTACCTCGGCCTCGGCCCGCGTGTGTTCGGCACGCGGGCCGACGGGACGCTCGCGCCGCTGAACGCGCTCGTGCTCTTTCCCTATCACGTGGCCGCGTGGCTACGGCTCCGGCT
This sequence comes from Sandaracinaceae bacterium, assembly GCA_044223665.1. Lineage (GTDB taxonomy): Bacteria > Myxococcota_A > Polyangia > Polyangiales > Sandaracinaceae > JBBSAT01. The sequence goes on along the minus strand of JBGALT010000111.1, from coordinate 6,841 downwards.
GGATGCGCTGCGCGCGCGCGAGGACGCCTGGAACGAGGTCGCGCCGGGCGTCTTTCTCGGGCGGCGACTGACGAGCGCCGAAGAGCTCCCGCCGGGCACGGCGGCGGTGGTCGATCTCACCGCGGAATTCCGGGCGATGCCGGGCATCGGAGGCCGCGACTACCGCGCGGTCCCGACCCTCGACACGTCGGCGCCCGCGTACGACGCGTTCGCCGAGGCGGCGCGCTGGGCCGCCGCGCACGCGGGGCCCGTCTACGTCCACTGCGCAGCGGGGCACGGGCGCAGCGCGGCGCTCGCCGCCGGGATCCTCGTGCTCCGCGGACGGGCCGCGACCGTCGACGAGGCCGAGGCGCTGCTCCAGCGCGCGCGCCCGCTGGTGTACCTGCACCGGGCGCAGCGCCTCGTGGTGGAGCGCCTGATCACCGAGCAGGGCGCGCGCACGAGCGCCGACGTCGGCTAGAGCACCAATGGATCGGTGCTCTTCGGGGCGCGCCGGGCTCGGGCTGCCCGCGGCTCGGTGGCCCGGCTACTTCGACTTCGATCGGCGGCGTGCGGGGCGCGGCAGCGTCGGGGCGAGCGCGGCCGGCTCGAGCAGCTGCGAGACGCGGTCGAGGATGCGATCGGCGGTCGCCCGCTTGGGGAGCGTGCCGAGCTTCTCCACGCCGCCTGCGTCGACGAAGAAGATCTCGCTCGCATCGCCCTCGAACGCGACCGACGCGTGGTTGGCGACGATGAGGTCGGCGCGCTTCTGGGCGAGCTTTCGCTTGGCGGCGCCGAGCAGGTCGTCCGTCTCGACGGCGAACCCGACGAGGATCGGGCGCGCCGCGCGCGTGGCCTTCCGATCCGCGCCGAGGATCGCGAGGATGTCGGGGTTGCGCACGAGCTCGACGGTGCGGGCTTGGTCGCCCTTGTCCTTCTTCTTCATCTTCTGCGCGCTGACCTCGCGCGGGCGGTAGTCCGCCACGGCGGCGGCCATGATGACCGCGTCGGCGCCGTCGTCGGCGCCGAGGCGCAGCTCGATGGCGTCCTGCATCTCGAGCGCGGTCTTCACGCGGACCAGCTCCACGCCCGGTGGCACCGGCAAGGACACCGGGCCGCTCACCAGCACGACCCGGGCGCCGCGATCGGCGGCGCGCTCGGCGATGGCGTACCCCATCTTGCCGCTCGAACGGTTGCCCACGAAGCGCACCGGATCGATCGGCTCGTGCGTCGGCCCGGCCGAGACGAGGAGGGTCGTGCCGGCGAGGTCCTTCGGCGAGAGCATGCCCATGGCGATGCGCGCGATCTCTTCCGGGTCGCTCATCCGCCCGGGGCCTTCTTCGCCGCTCGCGAGCGCGCCGTGCACGGGGCCCACGAGCCCGACGTCCCGCTGGCGCAGGGTCTCGACGTTCTCCTGCGTCGCGACGTGCTCCCACATGCGGCTGTGCATCGCGGGCGCGACGAGGATCGGGCTGCGCGCGCAGAGCAGGGTCGCGCTGACCACGTCGTCGGCCAGGCCGTGGGCCATTTTCGCGAGCACGTTCGCGGTGGCGGGGGCGACGACGAGGAGGTCGGCCCACCCGGCGAGCTCGACGTGCGCCTCTCCGCCCGACGCGTCCCAGAGATCGGTGAGCGGGGCCGAGCCGAGCAGGCCCGAGAACGTCAGCGGCCCGACGAAGCGCGTCGCGCTGGCCGAGAGCGCCACGCGCACGGTGGCGCCGCGGCGGACGAGCTCGCGGGCGAGGATGGGGGCTTTGTAGGCGGCGATTCCGCCGGTGACGAGGAGGCCGATGCGAGGGGTCGACACGGCGCCGGTCGTAGCACGGGGTTTCGCGCGCACTCGTCGTCGCGTGCGCTCGCGCGCCCGGCGCTCATCGCGCCCGAGAGGGCCCGCCCGGAAGCGCGAGCCGTGCCCACCGTCCCGCCCTCGCGTCGGCCCACGACCGTCAGCGCGCCATCGGGTTCCAGAACTCGACGGGGAAGGTGACCTCGACCCGGGCCCGCCCGACGAAGAGCCCGCTCGGCACCGGGTCGAGCGGCAGCGACCGATCGAGCGCGGAGAGCGCGGCCGCGTCGAGGTCGTCGAAGCCGCTCGAGCGGATGAGGCGCGGCGGCGCGTCGAGCGAGCCATCGCGCCGCACCACGAGACGGAAGACGCTCGTGCCCTGGTCCATCGCGAGCTGGCGTGCGCGCGGGAACTCGAGAACGCGATCGACCCGCTGGCGGAGCGCCCGGAGCCACTGCACGTAGCGGGCGTCGTGGGTGTCGAGCGCGTCGTAGGGGCCCGGTCCGGAGCCGCGCGCCAGGGCGTGCCCGCCTTCGTGGGCGCCGCCACCGCTGCCGGTCGGCCCTTCGGCGGCGATGCCGCCGACTCCGTCGCCGACGCTCGGGCCGGATCGCTCGGTGGCCTCGACGAGCGAGCGCGAGGGCGCGGTCGCGAGCTGCTCGCTGCGCTGGTCGTCGCGCGGTCGATCCCGCTCCGCCGTCGTCGTGGCGGCCGGGCCGAGGTCGACGTCCGGTCGCCCGTGCGCCACCGCTGCGGCCTCGCTCGCTCGCGTGCCCGCGCCCTCGAGGATGCCGGTGCCGGGAGAGTCGACGATCGCCCCCGCGGCCGTGCGGCCCTCGACGCCGGCGCGAGCCAGCCGCGGCGTCTCGCCGGTGCGCTCGGGGCTCGCGCCACCGGCCGTCGCGCGGTCGGGAGCCTCCGCCGCGCCCTCGGCGGCATCGGTCGCCGCGACGGTGCGACGCTCGCGGTGCGGTCCACGTCCCGAGGCGAGGAAGGCGTCGTCGTCGGGGGACGGTGTCGCTCGCCGGTCCTCCCAGCTCGCGCGGTCGTGCGCGGTGTCGATGCGCTGGGTCTGGCCCACGCCCTCGGCGTTCATCGTGGCGTCGGTGAGCGTGAGGGGCGCATCGGTCGGGAGCAGCAGCAGCACGTGGCTGGCCCCCACGCCGTCGCCTCCCCGGCCCCGGTCGTCGGCGTCGACGTTCTGGATCGAGTCGGCGCCGCCGGGCTGCGCCCGCGCCGCGGGGGTGTCGTGGAGGGCCGCGCCCTCGAGATCTTCGGTCGTCCCGTCGCCCGGCGTGACGTCGACCTCGTAGACGACCGGCTCGCGCGCCGAGGCGGCCGACGGCACGAAGGCCGGCACGACCGACACGGCGCCGACGTGCACCAGCAGGGAGAGGAGCGCGAAGCTCGCGTACGCACGCGTCAGATCGCGTTGCCCCGGCTCGCGACGGCGAGGGCGGCGCGAGCGGCGCGCACGAGGCTCCATACCCCTACTGTAACGCGCTCGCGCCCGAGGTTCCCGCGGGGGGCCGTTTTGTTGACCCCGGGGCCGGGCGGTGTCGAACCTCCGAGCGTGCCGTCCGTGCTCCCCTCTCGCGCGCGCAAGATCGCGTCCTTCCTCGCGTTCGCGCTGGCCCTCGGCCTCGGCGCCCACGCCGGGTCACGCGTGCGGGCCGCGAGCCGGCCACCGCCCGCGACGGTGGCGACGCAGGTGCGGGTCGCCGAGCAGGACGTGAGCGTGGGGAGCGCCCCGGCCGAGCTCGCCCATGCGGCCGCGATGCGCTGGGCCGAGGCGCCGCTCACCGTGGTCGTCGGGCCGAGCCGGATCGAGGGGACGCGCGGCTCGCTCGGTGGGCGCATCGACGAGGCGCGCCTCGCGGCCCGCATCGCGCGCGCGCTCGATCCCGGCTCGCTCGCCGCGCGCTACCACGAGAGCCACCACGGCGGTGCGCCGCTCGACGTGCCGCTCGATCCGACGCTCGAGCCGAGCGTGCTCCTCGCCCAGCTGGACGCGCTCCGCGAGCAGGTCGACACGGCGCCGCGCGAAGCGCGCATCGACCCCCGCAGTGGCCGTGTGAGCCGCGAGCGCACGGGGCAGCGGCTCGACGTCCACGCCACGCTCGATCGTGTCGAGGAGGCGCTCGCCGCGGGCGCACCGAGCGTCGACGCCGTGCTCGTGACGACGGCGCCGCGTCACACCGCCACCGAGCTCGAAGCGGTGCGCATCGACGGGTTGCTCGGCTTCTACGAGACCCACTACTCGTCCCTCGAGGAGGCGGCGAACCGCACGTTCAACCTGCGCGTCGCCGCGATGCACGTCGACGGCACGGTCCTGATGCCGGGCGAGGAGCTCGTCTTCGACGACGTCGTGGGCGAGCGCAGCGAGGTGAACGGCTTCCGACCGGCCCCGCAGATCGCGGCGGGCGAGGTCGTGGACGGCGTCGGCGGCGGGACCTGTCAGGTCGCCGGGACGCTGCACGCGGCGGCGCTCTTCGCGGGCCTGCCCATCACCGAGCGACACCCGCACAGCCGCCCGAGCGCCTACCTGTGGATGGGCCTGGACGCGATGGTCACGTACGGCGGCATGGGCCTGCGCTTCCGCAACGATCACCCGTTCCCCATCGTGATCGGGATGACGATGGAGGCGGGCGTGCTGCGCGCCGAGATCCGCGGCGCCCGCGCATCGCGCCTGGTGACCTTCGCACGCCGCATCGACGAGACGCTCCCGTTCCGGGTGCGTGAGGAGTCCGACGCCGCGTTGCCGGCCGGCGTGCGCGTCCTGCGCCAGCGCGGCGTGCCGGGCTTTCGCATCACGCGCTACCGCACCGTGCGCGACGTGGAGCACAACCAGGCGTTCCGCGAGCGCGACGAGAGCAGCTATCCGCCGACGGAGGAGATCTGGCGGGTGGGAACGGGGGCGCCGCCACCCGAGGGATACGTCCCCGACGCGGGCGACTCGCACCCCGAGTACCTGGCCGACAGCTACCTGTCGGCGACCGAAGGGCCGGGGACGCACGACGCGCTCGACGTGGTGCGCACCGGCGGGCCCACCGCGCAGAGCGGATGGACGCGGACGCAGGTCCAAGCGCCCTGACGGCCGCGGGCGCGAGGCGAACGGTCGCGCGCGTGGAAGGAACGTCGCGCGAAGCGGACACCTTTCGTCCCTCGGGCTGGTAGCATCGAGCGATGGTGCGTCCTTCGTTTCTCGCCATCACGGGTCTCGCCCTCGCGCTCGCCGTCCCCGCCGTGGCCGACGCGCAGCGTGGGCCTGCCGCCAGCGAGATGAGCCGGCGCGAGCGCGAGCTCCGCGCGATCGTCGCGGGCGCGCCGGACGTGGCGGTGCGCGATGCACGGGTGGGAGAGCTGCTCTCGTCGTGGGTCGACTACGAGACGATGGCCGAGCGCATCGCGGGCGCGACGTGGGAGACGCGCGACGCCGCGCAGCGGGCGGCCCTCGTGGAGGCGCTGCGCGCCTTCGTGGAGCATCGATACGTCACGCAGGCCTCGTCGATCGTCGACTACCGGGTCTCGTTCGAGCGCGAGGACGGCGGCGCGGAGCCGGTGGTGCACGTGCTCGCGCGCTCCGTCCCGCACCCGCGCGCCGAGCCGTGGGAGATCGCGTGCCGCCTCCATCGCGTCGGCGGCGTGCTCCGGGTGATCGACGTGGAGACGAACGGAACGAGCCTCGTCGCGTACCTCACGAGGCACGTCGGCCGCCACCTCGAGCGCGGAGAGTGGGATCAGGCCATCGCGTCGCTGCGCGGGCCACGCTGAGGCCTGCTCGCGTCGCGGCGCCCGGCCGGGCGCGCGATCGGCTCAGCCGTCGGTCTGGGCGAGCGCGGCGTCCATGCCGGCGAGCAGCGAGGCGGGGTTCGCCTCGTCGTAGAAGTACTGGAACCGCGGGTGCGTGGCGGTGACGGGCATGGGGGAGCCGTCAGGCGCGAGCAGGTAGGTGCGCGGCACGTACTGGCCGTCGAGGGCGTAGCGCGCAGCGACCGTTCCCTCACGATCCTGGTCGACGTGCACCATCACGAAGCGGCGCGCCCGATCGACGATGCGGGCGTCCTCGAAGACGTGGCTGTAGGTGCGGCAGTGGGAGCACCAGGTGGCCGACACGACGAGGAGGACCGGGCGCGACTCCGCGCGCGCCCGGGCCAAGCCGGTCTCGTAGCTCTCCCACTGGATCTGGGCCTCGTTCCAGCCGTCGAGCGAGGCGGGGGCCGTGGGCGCGGGCGCGGGAGCGGGAGCGGGAGCGGGAGCAACCGCGAGCGTCGGCGGAGGTACTTCTTCCACGCGGACCGATCGATCCTCGTGCACCGCGTGGAAGCGCGGCTCCGGCGACTGGCAGCCGGCCAGAAGCGAAAGTGCGAAGGCCCATCCCCGGTACGACATCGAGCGCACGCCTAGCAAGGACCGGGGCTCGCTACCAGCCGGGCGCGATCGCGGTCGACGGCTACCGTCCAGGCCCTCCGTGACGAGCCCCCTGGCCTGAGATAGCGTCCCGGCCGTGACCGAGAGTCGTTGGGTCGTACACAAGTTCGGGGGCACCAGCGTCGCGGGGGCCGACCGGTATCGCAACGTCGCGCGCATCGTGCGCGGCTACACGCGATCGCCTCAGGGCGTGGTCGTGTCGGCGATGTCGAAGGTCACCGACGCGCTGCTGGATCTCGTCGCGCGCGCCAAGCAGCGCCAGGGCTACGCCGAGGCGCTCGAGGCGCTGGTGGCGCGCCACGCCGAGGCCGCGAGCGCGCTCCTGCCGCCCACCGAAGCGGCGCGCATCACGGCGGTCGTGCGTGGCGACGCCAAGGACATCGGGGACGTGCTCCGCGCCGTCCACCTCGGTCGCGGCGCCTCCGAGCTCACCGAGGAGCTCGTCTCCGGCTACGGCGAGATCTGGTCCGCACAGATGCTCTCCGCGCACCTGCGCGCCGAGGGCGTCGACGCCGACTGGCTCGACGCGCGCGAGGTGCTCGTCGTCCGCCCGAGCGAGCTCGGGCCGCGGATCGACTGGGTCGAGTCGGAAGCACGCATGGACCGCTTCACGGCCGAGCACCCGGCGAAGCTGCTCGTCATCAC
>JBGALT010000110.1:0-26307 GCA_044223665.1 Sandaracinaceae bacterium | reverse complement strand
GTGCCCGAGCGAGAAGCTCGCCCCGCGCGCGAGCGCCGCCCGCGCCGTACGACGCGCGTCCCGCGCGGCTCGCGCGAGCCCCATCGCGCGCGACGCCGCCGCCGCCGCCACGCTGCGCGCGCCCGCACGCGAGGCGGCGCGCGCGGCGCCGAGCTCGAGGTCGCAGCGCTCGGCCGCCGGCATCGCAGCGTCCTCCGCGATGCGGGCCGCGCGCGCCGCCAAGCTCGCCGCTTCTTCGAGCGCCAGCCGCGCTTCGGCGTCGGCCTCTGCCTGCGCGAGCCAGTGCAAGACGCGACGCGCATCGCCTCGGGGCAACGCCGACGCGAGCTGGTGCGCGATCTCGGCCGGCGGCACGTCGAGCCCCGACTGCGCCGCCCGCTCGAGGCCGTCCCCCAAGCGCGCGTGGAGCGAGCGTCGTTCGTCGGCACCGAGCGCTCCGACGAGCGTCTCGCGGAACAAGGGATGTGCGAAGCGCAAGCGCGACGAGCCGTCATCCTCCAGCACGCCCATTCGTACGGCTCCGCCGAGGCGTGCGACCACGTCCTCGGGGCTGCACTCGAGCGCCGGCGCGAGGAAGGCGATGCGCACTTCGGCACCGGCGAGGGCGGCGAGATCGAGGGCCTCGCGCGCGACGGCGGAGAGTGCCGTGAGCCGCGTCGAGAGCGCGCTCGCGATGGATTCCGGCACGCGTGCTGCCGTGAGGTCCCCGCGCGCGGCCGCGAGCGAGAGCAGCTCGCGGACGAAGAGCGGATTGCCCCGGCTCGCGCGATGGATCGCGTCCGCGAGCGGGGCCTGCCCAGCGAGGCGGACGATGTCGTGGACGTCCTTCTCCGCGAGCGGCGCGAGGCGGACCCCACGCGCGTCCCGCAACGCCCGCGCGAGCGCGGCCTCCCCCGCCACCGGGTCGCGCGTCGCGCGATCGCGCAGCGTCGCGACGAAGAGGACCGGAGCGCTCCGGAGATCGCGCGCCGCGAACGAGAGCAGCTCGATCGACTCCGCGTCCGCGTCGTGCAGGTCGTCGAGCGCGACGATGCAGGCGTGCCGCGCGGCAACCTCGGCGATGGCATCGGTGATGGCGGAGAAGCGGCGCCAGCGAGCGTCGTCGGCGAGCCCGCCGTCGGCCACCGCGCGATCGAGCGCGCCCCGCACGCCTCTGCCCAGCGCGCGGGCAACGGAGCGCCAGAGGGCCAGCGAGGGAGCGCCCGCGTCGCCCAGCGCCGCGCCTCGCGCGATCCGGACGCCGCGCGACTCGGCGCGCCGGAGAAGCTCCTCCACGAGCCGCGTCTTGCCGACCCCCGGCTCTCCCTCGACGACGACCAGCCCGCCGCGCCCCTCCGCGAGCAGACGTTCGATGGGCTCCGCGAGCGAGCCCAGCTCCGCGTCGCGGCCCACGAGGGGCATGTCGAGAGCGCCCACGCCTCCATCGTACGGGAGGTCGCGCCCGGGTCGCACCCCCGGAGCTCCTCGCGCCGTGACGCTTCTTCACGAACACGGGCAAGCGTCGCAACGCGCGCTCGGCGATGCTCGGACCCATGGGCACCGAGCGTCGGCGGAACCCCGAGAAGGCCAAGCGCGCCGCGGCGCATCCGAATCGCCCGGGCGAAGAGTGCAAAGCGCCCGCCGGCACCTACGGGCCGGTGGTCGATCGCGGGCGCTGCGAGGGCAAGAACGACTGCGTCGAGGTCTGTCCCTACGACGTCTTCGAGGTGCGGCGCATCGACGACGCCGACTTCGCCGCGCTCGGGCCGCTCGGCAAGCTCAAGAGCATCGTGCACGGGCGCATGACCGCCTACACGCCGGGCGAGGACCGCTGCAAGGCGTGCGGGCTCTGCGTCGTCGCGTGCCCCGAGAAAGCGATCACGCTCGTCAGAACGGGATGAGCGGCGGCGCGGCGGCGTGCCGCACGGGCTCGACCGAGAGCCACGCGTCGACGGCCTCCGCCACGCGTCGGCCTTCCCAGATGGCCCACACGACGAGCGACTGACCACGCCGCGCATCGCCGCAGGCGAACACGCCGCGCACGGCCGTCTCGAAGCGCACGTCGTCCGCCACGACCCGGCCGCGCTCGGTGGGGACGCCCGCGGTCGACGCGGGCTCCACGCCCACGAACCCCAGCGCGAGCAGCACCACGTCGGCCTCGATCACGTGCTCGGTGCCGGGGACGTCCACGAGCTCGGCGCCGTGGCGCTCCACCTCGACGCAGCGGATCCCGGCCACGCGCCCCTGCCCGTCCTCGACGAAGCCGAGCGTGCGCAGACCGAACGCGCGCGCGCCGCCCTCTTCGTGGCTCGACGAGACGCGGAAGACGAGCGGCCAGAGCGGCCACGGCGTGCTCGGCGCGCGGGTGTCGGGCGGGCGCGGCAGGAGCTCGACCGAGGTGACGCTCGCCGCGCCGAGGCGGAGCGAGGTGCCGACGCAGTCCGAGCCCGTGTCACCGCCGCCGAGGACGAGCACGCGCTTGCCTGCGACGGTGATCGGATTCGCCTCGAGGGCGCCGCTCACCACGCGGTTCTGCGGCGCGAGGAAGTCCATCGCGAAGTGGATGCCCGTGAGCGCGCGGCCGGGCACGTCGAGATCGCGCGGCACGGTCGAGCCGATGGCGAGCACGATCGCGTCCTCGGTCGCGCGGAGCGACTCGAGCGTCACGTCGCGGCCGAGCGACACGCCGCAGCGGAAGCTGACCCCCTCGGCCTCGAGCTGCGCGACCCGGCGATCGACCCAGCCCTTGTCGAGCTTGAAGTCCGGGATGCCGTAGCGGAGCAGCCCTCCGGGCCGCTCGGCACGCTCGAGCACCTTCACGCGATGCCCCGCGCGGCGCAGCTGCTGCGCGGCCGCGAGGCCCGCGGGCCCCGAGCCCACGATCGTCACGCGCCTGCCCGTCTCGCGCGATGGCGGGCGCGGCCGCACCCAGCCCTCGTCGAACGCGCGATCGGCGATCTCGCGCTCGATGCTCTCGATGGTGACGGGATCGGCGCCGATGCCGAGCACGCAGGCTGCCTCGCAGGGCGCCGGGCAGATGCGACCGGTGACCTCGGGGAAGTTGTTGGTGCGATCGAGGAGCGCGAAGGCCTCGGCCCAGCGGCCGCGCTCGACGGCGTCCTGGAAGTCGGGGATCGCATTCCCGAGCGGGCAGCCCGCATGACAGAAGGGAACGCCGCAGCTCATGCAGCGGCGCGCCTGCTCCTCCACGGCGAGCACGGGCAGGCGCTTCTCGATCGCGCGGAAGTCCCTCACACGCTCGGCCACCTCGCGCTCGTCGGGGTCGCGCCGCGCGATCTCGAGGAAACCGGTCGGCTTGCTCATCGCGAGGTCCCCGTGCGCTCGCCCACCGTGCTGGGCGTGGTGGAGGTCGGCGGCGACGACGACGACTTCTCGCGCGCGAGGGCCTTGCGGTACTCGATGGGCATCACGCGCACGAAGCGCCGGCTCCACGTCTTCCAGCCCGAGAGCACGCGCCACGCGACGGGCGACATCGTGCGCTGGTAGTGCTTGTGCACGAGCGAGCGCACGAGGTCGCGGTCCTCGGGCCCGAGCATCTCGAGCTCCACCGTGGCCTCGTTCACACGGCTCACCGACGTCCCGTCCACGTCGAGCAGGTACGCGATGCCGCCGCTCATCCCGGCCGCGAAGTTGCGGCCGATGGGCCCCAGCACGACGACACGCCCGCCTGTCATGTACTCGCAGCCGTGATCGCCCACGCCCTCGACGACGGCGATGGCGCCGCTGTTGCGGACGGCGAAGCGCTCGCCGGCCTGGCCGCGCACGAAGGCCTCGCCGCTGGTCGCGCCGTAGAGCGCGACGTTGCCGACGATCACGTTGTCCTCGGCGGCGAAGGTCGCCGTGGCAGGCGGATGCACGACGAGGCGCCCGCCGCTGAGGCTCTTGCCGAAGCCGTCGTTCGCATCACCCACCAGCGTCACGTCGAGCCCGGCCGCGGCGAAGGCGCCGAAGCTCTGGCCGGCCGAGCCGGTGAAGCGGATGCGGATCAACGCGGGACTGCTCTCGGAGGCGAGCCCGGACGGGGGCGCGTGCGGCAGAGCGCTCCCCTGCGAGGGCGTCGGGCCACGGCGGCGCACGAGCTCGGCCGAGAGCATCGTGGTCGCCGCGCGATGCACGTTGCGGATGGGCATCTCGATCTCGACGGGCTCGCCGTGCTCGAGCGCATCGCGCGCCTGCTCGATCAGCACCGTGTCCATCGCGAGCTCGAGCTCGTGGTCGTGGCGCTCGATCCGCCGGCGGACCGCGCCCTCGGGCGGCGCGAGCAGGAGGCGATCGACGCGGAGCTTGGCGGCCTTGGGCGGGAGCTCCTTCGGGTCGCGCCCGCGCAGGCGCTCCACACGGCCGACCATCTCGTCGAAGGTGCGGAAGCCCAGCGATGCCATGAGCGCGCGCACCTCTTCGGCCAGCATCGTGAAGAAGTTGATCACGTGCTCCGGCTCGCCGGTGAAGCGCGCGCGCAGCACGGGATCCTGCGTGGCGACGCCCACGGGGCAGGTGTTGAGGTGGCAGGCGCGCATCATCACGCAGCCGAGCGAGACGAGCGCGGCGGTGCCGAACGCCATCTCCTCGGCGCCGAGGAGCGCGGCGATCACCACGTCGCGCGCCGTCTTCAGCTGGCCATCGGTCTCGAGCCGCACGCGCCCGCGGAGGCCGTTCAGGACGAGCGTCTGCTGGGTCTCGGCGAGGCCGATCTCCCACGGGATGCCGGCGTGGCGCACCGAGGACAGCGGCGAAGCGCCGGTGCCGCCCGAGTCGCCCGCGACGACGATCACGTCGGCCTTCGACTTCGCCACGCCCGCCGCGACCGTGCCCACGCCGGACTCGGCGACGAGCTTCACGCTGATCTCGGCCTTCGGGTTGGCGTTCTTCAGATCGAAGACGAGCTCGGCGAGATCCTCGATGGAGTAGATGTCGTGGTGCGGCGGTGGCGAGACGAGGCCGACGCCGACCGTGGCGTGGCGCACGCGCGCGATCTCGGCGTCGACCTTGTGACCCGGGAGCTGACCGCCCTCGCCGGGCTTGGCGCCCTGCGCGATCTTGATCTGCAGCTCGTCGGCCTGGACCACGTACTCGGTGGTGACGCCGAAGCGCCCGCTCGCGACCTGCTTGATCGCGCTGCGCCGCGAGCGACCGTCGGCGTCCCGCACGTAGCGCGCGGGATCTTCGCCGCCCTCGCCCGTGTTCGAGCGCGCGCCGAGCGCGTTCATCGCGAGCGCGAGCGTCTCGTGGGCCTCCTTCGAGATCGAGCCGAACGACATCGCGCCGGTCTTGAAGCGCGCCGCGATCGCCGCGACGGGCTCTACCTCGTCGAGCGCGACGGCCTCGCCGGGCACGAAGTCGAAGAGACCGCGCACGAAGCCGCCGGCGCGCGCCTCGTCGTCGGCGCGTCGCGCGAACGCGCGGAACTTGTCGCGATCGGCGGAGCGCACGGCGTGCTGGAGCATCCCGAGCGTCGCCGGATCCCACGCGTGGTGCTCGCCGTCGCGGCGATAGCGGTACTGCCCCCCGTGCGGCAGGTCGGCCGCCGTGCCGGCGGGGACCACCGGGAGCGCCACCGGCGTCTTCGCGCGCCGCGCCTCGAGCTCGCGCTCGAGATCGGAGAGCCCGAGGCCCGGCAGATGCACCGGTGTGCCGGCGAAGTAGCGCGCGACGAGCGCGTCCTCGAGCCCGAGGCACTCGAAGATCTGCGCGCCGCGGTACGACTGCAGGGTCGAGATGCCCATCTTCGAGAGGACCTTGAGCAGGCCCTTCTCGACCGCCTTCACGTAGCGCTTGCGCGCCTCGGCGGGGGGCAGCTCGATCTCGCCCTCGGCCACGAGCCGATCGACGACGTCGAGCGCGAGGTACGGGCACACGGCGCCCGCGCCGTAGCCGACCAGCAGCGCGAAGTGCATCACCTCGCGCGGCTCGCCCGACTCGACGACGAGCCCGCAGCGCTGGCGCAGCCCCGCCGCGTGCAGCCCGTGGTGCACCGCGCCGACCGCGAGCAGCGCCGGGATCGGCAGCAGCGACGCATCGCTCAGCACCGCGCGGTCCGAGAGGATCACGATCGTCGCGCCGTCCTCCACCGCCGCGCGGGCCTCGGCGCCGATGCGCTCGAGCGCCGAGGCGAGATCGACGCGGCCATGCTGGGTCTGCACCACGCACGAGATCGTCGCTGCGCGGAGCGCCGGGCGATCTCGACCGGAGTGGTCCGCGCCCGCGGACCCGACGTAATTGCGTCGGCCGGCTTCGCCGGCACTCCAGTCGAGATCCAGCGCACGGATGCGCGCGACCTCCTCGCACGTGAGGATCGGCGAGCGCAGCTCGAGCTTGCGCACGTGGGCCGGGCTCTCCTCGAAGAGGTTCGACTCGGGCCCGATGGACTGCGCGAGCGACATCACGAGCGCCTCGCGGATCGGATCGATCGGCGGGTTCGTGACCTGCGCGAAGAGCTGCCGGAAGTACGAGTACACGAGCTGCGGCCGCTCCGAGAGCGCGGCCGGCGGCGTGTCGTTGCCCATCGAGCCGATCGGCTCTTCGCCCGTCGCCGCCATCACGCGCACGACGTCGCGCACGTCCTCGCGGCTGTACCCGAAGTCCACGAGCGCCCGCGCGCTCTCGGCGATCGGCGCGGGCTCGCTCGCCTTCGGCAGCTCGTCGAGGCGCACGAGGTTCTGCTCGATCCAGCGCCGGTAGGGGCGCCGCCGGGCCATCGCCTGCTTGAGCTCGGCGTCGGGCAGGATGCGGCCCGCGCCGGTGTCGACGAGGAACATGCGCCCCGGGCGCAGGCGATTGCGCTCGGCGATGCTCTCGTCGGGCAGATCGAGCACGCCGCTCTCGCTCGCCATCACGACGAGCCCGTCGTGCGTCACCACGTAGCGCGCAGGCCGTAGGCCATTCCGGTCGAGCACCGCGCCGACGCGCACGCCATCCGAGAACACGATGCACGCCGGGCCGTCCCAGGGCTCCATCGCGCACGCGTGGTACGCGTAGAAAGCGCGCAGCTCCTCGTCCATGTCGGCCCGATCGCGCCACGCCTCGGGGATCATCATCATCACCGCGTGCGGCAGCGAGCGCCCGGTGTGCACCAGCAGCTCGAGCACGTCGTCGAACTGCGCCGAGTCGCTCCCGCGGGTGTCGACGATCGGCGTGAGCTTGCCGATGTCGTCACCGAACGTGGGCGAGCGCAGCACGCTCTCGCGCGCCCGCATCCACGAGACGTTGCCACGCAGCGTGTTGATCTCGCCGTTGTGCGCGACGCGCCGGTACGGGTGCGCGCGCGACCACGAGGGGAACGTGTTCGTGCTGAAGCGCTGGTGCAGGATCGCGAGCGCGCTCTCGGCGCGCGGATCGCCGAGGTCCTCGTAGAAGCGCGGCAGCTGCTCGGGCGTGAGCAGGCCCTTGAACACGACCGTGCGCGTGGAGAAGGACGGGAAGTAGGGCAGCTCGTCCTCGGTCGCGCCCTCGCGCGCCACTTCGCTCTCGATGCGCTTGCGGATCACGAAGAGGCGCCGCTCGAGCGCGTGGTCGTCCACCTCGAGCGTTCCGGGGCCCACGAAGACCTGCTCGATGCGAGGCACCGAGGCGAGCGCGGCCGGGCCGAGCACGCTCGGATCGACCGGCACCTCGCGCGTGCCGAGGAGGATCTGCCCCTCCTCTTCGATCACGCGCGCGATGATCTCGCGAGCGCGGCGCGCGAGCTCGGGGTCACGCGGCATGAAGACCATGCCGAGGCCGTAGTGACCCTCTTGTCCGAGCGAGATGCCGAGGCGAGCGCACTCCTCGGCGAGGAGCCGATGCGGGATCTGCGTGAGCAGGCCCGCGCCGTCACCCGTGAGCGGATCGCTCGCCGCGGCGCCGCGGTGCTCGAGGTTCGCGAGCACGGTGAGCGCCTTCTCGACGAGCGCGTGCGAGCGGCGCCCTGCCACGTCGGCGACGAACCCGACCCCGCACGCGTCGTGCTCGAAGCCCGGTCGGTACGAGCCCTCGGCGGCGAAGCGACGCCGCTCGTCGGACGAGAGCGGCGTCGCGGCGCCCGCGACCGGAAGCGCACGCGTCATTCCGCGGCTCCTCGCTCTTCGCGGACGCGGCGCACGCGCCGGCGCGGAGCGGGCTCTTCGATCTCGGGCAGCGCGAGGAGCGAGCGCTCGATCTGCGTCGCGAGCACGACCATCGTCTCGGTGCGCGCCACGCCCGGCAGCTCACGGAGGTGGCTGATCAGCTTGTGGAGCGACTCGGTGTCCGCGGTGCGAACCTTCAGCATGAGCGTATGGCGCCCCGTGACGTGGTGGCACTCGAGCACCTCGGGCATCGCCTCGATGTGCTTCTCGAAGCTCGGGATGCTCCGCGGGTGGTCGATGCCGACGCCGATGAAGGAGCCGATGTCGAGGCCGACGGCCTTCGGGCTCACCTCGGCGTGGTAGCCGCGGATGACCCCGGCCTCCTCGAGCTTGCGCACGCGCTCGAGCACCGACGGAGGAGAGAGGTGCACCTTCTCTCCCAGCGCTGCGAGCGACTGCTTGCAGTCCTCCATCAAGAGCCCGACGAGAGCGCGGTCGATGCCATCCATGTCGATAGGTTCGTGGGCCATCGTGACCGTCGTGTACGGTCTCTACCGCGACGCGTCAAGAATGTTTTTCGGCGCTCATGGCCAGATTGCGCGATTTCATTCGCGGACACGCATGTCTCACGAATACTATTAGCTGGCTCGTGTACAACGTCCCTCTGTGCCGAATGTTGTTCGGTGGTTGCACGACGGCGGTGACGGGCTACGAGGGGCGCGTGCAGCCCGACCGCTCGCTTGCGCTCGTCGTCTCGATCGTCTCGGCCGTCGCGGTCGGCGCGCTCGCGTGGATTCTCTATCTCCACGAGCCGGCCGGCGACGCCCGGGCGCTCGCGTTCATGCCCATGGTGAACGCGGTCTTCAACACGCTCTCGGCTGCCGCGATCGTGATGGGCATCGTCGCGATCAAGAACAAGCGGCCCACGCTCCACCGCGCGCTGATGATGACGGCGCTCGGCTCGAGCGCGCTCTTCCTCGTCGGCTACATCGCCTACCACTACGTGCACGGCGACACGCGCTATCCGGAGGACGCTCCGCTCCGGATGCCCTATCTCGGCATCCTCGCCTCGCACGTGCTGCTCTCGATCGTCGCGCTGCCGATGGTGCTCGCCACCACCTGGCTCGGCCTCACGAGCGGCCACCCGCGGCACCGCAAGATCGCCCGCTTCACGTTCCCGATCTGGCTCTACGTGTCGGTCACGGGCGTCGTCGTCTTCGTGATGCTGCGCAGCGCGATCGGCGGCTGACGCCCGGTCGCGGAACGCCCCACACGCGAGCGATTCGACGTACGCTAGCCGCGACCAGGGGGCTCATGCGCCGACAAGCCATTTCGTGTGTGCTCGTGCTCGCTCTCGCGCTCGTGGGGGGCTGTCCTGCGACGCCCGGCACGCCGGACATGGACGCTGGCCCGCGCGACGATGCCGCCAGTGGGGATGCCGGAAGGCTCGACGCCAGCGGAGCAGCCGACGCCCGCGAGTGCGACGAGGACGGCGATGGCCACGACGCCGCCGCGTGCGGCGGAGACGACTGCGACGACACCGACCCCGGCCGTCATCCCCAGGCGGCCGAGGTCTGCGACGCCGCGCACCGCGACGAAGACTGCGACCCGACGACGTTCGGCGCGCGCGACGCCGACTCGGACTCGTACGTCGACGCCGCCTGCTGCAACGTCGATGGCGCCGGCACGATGCACTGCGGCGACGACTGCGACGACGCCCGGAGCACGCGGCATCCCGACCTGCCCGAGGTCTGCAACGACATCGATGACGACTGCGACGTCGCGATCGACGAGGGCGTCCTCGTCGCCTGCTGGACCGACAACGACGGAGACACCTACGCGCCATCTTCTGCGACGACCTCGATGGCCTGCACCTGCCCGGCCCGCACGACGGCGCGCATGCCCGACGCGACGAGCACCGACTGCAACGACACGCTGCCGGACGTGAGCCCCGGCAGCCCCGAGATCTGCGGGAACGGTCGCGACGACGACTGCGATACGTTGACCGACGAGGCCGGGACGCATTGGTTTCCCGACTGCGACGGCGACGGCTACGGCGAGATGGGCGCGACGCCCGTCATCCAGTGCAGCTCGCCGGGACGCCCGATGGGCTGCACGGCGGCCGGCGCCGGACACGTACAGAACGAGGCCGACTGCGACGACGCGGCGATCACCGTGCATCCGGGGCAGCCCGATCTCTGCAACGGTCGCGACGAGGACTGCGACGCCGCGACGGCCGACGGCGCGGGAGACGCGCGCGTCGGCGCGGCGTGCGACGGGCCCGACGCCGACCGCTGTCTGAACGGCGCGAGCGTCTGCGGCGGCGGCGTCATCTCCTGTGGCGAGACGGGCCCGAGCCACGCCGAGCTCTGCGGTGGCGGCGACGACGACTGCGATGGAACGGTCGACGAGTTCTCCGCCACGCTCGCCGACTGTCTCGGGCGCATGCTGCCGAACACGGTCTCGTCGGTCTGCGTGGCCGGAGTGTGCGAGGCGATGGGGTGCACGGCCGGTCACGAGGACTGCAGCGCGAGCCCCGGGTGCGAGAGCACGTGCAGCTGGCGCGGCTGCAGCGCCGGCGCCTGCGACGACGCGGTTCGCGTGTCCGCGTGGAACACCGGCAGCCCCGGCGAGTCTCTCTCGTGCGCCGTGCGGCGGAGCGGTCAGCTCGTCTGCTGGGGTCGGGACAGCGCGGGGCCGCACTCCGTTCCCGTGACGGTCCCGATCACGGACGCGATCGACGTCGATGGCCCCTGCGTCCTTCGCAGCGGCGGCGTCGTGGAGCGCCTCACCGGCCGCTTCGATGATCCGTGGACGCCGGTGGTTGGGCTCGCCGGCGCGACCCAGGTCTCGTGTGGCTTCTTCGACGGCGGTTGCGCGGTGCGAGCCGATCACAGCGTGTATTGCTGGGGATCCGTCGCCGCGCCGTACGGCCTACTGGGCAACGGCGGGACGACGGGCACGTCGGGCGTGGTGAGCGGTCTGAACGACGCCGTCGAGGTCCGGGTCGGATATCGATCCGCGTGCGCTCGCCGAGCCAGCGGTCAGGTCGTCTGCTGGGGCCAGAACGAATTCGGTCAGCTCGGAGACGGCGTCGCCTCCCACGCCACCTGCACCGATGGCACGCGGAGCTTCGACTGCGCGCTCACGCCGGTCACCGTCTCCGGGCTGAGCGACGCGCAGGAGATCGCGGCCTCGCATTGGAACGCCTGCGCGCGACGCTCCACGGGCCAGATCGTGTGCTGGGGAGCCGGCTTCGCCATCGGGGACGGCGCGGCTTCCCACGGCGCGACGTGCCCCGGCCTCGGAACGCCGATGGACTGCGCTCGCGTACCCGTGCCCGTGCCCGGTGCCAGCGCGACCACGCGGCTCGTGAGCGGAGGAGCCGCCTCCTTCGGTGCGTGTGTCGTTCGGAGCAGTGGCGGCGGCATCGCCTGCTGGTCCCTGGGCACGCCCCAAGACCTGACCGGCTTCTCGGGCGTCACGCAGCTCGCGACGGGCGCGACGGGCAGTGCGAGCGAGCAACACGTCTGCGGCATCGATGCCGCCGGTGTCCGCTGCCAGGGCGCGAACGACTCCGGTCAGCTCGGCGACGGGACGACGACGATGCGCGCCAGCGCGGTGCCCGTCCTCTCCCCTTGATCGACGACGTCCCAGCCGCGCGCGCTCAGCCGCGTACGCGCGCGAAGGTGAGCGCGCCGCCGTCGCCCACGTCGACCTTCACGACGTCGTCGGCCTTGTAGCCGCCGCGCAGGATCTCCTCGGCGAGCGGATCCTGCAGGTGCTTGAGGATCACGCGCTTGAGCGGGCGCGCGCCGAAGGCCGGCTCGTAGCCGAGATCGACGAGGCGCTGCTTGGCCGCCTCGCTCACGTCGAGGGTGATGTGGCGATCGGCGAGCAGCTTCTTCACGCCGGCGAGCTGGATGTCGACCACGCCGCGGAGATCGGCCTTCCCCAGCGGGTCGAAGACCACGACGTCGTCGATGCGGTTCAGGAACTCGGGCCGGAAGGCCTTGCGCAGCTCGCCGTCGAGCTTCTCGCGGATCGCGTCGCGCGTGATGCCCTCGACCCCCGTCTCGGTCGCATAGTCGAGGATCGCCCGGCCGCCGACGTTGCTGGTCATGATGATCACGGTGTCGGCGAAGTACGCGAGGCGCCCGCGCGAGTCGGTGAGCCTTCCGTCGTCGAGCACCTGGAGCAGGATGTTGAAGACGTCGGGGTGCGCCTTCTCCATCTCGTCGAAGAGGATCACCGAGTACGGGCGGCGCCGGACGGCCTCGGTGAGAAAGCCGCCCTCTTCGCTGTCGGCGTAGCCGGGCGGCGAGCCGAGCAGGCGCGCCACCATGTGCTTCTCCATGAACTCGCTCATGTCGAGGCGCGTGAGCGACGCTTCGTCGTCGAAGAGGAACTCGGCGAGCGCCTTGGCGAGCTCGGTCTTGCCGACGCCGGTCGGGCCGAGGAAGAGGAAGCTGCCGATCGGACGGCGCGCATCGCGCAGGCCCACGCGCCCGCGGCGCACCGCCTTCGCCACCGCCTTCACCGCCGGGCCCTGGCCCACGACGCGCTTCTCGAGGTGCTCTTCCATGCGGAGCAGCTTCTCGGTCTCGGCCTCCATCATCTTGCTGACCGGGACGCCGGTCCACGTGGCGACCACGTCGGCCACGTCGCCGTCGGTCACGCGATCGTGCGGGCGGGCCGCGCTCGCTTCGCCGGTGCGGCGTGCCTCCGTGAGCTGCTTCTCGAGCAGCGGAATCGTGCCGAAGCGCAGCTCGCCCGCCTTCGCCGTGTCGCCGGACGCGCGCGCCGTCTCGTGCGTCGCGTGGGCCGCCGCGAGCTCCGCCTCGAGCTTGGCGACCGCGCCCGCGCGGCCCTTCGACTCGACCCACGCGGCACGCAGGCCGTCCGCCTTCGGGACGAGGGCGGCGATCTCGGCGTCGATGGTCGCCTTCGCGCGCTTGCTCTCGTCGTCGAGGTCGTCCTCGAGCGAGCCGCTCTGCGCGCGGAGCGTCCGCAGGCGGTGCTCGATCGCATCGAGCTCGGCGGGCGCGCTCTCGAGCTCGACGCGCACGCGCGCGGCGGCCTCGTCGATCAGGTCCACGGCGGACTTCGGCAGGCTCGAGCCCGGCACGTAGCGGCGCGCCAGGCGCACCGCGGCCAGGATCGCCGGGTCGGAGATCTTCACGCCGTGGCTCGCTTCGTAGCGGCCGACGATGCCGCGCAGGATCGCGACCGCCTCGTCCGACGTCGGCGCTTCGACGTCGATCGTCACGAACCGCCGCACGAGCAGCGGATCCGACTCGAGGGCCTTCTTCACCACGTCCGGCGTCGCTTCTGCGATGGCTCGGATTTCCCCGCGCGAGAGGGCCGACGC
The DNA here is from genome assembly GCA_044223665.1 of Sandaracinaceae bacterium. Taxonomy (GTDB): domain Bacteria; phylum Myxococcota_A; class Polyangia; order Polyangiales; family Sandaracinaceae; genus JBBSAT01. The sequence goes on along the minus strand of JBGALT010000110.1, from coordinate 12,894 downwards.
GAGGATCGCGCCGGTCCCGCTGGCGGCGCGCTCGGAGACGAGCTGGCCGAGGTCGGGGAAGAAGAGGACGACGTCGCCGTCCTTGGCGGCCGCGAGCAGCTGGCGCGTGCGGTCCTCGGCCTCGCCGCGGAGCTTGGCGCCCGCGAGCAGCGCCGGCATCTCCACGCGCACGATGCGCTTGCCGGCGAGCAGCGCCGGGACCTCGCCCGCGGCGATGCGCATCGCCAGCGCGTTCACGATGCACGTCTTTCCGATCCCGCTCTCGCCCACGAGCAAGGGGGCGTTCTCGAAGCGCCGCGCGAGGACGGAGAGGATGCGCCGGAGCTCGGCGTCGCGGCCGATGACGGGATCGAGCGTCTGGCTCTTCGCGAGCGCGATCAGATCACGCCCGAATTGCTCCAGCATGTCGGCTCCTCGCGGGCCTTTCGCCGCGCCGGTCGCGCCCGGGGCGGCCCCGTTCGAGCCCCCCGCCGAGAGGTCGACCCCCGTCGCGAGCGCGCGCAGGATGGGCCCCGTCAGCGCCATGGCGCGCAGCACGGGCGGGACCGCGCCGCTCGTCTCCTGGGAGCACGCCACGAGCAGGTGCGTCGGCGAGACGAGCGCGCCGCGGTCGCGCGCGGCCTCGCCTTCGGCCCGCGCCAGCAGATCGTGCATGCGCGCCGAGAAGTAGGCCACGTTGCTCGCGCCGCGCGGGAGCTTGCGCAGCTGGAGCTCGGCCTCGAGGAGCACGTCGTTCGGCTCGATCCCACCCCGCACGAACGCTTGCTGCACGGTCTCGCTGCGCTCGACGAGCCGGTAGAGGGCGTGGATCGGCTCGATCTCCGCGGTCTTGCGCTCGTCGGCGAGCGACTGGGCTCCCGCGATGAGACGCTGCGTTTCCTTGTCGTAGGCCTCGAGCTTGAGCGTCACGGTCGACATCGCGGCGGGAGGATAACACCCGAGCGGCGCATCTCTTTCCTCGTCCGGTCGGGTTGGTCGGAGCCACGACCGCTGCCGAGGCGGCGCGAAGCGCCTCGTGGGTCGGCCCGGACGCGAGACGACGCCGATCCGATGGACTTGCTTCGAACCGGGCCCTTATCGTCCGCACCACGACCCCTGCCGAAGGCGCGCCAGACATGACGCATCGTTCTCGCTCTCTCGCACTCGCGCTCGCTCCGACGCTGCTCGTCTCCCTCGTCGCGATGGCCGCACCGGGCTCCGCGCACGCGCAAGCACCGGACGCGGACGCGACACCTCCCGCGAGCGAGAGCGGCGCAACGAGCCCCGCGGATCAGGTGCTGCCGTCGAGCTCGCCCCCCGACCCCACGCCGCCCACGACGCCGGACACGAGCGCCGCCGCCGAGCCCCTCGTCCCACCGCCGCCGCCGCCGCCTCCGGCCTCGGCCGTTCCGCCGGCCCCGAGCCCCGCGCCGACCGAGCCGCAGGCGCCGACGACGCCGACACCGAGCGCGACCGGCGCCGCGAGCGCCAACCCCGTCACCGCGATCGTCGCGGGAATCCCGATCCGTGTGACCGGGATCGTCCACGCATCGGTCTACGCGTCCCAGGGTGTGCAGTCGTTCGGAAACGCGACGACGGTCGCGCCGACCTCGGCCCTGAGCCCCGCGCTGCTCGGCAGCCAAGCGGACCAGCCGATTCTCAGCTTCCAGGTGCAGCAGTCACGCTTCGGGCTCACGATCGGCGAGGGCACGCAATTCCGCGCGGTCGCCGAGATCGACTTCGTCCACTTCGATCAGAGCTCCCCGGTCGCGCAGGCGTTCCCGCGCATCCGCATCCTCCAGCTGGAGTGGCACTTCGACGATCATCACCGGCTCTTCGTGGGCCAGGGCTGGGACATCTTCGGAAACGCGATCGGCCCGCAGCTGCTCTCGCACAGCGCCAACCTCGTCGGCACCCTGTTCCAGGCCGGCAACATCGGCTTCATGAGGCAGCAGCTCGGGTGGGAAGGCCGCTTCGGCGACGTGGCGGTCGCGCTCGCGGTGGGCATGCAGGGCGCCAACACCGGGCCCACGTTCAACAACCTCGAGGAGTCGTTCACGCCGACGGGCGCGGCGCGCGTGATGATCTACGTGACGCCGAACGGCGTCGTCGGCATCAGCGGCATCGCGACGGCCCCACGCTTCACGCGCCTGGATGCGACGACGGGCGTGACCGCCGAGGACCGGCGCCCGGCCTACGCCGGCGAGCTCTTCGCGGACGTCACGCTCGGGAGCGTCGTCCTGCACGCCGAGGCGTACCTCGCGCAGAACCTCGCCAACACCGGCGCGCTGAACCTGGGACAGGGCCGCTTCGGCCACGACGTCGCCGACGCCGGTGGTTATCTGTCGGGCCGGCTCAACCTGGGCGAGTGGTCGATCACCGCGATGGTCGGCTTCGCCGGCGTGCTGCGCCCGAGCGAGGTCGTGCCCGGCTACACGTCCGCGGCCGCCGCGAGCCCGACGCGCGTGGTCGCGCCCGGTGCGCTCGGCGTGGCGAGCCCGACCGCCGGCCCCGGCATGGTCTGGAACACGTCTGGCCACGTCGGCGTGTGGTTCTCGCCGATGCACGGCCTCTCGTTCGTGCTCGAGCCGTACTTCTATTTCACGCGCTTCGTCATGGACACGACGCAGCCGCTCGACGGAGCGGGGATGCCCAGTGGCCCGAGCGACGCCGCGCGGTACGGCAACGAGGCCGAGCGCTTCGCCGGGGGCGGGCAGTTCACGACCATGTTCCAGTTCTGACGGCTACCCTCACCGCAGCCGCTCGCGCAGCGAGGCCCACTCCGCCGCGTCACCCTCGTCGACGCCGTTCTCCCAGGTCAGCACGTCGCGCGGCCGTGCATCCGGATCCATCACGGGCACCACGTGCACGTGCAGGTGCGGGCTCGTGGCGGGCAGGCCTTCGTGCGCGCAGCCGAGCGAGGCCACGAACACGCGCGCCGGCGCCATCGCGCGCTCGAGCCGGCGGGCCGCGTCGCGCGCCAGGCGCATCATCGCGTCGTGCGCTCCGTCGTCGATGGCCGTGAACGACGTGACGTGCGCGCGCGCGACGACGAGCAGATGCCCCCAACGCACGGGGTACTGGGTGAGCATGGCGCGCGCCTCGGGCGCCTCGAGGATCACGTCGTGGGGATCGCCGATCTGCCCGCGCACGAGCGCGCACATCGCGCACGCACCCGGCGCGATCTGCGCCGCGAGCCGCGCCTGCGCCGCTTCTTTCCCGATGCGCCGGATCACGGAACGTCCACGCAGCCCATGGAGAGATCCCACTGGCGGCAGGCCTGGCGTAGCGGCTGGTAGCCGCCCGTGCGCGCGCGGCGTCGCGGCGCGGGCCCCCGCACGTGCACGACGTCGATCGGCGCGCCCGGCTGCGGCGTCGAGAGCGCCTCGATCAGCGCGTCGAACGTCGCCCGATCGTAGACGTAGCGCTCGCTCCCGAGCGCGAGCGAGCGCGCCCAGAGCTCGCGCGTGTCGTAGACGCCCCCGCCCAGGTGCTGCCAGCGCGCGAGCAGCGACGCCGAGAACGCCGCCGCGCTCTCTTCCTCGCTCTCGGCGGGGACGAAGGGGCGCTGCGCGTCGAGCATGGTCGCGATCCCCGAGAGCTCGCTGGCGATGCGCGGCGTGCCGTACTCCCAGCGCGCCACCACCGCCTCGTCCACGATCACGACCTCGCGGAACGCGCGGGGCGTACCGTCCTCGGCCGTGCCCGTTGCCGTGTGCAGCACGATCCCGAGCCGTCCGTCGCGCAGCGCCTGCCGGGCATACGCGCCCTCGGCTCCCCGCGGCGGCGGCAGCGGGATGCGCGCGCCGTCGATCGTGTAGAGCCCTTCGTCCTCGCCGTCCCGCGTCTCGTCGTACACGGCGACCAGCGCGTCGTCGGTGATCTCGACACGGAGCAGACGATCGCCGTAGTCGCCCCCGCTCCAGCCGAGGCGCGTCGGCCACGGCGTCGTCCACCCGAAGCGGCGCGTGCCGTCGCCCGCCTCGCGGATGCGCCGTGCGAGCTCGCTCTCGTCGGTCGCGATCGCGCGGTCGAGCGCGGAGACCTCGCCGCCCTCCCCGCGGCTGCGCGTGAGCAAGGTCGGCTCGGCCCGGAGCGCTTCGATCTGATCGACGCGCGTCCACGAGTAGACGACCCGCGGCGGCGACCACGCGTCGACGGCCTGTGTGAGCAGCCACTGCCGGAAGACGGCGTCGGCCGCCGCGGCGCACGCTCCGTGATCCGGGCTCTCTCGTCGGTCCGCAGAGGCCCCTTCGTCCGCACGGGCGCACGCCTCGCTCGCCGGCGCTTCGAGGGCCGTCGGTGCAGGAGCTTGCGTGCTTGGCGCCGTCTCGGACGGCGGCGCCGAGGGCGCGCCGCACGCGCCGAGCACCAATACTACCGCAAGGAGAACAGGTATCGCGCGCACCATGGGAAGACGCTCCGACGCGCGGCGTTGCGAAACGATCTTCGCATCCCCCGGTGCGCGCTGGGCGCGATGCGCGCATGAGCGCGGGTCGCGGTACCATGGGGCCCGCGTGTCGGGCCACACGCATCGGGGGCCTATGATCCGTCGCTTCTTCGGCTTGGCAGTCTGTGTCGTCGCATTCGGTTGGATGGGGTGCGGCGGGACCGCCGAGGCCCCGACCCCCGACGGCGGCGATGCGCGGGACACGGGAAGCGGGTGCGCGTGCGACGATCACGCGTTCTGCAACGGCGTCGAGTCGTGCGCGGCCGACGGGAGCTGCACGCCGGGTGCGGCTCCGTGCACGCCGTCCGAGGTCTGCGACGAGGTCGCCGACCGTTGCGACCGGACGTGCACCCTCGACGCCGACGGCGACACGCACTTCGCCGTCTCGTGCGGCGGCGACGACTGCGACGACGGTCGGGCGACGATCCACCCTGCCGCGGCCGAGACGTGCGACGGCCTCGACGAAGACTGCGATCCGACGACGATCGGAACACGGGACGCGGACAGCGACGGGTACACCTGGGCGAGCTGCTGCAACGGGACCCACTGCGGCGACGACTGCGACGACGGAAACGGCTCGGTGCACCCCACCGCTAACGAGGTCTGCAACGGGATCGACGACGACTGCGACACCGCCACCGACGAAGGCGACCGCATCACGTTCTCCGATGATGACGTGCGCCCCGACGATGTGTGGGACGCATCCGGCCGTGACCCCGTCCGGCGACTGCGACGACACGCGCGCCTCGGTGCACGCGGGCGCCACCGAGACCTGCAACGGCGTCGACGACGACTGCGACGCCGCCACCGACGAAGGCGCGACGACGACCTTCTTCCGCGACGCCGACAACGACACCTACGGCGTCGACGGCATGACGATGGAGCAGTGCGCGCCGAGCTCGCCCTACTCCGCGCTGCGGGGCGGCGACTGCGACGATTCCGTCATGTCGCGGAACCCGGGCCACGCCGAGGTCTGCGGCAACGGCGTCGACGACGACTGCGACGCGGCCACGCCGGACACGTTCGGGAGCCTCTGGTTCCCCGACTGCGATGGCGATGGCTACGGCACAGGCGCAGGCACGCGCTCGTGCAGCGATCCGGGACGCCCACCGGGCTGCACCGCCCCGGGAGCCGGCAGCGTGCTCGTGGGCGGCGACTGCGCCGACGCGAACATCGCGATCCACCCCGGTCAGAACGAGGTCTGCGACGCCGTCGACAACGACTGCGACGCCGCGACGGCCGACGGCATCGACGACCCCCGGGTGGGCGACGCGTGCGATGGGCCCGATGCCGACGCATGCCGCGAGGGCGTGCACGTGTGCGCGCCGGGCGCCGTCATCGGCTGCAACGACGCGACCGCGGACAGCATCGAGATCTGCAACGGCGCCGACGACGACTGCGACACCGTCACGGACGAGGCGGCGGCGAGCGATCCCTACTGCATGGGGCGCGTCGCGAGCCTTCCGCACGCGGTGACGTCGGTGTGCGGTGCCGGCGCGTGCCGACCGAGCACCTGTCAGACCGGCTGGAACGACTGCATGACCGCCAGCGCCACCGATGGTTGCGAGACCGCGTGCCAGTGGGCTGGATGCGCAGGGACCGTGTGCGATGCACCGATCGCGCTCGGCGCGCTCGGCTCCGGCCCGCACTTCTGCACGGTTCGACGGGGTGGCGGCGTCGTCTGCTGGGGCCAGTTCGGAGCCACCGCGTACAACCCGACGGCCATCGCAGGGCTCTCCGATGCGGTCGCGGTCGGCGGCGACTGCTTCGTCCGCTCGACCGGAGCGCTCACGTGCCTCGGCGCCTCGCCGTCGGCCGCGCTCGTCACCATCGGTTTCGGAGGTCACGCGGTGCTCGAGCCGGCGGAGAACGTGGGCGCGGCGTCCTGCGTGGTCCGCGACGACCACACGGTGTGGTGCTGGGGCTCGCAGATCTACGGACGGCTCGGCGACGGCACGTACACCGGCTCGTCCCCGAGCCCGGTGATGACCACGGGCATCGCGGACGCCGTCGAGGTCGGCGGCGGCGGGAACTTCTCCTGCGCGCGCCGCAGCACCGGTGCGATCGCATGCTGGGGCCATGCGACCTACGGGACGATGGGCGACGGCGTGGCGGCGCACTTCGCGTGCGGCTCGAGCGACTGCCAGCGCACGCCGGTCGCGGTCTCCGGCGTGACCAACGCCACGAGCCTCGCCGTGGGCCTGGGCCACGCTTGCGCCGTGCTCGCGACCGGATCGGTCGTGTGCTGGGGCCTCGGCTACTACCTCGGCGACTACCCGACCACGCACACGTCGTGCACGGCCGCCGCGGAGGACTGCTCACGCACGCCGGTGACGGTGCCCGGCATCACGGATGCGATGCGGGTCTTCACGGTGGGCAACGTGTCCTGCGTCCTGCACGCCGACGGCGGCGTCAGCTGCTGGGGCCTCAACGAGCGTCCGGCGCGCGTGGGCGGCGTCGCAGGCGCAACTCAAGCCTTCGCGCTGGGCGACAGGCAGACGACCGCATCGACCTGCACCATCGACACGATGGGGCTGCGCTGCATGGGCCAGAACGGCCTGCGTCAGCTCGGCGACGGGACGACCATGACACGAACGAGCTTCGTGCCCGTGATGGCCCCCTGATTTGGCGTACGGCGCGGGCGTTCGACGCACGGGCGCGAGGAGAAGAGTCGCGCCCGAGGGCAACGTTCTTCGTATCCCCTGGTACGCTGGCGCGCCCCGATGAGCGACGCACGCGCGACGAGTCCGCCTCTGCCGTCGTCCCGCGCGGGAGCGCCGGAGCGGAGCGCGCCAGCCGAGCGCTTCGAGGACTGGGCGCAGACGTGGACGCTCCGCTTCTTCGTGATCCTCGCGATCGTCTACGGGGGCATCGGCCTGGTGGTCCTCTGGCCTCTCGATCTCGTCTCCATCGCGAGCCCCTCCCAGCGCGACGCCTTTGCCACTCTGCGCGCCACCAACGCCGTCGTGAGCATCACGCCTCTGCTCGCGCTCTCGGCCCCCCTCGTCCGTCGGACGATCCGGTACTGGGCCGGTCCCTGGCTCCTGGTCGTCACCGCGCTCGGCGCGTGGCACGCGAGCGCGCTCCCGCACGACCCGTTCTACTGGCCGGGCGTGTTCGCGCCCATCGCCGCCGCAATCCTGTTCGTAGGCCTGCCGGCCCGCATCGCCTGGTGTCTGGCCATCGGGCTCGTCCACAACCTCGCGTGGTACGCGCACTCGCCTTCCGCGTGGGACGACGCGAGCACCGCGCCTTCGCTCGCCGTCTTCTTCACGTGCACGGTGTTCGGCATCGGCGTGGGCCACGCGACCACCGAGTTCGCGCGCCGCACCTACGACGCGCAGCGCGAGAGCGCGCGCCAGCGCGCAGAGCTCGCCACGTGGAACGAGCGCCTGGTGCGCGAGGTCGACGCGAAGACCCGTGAGGTGCGGCGCCTCGCCGAGCGAGCGCAGCACCTGCTCGAGGACGAGCGACGGCGCCTCGCCGCCGAGCTCCACGACGAGCTCGGCCAGTCGCTCACCGCCCTGCGCCTCGAGGCCGCCGTGCTCGCGCGCGAGGGCCCGTCACCCACCACGTCCGCGCGCCTCGACGAGCGCATCGACGAGATGTTCGACGCCGTGCGCTTCACCGTGAGCTCGCTACGGCCCCGGGCCATCGACGCGGGCCTACCGGCTGCGTGCGAGTGGCTCGTCGAGCGTCACGCCGGCCGCGAGGACGTCGATCTGCGTGCGGCGATCGACGACGTCGACGTCGTCGACGACGCCCGCCGCCTCACGATCTTCCGGGTGCTCCAGGAGTCGATGACGAACGCCATCCGCCACGCCGAGGCGCGCGAGATCCGTGTCTCGCTCTCGCGCCGAGGGGAGAGCGTCGTGCTCGAGGTCGACGACGACGGCGTCGGGTTCGACGTCGACGCACCTTCGTCCGGCCACGGCCTCGAGTCGATGCGCGAGCGCGCGAGCGCCATCGGCGCGGTGCTCGAGCTCACCCGCAAGGAGAAGGGCACGCGCGTTCGCCTCGTGGTCCCACCGGAGCCTGCGCCGTGACGAACGTCTTTCTCGCCGACGACCACGCGATCGTGCTCGACGGGCTCGAGCACCTGCTCTCGACAACGCCCGACCTGCGCGTCGTCGGCCGCGCGACCCACGCGCGCACGCTGCTCTCTCTCGCCGGGAGCGGCAGCTGGGATCTGCTCGTCCTCGACCTCTCGCTCCCCGGCGGTGGCGGCCTCGAAGCGCTCGCGCGCCTGCGGCAGCTCGAGCCCGCGCTCAAGATCGTCGTCTACTCGATGTACCCCGAGGCGCAGTACGCACGACAGGTGCTCGACGCCGGCGCGCGCGGCTACGTCTGCAAGGACCGCCGCCCTGCCGTCCTGCTCGACGCGCTCTACGCCGTGATCGCCGGCGGACGCTTCGTCTCCGGCGAGACCGCGAACGAGGACGTCGTCACCGAGCCCCACGAGGCGCTGACGGAGCGCGAGCGCCACGTGCTCACGCTCCTCGTCGAGGAGATGGGGCCCGCCCAGATCGCGAGCGCCCTCCGCGTGACTCGCAGCACCGTCAGCACGCACATCGGCCAGCTCAAGCGCAAGCTCGGCGCGCAGACGCTCACCGGCCTCGTGCGCCGCGCGATCCGCGACGGCCTCGTGCCCGAGCGCGACGAGCGCTGACGCGGCGACGCTCCCGTCCGGAGCCTCCGGGGCGAGCACTCTTGGCTGGCGGATCGGCTCGCCCGCTCCGACCCCTCCCGTCCGCGGGCTACGCCCGCTCCCGTCCGGAGCCTCCGGGGCGAGCACTCTTGCTGATCACTGCAAGCGCGTGCCGAAGAGGCCGTAGGTGAAGTTCGTCGGATTGTCGAGGGTGACGCTCGGCAGCATCGGCGGCCCGCTCGCGGCGCCGTAGTACACGAACACGTTCCCTTCGTGGGCGGCCCCACCGACGGCCGGGTTCTTGTAGTCGGCGGCCCCGGTGCCCACGTCGGGGTAGCCGTCCGCGTTCACGTCGCCGAGCGCCGCGCAGGCCGCGCCGTCGTACGCGGCCGCCCAGGCCGTCGGGTTCGGCATCGCGTACACGGTCGCCGACAGGCCGGTACCGTTTCCCGCGATCACGAAGCCCGAGCCATCGTTCGCGTCGGTCGGCGAGTGCTGGCGCGCGCCCACCAGCAGATCGAGATCGCCGTCCCCGTCCACGTCGCCCGCGCCGTCGAGCGAGTAGCCGAACTGCGCATGCACGAGGTCGCCCGGATCCCAGATCGTCTGGGACACCGCCGTGCGGATGCCCGACTCCGAGCCGAGGAACACGAGCACGGCGCCCTCGTCGGCGGTCGCGGCGTCGGCGTTCGGCGCGCCACCGGCGATGTCCGCATAGCCGTCACCGTCGATGTCACCGATCCCCGCGACGCTCGTGCCGAAGAACGCGTTCGTCTGCGCCGGGCCCAGCAACGCCGTCGGGCTCGCGGTGACGACGCCGCTCGCGCTCCCGCGGAAGACGAGCAAGCGCCCTCGCTGCGAGGAGCCGCCGCCGGCGTAGCGCATGCCTCCGACGACCACGTCGGCGTAGCCATCGCCGTTCACGTCACCGGCGTCGGAGACCGACGTCCCGTTCTGGCTCGTCGTCGTTCCGTCGGTGCTGCGGAGCGCGCTCGCTGCCGTGAGCACGAGGCCCGTCGCACCGCCGTGGAACACGTACGCGACTCCGTCGCCGCCGAAGGGCGCCGTGATGACCACGTCCGCGTATCCGTCCGCGTTCACGTCGCCCGCGGTCGACGCCGCGTATCCGAAGCGCGACCCGCCGGGAGAAGGAATGGTCGCCGAGGGCGCCGCCGGCAGTCCGCTGGGCCCGCCACGATAGAGATAGGCGATGCCCACGTCGGTGTTGAACGCGTCGACATCGTAGCGGTCGTGCCCGATCACGAGGTCGCCGTAGCCATCGGCGTCCACGTCGCCCGCGTAAGCGAGCACGCCGAACTCACCGCGCTGAGGATCGGTGCCTTGCCCGCTCGGCGAGCTGATCACGAGCGAGGGCGCGGTCGGCAGGCCGGCGCTCGCGCCGTAGTACGCGTAGACGATTCCCTGGTAGGTCGTGCCCTGCCACATCGCGTCGACGACGACGTCGGAGTAGCCGTTGCCGTCGTAGTCGCTCGCGACGCGCCCCACGTCCACGTAGCGCACCGCGCTCCAGGCCGAGCACGTCGCGCCCGAGCACTGGCGCACGCGCCAGAAGTAGCGCGTGCCCACCGGCGCCGTCGTGCGCACGGGCAGCTCGCTCGCCGGAGTGTGGCGCGTCGTCGTGAGCCCCGTGACGTCCAGCTCGGGTGAGCCGAACGTGCACGACGCGAAGCTCGCGACCCCACACGAGTCGTCGACCTGCAGGTCGTAGCTCAGGCCGCAGCCGCCGTGCGATCGCCACCGGAACGTCGGCCGCCGGCTCGCGGCGACGAGCGCGCTCCCGGTGCGCGCGCCGTTCTCGGGCGAGACCAGCGTCGGGACGACCGGCGGCGCGCCCGGATAGCTGGTGCCGTCGAGATCGTCGCAGTCGTCCTTCGGCAAGGGGCCGCCCGTGCACGTCGCCGCCGGTGCCGCGTGCGCGTCGCCGTCCTGGTCCTCGCTCGCGAGCACGCCGCCGCCGCTCGAGCAGTCGTCGTCCACACGGTCGCAGATCTCGGCCGCGCCCGGGTACACGATCGCGCTCGTGTCGTCGCAGTCGTCCTTCGCGTAGGGCCCGCCGCTGCACGCCGCCGCGCTCGCCGCGTGGTGATCGCCGTCCGCGTCCTCGTTCGCGGCGGCGCCGCCGCCGATCGAGCAGTCGTCGTCCAGGCCGTCGCAGAGCTCGACCGCGCCCGCGTGGATGATCGCGTCGGTGTCGACGCAGTCGTCCTTCGGCAGAGGCCCGCCGCTGCACGCCGCCGCGAGGCCCGCGTGCCCATCGCCATCCACGTCCTCGGCCGCGTCCACGCCCCCGCCGAGCGAGCAGTCGTCGTCGATGCGGTTACAGAGCTCGCTCGCGCCGCCGTACGTCGTGACCACCGCGTCGTCGCAGTCGTCCTTCGCGTAGGGCCCGCCGCTGCACGCCGCCGCCAGGCCCGCGTGGTGATCGCCGTCCTGGTCCTCCGCCGTCGCGGCGCCGCCGCCCTGTCGGCAGTCGGTGTCGAGCCCATCGCAGAGCTCCGCCGCGCCGAGGTAGACGCTCGCACGCGTGTCGTCGCAGTCGTCGCGCGGCAGGGTGCCGCCCATGCAGAAGAGAGCGCCCACGAGCGTGTGCCCGTCGCCGTCCGCGTCCTCCAGCGGCTCGATGCCTCCGCCCGTCGAGCAGTCGTCGTCCAGGCCGTCGCAGAGCTCGAGGGCGCCGCCGTGGATGGCCGCGTTGCCGTCGACGCAGTCGTTCTTCGCGAAGCTGCCGCCGGCGCACGTCGCGCTCGGCGGGCTGTGCAGGTCGAAGTCCGCGTCCTCCTCCACGAGCACGCCGCCGCCCGTCGAGCAGTCGTCGTCGAGGCCGTCGCAGAGCTCGGGCGCGCCGCCGTAGATCAGCGCGGCGCCGTCGTTGCAGTCGTCTTTCGCGTAGGGCCCGCCCGTGCACGTCGCGGCGGTCGGCGCGTGGTGATCGCCGTCGCGGTCCTCGCTCGCGTCGCGGCCGCCGCCGGCGAGCCCGAGCGAGCAGTCGCCGTCGAGCCCGTCACAGAGCTCGGCGCCGCCGGGATGCACGTCCGCGTCGCCGTCGTTGCAGTCGTTCGAGCGAGCCACGTAGCCGCTCGGCGGCGTGCACGCCGTGATCATGACGACGTCGCCTGCGTCCCCGAACCCGTCGCCGTCGGCGTCGCGATAGAACGAGCGCGGCCCGGACTCGTCGACCGTGCCGTTACAGTTGTTGTCGAGCCCGTCGCAAAGCTCGGTCGTGGCCGGGTTCACGAGCTGCCGTGTGTCGTCGCAGTCGGTCGCGAGCGAAGACGTGCCGGGCGGCGCCGCGCACGCCATCACGCTCGTGCCGTGCGCGTCGCCGAAGCCATCGCCATCGGTGTCGGGCCAGTAGGTCGAGCCGACCGACTCGTCGATGCGCGTGTCGCAGTCGTTGTCGACACCATCACACGCCTCGACCGTCGTCGGGTTCCGATCGGCCCGAGAGTCGTCGCAGTCGTCGCCCGTCTCGGAGTAGCCGGCCGGCAGCGCGCACCCGACGCTGCGCGCCGCCGCGGGGTCGCCGTGCAGATCGCCATCGGCGTCGCGGTACGCCGTGCGCATCACGGTCTCGTCGGTCGCGCCGTCGCAGTCGTCGTCGACCGCGTTGCAGGCTTCGGTCGCGCCCACGTGCACGCTCGCATGCGCGTCGTCGCAGTCTTCGCCGCAGCTCGCGCCGTTGCAGCACGCCGCATCGATCGCGCCGTCCCCGTCGGCATCGCGCGGCCCGACCGTCGAGGGATCGCAGTCCTCGTCGTGCCCCGCCGCATCGCACGTCTCGGTGTTTCCCGGGAAG